>JAGRIE010000015.1 GCA_020443425.1 Halioglobus sp.
CGAACACGACAGGGATATTCAGGCGCATGGCTGCATTCAGCATGCCGGGGGTGATCTTGTCGCAGTTGGAGATGCACACCATGGCATCGGCGCAGTGCGCGTTGACCATATACTCCACTGAGTCCGAGATAATGTCGCGTGAGGGCAGGCTGTACAGCATACCGTCGTGGCCCATTGCGATGCCGTCGTCCACGGCGATCGTGTTGAATTCCTTTGCCACCCCGCCGGCCGCTTCGATCTCGCGAGCGACCAATTGGCCGAGGTCTTTCAGGTGCACGTGGCCGGGTACGAACTGGGTGAACGAGTTCACCACCGCGATGATGGGTTTGCCGAAATCCCCGTCTTTCATGCCGGTGGCGCGCCACAGTGCGCGTGCGCCAGCCATGTTGCGGCCGGCGGTGGAGGTCTTGGATCGATAGTCAGGCATTGTCAGAGTCCGCAGTCCGGCCGCAGCCGGCATTCATAGTGAAATTCGGTCGCGCAGAATAGCAAATTTTGAGCCTGAATTCCCGCTTATCGTGTTTCCGTAGCCGCTGTGGGAGTATTGCGGAGTTATCGCCCTGCGACCTGTCCGCCGCCGGAAAATCGGTCTCTGGGTTTCAGGCTTGTGCGCAGCCGACGCAGCGTCCGCTGCTTGAGCTGCCGCAGGCTCTGCACGCCACTGCGGATTTCGGGGTAGTTGCCCGCCTCGACCGAGAGCGCGAACAGGATGACTGCGGACAACAGGAAAAAGCCTGTTACGAACAGGTGTTCCGGGGTCAGTGATCCGGAGAGTGAATATGTCGCTACTGTCGCTTGCATAGTGGTACTTCCTCTGCGGAGGGCGGCGCGGGGCCGCCCTCTGGTGGTCTACCCGGGACTAATTGCTGGCAATGGTCCCGTTGCGCTGCCGATACAGCGCCAGCTGTTCATTGAATGCGCCTGCGGCTGCCTCTGCGCTGGTGAGCAACTCCTCGTAGTAAGCGCTGCTCAGCATCACGCCGCGGCACTCAAGGAGGTGCTCGATGGTGCCGACATACTCCTGGACCTGTGTCATAGCGCTTCGCATGGTGTCCGCGCTCGCTGAGTTGCCATCGGGAATTGCAGGCATTTCGCTGGGGGCGAGTAGCGGGCAGCCGGCTGAGGCGTTGAGTGCGAAGGTCAGTGTCAGTAGTGCGATTGAATATTTCATGGTGTAGCTCTCCAGAGGTTGGTGTGTCACGTGGTGTTACGTCGTGTGTTACTAATATACACACTTTAACGAGACAATAAACCTCAGGTAGTGTGAATTTTTTGTGACCTAGATATATGATATTTAAAAATAAATTTTCTTATCTCTGCGAGCGAATGGAGCTCGGGATGGGGCTGTAACATAAAAAGGTAACATTTGGTGCACGCTTCGGCCCGCGCGCCTGTTTCAGGTGCGGCGGCGGCGTCGACGGTGTGCGTCAGGGGGCAATATGGTGCGCGAAGTGGTGCCACTGGCACCATCGCGGGCAGTCAAGCCGGGTATTTACGGGTGTGGTCGAGGCCGCGCTGCCCGGTCCGGGCAGCGCTGTTTCGCGCTCAAAGCGTTTTGAAAAATACCTTTGAGTTGCGCTGCAGATTGTAGAGCAGCTTCTTTTGAGCCGGCAGTTCATCCCTGGACGCCTCGACAAAACCCTGCTCGATAAACCAGTGTGCGGTTTGGGTCGTGAGGACGAATACGCGCTGCAGGCCCTGGCGGCGCGCCTCCTGCTCCAGCGTCTTCAACAGCCGCTGACCGCGCCTGCCCCCCCGATACTCCGGGTGTGAGACGATGCAGGCGATTTCGCCGCTGCCGTCGTCGGGGAACGGGTAGAGAGCGGCGCAGGCGATGATGCGTCCATCGCGCACCAGCAGCCTGAACTGGCTGATCTCCGTCTCCAACAGCTCGCGCGAGCGTTTCAGCAACACGCCCTGCTGCTCCAGCGGCTCGATCAACTCCAGTATGCCACCGACGTCATCGATATTGGCTTGCCGTAACAACTCGTACTCGTCGTTGCCCACCAGCGTGCCACAGCCATCGTGCGTGAAGAGCTCCTGCAGCAGCGCGCAGTCGTCTTCATGGCTGATGATGTGGCAGCGCGCCACGCCGGCCAGGCATGCGCTTTTGGCTGTCTGCAACAGGGACAGTTGCTCCGGGTCACTGATGGACAGTGTATTGATTTCACCCACGGCGCACTGGCGGACCAACTCGCCATTCTCATCCTCGATTCCCGCGGCTGTGCCGAACAACACCAGTTTGTCCGCGCCGATGGCGGCGGCGCAGTGGACTGCGATATCCTCCAGCGCGAGGTTGAATATCTCCCCGGTCGGGGAGTAGCCCAGTGGGGACAGCAGCACAATGGAACCGTTGGCAAGTTGCTGGTGTATGCCGCTGGCGTCGATGCGCCTGACGCGACCGGTGTGATGGAAGTCCACACCATCCACCACCCCGATTGGTCGCGCGGTGACGAAATTGCCCGAGCAAACCCGCATCCGGGAGCCCTGCATCGGGGAGTTCGGCAGTCCCATGGAGAGCAGCGCTTCAATTTGCGCGCGCAGGGAACCGGCGGCGTCCTTGATATGCTCGAGAGCGGCGTTGTCAGTGATGCGCATACCCTGGTGGAACTCACTGGCCAGGCCTGCGCGCTGCAGCCGCTGGTCGATCTGCGTGCGCGAGCCGTGAATCAGTACCAGACGCACGCCGAGGCTGTTCAGCAGCGCTATATCGTGCACCAGATGGGAGAAATTTTCGTGCTGCGCAATAGCGCCCCCCAGCATCAGCACAAAGGTTTTTCCCCGGTGTGCATTGATGTAGGGAGCGGTGTTTCGCAGCCAGCGAATATGGGAGCGCCCCGACGTTGTCACGTTATCTGCCAAGCCATTGATAAATAGAAAGTTATTAAGGGTACAGAAAGCGGGTCCGATTACCTAATGGCAATATTGCACAGTGTCTACAGGCAGTAGTGGCGGATGCACTGTTGCAACAGGGCGATACAGGGCTGGATCTGCTCGAGTTCCAGATACTCGTCGGGCTGGTGGGCGCGGTCGATGGAGCCCGGGCCCATCACAATGGTGTCCATGCCCAGCTGTTGCAGGAAGGAGGCCTCGGTGGCGAAGGCGACGGCCTCGGCGCTGTGGCCCGTCAGCTTCTCTGCCAGCACGACCAGTTCGCTGTGCGCATCCTGTTCGAAGGGCGCGATCTCCTGTATCAGCGGCCGCAACTGGATATCAAGCCCCCGCTGCGCGGCCAGTAATCGCATGCGCTGCTCGAGCTCGGCGCGCACAGTGGCGTTGTCACCGCCGGGCGTCATGCGCAGGTCGAAGTGCAACTCCGCGCTGCCGCAGATTCGGTTGGGGCTGTCGCCACCGTGGATGCAGCCCAGGTTCAGTGTGGGCCGCGCAACCTGGAAAAACTCGTTGCTGTAGCGGGCGGCCAGTTCCTCGCGGTAGCGTATCAGGTCGCCCATCACCGCATGCATCCCCTCCAGTGCGCTGTTTCCCAAATCGGGATTGGACGAGTGGCCGGCCCTGCCGGTGACCCGGATCGCCTCCATCATAATACCTTTGTGCATGCGCACCGGTACCAGTGAGGTGGGCTCGCCGATGATGGCCGCGCGCGCTTTCGGGTAACCGGCGGCGGCCAGTTGCCGTGCGCCGCTCATGGAGCTCTCCTCGTCCGCAGTCGCCAGCAGTATCAGCGGCTGCCGCAGCTCGGCCGCAGTAAATGCGCTGGCCGCCGCAATTGCCAGCGGGAAGAAGCCCTTCATATCCGTGCTGCCCAGGCCGTACAGTCGGTTGTCACGCTCCGTCAGCGCCAGCGGGTCGCTCTGCCAGCGGCCCTCGTCGAACGGCACGGTGTCGGTGTGCCCGGCCAGCACCAGCCCGCCGGGCCCGGAGCCGAGTGTGGCGATCAGGTTGGCCTTGTCGCCACCGGCGCTGACCGCTTGTATCTCGACCGCAAAGCCCATATCGGAAAGCCAGCCGGCGAGCAGGTCTATCACAGCGCGGTTGCCCTGGTCCCAGCCGGGGTCGGTAGAGCTGACAGAGGGTGTCCCCACCAGCTGCCTGAGCTGGTCGAAAACGCGTTTCTCGAACTGCGACATCAGGGCTCCGGCTGTCGGGATTGCGGGTGTGAGTGGGTGGTGGTGCCGCCCAGTCTAGACAAGGGCGGCAATGGAGCCAAGTGCCTGAACGGCGCTAGGCGCCAAAAATCGCCCTGAAGATGAAGAAAAAGATGATGGCCAAGCCGGCACCGGCCGGCAGCGTGATAAGCCAGGACATGAAAATGCTGCCGATCACGCCCAGATTCAACGCGCCGATGCCGCGTGCGAAGCCCACGCCCAGTACGGCGCCTACCAGGGTGTGGGTGGTTGAGATCGGCAAACCGGTGCCCGAGGCGATTACCACAGTGGCCGAGGCGCCCAGTGTGGCGGCGAATGCGCGGCTGGGCGTCAGCTCGGTGATCCGGCTGCCGACGGTCAGGATCACGCGCCAGCCGTAGGTGACCAGGCCGAGCACGATGCCCGCGCCGCCCACCAGCAGAATCCACCAGGGGACCGCGGCAGTGGCGGCGATCTCGCCTCCGGACTGCACCGTGCTCACGATGGCCGCGAGCGGCCCCACCGCATTGGCGACGTCGTTGGAGCCGTGCGCGAACGCCATCGAGCAGGCGGTAAAGACCATCAGCACCCCGAACACCTGCTCCACCGAGCGGAAGCGGTGTGTCTCATCGGGTATATCCTTGATATTGCGCAACATCAGGGAGCCGAGGGCGGCAACCCCAAGGCCGATTACTGTGGAGATGAGCGCAGCGTCAGCGAACTTGCTGCCCAGCCCCAGGTCGAGATCCAGCCCGACATGGCTGAGGCCTTTCAACAGAGTGACCATGGAGATCATGAAGCCCACCATCCACATGTAGATGGGGATCTTTCTCTTGGCGTGGTGAAAGGGATCACTGGTATCGAGGATGAGGATTTTGACGCTGATGAACAAGCCGTAGGACAGGGAGCCGGCCAGTATTGGGGACACCAGCCAACTGGCGGCGATGGAGCCGACGTTGGACCAGTGGATGGCGTCAACGGAGATGCCGACAGCGGCAAAGCCGACGATAGCGCCCACTATGGAGTGCGTGGTGGATACCGGCCAGCCCCACATGCTCGCGATCAATAGCCAGGTGCCCGCGGCCAGCAGTGAGGACAACATGCCGTAGACCATCAGCTCCGGATGGTTGTTCATGACCTCGGCGTCGATAATGCCTTTGCGGATGGTTGAAGTGACTTCGCCGCCCGCGAAATAGGCGCCGAGAAACTCAAAGATCATGGCGATAATGATCGCCTGCCGCAATGTCAGCGCCTTGGAGCCGACCGATGTCCCCATCGCATTGGCGACGTCATTGGCACCGATGCCCCAGGCCATGAAAAAGCCAAAGACGCAGGCCATGACCAGGAAAATACTGCCGTACTGGGCAATGATTTCCATATTGATTCCTTCTCAGTAGCTGCTTATTTCGCCATCAGGATTTGCAGACGATCACCCACGCTCTCAGCGTCATCGGCGACGCTGCCGAGCAGGGTAATAATCTGGTAGAGAAACATCACGTCAATCGGTGGCAGGTCCCTTTCCAGTTTGAACAGGCTTGCCCGCAGGTCGACAGCGATTTCATCGGAGCTACATTCCAGTTCGTCCACGGTTTTCAACATCGCTTCGACGCGGCTGATCTCCTCGGTGCCGGTGAACCCGACCTCCAGCAGTTCATCCAGCTCCTGTATCGCCCTGAGTGCGTGATGGGAAGTCGCTGCAGAGGTCTCCGCGAGCTTGATTGCCGCGTCCTGCAGTGGCGCGGGGAAGCGAATTTTGCGACCGATGATAAGGCCCGCTGCGTCCTTGGCGGTGTTCGCTATATGGTCCTGCACCCCGACCAATGTCAACAAATCGGAGCGTGGCACGGGCAGGAACAGCCGGTTCGGGAGGTGGCGGCGAACGGAGCGCTTCAGCTGGTCGGCCTCGGCCTCGGCCTCGGCAATTGCCTGATGTATGGCCGAGGCGGCCTCCCAGTCATCTGCGCCCGATGCGCGAAGGAGGTCCGGCACCAGTTGCGCGGCGCGATCAACCATCGCCATATGCTCCTGAATGGGCCCGATGGGTGAACGGCCGAACAGGTTGCCCAGTGGACTCAGAATAGGCATCGCTCAAATCTCCTTCAAACCAGGTGGCGCTAGTGTAGGGGCTCGACATGAATTTGTCACAAAAAAGGCGGCGCTGTTCAGGGCTTCCCACAGGCGCGGTTCGGGATTCTGGCGTCCGATTGACGGGCACTGTGTTAGCATTGTCCGACTCGACATCAGCGGCGTGAATTCGGCTCTAATAGACCATGACAAGCAAGTTCAGCGAACAGCTACTGGAATACCGGCTCAGCCTGCCCGCACTGGCGCAGGACCTGAATGCCGACGGCCACCTGACAGACCAGGACCTGGTCCGCATCAACCTGGCGAGCAAGCTCAAGATCCATCCGCTGGTGTTCCTCGCTGAACAGCAGCTGGAGGATGCCGCCGCGCCGGGTAAAGTGCTGACGATGGAGCGGCTGTTGGCTTGGTTGGGCAAGCGGGTGGGCCAGTCGGTGTACCGCATTGATCCCCTGAAAATCAATGTCACGGCCGTGGCGGAGGTGATGTCCCGGGCTTTCGCCGAGCGCCATCGCATCCTCGCGGTGGAGGTGCAGGACGACGAGGTCGTTATCGCCTCCGCCGAACCCTATATTCGGGCCTGGGAGAGCAATCTGGAGCACGTATTGCGCAAACCCATCCGCCGTGTTTTGACGGACCCACGGGATATCGCGCGACACACCAGCGAGTTCTACAGCATGGCCAGTTCGGTGCGTGGGGCGCGGGTGATCGAGCGGCCGGGCGCGCCCGCAGGCGTCGGCAACCTGGAGCAGATGCTGGAACTGGGCTCGATGAACGAGCCGGACGCCAACGACCAGCACATCGTCAAAATCGTTGACTGGTTGCTGCAGTACGCGTTTGAGCAGCGCGCCAGTGACATCCATATCGAACCGCGCCGCGACGTCGGCAGCGTTCGCTTCCGCATCGACGGCGTGCTGCATACCGTATACGAACTCCCCGCCCATGTGTGCGCCGCTGTCAGCAGCCGGATCAAGATCCTCGGGCGTATGGATGTGGCGGAGAAACGCCGGCCGCAGGACGGGCGGTTGAAGACCCGCACCCCCAGCGGTAATGAGGTGGAATTGCGCTTGGCGACGCTGCCCACAGCGTTCGGTGAAAAGCTGGTGATGCGGATTTTCGACCCGGACGTGCTGCAGCGCAGTTTTGAGCAGCTGGGCCTGGCGGACGCCGACCTGCAGCACTGGCACGACATGACCTCCAGCGGCCACGGTATTGTGCTGGTGACGGGGCCGACCGGCTCGGGGAAAACTACCACGCTGTACTCAACGCTGCGCCAGCTGGCGACCTCAGAGGTCAATGTCTGCACCATTGAGGACCCGATCGAGATGGTCGAGGGCGCATTTAACCAGATGCAGGTGAACCACGGTATCAACCTGAACTTCTCATCCGGTGTGCGCGCGCTGATGCGACAGGACCCGGACATCATCATGATCGGTGAGATCCGCGACCTGGAGACCGCCAACATGGCGATCCAGGCGGCGCTGACAGGCCATCTGGTGCTCTCCACATTGCACACCAATGACTCGCCCAGTTCGATATCCCGCCTGATGGAGCTGGGTGCCCCGCCCTACCTGATCCGGGCCACCGTGCGCGGCATCATGTCACAGCGGCTGGTGCGCATCCTGTGTCCGCACTGCAAGGACTATGGGGAGCTCGACCTCGATGCCTGGCAACAGCTGACCCAGCCCTGGCATATGGAGCCACCGGCGCGTATCGCACGCCCGGTCGGCTGTATTCACTGCCGGGATACGGGCTATGCCGGGCGCCAGGGCATCTACGAGGTGCTGGTCAACAGTCGCGAGGTGCAGGGGCAGATCCGCGCACAGCTGGATACCAACAAGATCCGCGCGATAGCGATGGGCGAAGGCATGCGCACCCTGCGCCTCAGCGGCGCTGCGCGTGTGGCCCGCGGCGAGACGACCATAGAAGAGGTGATGCGCGTCGCCCCCCTGATCGACGCCTGATTGTTCCCGGTCCCGGAATAGATAGCCATGAAGCCAGACAACCCCGAATTGCCAGACCTGCTGGCCGCTGAGGCTGCGCGCGCCTGGGAGTATATCCTCGAGCGCGCCGGCGCGGCGCTCGCGTCGCAGTTGGAGGCGGCGCTGGTCGGCAGGCCCGAAGCGTTGCAGCTGCCCCGTGTACTCGCCTGCAGCCCGTTTATCGCCGATCTGTTGCGGCGACAGCCGCAGTTGTTGCTCGACCTGCTCGCCAGTGGCGAGCTGCAGCGCAGCCTGCCAGAAACGCACTTTCGCAGCGAGTTGCAGCAGCGCCTGTCCGCGGAGGGGGCCGAGCTCGCCCCGGTACTGCGCAAGTTCCGCATGCGGCATATGCTGCGGATTATCTGGCGCGATTTCTGCCGCCTGGCCGACACCCTGGAGACAGTGCGCGACACCTCGCTGCTCGCGGACGCGGCGATTGCGGAGGCACTGGCGTCAGTGCAGGACTCTATGCAGCAGCGCTTCGGTGTGCCGCGCGGTCGCCACAGTGGTGCGCCACAGGCATTGATCGTACTCGCCATGGGCAAGCTGGGTGCCCGAGAGTTGAATGTGTCCTCTGACATCGACCTGATATTCAGCTTTCCCGAGGCCGGGCGGACCGACTCTGAGTCGCAGTCGCTCAGCAATGAGGAGTTTTTCACCCGCGTCGGGCGTGAGCTTATCAGTGCGCTCGACCAGGTGACGGCGGACGGCTTTGTCTTTCGTGTGGATATGCGGCTGCGCCCCTACGGCGAAAGTGGCGCGCTGGCACACAATTTTGCCGCACTGGAGGACTACTACCAGGAACAGGGCCGCGACTGGGAGCGCTATGCGCTGATAAAGGCGCGGCCGATCACTGGCGACCCGGCCTGTGCGCAGGAATTGATGACCATGTTGCGGCCTTTTGTGTACCGTCGGTATATCGATTTTGGCGTGATCGAAAGCCTGCGCAGCATGAAGCAGATGATCAATACCGAGGTGCGTCGCCGCGGTTTGCAGGACAACGTCAAGCTGGGCCACGGCGGTATCCGCGAAGTGGAGTTTATCGCCCAGTGTTTCCAGCTGATTCGCGGCGGCCGTGATCTCGGCCTGCAACAGCGCGAGCTGCTATCGGTGCTGGCGGAGTGCGTCGAACTCGGCTGCCTGCCGGCCGAGGCCGTCGCCGGCTTGCGCACTGCCTACCTGTTCCTGCGCGACAGCGAGCACGCCATCCAGGGCTACCAGGACAAGCAGAGCCAGCAGCTGCCGGAGGCGGGGTTGGCGCGCGCGGCCATGGCCACGGTGATGGGCTTTGCTGACTGGGCGGGCTACACGGCCGCGCTGGAGCGGCATCGCGACATTGTGGCGGGCCATTTCAGGGACTTGATCGCCGATCCGGATGAGGACGACCCGGTCACGGCCGAGGAGGAAGAGTCCCTGTGGGGAGAGGGCCTGTGCGAGGAGTCTCTCAGCGCACTCGGCTACCAACAGCCCGCCGAAACCCTGGCGGCACTGCGGGAGCTGCAGCAGAGCCCGCGCGTGCTGACGCTGCAGGCCCAGGGTCTGGAGCGCCTGCAGCAGTTCATGCCACAGCTGCTGCGCGCCTGTGCCGAACTGGCTGACCAGGATCCCGGTGAACCCGCCCGCATCGGTGCGGTGCCGGGTGATCCCGACCTGGCCGTGCAGCGTATCCTGCCGCTGGTCGCGGCCGTGGTGCGACGCAGTGCGTATCTGGTGCTGTTGCTGGAGAACAGGCCGGCGCTGGCGGAACTGGTGCGCCTGTGTGCGGCCAGTCCCTGGATCTCGGACCAGCTGACGCGCTACCCGGTACTGCTGGATGAGCTGCTGGACCGCGCCAGCCTGTACACAGCGCCGGACAAGGAGCTGCTGCGCGATGAGTTGCGGCAGCAGGTGGCGCGGCTGGCCGTGGATGACCTGGAAGCGCAAATGGACGCGTTGCGCTATTTCAAGGCGTCGCACGTGCTGCGGGTCGCGGCCAGCGAGTTGGTCGGCCGCCTGCCGTTGATGCAGGTCAGTGACAAGCTGACCTGGATCGCCGAGGTGATACTGGAACAGGTGTTGGCCGTCGCCTGGGCCGATCTCACCAATAAATACGGCCAGCCGGTGCGCGAGGGCAGCGGTGTTGGCTTTGCCATTTTCGGTTATGGCAAGCTCGGTGGCATCGAGCTCGGCTACGGTTCGGATCTGGACCTGGTCTTTATCTACGATGCGGCCAGGGGCGGTGCTACCGACGGCGAGCTCAGTATCGATAACGCCGTGTTCTACACGCGACTGGGCCAGCGCATGATCCACATCCTGGAGACACGTATGGCCATGGGCCAGCTGTACGAGGTCGATATGCGTCTGCGCCCGTCGGGGAATTCCGGCATGCTGGTGAGTACCCTGGCCGCCTTCCGCAGTTATCAGCAGGAATCGGCGTGGACCTGGGAGCACCAGGCGCTGGTGCGGGCGCGTTTTGTCGCCGGCGATGCCGAGGTGGCGGCCGCCGTCAGCGAGCTGCGGGAGGAAATCCTGCGGCGACCGCGCGATGAAGCTGCGCTCGCGGGCGAGGTACTGGGGATGCGCCAAAAGATGCGTGAGCACTTACTACCTGAAGAGAAGGCGGAAGATGGGGAATTTCACCTAAAACACGGTAGAGGAGGTATCGTCGATATTGAATTTATGGTGCAATATGCGGTTCTTGCGTGGTCCCATCGCGTACCGCAATTGGCGCGCTGGTCGGATAATGTCCGCATTATCGAGACGCTGGGCCAGCAGGGCTTGTTTGAACAGCAGGAGTGTGAGGCACTGAAGGATGCCTATCTTGCTTACCGCTCCGCTGCCCACCAACTCTCTCTGCAGCAGCAACCGGGTATCGTGGCCGAGGGTAGCTACAGCGAGGCGCGCGCAGCGGTCACCGGCAAGTGGCGACAGCTGTTTGGGCCTTATACAAACGACACAACGACAGAAGAATGAACGAAACAGGAGTGATGTGATGAGTCTGGCCGATCGTGATGGTCTAATCTGGGTGGATGGAGAAATGGTTCCCTGGCGAGAGGCCAAGGTACACGTGCTGACTCACACGTTTCACTACGGCCTGGGTGTGTTCGAGGGTGTGCGCGCATACAAGACAGCCGACAAGGGCACCTGCATATTCAGGTTGAAGGAACACACCGACCGGCTGTTCCGCTCAGCGCATATCCTCGGTATGTCGATGCCCTTTGACAAGGAAACACTCAACCAGGCGCAGAAGGACGTGGTGCGACTGAACGGCCTGGAAGAGGGCTACCTGCGCCCGATGTGTTTCTATGGCTCCGAGGGTATGGGCCTGCGCGCAGACAACCTGCGGACCCACGTCATGGTGGCTGCCTGGGAGTGGCCTTCGTACATGGATCCGGAGGCGCGCGACCGCGGTATCAAGGTTCGCACCTCATCCTATACGCGCCATCATGTAAATATCTCAATGTGCAAGGCAAAGGCCAACGGCAACTATATCAATTCCCTGCTGGCCCTGCGTGAGGCGATTGAGAGCGGTGCCGAGGAGGCACTGTTGCTCGATAACGAGGGCTATGTTGCAGAGGGCAGTGGTGAGAATGTTTTTATCGTGCGCAACAACAAGATCTACACACCCGAGCTGACATCCTGCCTCGAGGGGATCACCCGCGACGCGATATTTGTGCTGGCGGCTGAACTCGGTTACGAAATCCACGAAAAGCGCATCACCCGTGATGAGGTGTACATCGCCGACGAGGCGTTCTTCACCGGTACCGCTGCCGAGGTTGTGCCGATCCGCATGCTGGACGGCCGCACGATTGGCAGCGGCAGCCGCGGGCCGTTGACAGAAAAATTGCAGGCGATGTATTTTGATTCAGTACGCGGTAACCGCCAGCAGAATGCCCAGTGGCTGGAGCCTGTTGCCTGACAGGTTTTAGCATACAGCCTGGACAGGGTATATTAGTCTTCATGGTGGCACTCCCCCGATTGCACGAGGCTGGAAGATACACTGATGGCGGGTAAAATAAGGATCAAGCGCGGCGATGTCTGGGCGGAGCGCCTGAAGCAACAGTTGGCGGCCTCTGCCGAGGGTGCTGGCGAGTGGATTGAAGATCACGCCCAGATCCTGAACAGCACCCATGACAGCCTGTCCGGCTTGTGGCGTGTCGAGAACGAGCTGGCGTATCTCAAGCTCTACCGCTTCAAGTCACTGCGCCAAAAACTGCTCTCCCGCTTCGGCAGGTCGCAGTCGCTGCGCACCTTCAACAGGGCCCGTGAACTGTCGGGGAAAGAAATTCCGGTGCCGCAACCACTGGCCTGCCTGATGTTGAAAGAGGGGGCGCTGTTGGCGATGGAGGGAATGTCCGGTGGCGGTAATCTCGTCGAGATCTGGCACCATCACACTTCCGACGATGATGTCGGCGCGGTGATGCGCGCGACCGGCGAAACCCTCGGCAAACTGCACGCCGCCGGTTACTGCTACGGCGACAGCGGCTGGGGGAAGCTGTACTGGAATGGCGAGTGCGTTTACCTGACCGACCTGGAACACACGCGAAAATGTTCGGTTGGCAACATCCAGCAGTCGCGGGACCTGGCGCGTTTTACCGCGAATGCCGAAGAGCTGGGAATCGGCCTGAAACTGTACGATCAATTCCTGGAACAGTATTTACAGGCTGTGCCCGGTACGCGCCGCGAGGTGGTGGAGCGCATGATCCGGCCGCTCTACCGTATCCGGGGCCAGCATTTGTCCGGAGGCTACGGCCAGCGCCTGGTGTGAACGCCGCTCATTGCGATGGTTCGCCATCCTCGACCGGCAGCGCGGTCGCCGGTGGCCTGGTTGGCAGGTGTCGCAGCGCGCGGCGATAGGATTCCACGGCGAGGATTTTTGCCTCCACCGCGGACAGCTCGCGCATCTGCCGGTGCCAGGCCTTGAAAAACCGCATGCGGTCGGTGCGGCCGAGATCGGCCAGCGGCAGCATATTCAACTGCATCAGGTTTCGCAGTAACAGCCTGCCCGGTATCGGGGTTCTGCGGCTGTTGCGCTCATTATTCACCAGCGTGAACCTGAACTGGTCCTGCGTCTGACCGGCGAGAATATTTTCCGGCCTCAAATCCCCGTGCACAAACCCGCTGGCATGCAGGCGACCGATATAGGTGCCCAGCGCATGCAGCAGTTGCCGTCTCGATCGCAGCTGCGCTGGATCTGGCTTGGCCAGGTTCTCACGCAGCCAGCGGTCGACGGGTTCACCGGGTGCCTCGACGGTGAACAGGTACTCGCCTCCCCCGGCAAGCTTGCCCCACAGTACGCTGTGGGGAGCGTCGAATCCCATCAACAGCAGAGCCTCAGCGTTCAGGCGTGCGCGTGTGCCGCGGCTGCCGCGCACGGATTCTTTCAGGCTGGCGGCAGGGCTGCGGCTGAGATACTGCTTGTAATACAGGTGAAGCCCGCTGTGGTGCGCGACCCTGGTGTAGGCAGAGCTCCTCACCCGCTCCCAGCCCGCCGGCATATAGTCTTCAGACAATCGCTCGGCCCAATGGCGCAGTGTGTCGGCGTCGGATTCAGTACTGATCTCGGTATCCTCACAGAACTTTTTCGGAACGGTACTACGTCACACGGCCGTGCCGTTACCCCCTTGTAGTGATAGTGCGACGGTGGTCACGGGCGAAGTGTGAGGTTATCATGGCCGGCAAAGCGATAGTGGCCGTCAAGGCATTTTACCCGGGGGGACGCAGGCGTACAGCCAGCGACAGGGGAAACAGAGGGGCTGGTTTGAAGCAAAAAGTTCTAGTGCTCGGCGCCGGGGGACAGCTCGGTCGGGAGCTGCAACGCACTTTGCCGGCAGGTGTGGAATGTGTGCCCAGGATGCGCGCTGAGCTCGATATCAGCGATGCGGTGGCGGTCGCCGATTGCCTGCGTGCGGTATCACCGCAACTGGTCATCAATGCCGCCGCCTATACGGCTGTAGACAAGGCGGAATCGGAGCCTGCCGAAGCGCATCGCGGCAATGCCGAGGGTCCCGGCGTACTCGCAGCCGCCTGCAGCGAGCAGGGCATCCGGTTGATTCACATCTCCACTGACTTTGTGTTCGATGGCGCGGCGTCGCAGCCCTATGCGCCGGACGCCGCGACCGCGCCGTTGGGCGAGTACGGGCGCAGCAAGCGTGAGGGTGAAGTGGCCGTGCAGCGGCTGTTGCCGGAGGCCCTTATCCTGCGCACCGGCTGGGTGTATTCCAGTTTTGGCGGCAACTTCGTCAAGACCATGCTGCGGCTGATGGGGGAGCGGGGTGAGCTGGGCGTGGTGACCGACCAGGTCGGGACGCCGACGTGGGCACACGGCCTCGCGGAAGCGGTCTGGGCCGCTGCCGAGCGGCCGCAGCTGGCGGGCTTTTACCACTGGAGCGATGCCGGCGTGTGCAGCTGGTATGACTTCGCCGTGGCTATCTATGAAGAGGCCACTGCGTTGGGATTGCTGTCGAAGCCCGTGAAGATCCGGCCTATCGCCGCCGCAGAGTACCCCACGCCGGCTCAGCGTCCGGCCTACAGTGTTTTGGACAAGACGAGCAGTTGGCGCGATTTTGCCATGGAGGGTGTCCATTGGCGCCAGCAGTTGCGTGAGATGCTCGCAGATTACAAGGAGCAGGCGGATGCCTAAATCACTTTTGGTAACCGGCGCCGCCGGCTTTATCGGCGCCAACTTTGTGCACTACTGGATGCAACAGCATCCCGATGAC
Source organism: Halioglobus sp. (assembly GCA_020443425.1). Classification (GTDB taxonomy): domain Bacteria; phylum Pseudomonadota; class Gammaproteobacteria; order Pseudomonadales; family Halieaceae; genus Marimicrobium. The sequence goes on from JAGRIE010000015.1 coordinate 14,851, forward strand.
CGGGTCGTCGCCTACGATGCGCTGACCTACGCGGGCAATCGCGCCAACCTGGATGCACTGCTCGACAACCCGAATTTCAGCTTCGTTCACGCCGATATCTGCGACTACGACAAGGTGCTGCAAACGCTGCGGGAGCACGCCGTCGACACGGTAGTGCACTTTGCGGCGGAGAGCCATGTAGACCGCTCCATCACCGGCCCCGATGCGTTTATCGAAACCAATATCGTCGGCACGTACACGATGCTGAAAGCGGCCCGCGAAGCCTGGTTGTCAGGTGACAAACCACTGCCGCACCGGTTTCACCATGTGTCCACTGACGAGGTCTACGGCTCCCTCAGCATCGATGCGCCCGGGTTTCACGAGCAGCAGAAGTACGAGCCCAACTCACCCTACTCCGCGAGCAAGGCGGCATCGGATCACCTGGTGCGGGCCTACCATCACACCTACGGCTTGCAGGTGAGCACCAGCAACTGCTCCAACAACTACGGCCCCTATCACTTCCCGGAGAAACTGATTCCGCTGTGTCTCACCAACATCCTGCGCGGCCGGCCGCTGCCGGTGTATGGTGACGGCAGCAATATTCGCGACTGGTTGTACGTCGAGGATCACTGCCGGGGGATTGAGCTCGTATTACTTCGTGGCGAGGTGGGCGAGACATACAATATCGGCGGCAATAACGAGTGGAACAACCTGGACATCGTGCACTTGTTGTGTGACCAGATGGATGCCCGCTTTGCGGCGGATCCGTCGCTGGCCCAGCGCTTCCCCGACGCGCCGGGCAGTACCGGGGGCAGCGCGCGCGACCTGATCAAGTTTGTGGAAGACCGCGCCGGCCACGACTGGCGCTATGCGATCGACGCCACCAGGATTATGGGTGAACTGGGGTATACGCCGCACGAGAGTTTTGAAACCGGCTTGCAGCGCACGCTGGACTGGTATCTCTCCAATGAGGACTGGTGGCGCCCGCTGCTGCCTGCCTGACCAGCAACAGCGCTGTCAGCATCAGGTGCCGCCCCGGTAACCCGGCCGGCACCCTCTGCGGCAGCGCCTAGTCAAAGCGCGGGCAGGTATCCCAGTCCAGGCCTTCGGCATCCTTGGCAGACAACTGCGGGGCCTCCCCCGCGGGCACCGGCCATTCAATACCTACGGTGGGATCGTCCCACGCCAGTGTCTGTTCGCTGGCGGGATGGTAGATGTCCGTGCACTTGTAGAGGAAGTCAGCGTACTCCGATGTGACGTAGAAGCCGTGGGCGAAGCCCGGCGGAACCCACAGCATGCGCTGGTTGTCTGCGCTGAGGCTGACGCCGAACCACTGCCCCAGTGTCGGCGAGCCCTGGCGCAGGTCGACCGCGACGTCGAACACCTCACCGGAGGTCACGCGCACCAGTTTGCCCTGGGTGTGCTGTGTCTGGAAGTGCAGGCCACGGAGGATGCCGCGCGCTGAGCGGCTGTGGTTGTCCTGTACGAAATCGAGGTCAAAACCGGCGGCGCGAAAGGTCTCGCGGTTCCAGGTTTCCATGAAGAACCCGCGCTGGTCACCGAAGACCCTGGGTTCCACGATGTAGACATCTTTCAGTGGAGTTTCTACAAAGTTCATGCGAAGACGACTCCTTCTTCTCTCAGCAGGTTCTTCAGGTAGAGTCCGTAGCCGCTCTTTTCGAGGGGTTTGGCCAGTGCCAGTAACTGCTCCGCGTCAATATAACCCTTGCGGTATGCCACTTCCTCCGGGCAGGCGATTTTCAGGCCCTGGCGCTCTTCCACCACGCGGATGAAATTAGCGGCGTCCAGCAGCGAGTTGTGGGTACCGGTGTCCAGCCAGGCGGTGCCGCGGCCCATGACCTCGACCCGCAGGTCCCCGCGATCCATATACGCCTTGTTGACGTCGGTTATCTCCAGTTCGCCCCGGTGTGAGGGGCGCACAGCCTTGGCGATCTCGACCACATCGTTGTCGTAGAAATACAGGCCGGTGACGGCGTAGTGTGAGCGCGGGTTGGCGGGCTTTTCCTCGATATTCTCCGCTACGCCATTTTTGTCGAAGCTGACCACGCCGTAGCGCTCCGGGTCCTGCACATAGTAGGCGAACACGGAGGCGCCGGTATCGCGGCTGGCGGCATTGACCAGCTTCTGCGAAAACCCGCCGCCGTAAAAGATGTTGTCGCCCAGCACCAGGCTGGACGGTGAGTTGCCGATAAACTCTTCACCGAGGATGAACGCCTGCGCCAGTCCATCCGGGCTGGGTTGGACGGTGTAGTGGATATTGATGCCCCAGCTGGAACCGTCGCCCAGCAGCTGGCTGAAGGCGGCCTGGTCGCGCGGGGTGGTGATAACCAGGATATCGCGGATACCGGCCAGCATCAGTGTCGCCAGCGGGTAGTAGATCATCGGTTTGTCATACACGGGCATCAGCTGTTTGCTGACAGTGCTGGTCAGGGGATGCAAGCGTGTGCCGGACCCGCCGGCGAGGATGAGGCCCTTGTAGGGTTTGGGTGTCATGGTGAACTGTCCTGGCTGCAAAGTGCACGATTATAGCGGCATCGTCGCAGAATTGGCGACAGCGCAGAATTGGCGATAGCGAGTCCACGGCGTGACCCGCCGCACGGTTTTTATTGCAATCGCGCACCATGGTTCAGATTGATATTCCATGGAAAAAGGCCGATGCTGGATTTTTGAGCAGTGTCTGAGTAGAATCTACACCCTTTTGGTGGTGTATTCCGGGAAGATCGGTGCCATTCGTAGCACATTGATGTTCCGGGGCTGCTCGCTGCCCCCACGTGTTGAATCCTATTTCAGATTGTTGAGAGGAAGCCCTTATCTCGCATCTCGGTACAGTGCAGGAGAAACTGCGGCCTACGACAGGTGTGCCCGGCCCGACCGGGCACGCGGAGTCCGCGTCGCGTCCATTGCGAATCGCCCTGCTCGGCTACCGCAGCCAGCCGCACGGTGGCGGCCAGGGTGTGTATTTGCGTTACCTGAGCAAGGCGCTGGTGGAGGCCGGTCACACGGTTGACGTGATTTCCGGGCCTCCCTACCCCCACCTGGACCCGAGGGTCCGGCTGATCCAGCTGCCCAGTATGGACCTGTTCGTGAACGGTCTGGGTTCACTGCGCCTGCACCACCTGAAATCCATGAGCAATATCATCGAGTGGACGAGCCAGTTGACCGGAGGGTTCGCCGAGCCGCTGACGTTCGGGCGCCGGGCGGTCAAGTATCTGCGCCAGCACGGCCACAACTACGACCTCATTCACGACAACCAGAGCCTCAGCTACGGCATGCTGGAAATCCAGAAAATGGGCTTGCCGCTGGTGACCACGGTACACCATCCGATTACCAGCGATCTGCGCATTGCGCTCGGCGCCGCCCGGACCTGGCGCGAGCGCTTACTGATACGCCGCTGGCACTCGTTTCTGAAGATGCAGCAGAAAGTCATCAAGCAGCTGCGCAATATTGTGACGGTGTCCGATTGCTCGAGGCAGGATATCGCCAGGGATTTCGGCCTGCAGCCGGCCGGTATCAGCCTGGCGCACAACGGTATCGATATCGATGTGTTCAAGCCGCTGCCCGGCGTCGAACGCAATCCCATGCGCTTGATGGCCACCTGTTCGGCAGACGCGCCGCTGAAAGGGCTGCGCTACCTGCTGCACGCCTACGCGCGCCTGCTGCAGCGCTACCCTGATCTTGAGCTGCTGCTGGTCAGCAAGCCCAATCCGGGCGGCAAAACCGAACGCCTGGTGCAGAGTCTCGGTCTGGTGGACAAGGTGCGCTTCGTCAACGGCATCAGCACCGAACAGATGGTGCAGTACTACGCGGAAGCGGCGATAGCCGTGGTGCCGTCAGTCTATGAGGGTTTCGGCTTGCCGGCCGGCGAGGCGATGGCCTGCGGTGTGCCGGTGGTCTCCACCGATGGCGGCGCGCTGCCGGAAGTTGTCGGCGATGCCGGGGTGATCGTGGCGGCCAAAAATGTCGACGCGCTGGCGGCGGCTATCGACGAACTGCTGCAGGACCCGCAGCGGCGCGCGGAGCTGGGCGCGCGCGGCAAGCAGCGTATCGAGGAAAACTTTTGTTGGCGAGTGTGCGCCGAACAAATGACAGCTTATTATCGACAGGTGTTGGCGCATGAAAACGGTTGATTTTAAACGCCTGCCGCTGGAGGCGGGCGATATCATTTTGGATCTGGGCTGTGGCGAAGGCCGCCATGTGATCAGTGCCTATGTCGAGGGCAATGTCCATTCGGTGGGAGTGGATCTGTCGCTGGAAGACCTGAAAATCACGCGCGAACGGTTTGCGCACTACGACGAACCCGATAATGACGCCAAGGCCTTTGGCCTGTCATCGGCCAGTGCCCTGAACCTGCCTTTTGCCGATAACACCTTCGACAAGGTGATCTGCAGTGAGGTGCTTGAACATATCCCTGACTATCACAGTGCCCTGCGCGAGATAGAGCGCGTACTGAAACCCGGCGGCCTGTTCTGCGCCAGCGTTCCGCGTCGTTGGCCGGAAAAGATCTGCTGGGCCCTGAGCGAGGGCTACTACCAGGTCCCGGGGGGACACCTGCGCATTTTTCGCAGCGACGAGCTGCGCAGTGAGATAGAGACGCTGGGCTTTACGCACTACCACCGCCACTGGGCACATGCCTTGCATGTGCCCTTCTGGTGGCTCAAATGCCTGTTCTGGCGCAGCCAGGACAGCAACTGGCTGGTAAAGCAGTACCACCGCCTGCTGGTGTGGGACCTGATGGAGAATCCGGCGTTGACCCGGATCCTGGAGAAGAGCATGAATCCGATCATGGGCAAGAGCGTGGTGATGTATTTTCGCAAGGGGGCGGCTTCATGAGCGGGCTATACCTCAGCAGGGGGCTGTTTCCGGAGGAGTTCCTGCGCCCGACGGTGGAGTTTATCCTCGACTGCCAGCGCGACAGCGGTGAAATCCCCTGGTTTGAGGGCGGTTACACGGATCCCTGGGATCATGTGGAATCGGCCATGGGCCTGTCGATAGGCGGCGAACTGGATGCCGCGCGACGGGCGTATGAATGGCTGGCCGGCAAGCAGCTTGATGACGGCAGCTGGTGGGCCTCTTACCGCGGCGATGACATCGACAATGCCAATCGACGCGAGTCCAATTTCGTCGCCTATGTCGCGACCGGTGTCTGGCACCATTACCTGATCAGCGAGGACGCTGGGTTTCTGCGCCAGATGTGGCCCACGGTGGATCGGGCGATCGGCTTTGTGCTGTCCCTGCAGTCTGAACACGGCGAAATCGACTGGGCTGTCGACGGTGCGGGCAAAGCCAAGGGCGATGCACTGGTCACCGGTTGCAGCTCGATCTTCAAAAGCCTGGAGTGCGCGCACAATATCGCCATGACACTGGGTGAGGAGCGCGCGCACTGGCTGGCGTCCCGAGCGCGTCTGGGCAAGGCCCTGCGGCAGAAGCCGGAGCGCTTTGACCGCACCTGGGAGACCAAATCCCGCTATTCGATGGACTGGTTCTACCCGGTCCTGACCGGTGTCTACACCGGCGCCGACGCGCGCGCGCGACTCGCGGCCCGCTGGGACGAGTTTGTGGAAGAAGGCCTGGGCTGTCGTTGCGAAACTCAGGAGCCGTGGGTGACCGTTGCGGAAAGCTGTGAACTGGTACTGGCGTTGCTGGCAGCCGGCGATCACGCGCGTGCGGTTGAAGTCTACAGCTGGCTGCAACAGTGGCGCGCCAGTGACGGCTCCTACTGGACTGGCTACCAGCTGGTGGAAGACCTGTTGTGGCCGGACGAAAAACCGACCTGGACGGCCGGCGCCATTCTGCTGGCCGCGGACGCCCTCACCAAACACACGGCGGCATCGGGCCTGTTCTGCAGTGTGAAGCTGCTGGACGAGCGGGACGACGCGCGCGCACGGCGCATCCTGGTAGACTGAGGGGGCGCCGCCGCGGGCTATAAACGCCGCAGCAAGCCCAGGCTGTTCACGCGACCGAGATCCTCGAACAGGCCGGACGACTGTGCCATCCGGTAGATCGCGAACGGCGCCTGCCCGCCCTCATGGGCGTCTTCAAATAAATCGTGTATCGCCAGCAGGCCGCCGCGCATCAGGTGCGTGGCCCAGCAGCGGTAGTCGGTAAGTGCCGCGTCCATACTGTGGCCGCCATCGATAAAAACCATCGCCAGCGGCGTCTGCCAGTGCCTTGCGGCGGCTTCCGATCCGGCCACCACGGGTACCACGACATCATCGAGGCCCGCGCGGCGAATATTGCGGCGGAATTCCCGGAATGTATCCATGATACCTTCGCCGGCGTCGTACAGCGCGGGATCGTGGAAGAACTCCCCCAACTGGTGCTCCTCGGAGCCGCGGTGATGATCCAGAGCGAACACCGTGCTGTTGTTGTGGCGGCAGGCCAGCCCCAGGTAGATGGTGGATTTGCCGCAGTAGCTGCCGATCTCCAGCACTGGCCCGTAGGCGCTCAATGCCAGCGCGTGCTGGTACAGCGCCTGCGCCTCGTCGTCGGCCAGGAAACCCTTGATGTGGTCGATGTCGGCGGGCAGGTCGGGAATCATTGCATACGGTTCTCAGGCTGGCGAATGACGCGACGCGACGGCGTTGTTACCCGCAGGTGCCGTCGCCGGGTGTCGCGCAGCGCTACTTGGGTGCGGTGACGGAAGTCGCGGACGGTGAAGACGGCGGTACCAGGAACGAGTCCAGCCGGATCACATCCTCGGGACTGAGCAGGCCGGCCTGCTCCTTCAGCCGCATCATATTCAGAACGTAGTCGTAGCGGCTGTTGGCGTAATCGCGCTCCGCCTGGAACAGCGTATTCTGGGCATTCAGCACATCGACCACGTTGCGGGTGCCGACTTCGTAGCCGGCCTGGGTGGCGTCCAGTGAGCTTCTGGAGGAGATGATACTCTGCCGGCGCGCGGCGATCCGCGAGACATCGCTCAGCACGGTCATGTGCAGGGAGCGTGTGTTGGTCACGGTGTTGCGGGTCAGGTTGATCAACTGTTCGCGCGCGGCGTTGTATTCCTGGGCCGCCTTGCGCCGGTTGGCGCTGATGGCGCCACCGCTGTACAGCGGTACGCTGACACTGATCTGCCAGGTGTTTTCCTCAATGCTGCTGTCGGGCTGGGTGGTGAAAATACTGTCCGGATTGCTCCGCACGTCGCCGCTGACATCGTAGTTGGAGTATTCATAGCTGCCGGTGACGGTGGGCGCATGCTCCATTTTGAAGGCTTTGGCATTCTGCCGCGCGGCCTCCTGTCGATACCGGGCAGCCTGCACTTCGAAATTGTTCGCCAGCGAAAAATCCACCCAGGCGGCGCGGTCGATTGGGTCCGGCGGTTGTATCTTGAAATCATCGACCAGTACATTGAGGTTGGATTGCGGTTGGCCTGTCAGCACGGACAGGCGCTCCAGCGCGACGGATACGTTGTTCTCATCCACAATGCGGTTGACCTGGGAGAGATCGCGGGCGGCCTGTGCCTCGTAGACGTCGGTGATCGCGATAAGGCCGACTTCAAACCGCTGCTGGGTCTGCTCCAGCTGGCGCTCAAAGGCTCGCTCCTGCGCCTGTGACGCCGCCAGGTTGTCCTGCGCGCGCAGCACCAGCAGGTAGGCCTCGACCACGCGGACGATCAGGTTCTGCTGGTTGGCGGCAAAGGTCGCCTCGGCTTCCCTGGTGACTTCCTTGCCCGACTGGAAACTGAACCAGGCGGATAAATCAAACAGCGACTGGCTCAGGGAGATCGCATAGCCGTCGGTGTCCGTATCGCGGTGTATGGTACTCTCACCGGTGATAATGTTGTTGTTGTCATCGGAGATGATGCTCTGCGCATCGGTGTCGAGATCGGAATTCTGGTAGGAGTAGGCGGTGGCGACCTGCGGCAACAGCGCCGAGCGGGCCAGGTTCTCGGTCTCGCGCCGGGCCAGGTAAGTCGCTTCTTCCGCTTTCAATTGCGCGTCGTTTTCCAGTGCCAGTTCGTAGATATCGCGCAGTGAGTCAGCCTGCAAACTGGCGCAACACAACGCGAGTGTCAGCGACGAGAGCGCGACAAACAGATTTTTCATGCAATAATCCCCGGAGGAGTCGTACTTTTCTGGTGAGCCGCAGTTTAACAGTCTCCGGTCTGTGATGCATACAGCGAAACCGCAATGAAAAGGTGCAGTTAAACGTGGTTTATGCGATCTTAGACCACAGGTTTGCGGTGGTGTACCGGCGTATTCTGCCTGTGCCACCGCAATTTTTATGCCTATTGCAAGGGGCACAGCCCCGGAACTGGTCGTGCAGAAGCTAAAGAGAAAGCCATTCAAACTTGATTTAACCGAGCTGCATGCCATCTGCGATGCCAATTACGCTCGCCTGCTTCGTCTTTTTCCAGACTACGAGAACTGCAACTCGCGGGAACTGCTCGTCGGTGCCGCCAAGGTGCACCTGTCGGTGGTGGAGCGCTGTCGCTACACCACTATGTTCCATTTGTACCAGCAGCGCGCAGATTCGCGCTGGCTGGGTATGCTGCGCGTTGAAGTGCGCGCCTATCACGATATGCGCATGTTGGAGGTGACGGTATTTCAATCCTCGCGCCGGGTTGCGGCGCGCTATCAATACCCGAATGAACGGATGTTTGCGCAGGATGAAAAGTACCAGCAGAACCGCTTTCTGGCGGACTGGCTGGAGCACTGCCTGCAAAACGGACGCGCCCAGCTTGAGGGCGGCGCGCCAGTGACAGGTTCCCGATCCGGCTGATCCCGGCAGTCACCGCATGTCTACCACCCCCCACAACATCCAGTTTATCGACATCCCCGGCGATGTGGTGCGTGTCGTGCAACTCACGGATACCCATCTGTGCAAGGTGCGCGGTGGCACGCTGCTGGGCATGGATACCGATCACTCGCTGCAGGCTGTTCTCGACCTGGTGAAGACCGAGCGGCCCCAGGTGCACCTGCTGCTCGGCACCGGGGATTTGTCGGACGGCGGCGCGCGCCCGGCATACGACCGCCTGCAGCGTTATTTTGACCAGCTGAGCCCGAATAACTACTGGCTGCCCGGCAATCACGACAGTCGCGAAGCGATGGTCGCGGCGGCCAGCAATCCCGATCGCCTGTGCAAGGAAATCCGCATTGCCGGCTGGCAGGTGCTGCTGCTGGACTCCCAGGTGCCGGGCCAGGTCGGCGGTGAACTCGGCGCCAGTGAACTGGCGGTGCTGGAGGACGCGTTGCAGGCGGCACAGGAGCGGGGCCTGCACACACTGGTCTGCCTGCACCACCAGCCGGTGGCTATCGGCTGTGTCTGGCTGGATGAGCAGATGGTGGCCGACGCCGGGGCCTTTTTCGCCGTACTGGACCGCTATCCCGCAGTCCGTGGCGTGCTCTGGGGTCATGTGCACCAGGAGATAGACCGGCAGCGCAACGGGGTGCGCCTGCTGGCCTCCCCCTCCACCTGCGTGCAGTTCGCCGCTGGTTGTGAGAATTTCAAGGCCGATGACCAGCCACCGGGCTACCGCTGGCTGGAACTGCACAGCGATGGGCGTATTGAAACCGCTGTATCCCGGGTCCGGAATGTACAATTCAACGTCGAACTCGACTCCGGCGGCTACTTATAGCTCGCCTTGCGCAGCGCTCGTTGTACAATGGGCCCGCCGCATCATCCCAGCAATTCATGATAAGTTAAGGTAATGAGCCAATATACCGCTGAAGACATCGAAGTCCTTACCGGACTGGAACCGGTGCGCAAACGCCCCGGCATGTACACCGATACCACCCGCCCCAACCACCTCGCCCAGGAGGTCATCGACAACAGCGTCGATGAGGCCCTCGGCGGCCACGCCAGTGAAATCAGCGTCAGCCTGAACAAGGATGGCTCGGTGACAGTGGCCGACAACGGTCGCGGCATGCCGGTGGATATCCACCCGGGACAGGGCAAGCCCGGGGTGGAGGTGATCCTGAGCACGCTGCACGCAGGGGGCAAGTTCTCGGACAAGAACTACCAGTTCAGCGGCGGCCTGCACGGTGTCGGTGTGTCTGTGGTCAACGCGCTGTCCAGTGCGCTGGAGGTGCTGATCCGCCGCGGTGGCAATGTCTACCGCATGACCTTCGCCGGCGGTGAAAAACAGACGGACCTGGAAGTTGTCGACACTTGTGGCAAGCGCAATACCGGCACCACGGTCACTTTCACGCCAGATCCCAAGTATTTCGACTCTGTGGTTTTTTCCGTCTCCCGCCTGCGTCACGTGCTGCGGGCCAAGGCGGTGCTGTGCCCCGGGCTGCGGGTCAAGTTCCGGGATGAGAAAAAAGGCGAGGCAGAGGAGTGGTACTACGAGGCCGGCCTGACCGATTATCTCGCCGATGCAACCAGCGACTTCCCCGTGATCCCGGAAACCCCGTTTGTCGGCAGTTTCAGCGGCAGCAACTCGGGCGTCGACTGGGCCGTGCAGTGGCTGCCGGAGGGTGGCGAGGTTGTCACCGAGTCCTATGTGAACCTGATTCCCACCATTCAGGGCGGTACCCATGTGAACGGTATGCGCACCGGCCTGCTGGATGCGATGCGCGAGTTCTGCGAACTGCGCAACCTGCTGCCGCGCGGCATCAAGCTGGCACCGGATGATATCTGGGATCGCTGCTGTTATGTGCTGTCGTCCAAGCTGGGTGACCCGCAGTTCTCAGGCCAGACCAAGGAGCGCCTGTCGTCGCGCGAGGCGGCCGCGTTCGTATCCGGTGTGGTCAAGGACGCGTTCAGCCTGTGGCTGAACCAGCACACGGAAGAGGCGGAGAAGCTGGCTGAGCTCTGTATCAGCAACGCCCAGGGCCGTTTGCGACTGGCCAAGCAGGTGACGCGCAAGAAGGTCACGGCCGGTCCCGCGCTGCCGGGCAAGCTGGCGGACTGTTCGGGCGGTGAGGCCGCCCGCAGCGAGTTGTTCCTGGTGGAGGGCGACTCGGCAGGCGGTTCGGCGAAACAGGCCCGCAACCGCGAGTTCCAGGCGATCCTGCCGCTGCGGGGTAAAATCCTCAATACCTGGGAAGTGGAGTCCCAGCAGATTCTCGCTTCGCAGGAAGTGCACAATATCTCGATAGCGCTGGGTATCGACCCGGCCAGTGACGACCTCTCCGGCCTGCGCTATCACAAGGTGTGTATCCTGGCCGACGCCGACTCCGACGGCCTGCACATCGCCACCCTGATCTGCGCATTGTTCGTGCGCCACTTCCGCCCGCTGGTGGCAGCCGGCCACGTTTATGTCGCAATGCCGCCGCTGTACCGTATCGACGTCGGCAAGGAAGTGTTCTACGCCCTCGATGAGGCGGAGAAACAGGGCGTGCTCGACCGCATCGAGGCGGAGAACAAGAAAGGCAAGGTCAATGTGCAGCGTTTCAAGGGGCTGGGTGAAATGAACCCGCTGCAGCTGCGCGAGACCACGATGGATCCGGACACACGGCGGCTGGTGCGACTGGTGCTCGACGCCGGCGATGGCACCAACTCCATGCTGGACATGCTGCTGGCCAAGAAGCGCGCCCCGGATCGCAAGGCCTGGCTGGAACAGAAAGGCGACCTCGCGGAAGTCGCACTCTGACATCATCGCGCTTCCGGCACTGCCGTGGGCGCGCCTTGCATTCAGGGAGGCACGGTGAACTACTGGCTATTCAAGTCAGAACCGGATGTGTTCGGTATCGAGCATCTGGCGGCAGCGCCACGGCAGACCACGCGCTGGGACGGTATTCGCAATTACCAGGCGCGCAATAACCTGCGCGATGGGGTGAAGAAAGGCGATCAAGTGCTGTTCTATCATTCGAGCTGTAAGCAGGTCGGTATCGCCGGCACCATGGAAGTGGTCAAGGCGGCCTACCCGGACCCGGCACAGTACGACCCCGACAGCGAATACTACGATCCCAAATCGAGCCCGCAGGATCCGCGCTGGTTTTGCGTGGATGTGCGACTGCTCGAACAATACCCCGCGGTGATACCGACAAAACTCCTGAAAGCTGAAGCCGGGACGTCCGATCTGGCCATTTTCAGGCAGGGGCGCCTGTCGGTTGCGCCCGTCACTGCGGCGCAGTGGCGGGCGGTGCAGGCACTCGCCGGGCCGCGATAGTTGTACGCAAATAAGAATCATTTGCATTTAATAAAAAGCGGCGGTACTCTCTGGCTTTCGTGACACGTACTGGAGAGTGATTCGATGAAGCTCAGGTTCCTATGCGCCAACCACCGGGAGTGGCTTTTCAACCAGCCGGAGCAAGCCCTGCACAGGTGTGCGGATTCATTTGAGACAGGCTGGCATCTGTGCCAGACACAGCACTGGCGCGATGCCCTGGCGCATATGGGCTGCGCCTTTGAGTCCGCCGAAATTCTGATGACCAGCCGCGGTGTCGCGCCGACCATTGCGGTCGACTGGTTTCTGAAAACACTGGATGGCCTGCTGCGCATACTGGAAAAGCTCCAGCTCATGGACAACTGCGTGGAACTCTACCAGGTCGCCATCGGCCGCCTGCGGCAGGAGGCCAACGGTACCGTTTCCCCGCAGTTGGAAGCCGATCTCTATATGCACATCACCCGCCTGAACCGTGACCGCAGGCGCCTCGATATGGACCGGGAGTTCCTGCCGCTGATGGCGGCGGGTGACGATGCGAGGCGCGCTGATATCGTCCTGCACTGATTCTGGCGGAGGGCCTGCCCATGCGACGCTGTGATGATGAAACCCGGGCAACTTCAGTGTTCACTGGAGCCGGACGGGCTTGCGACTACCGGGTACAGGCCCGGGACACGGCCGAGCACGCCCGCGCGCGGTCGCCCGCCGACAGTTATGTCCGTCTGGAGATTCGCAGCGACACACTGTACGCCCTGATCCACGACCGGGCTTTAGTGGTGGAGGACCTGCGCGGCCTGGACGGCACAGCCAAAAACTGGATCAGGCGGCGCCTGCTGGAAACCCTGCTGCGCTAGTGCCCACGCGTTCTATACCGCTTTGATGCGGCACACCTGCGGCACGGTTTGCGTTACAATCGCCCGGGCCGGTATCCCATCACGCTGGCGGCGTTCACTGACTAATCCGGGAGTAGCACCATGAGCCTATTGCGCAAGACACAACACCTTTTCCTGACCGGAATCCTGCTCGCCTGCAGTGGCGTGGCACTGGCGGACTGGGAACTCGACGACTCCGCCTCAGTGATCAATTTTGTCTCGGTCAAGAATGACAGTGTGGCCGAGCTGCACAGTTTCCCGTCACTGACAGGGTTCATCGGCGCTGCCGGCAATGCCCAGCTCACGGTCGAACTGGAGAGCGTGGAGACCTTGATAGACGTGCGCAACGAGCGCATGCGGGAAATGCTGTTTGAGACGGTGAAGTTCCCGGTTGCCACCATCGCCGCGGAGGTGGATCCCGGTGTGCTGGCGATGGCCGCAGAGGGCGGTGTGGTGACGGTCGACCTGCCCGTCACCCTCAGCCTGCACGGGCAGGAGAAAACCCTGACCGCATCGCTGGTGGTTGTCGGTGAGGGAGAGAAGCACCTGCGTGTGTTCAGCGCGACGCCGCTGCTTCTGAACGCCGCAGATTTCGGGCTTGCTGAGGGCGTCGCGGCACTGCAGAAAGTGGCGGGATTGCAGGCGATCAGCACCGCCATCCCGGTGACACTACAGCTGCAATTCGTCAAAGTCCCCTAGCGCGCTCAGGGGCTCTTGCCACCCAGGCTCTGGTAAAGCTGCTGATAGCCGCGATTGCCCGGCGCTATCTGCGTCAGGCTGCGGGCGTAGTTCAGCGCGTTTTCACGCTGCCCCAGTTCCGCACTGTAATTGGCCAGCGCCAGCAGCACTTCCTCGCTCTGCGGTGCGCTGCGCAGCAGCGCCTGCAGCTGTTGAATTGCCTGTTCCGGTTGCCCCAGGTCGTGTAGCGCAATGCCGTAGACGTAGCGGTGGCGGGTGCCCTGTGTTTCCAGTGCGGCGGCCTGCTTCAGATAGGCCAGCGCGGCTTCGGATTCGCCGCTGCGCGTTTCCAGCAGCCCCAGCGCATGCAGCGTATTCCCGTTCTCGGGTGCCACTGCCAGCGCCTCCAGCAATACCTCGCGCGCCGCGTCATCCCTGTTCTGCGCGCGCAACAGATCGGCCAGGTTCAGGTAGGCGGGGATCAACTGCGGGTTCAGGTACAGCGCTTCCCGGTAGGCGGCCTCCGCCGCTGCGAAGTCGCCGCGGTTGACGAAAAAGATACCCATCTGCAGCTGTACGCCGGGCATGTCGGCATCCTGCTGCAGGGTGCTGACATATTCATCAAACAGCGCACGCAGCCTGGCCGCCTGTTCCGGCGGGATCTGCTCCAGCGGTACGCTCGCGAGGGAGGACGCAACCTCCATGCGCACGGTGGTGACCGGATCGTCAATCAAGTAATCCAGCAACTGCAGGCGCTGCTGTAGCGGCAGGAACTCGATCGCGCGCACGGTACTGGCGCGCAGCAGTGGATCGTCGTCATACAGGATCTGTGTGGCCGCCTGCAGCGACTGCCCCCCGCCGACCCCGCCCAGCGCCTCCATTGCCGTCGCCCGCCAGATCGGTGCGGCGCTGGTGTCGCCGGCGATCTGTACCAGCTGTGGCACGGCGCGGTTGTCGCCTTCCGCAATACGCTGGAACGCGCGCGCCGGGTGTGTGCTGGTATCGCGGAACTGCACGCCCCACTGCTTCAACGCCGCCAGCGACCACTGCGCGTCTTCCTGCTGGTGGCACTGGTTACAGGCATTCGGTGTGCCCATCACCATCGTCAGGTCGGGTCGGGGCACGCGCATACTGTGGTCGCGACGCGGGTCGACACCCATATAGGTCGTCTCGGGCATGTGGCAGTTGGCACACTCGGCGCCTGCTGAGCCCTCGGGGTGGTGGTGGTGTTGCGGTGTATCGTAGCGCGTCGGCACGTGGCACTGGGCACAGACGCCGTTACCCGACGCGCGCAGTTGCAGGCTGTGGGGTTCGTGGCAGTTGCTACAGACCACGCCCGCCTGGTGCATTTTACTCTGCACGAAGGAGCCGTAGACATAGACTTCGTCGCGAATCTGGCCGTCCGGGTAGTACAGTGGCCACTGCGGCATTGCCAGGCGATGAGTGTCCAGCAAGTCGGCGCCGTAATGGTAGTCCCCCAGCGTACCGCGCCGTGAATGGCAGCGTGCACAGCTGTCGATCTGGGCGTCTGATGCCAGCGGTGTGTTGCGTGTGGCGATATGTGTGCCAGGTGCCAGCGACCACTGTCCGCGCTGTGCCAGCGCCGTTGGGAAGCCGCCGTTGGGCGCTTCGTCGAGCGCCCCGTCCTCAGCCAGCTGCAGGTGTTTGTTGCCGGGTCCGTGGCAGGCCTCACAGCCCACATTCAACTCTTCAAACCTGGTATCGAAAGAGCGCGTCGCCGCCGTGTAGTTCTTCTGCAGGTCGGTACTGTGACACTCGGCGCAGCTGGTATTCCAGTTCTGGTAGGTGCCCGTCCAGTGCAGCGGATCCTGATAGTCGATCTTTTCATCTGGATACAGGTGGTACCAGCGCTGCCCACCCTCCTCGGCGGGACGCGCATCCCAGGCGATGCTCAGGGCCTGCAGTCGACCGCGCGACAGCGGCAGCAGGTACTGTTGCAGTGGCGAGACACCGAAAACATAGGCGACTTCGAAGTCCTGCATCTTGCCGTCTTCACCATCGGTGTTGACCATGAACTTGTCGCCACGGCGGAAGAAACGCGTGGTGATGCCGTTGTAGGTGAACGCGGCATCGTCAAAATCACCCAACACTGACTCTTCGCTCGGCAATTGCATGGCGAGGTCGTGGTGCGAGCCCTGCCATTGCGTGTACGCCTCTTCATGGCAGCCACGGCAGCTTTCCGAACCGGTGAATGCGTGCACGGCGCTGCTGCACAGCAGTAGCACACTGAGGATAAAGCCTGATCGAAGCACGTCGCAAACACCTGTTGTCAGCAAAGCGCACACATTACCAGTCCGTCCCTGCTATGGACAGTCTCGCGGGGTCTACCTATCATTGAGGCCCTCTGTGGCCGACCGGCGCAGAGTCAATCCGCCACCGTGAGCACAGACAGCAGACCATGAAACTGGGCATATTGAAAACAGACGCCGTCAGGCCGGAATGGGTGCCCGAGTACGGTGAATACCCGGATATGTTCGCGGCGCTGCTGGGAGCGGTGGACCCGACCCTGGAATTCACGGTTTACGATGTCGAGCAGGGCCAGTACCCGGCGGACATCGATGAGGTCGATGCCTACCTGATTACCGGTAGCAAATCCGGCGTGTACGAGGATAAACCGTGGATTCCGCCGCTGATGGCGTTTGTGCGCGAATTGCACCGACGGCGCAAGAAACTGGTGGGCATTTGTTTTGGGCACCAGTTGGTCGCCCAGGCGCTGGGCGGAGAGGTGCAAAAATCCCCCAAGGGCTGGGGGATGGGGCTGCATACCCATCGCTTCAACGCGGTTCCGGTGTGGCACGACCACGGCGACAGGGATCTGGAGATACTGGTCAGTCACCAGGACCAGGTGCTGGAAGTGCCGGACGAGGCGACAGTACTGGCCGGCAGCGCATTCTGTGAGCACGCGGTGATCCAGGTCGGCGATCACATCCTGACGTTCCAGGGTCACCCCGAGTTCGTGCCGGGCCTGTCCCGGGAGATTATGGAATTCAGGCGCGACCTGATCGGAGAGGATGTCTACCAATCGGGCGTGGCCTCACTGCAGGGCACCCACCAGGGCGAGCGTGTGGCGCGCTGGATCGTGCGTTTCCTGCACGACAGGGAGTGAATACCTGCGGCCGGTCGCCTACCAGGTACCGGTATTCTCCATCGACGCCCAGGGTTCCTGTGCTGGCAGCGGATCGCCCGCCTGCAGCAATTCGATAGAGATGCCGTCGGGTGAGCGGATGAACGCCATGTGCCCGTCGCGTGGCGGGCGGTTGATGACGACGCCGTTGTCCATCAGGTGCTGGCACAGTTGGTAGATATTATCGACGCTGTACGCCAGGTGCCCGAAATTGCGCCCGCCGTCGTACTCCTCCGGATCCCAGTTCCAGGTGATTTCCACCACCGGGCTCTGGTCCTGTTGCGCGTGCTCGACATCGCCGGGCGCCGCCAGGAATACCAGCGTAAAGCGCCCCGCTTCGCTGTCGTAGCGCCGGGTTTCGACCAGGCCGAGCTTGTCGCAATAGAATTCCAGTGTCTCGTCCAGGTCGCGTGCGCGCACCATGGTGTGCAGATATCTCATTTGCGTTTCCTCCCCGCCGCCTGTCTGCCGGCCAGCCGCCCGGAGAATGTTGCGTCCCCAACCGACATGCCGCTGCTGTAGCCCTCGGCGCGTCGCACCACGCCGCAGGCGGTCCGGCCCGCGGCATAGAGCCCGGGAATCACGTCACGCTGCGGGTCGACCACTTCGCCAGTGGGCAGTGTATCAAGACCGCCCAGTGTGAAATAGGGTAGAAACGTGCCGCGCCCCGGTGTGATATCCAGCGCCACCAGCGGTGGCTGCAGCGGCTCCAGCCACTCAGCCGCCTTGTGGCACTGGGTGTCTTCGCCGTTGGCGCAATCCTCGTTGTAGACTTTCAGGGTCTGCTGCAGGGAGCCCGCGCGCAGACCAAGTTCCTGCTCCAGCTCCTCGACGGTCTCGCCGGTGCCGGCGACCTCCGCGCCCATGTAGCTGACACGTTCATAGTCGCCGTACTGATCGACCGTGAGGACGAAGTAGAAGCGCTCGGACTGCTGGCGCAGGATGAAGGCGCCGAGCCGCCCGTGGTAGACGTCCTCGTTGATAAAGCGCTGGCCGCGGTCATTGATCACAATGCCCTTGGTCATGCTGGCGGGGGGGTAGTACGGCACGGTGATAAAGCCCTCGTGCATATTGATCGCCGCCGCACCGACCGACATGCCCATCAGTATGCCGCTGCCGGTATCGCCGGGATTGCCGATAGGGGTATTGCCGCGGGTGAGCATGGGCGCGTACTTGCGTATCATCTCCTCGTTCATCACGAAGCCACCGGCACAGAGAATTACGCCCTGGTGCGCGCGCACATTCAGTTCCTGCTGGTCCTTGCGGACCACCAGCCCGACGACCTCGTCATCATCATTTACAATCAGGGTCAGCGCCCGGGTCTCGTACTCGACGGTGATGTTGTCGCGCCGCTCGACATTCTCGGTCACTATTTTCATGAACAGTGGGCCGCCGTTGTCGCCTTCAATGTACAGGTTGTGACCGCGCGGGCAGGGCTTGGCCTGCTGCGCGAACGGGTAGGCTTTCTCGCTGCCGGTGTAGAGCAGCCCGTCGTCTGTCAGGCACATGATGGCGCGCTCTTTGTGGAAGCTGTCCTTGAACGGCACGCCGATATCGACCAGCCACTGGAAATGGTCCTTGCTGTTTTCGCAGTAATTGCGAATCTTGGCCTCGTCTGCCTGCGGCCCGGCCGCCATCATCATGTATGTCACCATATCCTCGGTGCTGTCCTCAAAGCCGCAGGCCCGCTGTACGCGCGTGCCGCCGTTGCCGCCCATGTAGATCTCGGCGCTGGACATCGCGGTGGAACCGCCGCTGGCGCTGGCCACCTCGAAAATAGTGACGTTTGACCCGGCGTCTGCCGCCTCGATGGCTGCACAGCCCCCGGCGCCGCCGAACCCGACAATGGCGACATCGGTTTCGATGTCCCAGTGTGTGACATCGCGTATCTTGCGTGGCCGGGAGGGGCTGGTTTTTGCGGGTTGGGACATGGCGGCTACCTCTGTGTCGGGCGTTGTTTGCACAGCGCCCAGCGGAATATTTTTCGGGATAGGGGATTAAAGCCGTTTCGTGCGGTGCTTACAACGCGACTACCGCGCTTGCGGGTTAACAAATTGTACGGGCTGTGGCTTTCTTCCCGGCGCCCTTTCGACGTACGCTGTGGGGCCTGGCGGAGGAACCCGCTGGTATTGCACTGCTGCTGGGTTACAATCCCCCGCTTTTGCCAGAGGTAGAGACTTCCCATGTGGTTCAAGAATATTCGCGCCTATCGCCTGACCAAGCCGTTTGACCTCTCACCTGAGGCGCTGGGGGAGAAACTGGCGCCGCGCAGTTTTGTGCCCTGCGCCAAGTCCCAGCCGCTGGCGTTCGGATGGGTGCCGCCGCTGGGCGAGGAATCCGGTGCCCTGGTACACGCGGCTGCCGGCCGCCTCCTGCTCAAGCTCAAGCGGGAGGAAAAGCTGCTGCCGTCGACCGTGGTGCGCGAGCAACTGGAGGAGAAGGTCGCCGACATCGAATCCGAGCAGGGACGCAAGGTCTACCGCAAGGAGCGCCTGAACCTGAAGGACGAGATCGTGCAGGATTGCCTGCCGCGGGCATTCACCCGCTCCACGCATGTCTACGCCTATATCGATATCAAGAACAACTGGATTTTCGTCGACGCGGCCAGCGCTGCGCGCTCCGAGGAACTGCTGAACCTGCTGCGTGAGTGTGTCGGCAGTTTTCCGGCCCTGCTGCCGCAGGTGAACAATGCGCCCTCCGCTGTGATGACGGCGTGGCTGCTGCACCGCAGCCTGCCGGAGGACTTTGAGCTCGGCCAGGAGTGTGAGCTGCGCGACCCCGGTGAGGAGGGCGGTGTGGTGCGCTGTCGCGGCGTTGATTTGTTGAGTGAAGAGGTGGAAACTCACCTGCACGCCGGCAAACAGGTTGCGCGGCTGGCCTTGAACTGGGATGAGCGACTGTCGCTGCTGCTGGCAGAGGACCTGTGCCTGCGTCGCCTGAAGTTCGCGGATGAGTTGATGAAAGAGAACGAAGACATACCCGAAGCGGACCAGGCGGCGCGGCTGGACGCCGATTTTGCGCTGATGGCGGATGCGATCACCAGCCTGCAGCAGCGTGTGCTGGCGCTGTTCGGCGGCGAAGCGGAATAAGCTGTAGCGATGCCGGCGCGCCCTGACACCGATGACTATCGCGCGCTGTTTCTCAATCCCACCCCGATGATGGATATGCGCGCGCCGGCGGAATTCTCGCGCGGTGCATTCCCCTGCGCGATCAGCCTGCCGTTGATGAGCGATCAGGAGCGTGCCCAGGTGGGCACCTGTTACAAACAGCGCGGCCAGGACGCAGCCATTGAGCTGGGCCACCAGTTGGTCAGCGGCGAGCTGAAAGCGCAGCGCGTGGCGCAGTGGGTGGCCTTCACCCACCAGCACCCCCGGGGCTATCTCTACTGTTTTCGCGGCGGCCTGCGTTCGCAGACAGTGCAACAATGGCTGCGCGATGCGGGTGTCGACTACCCGCTGGTCGTCGGTGGCTACAAGGCCATGCGGCGTTTTTTACTGGAGGAACTGGAGCGCTCACTGCAGGCGGCCTCGCTGGTGCTGGTCACTGGCAAAACCGGTACAGGCAAGACACGGGTGATTTCGCGGCTCGCCAGCGCGGTCGACCTCGAGGGCCTGGCGAATCACCGCGGATCCAGTTTCGGCCAGATGCTCACAGCGCAGCCCAGCCAGATCGATTTTGAAAACAGCCTCAGCATTGCGCTGTTGCGATTACTGGCCCGGGGGGAACAGCGTATCTTCCTGGAGGACGAGGGCCGCCTGATCGGATCGCTGGCACTGCCGGAACTACTGCGTGAAAAAATGCGCGAAGCGCCCATGGTTGTGGTGGAGCAGAGCCTTGAGGCGCGTATCGATATCGTGCTGGAGGACTACGTTGTCGATTTGGGCAGGCGTTTCACGCTCATGTTCGGTGAGGACGGTGCCCGGTTGCACAGCGAAAAATTGCAGCGCGACCTCGACAAGATCAGCCGGCGCCTGGGCGGCCTGCGCTGTCAACAGGTGGGTGAGTTGATGCAATTGGCGTTCGAGCGCCAATGGCAGACCGGGGATGTCTCCCGCCACCGGCACTGGATAAGTGTGCTGCTGGAAAAATACTACGATCCGATGTACGAGTACCAGTTGTCGAAACGCGCGGGCAGCCGCCTGTTCAGCGGTGATCGCCAGGCGGTCCTCGCCTGGGCGCAGCGGGACGCCTAGCGTGGACGCCCCCGCCGAGTTGCACCGCGACCTGGTGCTGGTGGGCGGCGGTCACAGCCATGTGCTGGCGCTGCGTATGCTGGCCATGCGGCCGATCGACGGCCTGCGCATCACATTGGTCTCCCCGGCCAGCCACAGTCCCTATTCCGGCATGCTGCCCGGCCTGGTTTCCGGTCACTACCGCTTTGAACAGTCACATATCGATCTGCTGCGCCTGTGCCAGTGGGCCGGAGTGCGCTTTATCACCGCGCAGGTCACTGCTATCGATACTGCCGCGCGACGCCTGTCGCTGGCGGGCCGGCCGGCAATCAGTTACGACGTGGTCAGCCTGGACATCGGCTCCGAACCAGAGCTCGACTCGGTGCCGGGTGCCCGGGAATATGCGACGCCGGTAAAGCCGGTGGCCGGTCTTTGGCAGCGCTGGCAGGCTCTGTATGAGCGGATCGCCAGCCGTGGCGACCGCGAGCCATTTCATATCGCCGTGGTGGGCGGCGGTGCCGGCAGTGTGGAGTTGGTGCTGGCGATGTCCCACCGGCTGCAGGCGCAGCCGGGGCAGTTCGAGCTGTGGTGTGCCGCCGCAGAGATCCTCCCGGGTCACAGCGCGCGCGCCCGGCAGTCCGTGCTGTCGGAGCTGCAGCGCCGCGGCATTCGTGTGCACTGCGACGCGCGTATTGCCGCGGTGACCGGCAGCGAACTGGTACTGGGCGATGGCCGTCGCGCTCCCTACGGGGAGCTGTTCTGGTGCACCGGCGCCGCGCCGGCACCCTGGATAGCCGCCAGCGGACTGGCGACTGATGAACAGGGCTTTCTCGCCGTGCGCGACACCCTGCAGGCGATGCACGACGATTGTCTCTTCGGGGCCGGGGATATTGCGGTCCAGGTCAACCACCCGCGCCCGAAAGCGGGGGTGTATGCGGTGCGCCAGGGTCCCCTGCTCGCCTACAACCTGCGCGCGCTGTTACTGCAAAAACCGCTGCGCGAACACCGGCCGCAGCGTCGGTTCCTGTCGCTGATATCACTGGGCGACAAACGCGCCACGGCAGACAGGAGTGGCTTGAGTGCCACAGGTCACTGGGTCTGGCGCTGGAAGGATCGCATTGACCGGGCCTTTATGGCGCGCTTCGTGGACCTGCCCGCGGTTATGGGTGCTGCCGCCAGCGACAGCCTGCCCCGTTTGCAGCGGCCTGCCCAGGCTGTTTGCGGGGGCTGCGGGGCGAAAGTGGGTGCGGATGCGCTCGGCGCTGCGCTGTCACAGCTGCACCTGGACTATCCACAGCACTGTAGCGGCGGCGGGGATGACGCAGCGGCCCTGTCCGCACCACCGGGCGTCGCGCTGCTGCAGAGCCTGGATGTGCTGCGCGAACTGGTGCCAGACCCCTGGCTGATGGGGCGTATTGCCGCGCAACACGCGCTCAGTGATCTCTATGCCTGCGGCGCCAGGCCGCTGTCGGCGCTGGCGGCTGTAACCCTGCCCTATGCGAGCCCGTCGATACTGCAGCGTGAGTTACAACAGCTGCTGGCGGGGGCGCTGCACGAGTTTGCCGCTGCGGACTGCCAGCTGGCGGGTGGCCACAGTATGCAGGGTGGTGAACTCAGTATCGGCTTC
Organism: Halioglobus sp.; assembly: GCA_020443425.1. GTDB lineage: Bacteria > Pseudomonadota > Gammaproteobacteria > Pseudomonadales > Halieaceae > Marimicrobium. The sequence goes on from JAGRIE010000015.1 coordinate 37,397, forward strand.
GTCGTCAACGGTGTCCCGATGGCCGGCGACGGTAAGCTGCTGCCGAAAGCCGGCGCGCAGCCGGGCGACGCACTCGTATTGACCAAGGCGCTGGGCACCGGGGTACTGTTCGCCGCCCATATGCAACTTGCGGCCGATGGACGCGATGTCACAGCGGCGACTGACGCCATGCTGCAGGGCAATGCCGCCGCAGCTGGACTGGCGCTGGCGCATGGCGCCAGTGCCTGTACAGACATCACCGGTTTCGGCCTGCTCGGGCATCTGCTGGAGATGCTGGCCGGCACCTGTAGCGCGCGGTTGTCGCCGTCACAGCTGCCGGTGCTTGACGGCGTGCTGGGGCATATTCGGGCGGGTATCGAGAGCACGATGCACGCAGCCAATGAGCGCAGCGCGGGGCCGCTGTTGCAGTACCCGGCAGCGGTGGACGCGGCGCGACGGCAACTGTTGTTCGACCCGCAGACCAGTGGCGGACTGTTGATAGCGATTTCCAGTGGGCGCGCTCCAGGGCTGTGCGAGGCGCTGCGCGCCAGCGGCTATACCAAGGCGCGCGTTATCGGCGAGGTAGTCGAGGCTGTGCCGGGAGAGGCTGTGTCCATCCAGCTTGCTGACTAGCGCTGTGACAGCGCGTCGCGACGCGCTATCCGGCCAGGCCGACCCGGATCAGGTCAGTGCGGCAAGGCCGCCCTCCAGTTTGCCCGTTTTACCCAGCAGGTTGTTGTATTCCCGGGGATCGCTGGAGAGGTCGTACAGCTCCTCGCCCCCGTCCGGGTAGCGCGTCCAGCGCCACTTCCCGATGCGTGTGGACACGGCATCGCCCCAGCGCATCTCGGCCGGCCGCGCCCTGGCCCCCTCCGCTGTTATTCCCAGCAGGCTGGCGCCTTCAAACTGCGCCGGTTGCGGTATGCCGGCAATCTCCACCAGTGTCGGCGCCAGGTCGAGCAGGCTGACGGGGTGGTCAAATCCCCCGCCCTGCTCCAGTAATCCCGGTGCGCGTATCAGCAGCGGTACCCGGCTCGCATGCTCCCACAGCGCCATCTTTCGCCAGTGCAGTTTTTCACCGAGGTGGTAGCCGTTGTCCGACCACAACACCACGACGGTGTTATCCGCGTAGGCGCTGGCGTCCAGCGCCGCCAGTATCTGGCCGATCATGGCATCGGTGTGGCTGCAGGCCGCGAGATAGGCCTGTACGTGCTGCGGCCACAGCCCCGACCTCATCACGAGTTCATTCTGGGTGGCCTCCTCGCCATGGCTTGTGATGATCGGCTTATCTGCCAGCAGTACGCCGTCAGCGGGAATATCATCCAGGTCATCAGTTCGCACTTCGGGCAGTACCACCTCGTCCAGCGGGTGCAGGTCGAAGGCCCACTGGGGCAGTCGCCACGGCAGGTGAGGTTCAGACAGGCCGATGGCCATCAGCCACGGCTTGCTGCGCGCCACGCCCAGTTGCGCCACCGCGAAATCTGCTGAAACCTGGTCGGTGTGTATGTCCCCGGGTGGCAGCGGGCCGTAGTCAAACAGCGTGTCGTGCTCCCCGAAACTCTTCTTCGCCTCCTTATAGGGCTGGTAGACATCCCAGAAACGCCTCGTTCCCTTACCCCAATGGAACACCTTGCCGGTTGATATCGTCGCGTATCCCGCCTCGGAGAAGTACAGCGGCAGCGGGCGCAGCTCCCGGGACATCAGCAGCTCCCGGTAGGCCGCTAGGTCAGATTCATCATCCACCTTGGTCGTTTCCGGGCTGAGGCCCCACAGCGCCGAGGCGCGGCTGGCGATGCAGACTGGCACAGAGCAGTAGGCGCGATTGAAGGCGTACGACTGCGCCCGCAGGCGGTCGATATTCGGTGTGTGGACGCCGGGGTGTGCGCCCAGATAGCCCACCCAGTCATTCAGGTCATCAATGCACAACATCAGTATGTTGGGGCGCTTGGCCGCCGCGGGTGCCTCCGGTGTCCTGGTATCGGCAACAGGTGCCGAAGGGGGGGCGGTCGCTTTGACGGCTTTTTTGTCGGAGCAGCCGACCAGTGCGGCAGCGGCAGCGGTGGCGGCAGCGGTGAGTAATTTTCGTCTGTCTATATCCATAACAATCCAGGCGCTTGATGACAGTAAAAGTGTGGGACGGCGCGATCGCGGCTGTGCTGAGTCAAGCGGCGGCCGGCTCAGTGGCACGGGTCTGCGGCAGCACGCTATTTCCCATCCCAGTAGCGGGTCATTTCAAGGTACAGGAAAGACGCTGTCCAGGTGACCAGCACCAGGCCGGTCAGGGACTCGAGCCCGGCGAGGAAGCGCAGGTCACCAAGCGGCACGATATCGCCGGTACCGAGCGTGGTGTAGCAGGTGAACGAATAGTAGACACAGTCCAGCAGGCTGCCGTCGAACTGCCCGGTCAGCGACCCCCAGTCGTCGGCCTCGTTCATATAAAAATAGGCAAGCCCGAAAATCCAGATTTCAGCTGTGTGTGCCAGCAGTGCGAAGAATACGCCCAGCACGATACGAAAGCGGTGCCGTATGTGCATTTTCGGCATCAGCAAGGTGATCTGGTGCAGGAACTCGTAGTGAATCATCACAGCGAGGCCGATAATGATCAAATTGACGGTAAACACGATGACCAAGATCCCGCATCTCCCTGCGGTGGATTATTGCCAGCTACTGTAACCTTATTTCCCGCTCAGCATGAAGTGCCGCACTGTTTTTTGGTGAAAATCCCATGCATAAATGCCGCCGTAAGGGGGTGTGAATTTCGCTGGACAGCCCTTATAGTTCGTAACCCTACACCCTCGCTTGCCAGCAAGCATTGATATGAAATACACATCGAAAATATTGGTTTTCCTCTTCGCCGCGCTCTCCGTGACTGCCTGCACCAAAAAAGCTGTCTATGTGGACGAGAGCTTCTCCAATGACAGCCCCTTCAAGTTGCGGGTCGATGATGACGTCGCACTGGCCTGTGAGAGCGCGCGCCGCTCCCTGCTCGGGCAGGGTTACCTGATCGATCTTGCAAACAGTGATGAGGTGAAGGCCCGCAAGGCGACGCGGGGTGAAAATACCTTTATAGAGATGAATGTGGTGTGCGTTCCGGAAGTGGGTGGCAGCACCATTTTTGCCGCCGGCGTGCTGAGCACATACGACCTGAAGAAGAACAGCAGCTCCGCCAGTGTCGGCCTCAGCGCACTCGGCTCTATTTCACTGCCCATCGGACAGAGCGTTGATTCACTGGTGAAGGTGTCTGAAGAGACGATCGACGACAAGGACTTTTACAAACGGTTCTTCGCGGCCGTCGATAAAGTGCTGGATGACATGGAAGCGAACAAGGTATCTGAAGAGCCTGAAGTGGAGACTGTGGTGGAATCCGTGGAGATTGAAACAGCGCCGCCGGCGGTGCAATCCACGATCTGGCCAGAGCTCTTTCCCGAGACTGCAGAGCCAGAGACTGCAGAGCCCGAGACTGCCGTCGAACCGACCCCTGCGCAAACCGCAGCCGAGACAGCACCCGGGCCGGTGACGGCGGAACCTGTGGCACCGGTCTCCACCCTGCCGGCGACACCCGTGCAGGCGGCACCAGCGGAACCTGCCCTGCCTGCGGTGCCTGCCAGCGTCGAGGGCATGTCGGGCGTGGTGGCGCCGACCCCGGCGGACGCCGAGCCACTGGGGATCTCCGCTGGACCCGGCCCCGATGAGGAGCCGCTGGGTATTCCCGCGATGACGAACACTGCCGCGAAGCCGGCGGAAGTCGCGCCCCAGCCCGCTGCCGCGCAGCAGCCTGCGGCCGCCGTGTTAACTCCGATTGTGACGACGGCGGAGGAAAAAGTGCTGGCAGTCCCTGCCGCCAGCGCGGCGCAGCCGGAGCCGACGCCCGCGCCCGACAGCAGCACTGCCCCTATCGAGCGGATCGAGGATCTCTTCTAGCTTTCGGTGCACGCCTGTGCCCTGTTGCTCGCATGCAGCCATGCCAGTGTGCAACGATCGCCCCGCTGTTGACCTCTTTGCCAGGGCTGTTCAGGGCAGCCTTTCCAGATTCACCGTGTCCAGCACGCATGCAATTTCATCGAGAATCACCGGGTCATCAATTGTCGCAGGCATCGTGTATGGCTCGCCGTCGGCGATCTTGCGCAGGGTGCCGCGCAAAATCTTCCCGGACCGGGTTTTCGGCAGGCGCGTCACCACGCGCAGGTGCTTGAAGCTCGCCAGTGGGCCGATGTCATGCCGTATCATCGCCACCACTTCCTGCTCCAGCTCTGTCTCGCCGATATCGGCGCCGGTCTTCAGTACCGCAAGTCCTATCGGCACCTGGCCCTTGATCGGGCACTTCACTCCCAGCACCGCACATTCGGCAATGGACTGGTGGTTGGCGATTACCTCCTCCATGCCGCCGGTGGAGAGCCGGTGGCCGGCCACATTCATCACATCATCGAGTCGGCTCATCACATAGACGTAGCCGTCCTCGTCGATGAATCCGGCGTCGGCGGTAGCGTAATAACCGGGAAATTCCGCGAGATAGGAGTCGATGAAGCGCTGGTCGTCCTGCCACAGTGTCTGCAAGCAGCCCGGTGGCAGGGGCAGTTTGATCGCCAGCGCGCCGGTGTGACCGGCAGGCACAGGCGCAGCGTGTTCGTCTAGTACCTGGATATCAAACCCCGGTACCGGCACAGTGGCGCTGCCGTATTTGACCGGCAGCAGCCCGAGTCCCAGCGGATTGGCCGCCTGCGGCCAACCGGTTTCGGTCTGCCACCAGTGGTCAATCACCGGGACCTGCAAGTGATTCTCCGCCCACTGTATGGTGTCCGGGTCGGCGCGCTCACCCGCCAGGAACAGGGCGCGCAGGCAGCCGGTGTCATACGTTTTCAGCAGATCACCATGAGGGTCCTCCTTCTTGATGACGCGAAATGCCGTGGGGGCAGTGAAAAAGGTCTTCACCTGATGCTGTTCGATGACCCGCCAGAAAACCCCTGCATCCGGCGTGCCCACGGGCTTGCCCTCAAACAGCACGGTGGTATTGCCGTTGAGCAGCGGCCCGTAAACAATATACGAGTGCCCGACGACCCAGCCGACGTCAGAGGCCGCCCAGTACACTTCGCCGGGTTGCGCGCCGTAGATATTCTGCATTGACCACTTCAGGGCCACCATGTGGCCGCCGTTGTCGCGCACCACGCCTTTCGGCACCCCGGTCGTGCCGGAGGTGTAAAGGATATAGAGTGGATCGGTTGCAGCGACAGGAACACAGTCCTGGGGCTCTGCCGTATCCAGGGCGCGCTGCCAGTCGATATCCCTGCCGGGCACCAGTTTGGCCGTGCTGTTCTCGCGCTGGAACACGACGCAGTGCTCGGGTTTGCAGTGCGCCAGCTCGAGCGCGCTGTCGAGCAGCGGTTTGTACTCGACGACCCTGCGGGTTTCGATGCCATGCGAGGCGGACAGCACAAGCCTGGGTCTGGCATCGTTGATGCGCTTGGCCAGCTCTTCCGCGGCGAAGCCGCCGAATACCACGGAGTGGATGGCGCCTATCCTGGCGCAGGCCAGCATCGCGATCGCGGTCTCCGGGATCATCGGCATGTAAATCACCACTCTATCGCCTTTACTGGCACCCAGCGCGACCAGCACACCGGCAAAACGGGCCACCTCCGACTGCAGCTCCCGGAAGGTGTAGCTGCGCACTGTGCCGGTCACCGGGCTGTCGTAGATCAGGGCAGCCTGCTCACCGCGGCCCTCGTCGACATGCCGGTCGACACAGTTGTAGCAGGTGTTGGTTTCGGCGCCGGCAAACCAGCGGTAGAACGGCGCCTGCGTGCTGTCCAGTACCCTGTCCCACGGCCTGCTCCAGACCAGGGAGGCGGCCGCCTCCGCCCAGAAACCCTCGGGGTCGTCGCGCCACTGCTGCCAGCTTTCCTGGTATGTGCTCATATGTCGTGTGTTCCCCGCTGTCGCGTTGGCGTGTCCTGCAATCCTACATTGGAACGGGCTGAGTTTTCACCCGTGTGCCGCAATGCCGTGATCGGGTCGGTGGGTCTGGCACCCTTTCCCGGGTGCAGATTGATCTGACTGGTGCCCTGTCGCGTATACCCCTCAAGCTCCGCCGGGTCGTGACGGTCTGGTGGTCGATACTAAACCTGTGAAGAGAATAACACTATGGAATCAGTCCTGATGGAGAGCGTTGTACCGCCGCCGCTGGCGATATCCGACGATGCCCGGTTGGTGAGAGAGGCGCTTATTGAGCGCGGTCTGGAGACCCCGCTGCTGTACAACGGCCTGAAACGAGACCAGAAGTACGAACGCATCAAACAGTCCTTTGCTGATATCGCCCACACCCTCGGGCTGGACCTGTCCGATGACAGTCTCTGCGAGACACCGCACCGGATCGCCAAGATGTATGTGGACGAGATTTTCTCCGGCCTCGACTACGCTCATTTCCCCCGCGCGACGGCCATCGAGAACAAGATGGGCGTGGATGAAATGGTCCGGGTCAGGGATATCTCGGTGATCAGCACCTGCGAGCACCACTTCATCACGATAGACGGCACGGCCGACATCGCCTACATACCTGCGAACAAGATTATCGGCCTGTCGAAGATCAACCGCATTGTGCGTTTCTTTGCGCAGCGACCGCAGGTGCAGGAGCGTATGACGCAGCAGGTACTGGTCGCCCTGCAGACGCTGCTGGGGACGGAGGATGTTGCGGTGACCATCAACGCCGCACATTACTGTGTCAAAGCCCGCGGGGTTATGGATGCAAACTCGACGACCCGCACCTGCGCGCTGGGTGGGCGCTTCAAGACCGATCCGCTGACCCGCGCTGAATACAGCAGCTGAGTTGGGAATTGCAACGGACATCCCGGCGTTGAACAGGTCCGTGCTGTATACCATCGGCAACGGCCTGCTGTTTAACGTCACCTGGCTGGTCATCGTGGTGACGGCGTCACCTGTGATCGCGCCGCTGGCGGCCGCACTGCACCTTGCGGTGCATTTCGCGCTGATGGGCAAAGGCATTCCCGAGCTGAAGGTGGTCGCCCAGGTAAGCGTGCTTGGCATTATCATTGACCAGCTACTATTCTATCTGGGGGTGTTCACTGTTGCCGGTGCACCGGCGCTGCCTCCAGTGTGGTTAAGTTGTCTGTGGCCGGTGCTGGCGACGACACTGATGCACGCTTTTTCGGGCCTGCAGGGCCGTTACGCGCTGGCGGCGGTGTTCGGTGCCGTCGGCGGCGCCGCGTCGTTTGTCGCCGGAACGCGACTCACCAGTGTGGCGTTCGCGTCGGCGGTGTACGGGCCTGTCATTATCGCTGCGGTCTGGGCGGTTCTGTTTCCCCTGCTGCTCCAGATCCCAAGGTTGAACAAGGTTGGATAAAGATGCACAACGCTGAGAACACGGCGGCGCGAGCCGCACTGAAGCCTGGACCGGGACGGGCGCGCTGTGCGCGGGCGGTGCTGCTGCTGATGTGCACCGCGGTGCTCGCTGGCTGTCTCGGCATGCCGGCGGGGGTGACGCCCGTGACCGGCTTTGACAGTGAGCGCTACCTGGGAACATGGTATGAAATCGCGCGGCTTGATCACTCTTTTGAGGAGGGTCTGGACCGTGTCACAGCCGAGTATTCAAAGCGTGAAGACGGCGGGCTCAGTGTCATCAACAGGGGCTATCTGGCGCAGGAAAAGCGCTGGAAAGAGGCCAGTGGCAAAGCATTTTTTGTCAATGAGAGCGATGAAGGGTATCTGAAAGTCAGTTTCTTCGGGCCGTTCTACGGGTCCTATGTTGTCTTTGAACTCGATAAAGAAGATTACCGCTACGCGTTCGTGTCCGGCCCGGACACCTCCTACCTGTGGCTGCTCGCGAGGACGCCTACCGTTGAACCCGAGTTGATTGAACGGTTTGTGGCGCGGGCATCCCAACTGGGGTTTGATACCAGCCAGTTGATTTTCCCCAAACAATAGAGCGCAGCTGCGATTGCCGCGTGCCGTGTTGCGGCACACGACGCGCCGGGCCCAGCTACATGATTACACCGGCGTCGCGCAGGCGCTGGACGTCGTCACTGTCGAAACCCAGTTGCCGCAGAATGTCGTCGGTGTTGGCGCCCAGCGCTACGCTGGGAAAGCCGCAGCCCGACGGGGTTTTGCTGAAGTTCACCGGGTTGCGCGGTTCCACAATGGGGCCGGCGAGTGGGTGCTCGCTTTCGACGAACAGGCGGTTGGCCTGCATCTGCGGGTCGGCGGGCAACTCGTGCAGCGCGTTTGCGCGTGCACAGGGCACATCCGCCGCATCCAGCCTGGCCAGGGTCTCGTCCACATCCAGTTCAAGCGCCCGTTCAAAGATCTGGCTGCTGGCCGCAGTCACCAGGTCCGGGTGGGAGAGCCTGTCGATGACAGTCTTCAGCCTCGGGTCACTGGAGTCGACACCGAAGGCGGCACACCAGCCGTGAAAATCACTGTCCGAGACCGGGGCCGCCTGTGCGTAGCCGTTCCTGAACTTGATCAGCCTTGAATCCCTGGATATCTGCATACCGGGATCTGCGTCTTCCGATTTGAAGGTTGCGGTGCCGGAGGCATCCGGCCACATGAAGCTGGCGGCGGCATCCGCCATCGACAGTTTCACCTGCTGGCCCCCGGCGCCGCGCTCGCGCGCCAGCAGCGCAGCGGTGATGGCCTGGCTGGCGATGGTCGCTGTCAGTTTGTCGACGAACAGCTGTTGGTACTGTGCAGGCTCGCCGTCATGCCGGTTGGTCTGGCTCATGGCGACACCGGTGAAGGCCTGTACCACATTGTCGTAGGCCGCTTTTTGCGCCATCGGCCCCTCGTGACCGAAGCCGCTGACCGAGACATAGATAAGGTCCGGGTTGATGCCACTGAGCGTGGTGTAGTCAGCCTGCAGTTTCTCCGCGACGCCGGGACGGAAATTATGGATGATGACATCCACCTCGCCGATCATGCGGTGCAGTATCTCTACGCCCGCCTCTGACTTCAGGTCGATGGCAATGCTCTGCTTGCCGCGATTGACGCCCTGGAAGATCGCGCTGACACCTTTGCAGGTGGCGCCGACATAGCGTGTCAAATCACCGATACCGGGCGGCTCCACCTTGATGACCTCGGCACCCTGGTCGGCCAGGATACCGGCGGCCAGCGGCGCGGCTATCATGCTGCCGATATCGAGGATTCTGATGCCCTGCAGTGGGCCGGATGAGGTGCTCACGACTGTGCGCCCGCGCCAGCGCGTCGGGGCAGCCTGACGGTGGCCTTGCCCGGTGTGGTGACACCCACCTGGTTGTTCTCAAGGAAAATGTCCAGGTCGACCAGCGCCCTGTCGTCCTCGATGCGCCTGTCGGTCACCCTGGCGTGGGCCCGGACAACGGCACCGGTGCCATTCATGCCGCGCATCTGGAAGCTGAGCTTCTCCACCCAGCCGCTGCGCCCGGCCCAGTCGGTCAGTAGCCTGCCGAGCATGCCGGTGGTCCAGCCCGTGTTGTAGAAAATCCCCGGCATACCGCTGTCCTGGGCAAACCCGGTGTCGTGGTGAACGAGGTTCCAGTCCTGTGAGCCGCTGACCTGCAACACCATGGTGGTGGCGTCCAGTTCGACGCTGAAGCCCGGCACTTCGTCGCCGATGGCGACGTCTTCCCAGTAGCGCTCGGCGCTGTAATCTATCGTGCTCATGCGTCACCTCCCGCTGTGGCACCCGCCGCCTCGCGTTCCGCATCGCGGCTGACCTGGTCCGGTGAGCGGTGTACCAGCATGGTATTGCGCCATTTCGCGACCACGGCGTTCTCCTGGTTCATGAATGAGGTCTCCACCACAATCCAGATCGCGTGTGGGTCGAGCTTGATGGGCTTCTTGAAGATATCGGCGATACGCAGCTCCAGGCGCAATACGTCTCCCACGCGTATCGGCGCGAGGAACTCCCATGCCACCTCCATATTGATACCGCGATCGCCGGGCGTGGGAACGCCGAAGGTGAACAGCGGGGTGTCTGTGTCTGAACCCGAGGCCTTATTGGGCGGCCACGGACCGCCTGAGGCAAAGTAGGTCGGCAGCATGGAGGGAGGTGATATGACACTGCCGTAGGGGCCTTCGCCTGCCGACACGGGGTCGAGGAAGGCCGGGTTCAGGTCGCCGACCATGTGACAGTGGCGCCGAATGGGATCGTACTCTACCGGGTAGCGTCCGGATGATTCGCTGATCAGTTTGCCGATCCACTCCGCCCTGACGGCTTCCAGGTCGTAATCCAGGGGATGAATATTGCTCATAACAGCAGGGTTTCCATATTATTCGGTGTCGGGCATAGGGTAACGCGCCCGTTCAGGTCGCACAGGCCCCGTGTTTATTCTGCCGGCAATAAAGATAGACTGGTTCACCCCGACAAACCAGTCGATGACAGTGATCAATATGCCGTCTGGGGGTGCTCCGTTACCGACGGTTCGCCAACCGCCACTGTGCACGTAACTTCTCGTCGAACAGCCGGTCTTTCCTGTCCTCGGTCGAGGCGTACAGCACGAATTCGGTGCCGTCTGTCGTCACGATAGTAAACGTGGTATTGCCGGTCCAGCGCTCTGCGAACCGGGTTTTGATCTCTTCCACCTCGGACAGCGCGGCGCGCCTTACCTCAAGGTCGTCGCCCTCATTCACCCAGTAGGAAAAGACCTCGGTGTCAGTGAAGCCGCTGCCGTCCCTGCGGATATCAAACTCGGCATCACTGTAGAACATCACAATATCCTCATCGGCGGGGACAATACCGTTTCGCTGCATAAACTGGATATCGTGGTTCCAGAGTGAACTGCCAGCCACAGCCTTGCCGTTCGGCAGCAGGTGCAGCTCCTGCGCGCAGGAGACCAGGAAAAATGGGATGGCAAAAATCGTCAACAGGTAATGCCGTGGCCGCCATCGCGAATTCTGTGTGATGACGCTGTTCCCCGGCTCGCCGATCCGGTTGATATAGTTCGCCAGTGGCAACACCGCTACAGGGGCGAGCAGGGAGAGAGTTATGCCATAACTGACGAGATTGGCGAGTACGCCGTACAGCAGGTAAAAAATTGCCAGCACAATCATCAGCGCCCTGCCCGGTAGCGGATGTGCGTGGCCGGCTGTGCCGTGTGCCGCCGAGAGTTTGCGGTACAGCGGGTAGTACCAGAGAGGCGCGAATATGCCGCGTGCGACCGGCATGATCGCGCTGTTCTCCTTCGCCTTGATGCACTTCCAGTTGCGGTAGAACCAGTAGCACAGGTAGATGCCGGACGTTGCTACCGAGAGGGCCCAGAGCTTGAACAGGGAAACCGGGTAGAGCAGGTTGATATCGGATGGGTGCTCTTTTTTGGCGTCCAGGCGCCAGCTTACGATGGCATAGAGAATGACCAGGATATACAGGCCGACGAGGGCGAGAATCACCTGCGACAGGAATCTGTCCTCTGCACGGCTGCCGGATGAGGCCAGGGTGGGATCGATATAAGTGAAAATACTGTAGCTGGCGTATTCCAGCATTTCATCGCGGGCATCGAGGTAGGCCGTAATCTCACCGGCCGGTACATGGTCACTCTTCACTTCCAGCAGGTAGCTCAAAGTCAGTGTACTGGTGGCGTCGTCGTAGTGCGCTTGGTATTCAAAGTGGAAAAACGCGTTGTCGATGCTATGGCGGTCATCATCGAACTGCCACTTCCCCTCCTCCAGCCTGATCGCAATGGTCTGCACGATATTGGTGGGGAAGGCCAGGGCATAGGGTGAGTTTCGATTCAGCTGCTCGGGTTGGGCGAGTTCTGTAGAGATAAGGTTGGCGTAGAAACTGGCATTAAACCGGTTCTCGCTTTCCTGCGTATCCCAGAACTCCGCAATTTTGAACTGCTCCGAAAGCGTCAGGACGCCGCTGTCCGGCTGTGACTCAATCTCTATATTCCCTACGCGTTCAATGCCCGGGTAAAAGGCCTGGTAGAAATTCCCGAAACTGTCCTGCACGTCACTCAGGCCGCTGATGGCAATCTGGTTTCGCAGGTGCTCGGCGCGCTCTCCGGAGTATTCGCTTGTGCTGGTGTAAGTGACTGTGCCGGTGCCGCCCTGTGACAGGTCAAACACATCGTGTACTTTCAGCGCTGAGCGCGAATGGTCCACGTCCATCTCTGTGAGTCCAGATGATTCGGGCCGGACCAGCAGCGCGAAGCCGAAATCCGCCTGGGGAATCTCGTCGATACTGCCGTACTGGTACTGTCGGGTCGGGTCGAGCCAGAGTAATCTGTCACCGAGTTCAACAGCAACGATCACGTGGTCAAAGGCGTTTGCATCAGGCGGCAGCAGGCGCTCCCGCCTCATCCCGTTGGTGTTGACCAGTGCCGGATAGGCTTCGACACCCAGCTCGTCCAGCAGTGCAATCAGCAGCACGGCCTTGTCCTTGCAGTCACCGTATCGTCTTGCCAGCGTCTCATAGGCGGCACTGGGCCGGTGGGAGTTGGCGCCGGTTTCAATCCCCATATAGCGGATCTCCTGCTGCACATAGACGAGCGCTTCGACAACCTGTTGCGCCCGGTCCTCCGTCGATGCCCTGATCGCCTCAGCGATCGCGCCTACACCCTGCCTGTCGGACAGTGCCCTCCGGTACAACGGCACCGACCAGTTCACCACATCGGACCAGTCAGCGGATTCGCTGAACAGAATCAGCCCGTAGGGCGAAAACCAGGAGGGCGATTCACTGTTCACCTGCACCGGTTCCGAATGGATGGCTTCGAACGCATACTCCATCGCCCCTGGCGAGCCTGTTTCCGAGACTTCAATCTGCGTATTCATGGCGCTGATGTGCAGCGGCGAATCTTTCCTCCACAGCAAGCGAAAACTCTGCTTCTCCAGCGGCACGCCCCACTGGGTGTATATCCAGGATGAAAAAATGCCGTCGTAGATCGGGTTGTCACCTTCAATGGTATAGCTGTAGTCGATGATGTCACCGACGCGAACATCATCGAGAATGACGTGAGCAGTCAACTGGCCGTTGTAGATCAATCCCTCGAGCTCGGCCTCGCGCTGCATCAACTTGAAGTTCGCGGAATCCAGCTTGTCGAGTACGACATCCCCTCGAATGACCTGAAGCTTGTGGAAAACCAGGGATTGATAGACCGGGTCAAACTGCACCTGTATCTGTGAGCTGTACTCCAGCCCCCTCTGGTTGACGACGAGCTCTGCGTAGTGCTGGAAGTACCTGGTCGGTCTGTCCTGTTCCACCAGGATCTGTTCATCGGAGAGCAGGTAGTGCACGCCGTTGCCGATATCCTCTTCCGGTATGGTTTCGGGCAGGACAAAATCTGTGGCAATAATCCAGTCGTCCTCGGGTGCGGTTGCTACTTGCTGCGAAATAGCCGCTTGCAGTGGGACGCTGGCCAACAGGAAAACCGCGAGTAGTAAGCGTAGGGGAATTTGCATCATTTCATCTGGGGGGCGAGTCTGGTAAAACCGTCGCCGCCTCGCTGCTCCGTGTGGATTGGTGCTATCGGTTTGTTATAGTGATTGAGACAGGAACTGCCGAACGTAGCTGTGCATCCCTGCAACGGTGTGAGAGCCCGATGATACCAGTATGGCCTGCCGGCGCCCACTTCGGGGATTGTGTGTGGCAATAGGTGACTCAGTTCACGCGTACCGCGGCGCCGGATGGCGGCTTGCCTCAGTCAGCCAGCGGCGTGTTGACGGGTGGCGCTGTCACCGTCCCCAGCAGTCGTCTCTCCATGCGGTCCAGGTGCGTGTGTATTGCGGCGACAAACTCATCCCTGTTTTTTGCCTCTCGCCAGAGCTCCTGCAGCGGTTGCACATCGAGTTTGTGGATCGCACGCAGCATGGCTGCGAGCGCACAAACCCACACAAACAGGCTGAGGCTGAAAATCGCGGCGGCCAATGTCAGCTGGCTGCCTCCACTGAGGTAGCACAATGCCGCGCCCAGGTAGATGGTGACTACGGTGGCCATGTTTGCCACCTCTTTGTAGGGTACGAAACGCAACACGTCCAGCGCTTTCAGCAGCTCAGTCAATGCGAGCTTGTACACCTTGCTGCGATTGTCCGGGACATCGAGTATGGTGCATATGCTGGCGACTATGGCGGCGGAGACGCGGCGCCCGATGTGCCACCACAGCAGCTGGTTACAGGCCCATACGGGAAGAGCGCAGGCAATGCTCAACAGTAGCAGGGTGACAGGGTGTAGTTCACGCAAGTACGTGGGGTCGATGCTGAGAATGATGACCAGCCCCGAGACCAGGACAGTGAACAGGGGTATCGCTGCATGCCACCCCTGCTCAGGCCGGGGACGAAACAGGTATTGGGCGTGTGACAGGTTCATGCTCAGCCTCCCGCTAGGCGCCGGGCTTGACCGCACCCTGCACACTGCGGCCGAGGAACAGCAGCCACCAGCCGCCCATCATCAATTTGATGCCGAACAGCAGACCGACGGCCCAGGCGCCAGACACGGGGAACTGTGCCCAGATGACAAGGCCCAGCAACAGCGTTACCAGGCCGTTGAAGCAGAGCCAGCCCCAACCGATGCTGGGCCGCATCTGCAGGGCGGCGACCAGCTCGACAATGCCGGTGGCAAAAAAGTAGATCGCAAGGAAGAGCGTGATCGCAGCCAGGCCTTCGAGTGGTTGTGTCAGCATGAAGACACCGGCGATGATAGTCAGTACACCCACCAGAAAGACCAGCAGGCCCCTGCCGAAAGCGCCGGTGCGGAAGGCCAGTAAACACTGTGCGATGCCGCCGGCCGCCAGCAGCGCACCAACCAGCAGGGTGATGGAAAGGCCCGCTGCCAGCGGCGCGGCAACAGCCAGCACGCCGCACAGCAGCATGATGCCACCGGACACTACCGCTATGCGGCTGTGCGATCGCACCGCCTCTATAAAGTTGTTAGCGATATCCTGGGGGATGGGGTTTGCTGTGTTCATGCGTGCTCCTGAATGTACGGGGTCGATTCCCTCCTGCTGATGCGGCTGCAGGTATTGCGCCTAGTCTAGTCCGGATGAGAGTGAATCGCACAGGGTTTTGTCCCGAGGGTTTGCGAGCGGCGTGGGTTTACACGTCACCGTGTACAGAGGGTCTTTGCGGTAACAGTGATTCGTAGCTAAACTCTGGTCTTAGCGCGAAAATAAAGACCTGAAGGGGTGGCACTTGAAAACAATAAAAACGGCACTGTTCTGCACGGCCCTGTTGTTCCTTTATGCCTGTAGCCACCCGATTGAAATAGAGGGTGAAGGAGACGTGTCGTCCAACTACGGTCGCAGCTGTACCCTGGAAGATACCTTGACGGACCCGGTGCCTGACAACTGCGCCAAGAACTACGTCGTCAATGACTATTTTGATACCTACACTGCCACGCCTCGCGCGGGCTGGCAGTTCGATAGCTGGCGCAATTACTGTGCCGACGCAGTGGACAATACCTGCACCTTCAATTTGACGGCAGAGCAGGTACGCGGTGCGTGGTTCAGGACAGTGCCGCCGCTGGTTGCGGTATTCACGCCTGTGGGCAGCGTCAATTGCTCGTCGGTTGTTCCCGGCAGCAACTTCAGGGATGAAATGCTGTGCGCGCACAATGCCCGGCGCGGGACGTTCCCGACCCCCGAGCCTGACCCGGCACTTGAAGACCTGGAATGGGATGAGGCGCTCGCTGATATCGCCGCCGGCTATGCCGAGCAGTGCACGTGGGCGCACAACAGCAATCGCAGTGACAGCTATCCCGGCTATGTCGGTGAGAACCTGGCGCTGTTTTCCAGCGGGTGGTCAGTCGACAGCCTGGTCGAATCAGCCCTCACCGGCTGGGTGGAGAATGAAATGCCGGATTACGACTATGCCACCAACACCTGCTCGGGTGTCTGCGGGCACTACACCCAGGTGGTATGGCGGGCGACCACGCATGTGGGATGTGCGGTGAAGCAGTGCGCCTCTTTCACCAACCTCGATTCATCGTGGGACAACGCCTATCTGATGGTCTGCAATTACTCGCCGGGTGGAAATTACAACGGGCAGTGGCCGTATTAGGCTGCAGCCGTTTGCGTCAACCTCGCGCTGATTCGCTAGAGTGTGGGGGTGGACACACACAATGCCCGCTTCCTGGCAGCGTCGTCTGCGACAAAGGTGTATGTATTCCCTTTGGTGAGTATCACAATCCAGGAGGACATCGAAGTGCTGGGTTCGTTGGTCCAGGCCCAGGGGCCGGTCAGGCGGAACAGCGGCGACACCTTGCAGGTGAACCCCGAGCCACAGTTACTTTCGAGCTTGCCGGTTTTGTCATACAGCGATTGCAGTTCTGCCACTGACGGCAGGCGCCAGCCGTCGCCTTTACTGGCGCAGAAACGGCCGGCCGCAGCCCAGTTGATGTCGGAACCGTTGTCGGCCTGTGCCCATTCGAGGCCGGTAGCAGCCTGCTTCAGTACACCGCCTCCGAGGTCGGTCATTTCAGCGTTGGGAGTGTCGTCGGCAACAAGCAACTGGCCGGGATAAGCGGCGGATGAACTCGCCAATACAAGGCACATCAACTTTCTTCGTACAGCGCGCATAACGCCCTCTAAGGGTGATATTTTGTCGCCTATTCTGTACACGTTTTCGGCAATGACAAGTAAATTCGCGAGTGATTATTCCGTATTTCTGCACGTATTGACGGCCCCACCCTGCCTAGAAGCGGCCACCGTGATGTGGCGTTGCCGGCTGAGGGGAAACGCCCGCGAAGGCCCCGATCGTGATGCGCCGGCGTGAAACGGCCTGCGCGCGGTTAATACCGCGCCTATTTGGGAAACACCAGGGTGTAGGTCAGGCGCGCACCCCAGCCATCGGGGCCGGTATCATCGGGGGTATCTGCCCAGTAGCGCGCCCCGACTTGCACGGACATGGGTTGCTTGCCAATCCTGAAGACCTGCGTGACCTGCAAGTTGACCGGTACCGACCACGCGTTGCCGACCCAGTCATACGTCGACTCAGTATTGAGCATGAAGGTGGTGTTGCTGGCGGTGGTATAGCCAAAAAACGGCTGCAAAAAAGTGGCATCGACATCGCTGGCATCGCCATTGCCCGCGTAGGACCACAGGTGATTCACCAGCGCACCGAAAGTCCAGCCATTGTCCTGCTTGAGCGCCACGGCAGTTGGCCCCGCCGCCCATTTCTCAGCGCCGAGCAGGTCATCAGTCGCGGTGCGCAGCAGCAGGGCTGGCCCCACGCCCCAGGTCCAGCCGCTCGGCGTCAGTGCCTTGGGTGACAGGAAGAAGCTCTGTGTTACGTCGCCAATGCCATCTTCATCATTGCCGGGTGGGACATCCTGCAGCGCGATGACCGGAAGGATGGTTCGAGAAATCACGTTCCAGTCAGCGTTCAGGTCGATTGGAACTACCGGTTGAATATTCAACAGTGTGCGTTCGCCTTTCTTGCTGGGGCCAATATCGTCATCGTAATTGAACTGGAACGGTACGCTGATCATGGCCGCGATGGGATTATTGAGCTTCTTGGCGATATCTGCCTCATTGTCCTGAGCTTCAGCACTGAAGCCCGGAATCAGCAGGGTCGCAATGACCAGTGAAAGACAGGGTTGCTTCTGGTATCTGTGTTTGTTACCCATTGCTTGGCATCTCTAGTGTTTGTGGACTTTCAGCTGCTGACTCTTGACGCTCCCCTTCAGGGCGGTGGTAAGAAAACGGCATTCATGCCAATCAAGGGCCCACGCTTTGCGATCCCTGGTTTGGGGAGAGTGGTTCTAGTTGTTCACTATCGGCTACTGTCCGGACCATTTGAGTAAGGTTAGCAGATTATATCGTAGTTCGGCGTGGTCACTCACTCCGCGTTCTCTTTTTCCAATGGAGTAGAGACGTTCACTGATCTTGAAACACTGTAGATTATATTGCTATCAAGATCAGTCTGGTCATAATCCAGAAAGGCCGGTGCCGCACCGAGTTCCCAGCGAACCACCTGTCCGCGTAACGCGATCAGGGGAAACCGCCGAGCCTGGCTGCCATGATGTCGCAAGGCTAGGCAAGAACCTCCTCACGCAAAAACCCACGCGCTACAAGAAGCCGCAAAACCTCTTTACATTTTTCCTGCAACATATCCCGCAACAGGCGCACAGCGGGGGTAATGGATCGCCTGCTCGGGCAGATCAACCACAGTTCCGTTGAGCGCGGTTGATACTCAGGCATGACGTTAACCACGTTACCGGACAGCAGATCTTTCGACATATCCAGGCAGGATTTGACAGCCAATCCGTTACCGGCAACACACCAGCGCCTGACCAGTTCACCGTCATTGGCCGCGCGGTCGCCGCTCATTTTGATCTTGTAGTCGCTGGAATCGCGCGTGAAAACCCAATCGTCGTAGATAATGTCGTGCAGTTGGTAAAACAAGCCGTTATGGGCCGCCAGATCGTGCGGGTGTTGCGGCGTGCCGTGCGATTTGAGGTAATCAGGGGTTGCACACAGTAGTGCCGGCGCATTGCAGATTTTGAAACCGTAGAGGCTGGCATCGCTGGGAGACCCGTAGCGCAGTGCGACATCCACCGCATCGCGATAGAAGTCGATGTTACTGTCGCCGATGTTCAGCTTTAAGCTGACGTCGGGGTACGTCACCATAAAGTCATCCAGCCAGGGCACGACGAGGTTGCGCCCCAGATCCGAGGACAGGGACAAGCGCAGCTCCCCTTCCACCACATCCAGATCATCGCGCATATTCTGCCGGGCCGTCTCCAGCATGGCGAGCGCCTGCTGGCACTGCGGGATAAAACGCTCACCGGCACTGGAGAGGCGAAGCTGCCGCGTGGTGCGAATGAACAACTCTGCCCCCAGCGCTTTTTCCGCCCGCTTCAACGCGGCACTGGCCGTTGCCGTGCGCATATCCAGATGCGTGGCGGCAGCAGTGATACTGCGGAACTCAGCCACCTTGAGTACGACTTGTAGATCTTCCAAAAGCATATTATCTAATATTTTTTGATAATGTTTCTTTTATTATGCTGTTTATAGGGATATGATCAAGCCATATCCTGCACTCCAGTTACTCAAGCACTGGAGACCTACCCATGAAAGCCATCGCGTATCAACAATCACTGCCCATCGAGCACCCCGAATCGCTGCTGGATATCGAACTGCCCCAACCCAATGCCGAGGGTCATGACCTGCTCGTCAAGGTGAATGCCGTTGCGGTAAACCCGGTGGATTACAAAATTCGCCAGAATGTCGCACCTGAATCCGGTCAATACAAAGTCCTCGGCTGGGACACAGTGGGTGAAGTAGTCGCCACAGGACAATCCGCTACGCAGTTCAAGCCGGGGGATCAGGTGTTCTATGCGGGCGATCTCAATCGCCAGGGCGGGAATGCCGAGTATCAATTGGTGGATGAGCGACTGGTGGGGCGCAAGCCGAAAAGCCTGTCCAATGCCGAGGCCGCAGCACTGCCACTGACGACCATCACCGCCTGGGAACTGTTGTTTGAACATCTGGGCATTGCGCAGCAGCACCCGGACTCTACAGCACACTCCGCAGAAGTCATCCTGGTGGTCGGCGCGGCGGGGGGAGTGGGTTCTATCCTGCTGCAGCTTGCCAGATCGATTACCGGCGCCACCCTCATCGCCACCGCATCGCGCGAAAGCTCAATCGAGTGGGTGAAAAAACTGGGCGCGCACTATGTCATCGACCACAGCAAACCCCTGCAGCCGCAACTCGAAGCACTTACGGCCAATCACGGTGTAGGCCAGGTGACCCATGTTGCCAGCCTGAATGGCACAGATGCCTATTTCGATAGCTATACAGAGCTGCTCGTGCCGTTTGGCAAAATCGCGATGATCGACGATCCAGAGACATTTGATGTCGCAAAACTGAAACCCAAGAGCCTGTCATTGCACTGGGAGTTCATGTTTGCGCGGTCGATGTTTCAAGCGGCGGATATGCATGAGCAAGGCCGCTTGCTGACCCGGGTCGCGGAGTTGGTTGATCAGGGTATTATTCAAACCACAGCGGGCAAGACACTGGGTAGTATTAATGCCGAGAACCTGAAGCTGGCGCACTCTGAGTTGGAGTCTCGTCGCGCTATCGGAAAAATCGTACTGGAGGGATTCTAAACACGTCGCCCCAAGGAAGCATTCCCAATGCGAAAAACGATTCTTATCACAGGTTCCACTGATGGCATCGGCCTGGCCACCGCGACGGCAATGCTCTCGCAGGGACACAGAGTCCTGCTGCATGGTCGCGATGCAGAAAAGCTTGCTCAGGTGTACACCGAGCTCACCGGGCAGGCAGGCAACCCGCGCGTTGAGAAGTATCTGGCAGACCTGTCTGTTATGGCTGAGGTGGAGACACTTGCCAAGGCCATAGCGAGGCAGCATAGCAAGCTCGATGTGTTGATCAATAATGCCGGTGTGTTTCGGGTTGCACAGACCACAACCAATGACGGACTGGATGTACGCTTTGCGGTGAATACGCTCGCCCCGTACTTGTTGACGCTGCGATTGCTACCACTGTTAGGCGAAAGCGGACGCGTGATCAATCTGTCGTCCGCCGCCCAGTCTCCAGTAAACATCGAAGCACTGGCCGGCCGCCTTCAGATACCCGATGCGTTCGAAGCCTACGCGCAAAGTAAACTGGCGCTGACCATGTGGTCTCTTCAGCTGGCACACACGTTGGGGCGTTCGGGGCCAGCGATACTTGCAGTGAACCCCGGTTCGATGCTCGGCAGCAAAATGGTCAGAGAGGGGTTTGGCGTCGCCGGGGGCGATCTGGCAAAAGGCGTAGACATTTTATGCCGCGCCGCCCTGACGGAAGAATTTGCAGATGCCTCAGGCCAGTACTTTGACAATGACTCAGGCGCGTTCAGTAACCCGCACCCCGATGCGTTGAGCCCACAAAAACGTGCCGAAGTCGTACATGCTATCGAAAACACCCTGGGAGGCTTATGAGGCACTTCAACAGACGTTCAGCTCTGGCTGTAATGGCTGTACTGGCATTACCGGCTTTTAGCCTTGCCGATACCGCCCGTGCCGAAATACCCGAACCCCGTTCAGAGGTGGTGTCAGTAGATGACGTAACCTGGGGATACCTGACCCCGCCAGGGGTGACAAAGGCCCCAGAGCTGCGGATTTATGGGGCGACAGAACGAAGAATACAGCAGCGGGTATTCTGCTGCAGTTTCCCGAGGGCTTTTCTTCGCCGCCCCACATTCACAACATCACTTACCGTGGTGTCGTTATTCAGGGCGAACTGCATAACGACGACCCCGACGCAGAAGCGATGTGGCTGCCTACTGGCTCATTCTGGACGCAACCGGCCGGCGAGGCGCATGTAACAGCGGCCAATGGGCAACATAACGTCGCCTATATCGAAATCAACAGTGGCCCCTACCTTGTTCAACCTACCGAGCAGGCATACGACAATTCCGAGCGGCCAGTGAATGTTCACCCATCGAATATTGTCTGGCTGGATTCCTGCAGTAAGGATGAGAACGGGCCATCCGATATTCAAATCGCCTACTTATGGGGAGACACCGCCAAGGGCAGCTTGCGCGGCACCATGCTGAAAATTCCCGCGGGTTTTGAAGGAGTCATCCGCAGTAATGCGGATCAGTTCAGGGCCGTCGTTATTGAAGGAGAATTAGATTACAACAATCAGCAGGACCTGAAGACACTCGGGGCCGGTAGCTATTTTGGCTCTGCCGGTGATTTCGTACACGAGATATCTGCCAGGCCCGGGCAAGCACTGACACTCTATATCCGCAGCGACGATACATTCGATATATTAGCTGATTGACCCAGTAACAATCAGTCTGGTTGCTGGCCCGAATAACCGGGGCGACTAGGTAATTGTGACATGGGAATGTTGGTAACTGCCGGAGTAAGAATGGTGCCCGGAGACAGAATCGAACTGCCGACACGGGGATTTTCAATCCCCTGCTCTACCGACTGAGCTATCCGGGCGTAACGCAGAGTTTACATTTCTCGCATTGCGCGAAAGGCGCGTATTAAACCTGTCTGCGCGGCGGGAGTCAAGCCACCACTGGCTTTGGGGGGCGGCTTACTTCGAAGGTGGGACGTAGCCCTCAGCTTTGTCGTAGTCTTCGCCGGAAAAGTACTTGTCCATTTCGCCCTGCAGGTACTTCCTCGCTTCGGGGTCCACCAGGCTCAGGTGCTTCTCGTTGATCAGCATGGTCTGGTGGCTCTGCCAGTCCTGCCACGCCTGCTTTGACACGTTTTCAAAGATTTCCTGCCCTTTGGGGCCGGGATAGGGGGGCGCATCCAGCCCTTCCATTTCCTTTTTGTACTTGGTGCAAAAAACCATGCGGGACATCTCAATACTCCAAATTTATGCCAGTTGGGCCAGTAGCGAGGCCACCGGGGCCGCGAGGCCGATTTGTGGGGGCTGGCGCAGGTTATACCAGAGCTGCCGGGAGGCTTCCATCACTGCTTGGGGCGTGGTGTCGAGCGTCGCCATCACGGGCGTGATATCGAGGTGGTAGTGGCTGAAGGTATGGCGGAAGCCGGGGAGCACCTGCAGCGCGGCGGGCTCGGCACCCCAGCGGTCCAGGCACAGTGTACGCCCGTGGGCGGGTGCGTCGATTTCAGGGAAGCACCACAGGCCGCCCCAGATACCGCTGGGGGGGCGCTTCTCCAGCCAGATATCGCCGTCGCCACTGCGTGCAATCAGGAAACAGGCCGATTTGACGGGCAGCACTTTGCGCGGTTTTTTGCCCGGGTAGGCGTGCTGGTCGCCGTGCGCCAGCGCCTGGCAGCCGCTTGCCAGCGGGCAGCGTTTGCAGTCCGGCGCGGAGCGTGTGCACAGCGTGGCGCCCAGATCCATCATCGCCTGGGTGTAATCGGCGCAGCGTTTGCGGGGGGTGTATTGTTCGGCGATATCCCACAGGTGCTGGT
Source organism: Halioglobus sp. (assembly GCA_020443425.1). GTDB lineage: Bacteria > Pseudomonadota > Gammaproteobacteria > Pseudomonadales > Halieaceae > Marimicrobium. Next base: position 60,198 of record JAGRIE010000015.1, read on the forward strand.
GTACTGCGGACTGTCCGGGCCAGCCGTCCACCCGCTGGTAGCGCGCGAGCACGCGTTTGACATTGCCGTCGAGAATACTGGCCCGCTGCCCGAACGCGATACTCAGGATGGCGCCGGCGGTGGAGCGCCCCACGCCGGGCAGGCTGCAGAGGCCTTCGAGTGTGTCCGGGAACCGTCCCTGCCCCTCCTCCGCGATCTGTTTGGCGGCCTTGTGCAGGTTGCGCGCGCGCGCGTAGTAACCCAGCCCCGTCCACAGGTGCAGGACTGCATCCTCGGGCGCTCCGGCAAGGGCCTGTACGTCCGGGAAAGCGGCCATGAAGCGCTCAAAATACGGGATCACCGTTTTTACCTGGGTCTGCTGCAGCATGATCTCCGAGACCCAGACGCGATAGGGGCTGGTATCGCGCTGCCACGGCAGGTCGTGGCGGCCGTGCTGGTCGAACCATTTGAGGACGCGATTGGCAAAGGCGTTGGCGCTGGGCATATCCGGGTCTGGAACAGGCGTGGGCCGTACAGGGTAAAGCTTCACCTGCCGGAGCGCTACTGCGCCGGGATGTATACGTTCCCCGATTGCCATAAAGTGCCAGTGAATTAAGCAGCACATTCCCCTATAATGGCCGGCTTTTCGGGGGACGGGTTCCCCGAAGCCACCCCGCTGGAGAGTCCCATGGCTGAACGCAAGGCCACGATCACACGCAACACGCTGGAGACCCAGATAACCGCCTCGGTGAATCTGGACGGTACCGGCAAGGCCGAATTCGAAACCGGCATCCCCTTTCTCGACCACATGCTGGACCAGGTCGCCCGCCACGGCATGATTGACCTGGACATCAATGCCAAAGGCGATCTGCACATCGACGATCACCACACGGTGGAGGATATCGGGATCACGCTGGGCCAGGCCGTGGCCGCCGCCGTGGGTGACAAGAAAGGTATTCTGCGCTACGGCCACGCCTATGTGCCGCTGGATGAGGCGCTGTCGCGGGTGGTGATCGACTTCTCCGGTCGCCCCGGGCTCGAGTTCAATGTGCCGTTTACCCGCGCCTCCGTGGGCGGCTTTGACGTGGACCTGTTCATGGAGTTTTTCCAGGGGTTCGTCAACCACGCGCTGGTGACGCTGCATATCGACAACCTGCGCGGCGACAACACCCACCACCAGGCCGAGACGGTGTTCAAGGCATTCGGCCGCGCTGTGCGCATGGCGTTGACAGCTGACCCGCGGATGGCGGGTGTCACGCCCTCCACCAAAGGCGTGTTGTAACAGGGATTCCGGTTATGAGTGGCATGGTCGCTGTGATTGATTACGGCATGGGCAATCTGCATTCCGTGGCCAGTGCGCTGCAGCATGTGGGCGCGGATGAGGTGGTGGTTACGCACGATGCCGAGCTGATCCGCAAGGCGGATCGCGTGGTGTTCCCCGGTGTCGGGGCCATCCGTGACTGCATGGCCGAGATTCGCCGCCTGAAGTGTGATGAACTGCTGGTGCAGGCGCTCACCGAGCAGCATGTGCCGGTGCTGGCGATCTGTGTCGGGTTGCAGGCGCTGATGAGTCACTCGGAGGAAAACGGCGGTGTCGACTGCCTGGGCATCATTCCCGGTGAGGTGCGGTTTTTCGGCAACCCGCTGGAGGACGGCCAGGGGCAGCGCCTCAAAGTGCCGCATATGGGCTGGAACGAGGTGCGCCAGCACCGCGATCACCCGCTGTGGGCCGGCATCCCCGATATGACCCGTTTCTATTTTGTGCACAGCTACTATGTGCACGCAGAGAATCGCAGCCTGTTGGCGGGCAGTGTGGAATACGGTGTCAGTGCCGATGCCGCGCTGGCCCGCGACAATCTGTTCGCGGTGCAGTTTCACCCGGAGAAAAGTGCCGACGCCGGGCTCACCTTGCTGAAAAATTTCCTGGAGTGGAACGGACAATGCTGATTATTCCCGCAATCGACCTGAAAGATGGCCAGTGCGTGCGCCTGCGCCAGGGGCTGATGGACGACAGCACGGTGTTCTCTGACGACCCGGTCGCGATGGCCACGCGCTGGGTGGACGCCGGCTGCCGGCGCCTGCACCTGGTTGACCTGAACGGTGCTTTTGCCGGCGAGCCGGTGAACGGCGAGGTGGTCACTGCGATCGCCGCCGCCTACCCGCAGCTGCCGATACAGATCGGTGGCGGTATCCGCAATCTGGAGACCATAGAGCACTATATCCGGGCGGGTGTCAGCTACGTCATCATCGGCACCAAGGCGGTCAAGGAGCCGGACTTTGTCGCCGCAGCCTGTGCCGCCTTCCCAGGCAAGGTCATTGTCGGGCTGGATGCCAAAGACGGGCTGGTCGCAACCGATGGCTGGGCCGAGGTGTACGAAGTGCGCGCCACCGACCTCGCGCGCCGCTTTGAATCCGACGGGGTGGCGGCCATTGTCTACACCGATATCGCCCGCGACGGCATGATGCAGGGTGTGAACGTTGAGGCTACAGTGGCGATGGCGCAGGCCTCCAGCATTCCCGTGATCGCCTCTGGCGGCATCACCAATATGGACGATATCCGCGGCCTGCTGGCGGTATCGGGCGCCGGCATCTGCGGCGCCATCACCGGCCGCGCGATCTACGAGGGCACACTGGATGTGGCCGAGGCCCAGCGCCTCTGCGACGGGGCAGCGTAGCCATGGGTCTGGCCAAACGCATTATTCCCTGCCTGGACGTGGACAATGGCCGCGTCGTCAAGGGCGTCAATTTTGTCGATATCCGCGATGCCGGTGACCCGGTGGAAATCGCGATGCGCTACAACGAACAGGGCGCCGACGAGGTCTGCTTCCTCGATATCACGGCCAGCTCCGACGGCCGCGAAACCACGGTGCACACGGTGGAACAGATCGCCGAACACGTCTTCATCCCGCTCACGGTGGGTGGCGGCATCCGCTCGGTGGAGGATATCCGCACCATGCTAAACGCCGGTGCCGACAAGGTCAGTATCAACACGGCGGCGATTCACAACCCCGAACTGGTGCGCGAGTCGGCGCTGCGTTTCGGTTCGCAGTGTATTGTGGTGGCGATTGACGCCAAGCGTGTGGACGATGTCGACGGGCTGCCGCGCTGGGAGATTTTCACCCACGGGGGGCGCAAGCCCACCGGTATCGACGCGGTGGCCTGGGCGGTGCGTATGGCCGAACTGGGCGCCGGTGAAATCCTGCTGACCAGCATGGACCGGGACGGCACCCGCAACGGCTTTGAGCTGGGTGTCACCCGCGCCATCACCGATGCCGTGGAAATCCCGGTAATCGCCTCCGGTGGAGTGGGTACGCTCGATCACCTTGTCGACGGTGTGACCGTTGGCGGCGCGGATGCGGTGTTGGCGGCCAGTATTTTCCACTTCGGCGAGTTTACCGTGCCGCAGGCCAAGGCTTATATGGCTGAGCGCGGTATCGAGGTCAGGCTCTAGCGCGACTCAGGAGTCGCCGGGGTTTTCGGCGGCTGGCTGTCTGTCGCGCAGGCCGAGGATGTTCAGGCCTTTCAGCAGCGCCAGCGCCTCATACAATTGGTTGTCATCAGTCAGCAGCGGGCTGGCCTCTGTCTTCTTGCGCTTGCTGTTGCCGTTGATGTTGTCCAGGTGACCGGACAGGTCGGCTTCGGTGATCTGGCGCGGTGTGTTGTAGGCGGTGATGGTCGCGCGTTCGACTTCAATGTCCGGCACGATACCCTCGGCCTGTATGGAGCGCCCATTGGGGGTGAAGTACAGTGCGGTGGTTAGTTTGATCGCGCGCGAGTCGGACAGTGGCAGCACCGTCTGCACCGAGCCCTTGCCGAAACTCTGGGTACCCATAATGATTGCGCGGCGGTGATCCTGCAGCGCACCGGCGACAATCTCCGAGGCGCTGGCCGACCCCTGGTTGATCAGCACGACAATGGGGGCGCCGTCGGTGGCGTCCAGTGGGTCTGCGTCGTAGTACATGTCGGAATTGGCGACCCGGCCCTCGGTGTACACCACATTGCCGCCGTTCAGGAACAGCCCGGCGACATCGACACTGGCGCGCAGGATGCCGCCGGGATTATTGCGCAGGTCCAGCACCAGCCCCTTGAGTTTCTCCTGTGACATGAGTTTTTCAAGCGATTTGCGCACATCAGCACCGGTGCCGCTCTGGAACTGTGCAATGCGGATGTAGCCGTAACCGGGCTCCAACCAGCTCTCGCGCACGCTGGCGACCTTGATGGTGTTGCGCACCAGGGTGACTTCAAACGGCTGGCTCTGGCCGGGCCTGCCGATGGACAGCTCGATTTTGCTGCCCTTGGGGCCGCGCATGATCTCGATGGCCTCATTCAGGGTCAGGCCCTTCACCGGCACATTGCCGAGTTTCAGGATCACATCGCCGCTGCGCAGGCCGGCTTCGGCCGCCGGCGAGCCGTCGATCGGTGAGATGATCTTGACGTAGCCGTCCTCCATGCCGACTTCGAGGCCGAGGCCGGTGAACTCGCCGGAGGTGGTGTCCTGCAGGCTCTGGAAGGCATCCTCTGTGAGGTAGACCGAGTGCGGGTCCAGCCCCATCAGCATGCCCTGTATAGCGTATTCCAGCAGCGTGCTGTCATCGATTTCCTCGACATAGCCCTGGCGGATCTGGTTGAACACCTCGGCGAACGTGCGCAGTTCATCGAGTGGCAGCTGGCCCTGGTCTTCAACGGCAGACAGCGGCAGGGGGGCCGCCAGTGCGAGTGCAGCGGCGATGCTCACCAGTGAATGTCGGAGCGGGGAATCAAGGCGCATGAGTATAGTCTGTGGGCCGGTAACCTGAAGGGCCACAGTCTACCTCATTCTTCCCCCCGAGCGCCAAGCCGGCGCGGCAGGATATCTCGTCAGTTTGTACACCAGTTCGCGGGATTAGTGGGCTTGCCATTGTGGCGAATTTCAAAGTACAGCGCCGCCTGGTCCTCGCCTCCGGTGTTGCCCACCGTGCTGATGGGGGTGCCGACGGTCACCCACTCACCCACTTCGCGCAGCAGGCTTTCGTTGTGGGCATACAGGCTCATATAGCCGTCGCCGTGGTCGATGATCAGCAGCAGGCCGGAGCCGCGCAGCCAGTCGGCGTAGACCACGCGGCCGTGGTGGATGGCCTCTACCGTGGTGCCCTCCTCGGCCGGGATGGTGACCCCCTGCCAGCGCATCTTGCCCGCGTTGCGCGAGCGTCCGAACTGGTTGCTGGGCGCACCGGTGATGGGCCAGGGCATCTGGCCCTTTGCACTATCAAAAGAGGCGTAGTTCTCCGGTGTTTTCAGGTCGACCACCGCCTCTTCAATGGCGCGCAACAGGTCTTCCAGTTGCTTGCGATCCTGTTCCTTCTGCTTCAGCTGCGCGCTGTTGCTGCTGATACTGGCGCTCAGCTCCTCCATCGCCAGCTTGCGGTTGGCCTGGGCGGCGGTGAGATCAGCCTGTTGTTGCTGCAGGGTCTCACCGCGCTGCGCCAGTTCGGTCTGGGTGGTGTCGATGCGCTGCTGCACGTCCTCGATTTCCCGCAGTGTCTCGCGGTACTGTTCCAGCAGAGTATTGCGGGCGCGAAAAAAATACCGGTAGTAGCCCAGCGATCGCGCCACCGTGTGCGGGTTTTCCTGATTGAGAATGACCTTGATCTCGCCCTGGCGGCCCATCTGCCAGGCGGTTTTCAACTCCTGTGCAATGCGCGCCTGCTGTTTGTCGCGCGCCAGTTCGAGCTCGCCGCGCTGGGCCTCCAGCTTCACCAGTTCCTGAGCGCCGCTTTCCAGCGCTTTCTGGTTCTCCGCTATTTCGCGCTGCAGGGTCCCCAGCTCGATTTCAGACTGTCGCAGTTGCTGTTGCAGTTCATCGTGGCGGCTGCTGGCCTCGGAAATCTCCTCTGAGATCTCCTTGATATCCTGTTCCAGCTTTTCCAGTTGCTCACGCGCCTTCTCCTCGTCGGATTGCGCCAGCGCGGGCAGGGGGAGGACGGTGAGCAGCAGCGCCAGCAGGTAGCGCCGCCCGCGCGGATCAGGCATTGCCAGCGACCGGGAGGTGTGTGACCGCGCGGGTCAAGTGGGTGCAGTGAGGAGATTGTGGCCGGTCATCTGGGCCGGCTGCGGTATCTCCATCAGGCCCAGCAGCGTCGGCGCGATATCCGCCAGCACACCGCCCGCCGGTTGCAGTCCCAGCTTCCTTGGGCCGATGTAGACCAGCGGCACCAGCTCCGTCGTGTGCTGCGTGTGGTGCTGCCCTGAGGCGTAATCCAGCATCTGCTCGCAGTTGCCGTGATCGGCCGTGACCAGCGCCTGCCCACCCACCGCCAGCAGGGCTTGTTCCACCCTGCCCAGGCATTCGTCGAGTGCCTCCGCGGCTTTCACGGCGGCCTCGAACACACCGGTGTGCCCGACCATATCGCCGTTGGCATAGTTACACACTATGAGGTCGTACTTGCCGGAGGTGATTGCCGCCACCAGTTTGTCGGTCACTTCGGGCGCGCTCATCTGCGGTTGCAGATCGTAGGTCGCCACGTCCGGGGAGGCGATCAGTTCGCGGTCCTCGCCCGGGAACAACTCCTCGCGGCCACCGCTGAAGAAGAAGGTGACATGCGCGTACTTCTCGGTCTCGGCGATGCGCAGTTGCGTCCTGTTGAGTCGCGACAGGTAGTCACCCAGCACATTGTCCAGTTTTTCCGGTGCGAATGCGCAGCTGGTGTGCAGGTCTGCGGCGTATTCCGTGAGGGTCACGAAATCGGCCAGTTTCGGCACTGTACCGCGCTGGAAGTGGTCGAAATCCGCGTCGACGAAGGCGTGCGTCAGTTGCCGCGCGCGGTCAGAGCGGAAGTTCATGAACAGCACGGTGTCATTGTCGGCCACGACAGCAGGGCTCTCCTGTTCACCGCAGATTAGGGTGGGCATGACGAACTCGTCGTTCTCTTCCCGGGCATAGGCGTCGCGCAGGGCATCCGCGGTGCTGCTGGCGCGGTATTCGGCGCTGCCCTCGGTGAGCATCCGGTAGGCGAGTTCGATACGGTCCCAGCGGTTGTCCCTGTCCATCGCGTAGTAGCGCCCGCAGATGCTGGCGGTGCGCCCGCAGCCGAGCTCGGCAAACAGCGCATCGGCCTTTTGCAGCGAGGTGCCGGCACTGCGCGGCGGGGTATCGCGGCCGTCGAGGAAGGCGTGCAGGTAGACCCGCCTGGCGCCGCGACCAGCGGCCAGCCGAACGGCGGCGAAAATCTGCTCCTCGTGGCTGTGCACACCGCCGTCAGAGAGCAGGCCGAAGATATGTACCGCGCCACCAGCGGCAGTGGCCTTGTCGATACCGGCGGTGAGCGCGGGGTTCTGGTTGAAGCTGCCGTCCCTGATGGCCTTGTCGATGCGCGTGATGTTCTGGTAGATCACCCGGCCGGCGCCCAGGCTCATGTGGCCGACCTCGGAATTGCCCATCTGCCCGCCCGGCAGGCCGACATCCTCGCCGGACGCGGAGATCAGGGCGTGCGGCGACTCGGCCCAGAGTCGATCCCACACCGGGGTGGCGGCGTTGGCGATCGCGTTGTCTTTGACTTCTTCACGGTAGCCCCAGCCGTCCAGGATAATCAGGACAGTGGGCTTCTTGTTGTGCTCTTGCATGATAGTTTCGACCGGACAAGGGATGACAGTGTGTTAAAGCGCGCCATTTTAACCTGTCTGGCAGCACAGTGCATTGTCCGTCTGCAGCCGGTCAGCGGCGTGTTTTGCGGTTTGTGCTCCAGTGCCGATACGCGCGATGGCGGGCTGGTTGCACTGTGGCAGACCCTGTATACTTGCGCCCCTTGAATCGACCACGCGCGGGCTCAGGGCACAGTGATGCGCACAATTCTCTCCCGACAGCGGTAGCTGTCTGCAACAGGTATCAACAGCAGAACCATGGCATTATTCTTTGAATTTCTGGCGCAGCAGTGGATGCTGGTGGCTGCACTTCTGGTCGTCATTGTGATGTTGATCAGGCATGAATCCCGCAAGTCCGGCCCCTCGCTCACTCCGCAGCAGGCGATCAACATGGTGAATAGTGAGAACGGCGTGTTTCTGGATCTGCGCGATGCCGCTGAGTTCAAGAAGGGACACATCGTCGGTGCCGTCAATATACCCGCCACCAAGTTGGCGACCCGCCTGGCCGAGCTGGAAAAGTACAAAGAGAAGCCCATCGTGCTGGTGTGCAAGATGGGCCAGCAATCCGGTGCGGCCGGCAAGCAGCTCAAGGCAGAGAACTACACCCAGGTGTACAAAATGACGGGGGGCATGATGGAGTGGACCAACCTGCAACTGCCCACTGTCGTGTGACGGGGTGGTGAATATGAACCCGATTGTCACCCTCTATACCACGCGATTTTGCCCCTACTGTGTGCGTGCGCGCAGCCTGCTCGATCACAAGGGCGTCGCCTACCAGGATATCGCGGTAGACCACGATCCCCAGTTGCGCCGTGAGATGGCGGAGCGCGCCGGGCGCAATACGGTGCCGCAAATCTGGATTGGCGAGCACCATATTGGCGGCTGTGACGAGATGGTGTCGCTGGAGCGCCAGGGTCGCCTGGATGAATTACTGGCGCAGGCAGGCAGTGCGCCCTGAATTGATAACAACCAATCGGAGGATGGCTTAATGGCCGACGAACAAGCAGCAGTGAACCAACAACAGTTTTCGGTACAGCGTATCTACACCAAGGACCTGTCCTTCGAGTCCCCCTCTACGCCGGCGGTATTCAAAAAGCAGTGGCAGCCGAAGGTGAATGTCGACCTGAATACCAAGAGCAATCCGATTGACGAAGAGGGAAACTTTGAAGTGGTCCTGTCGATCACCATTACCGCGAAAATCGAGGAAGAGACCGCCTTCCTGGTCGAGGTGCAGCAGGCGGGTATCTTCTTCGTAAAAGGGTTTGCGGATGAAGACCTGCGGCGCATTCTCGGTACCGCCGCGCCCAATGTGCTGTTTCCCTATGCGCGTGAAACCATCGACTCGCTCTGTGTGAAAGGTGCGTTCCCGGCGATCATGCTGTCTCCGGTAAACTTTGAGGCGGTGTACCAGCAGGCGCTGGCACAGTCGCAGAACCCCGGCAATGGCGCCACAGCCGCCAAGCACTGAGCCTGAAAGCCGCAGCCATCTGAAAAGGGCTTCGGCCCTTTTTTAATGCCCCAGATTGATAGTAAGCGATCACTTCGTAATAGTGGAGGGTTCGATGGAGCGGCCGTGAGAAAGGGGACGGAGCCATTATTTGTACGACAGCCGGTGTGAGCATGCGTCTGCCCCTGCCTTTCAATCGGTAGAGTGTAAAAAGAGTCAGGCTACTCAGCCCCTTCCCAGCCTGAACTACACTTAAAGTTAGCGCTTACTTTAAGCCAGGGAAGTCGAGTTGCCGCAAGCCCTCATACACCACCAGGGCGGCGGCGTTGCTCAGGTTGAGGCTGCGACTGTGGGGCTTCATCGGGATACGGATGGCGGCGGCACCGAGGCTGTCGAGAACGGGCTGCGGCAGGCCGCGGGTCTCGGGGCCGAACAGGATGGCGTCGCCCTCGGCGTAGCGCACCTCGTGATAGGCGGTGGCACCCCGGGTGGTGGCGGCGAAAATACGGGGGTCGTCATTGTCCAGGCAAAATCTCGCCAGGTCCGGATAGAGCCGGACGTCGGCGAACTCCCGGTAGTCCAGACCGGCTCGTCGCATTTTTTTATCATCCAGGTCGAAACCCAGTGGCTCTATCAGGTGCAGCGAGCACCCGGTGTTGGCACACAGGCGGATGATGTTGCCGGTGTTGGGGGGGATCTCCGGCTCGTACAGGACAATTCTCAGCATGGCCCAGCGTACCACAGCGCCGCGGTGTCAGAGCTCCAGATCCTTGATTTTGCGGGTGAGTGTGTTGCGGCCCCAGCCCAGCAGTTCGGCGGCGTCGCGTTTACGGCCCTGGGTGTGCTGCAGCGCGACCTGGATCATCACCTTCTCAAAGGTCGGTACCGCCTGCTGCAGGATCTGCTGCTTGCCCTGTACCAGCTCGTTGCGCGCCCAGTTGAACAACAGGTCAGGCCACTCCGACTCCCCTGACGACTCCTGCTTCGCGGAGCCGGTACCCAGTTCCGGCGGCAGGTCGCTGAGGTGTACCTCGCGGCCCGAGGCCATCACGGTAATCCAGCGACAGCAGTTTTCCAGCTGGCGTACATTGCCCGGCCACTCCAGTCCAAGCAGGAAGGCCTCGGTCTCCGGCAGCAGGATTTTCGTCTCGCCGCCCAGTTCTTTCGCCGCCTGCTGGAAGAAATATTTCATCAGCCGGGGAATGTCCTCGCGCCGCTCCGAGAGTTTGGGGATGTGTATGCGGATCACGTTCAGGCGGTGGAACAAATCCTCGCGGAAGTCCCCCTGCTGTACCAGGCTCTCCAGGTTCTGGTGGGTGGCGGCGATGATGCGAACGTCCACTGTGACCGGGACATGGCCGCCGACGCGGTAGAACTCGCCGTCGGCCAGCACCCGCAGCAGGCGGGTCTGGGTGTCCGCCGGCATATCGCCGATCTCGTCGAGGAACAGGGTGCCGCCATCGGCCTGTTCAAAGCGGCCCTCCCGTTTGCTGTTGGCACCGGTGAACGCACCCTTCTCGTGACCGAATAACTCCGACTCCATCAGGTCCTTGGGTATCGCCGCCATATTCAGTGCGATGAACGGCGCATCGCTGCGCGGGCTGTGCCGGTGGAGGGCGCGCGCCACCAGTTCCTTGCCGGTGCCGGATTCGCCGTTGATCAGCACGGTGATATTGCTGTGTGCCAGTCGCCCTATGGCCCGGAACACCTCCTGCATGGCGGGCGCTTCGCCGATAATCTCGGTGTGTGGCACCTCCTCGGCGATTGGCAGGTTGCCTTTCTGTTCCTGTGCATGGGCCAGCGCCCGCTCCGTCACGGCAATCACTTCGTCCAGGTCAAAGGGCTTGGGCAGGTATTCGAAGGCGCCTTTCTGGTAGGCGGCGACAGCGCTTTCCAGGTCGGAGTGGGCCGTGGTGATGATGATGGGCAAATGCGGGATCTGCTCCTTGATGCGCGCGAGCAGCTCAAGCCCGTCCGTGCCCGGCATACGGATATCGCTGATAATCACATCGGGTTGGCTGGTGGCGATGCTGCGCAGCAGTTCGTCGGCATCAGCAAAACTCTCGTTGGCGATGCCGGCCTGGGTGAGTGCGCGTTCCAGTACCCAGCGAATTGAATTGTCGTCGTCTGCGATCCAGACTTTAGATTGCTTACGCATGATTGGTTTCCAGAGGTAAGTAGAAGGTGAAACGGGTCTCGCCGGGGCAGCTCTCACATTCCAGGGAGCCGCCGTGAAGGTGAATGATGGATTGTGCGATCGACAGTCCCAGCCCGGTGCCGTCAGCGCGCCCGGTAACCATCGGCGCGAACACGGAAGGCAGCAGGTCGGCCGGGATGCCGGGGCCGTTGTCGATGATATCCACGCGACAGACCAGCCGGTGCAGCTTTGTGCCCACGGTGAACTGCCGCTGCGAGCGACTGCGTATGATGATCTCGCATTTGTTGCTGTCCGCAGCCGCCTGCAGGGCGTTGCGCATGATGTTCAGTACCGCCTGGATGAGCTGGGCGCGGTCGCAGGGAAACTCCGGCAGGCTGGGGTCGTAATCCCGCACGATGGTGACGCGGTTGCCTGACTCCGCGAGGATCAGGTTGCGCACGTGCTCGAGAATTTCATGGATATTCAGTATCTGCAGGTCGAGCTGACGGGTGGGTCCCAGCAGGCGGTCCACGAGGTCGCGCAACCGGTCGGCCTCACGGATGATAATCCGTGTGTACTCGGCCAGTTCCTCGTTGGGCAACTCCCTGGCCAGCAACTGCGCGGCCCCCCGCACACCGCCCAGCGGATTCTTGATCTCGTGGGCGAGGCCGCGGATCATTGCCCGGCTGGTCTCCTGTGCGTGCACCAGATTGCCATCCCGGCTGATCCGCAGCAGTCGGTCGACAGCCATGAGCTCGACCACCAGCCCGGAGTTGCCATCGGTGTCCATGACCGGCGTGATGATCACGTCGACATGGATCTCCTGGCCTGATAAAAGTGTCAGCGCGACGCTGCGACTGGCGTGTGGGCTGTGGCTTTCCAGCACCTGCGACAGGAACTCCAGCCAGTCCTGAGGGTTGAGTACCAGCTTCTCCGCATGCACGCCGATGCAGCGCGCCTCGGACGTGTCCAGCAGGGCCTGGCCGGCGGCGTTGAGTGCCGTGACTTTGAGTTCACTGTCCAACACCAGTATTCCAGTACTGATGGTGTCCAGAATGCCTGATTCAAGATTCATCCATGCCTCATAAGTGGGTGCGGCCCGGCTCGGGCCGCGCAGGTGAAGCTGGCCCCCAGCGTGCCCGCAACGTGCTCCCCTAAAGCCTTAGCAAAAATGGAGCCAGATTCAGGAGAAATGACAGAAAAAACGAATTCGCCTGCATTTAGTGCATTCGTTGAAAAATAACGCCTATAGACGGGTCATCAGAGGCGCTGCGGGGAGGGAGGGATCAACTCAATCGTGCAGGGAAAGGGGTACACCCGGCTCCATCCGCACCATTATGGTGCATTATGTTCGGGCTGCTGTCCAGATAGGTGGCTAACGGTTTTTGAAGTTGGTCGAGGGCCTGTGCACATAGACCCGCACGGGATCTGACATGGTAATGGTCTCACCGGCGTTATTGACCACCGCCACGGTAATATCGTGCTGGCCGCGGAACACGTTGATCAGGTCCCACATGGTGTCGCGCTGTGGGCTGCCCCAGGCTTCGCCGTCCACGAACAGCTGCAGGCCTTCGTATTTCTTCAGCGCGGGACTGACGCGCACGCTGACGGAGAAATTGCCGGGCCCCATCGGGAAGGAGGTTTCGTCAGCGGGGTTGGTGATGGTGACTGTGTAGGGTTGGGGCGCTTCTTCCTCGACCGTGCCGGCAGGGCTGCTCTCTACTGGCGCAACGTTCGGGGGTGGTTCCACCGTGTTGGTGCGCTGGATCTCAACCTGTTCTGCCGGTCGGGAACTCGCATTCGGTGCATCGGTGAAAACGACGTTGCCCTCGGCATCGGTAGTGCGGTAAATGGAATCGGCCGCGCTGTTGAACGACGCCAGCAGCATCGCAAGCAGGAGAACTCTGGACATGAATCTCATCTCATGTGGTCGTGAATACGCATACACTACCAGATTTTACCCGTTTGAAAGAACAGCGGGGGCGGCAACTGTAGATGTCCGTCGCAAAAAAAAGCCCGCAGTTGCGGGCTTTTGCTGATAGCGAGCCGGCGTTTATACCGAGTAGTACATCGCGAACTCGACAGGGTGCGTGGTCATATCCAGACGCTGGATCTCTGCAGACTTGAGCTCGATGAAGGCATCGATCATGTCGTCGGAGAACACGCCACCGCGGGTGAGGAATTCGCGGTCCGCATCCAGTGCTTCCAGCGCCATGGTGAGGCTGGAGGCGACAGTGGGGATGGCCTTGCCTTCTTCGGGCGGCAGGTCGTACAGATCCTTGTCGGACGGATCGCCGGGGTGGATCTTGTTCTGGATGCCGTCGAGGCCGGCCATCAGCATTGCCGAGAATGCCAGGTAGGGGTTGGCGGTGGGATCCGGGAAACGAACTTCCACACGCTTGCCCTTGGGGTTGGCCTCATAGGGGATACGAATCGATGCAGAGCGGTTGCATGCCGAGTAGGCCAGCATCACCGGTGCCTCAAAGCCGGGGACCAGTCGCTTGTACGAGTTGGTGGAGGAGTTGGTGAACGCGTTGAGTGCGCGGGCGTGCTTGATGATGCCGCCGATGTAGTACAGCGCCTCGGTGGACAGGCCGGAGTAGCCGTCACCCGCGAACAGGTTGTCGCCGTCTTTGGAGATAGACTGGTGCACGTGCATACCGGAGCCGTTGTCGCCGACAATCGGCTTGGGCATGAAGGTTGCCGTTTTGCCGTAGGCATGCGCCACGTTGTGCACGCAGTACTTGAGTATCTGTACCTCGTCGGCTTTTTTGACCAGCGTGTTGAAGCGCACGCCGATTTCACATTGGCCGGCAGTGGCCACTTCGTGGTGGTGCACCTCGATATCGAGGCCCATCTGTTCCATCGCGGTACACATGGCGGCGCGGATATCGTGCAGGGAGTCGACCGGGGGGACGGGGAAATAGCCGCCTTTGACGCCCGGACGGTGGCCGGTGTTGCCGTCTTCAAAATTGTGGTTGGAGGACCAGGCCGCTTCATCCGAGTGGATCTTCACGCTGCATCCGCTCATGTCCACATGCCACTTGATGTCGTCGAATACGAAGAACTCGGGCTCCGGGCCGAAGTAGGCGGTGTCACCGATGCCGGTTGACTTGAGGTATTCTTCAGCGCGCTGGGCGATGGAGCGCGGGTCGCGGTCGTAGCCCTGCATCGTGGTCGGTTCTGCGACTGCACAGCGCAAGATCACGGTAGTATCGTCGGTGAAGGGGTCCAGCACAGAGGTGTCGTCGTCGGGGATCAGCACCATGTCGGAATTGTTAATGCCTTTCCAGCCGGCGATGGATGAGCCGTCAAACATTTTGCCGCCGTCAAAAAAGCCCGCAGTCACTTCCTTGGAGGGGATGGTGACATGCTGCTCCTTGCCGTGGGTGTCTGTGAAGCGCAGGTCTACCCAGCGGGCTTCGTTATCTTTGATCAGCTTCAGGGTTTTCTTTGACATCTTGTAGTCTCCGTAGGGCAGTAATCGAGCCAGTTACGCTGGCTCGCGTGTTGTCTCCTGACACCGGGCCAAGCAGAACGGTTCAGGTATTCTCAGAAGTCTCAATGGAAGCAAAAGCTGTGCCAAAAAGGTGCTTAAGGTAACTCGTTGAATTTAAGAGCTTTAGTACCCCAAAAAACAGTAGGTCGACCACTAATGCACAATATCAGTGCACTGAAGCTACATTTTGGTGCGTGGCGTCGATCACTGGATACGCGCTGCGCCTGCACAATTGCCGAAGCGAAGCCCGTATAATACCCGCCCCGATAAGACGCAATGGTTATGGCCTCAATGCAATTCGTTGTCAAGTATTTCTCTGAGATCGTTATGAAAAGCAGACCGGTGCGACGGCAGTTTGTGCGCCAGCTGGAGACCAACCTGCGCGCCGTGCTGCGGGACATCGATCCGGAGGTGGTGCTGCGCAGGAGCTGGGACAAACTGCGCGTGGAAACCCGCCATACGGATGAGCAGATACTGGCACAGCTGGTCAGCAAGATGTGCACAACTCCCGGTATCACACTGGTGCTGGCGGTTCGCGAATACCCGCTGGATGACCTCGATACCATCGTCGAGCATGTGCTGCCGGTCTATGTCTCGCGCCTGCAGGGCAAAACCTTTGCCGTGCGCTGTCGACGCAGTGGCCAGCACAGCTTCAGTTCGCTCGATGTCGAGCGCAAGGTGGGAGGCGCACTGCTGGCCCGCACCGAGGCCGCCGGAGTGAATCTCTCGCAGCCCGACGTCACGGTGGAACTGGAGATCAGTGGCCAGACGCTGTTTGTGGTGGCCGAGCGCCATCGCGGGCTCGGCGGCTACCCGGCGGGCAGCCTGGACCCGGTGCTGTCGCTGATGTCGGGCGGCTTTGACTCGCCGGTGGCCAGCTACCTCACCATGAAGCGCGGTATGCGCACCCATTTCATCTTCTTCCAGTTGGGTGGGCGGGACCAGGAGGTTGCCGTCAAGGAGGTCGCCCTGCACCTGTGGCAGCAGTACGGCGGCAAGCAGCGTGTGCTGTTCATTACCGTGCCGTTTGAGGAGGTGGTGGCCGAGCTGCTGGGCAAGGTCCAGGACAGCTATATGGGGGTCGTGCTCAAGCGCATGATGCTGCGGGTGGCCGACCGCGTCGCCGTGGACCTGCAGGTGGATGCGCTGGTCACAGGCGAGTGTGTGGCCCAGGTCAGCTCGCAGACCCTGCGCAACCTGGCCGTGATAGACAGTGTCACCGACCGCCTGGTGCTGCGCCCGCTGGTCGCCACCGACAAGGAGGACATCATGCAGATTGCGGAGCAGATCGGCACTGCGGTGTTCGCCGCCAATATGCCCGAGTACTGCGGGGTGATCTCGGTGCGGCCGACCACGCGGGCCAAGCTGGACCGGGCAGAGGCGCAGGAGCGCTATTTTGACATGGCGATCCTGGACCGGGCCTTTGACAACCGGCGCCAGACCCGCATAGACCAGATGGGCGAGGAGGACTTGCAGCGCGCCGGTGTCGAGGTGCTGTCGGTGCCGTTGGCGCACAGCACCATCATCGATATCCGGCACCCCGATGAAGAGGAGGTCGCCCCGCTGAAATTGCATGTGCCGGTGTTGCGGATACCTTTTTACGAACTGCACAGCCGCATGACGGAGTTGGCGCCTGACACCACCTACATGCTGTACTGTGGCAAGGGGGTGATGAGCCGCCTGCACGCGGCGCACCTGACCGAGGACGCCTCCCTCGATATCAAGGTCTATGCCCCCTGAGGGCTGCTGCCCGGCGCGCAATATTCGTACACATTTCACACAAGTGACTAGCAACGGGTGGCGGGTTAGTGGGGTATAATCCGCGCCTTTTTTACGGCCCTTGGTGCCAAGAGGAACCCCCCTTGATCGATAATCTCCGCAATATTGCCATTATTGCCCACGTAGACCATGGCAAAACCACGCTCGTAGATTGCCTCCTGCAGCAATCGGGCACCCTCGATCGACGCTCCGACGGTGCGGAACGGATCATGGATTCCAACGACCAGGAGCGCGAGCGCGGCATTACCATCCTGGCCAAAAACACAGCGATTGAGTGGAATAACTACCGCATCAATATCGTCGACACGCCCGGACACGCCGATTTCGGTGGTGAGGTGGAGCGCGTGCTCTCCATGGTCGACTCGGTACTGCTGCTGGTGGATGCCGTCGACGGTCCGATGCCGCAGACGCGTTTCGTCACATCCAAGGCGTTTGAGCAGGGCCTCAACCCGATCGTGGTGATCAACAAGGTGGACCGGCCCGGCGCCAGGCCCGACTGGGTGGTGGACCAGGTGTTCGATCTGTTCGACCGTCTCGGTGCCAACGATGAGCAGCTGGATTTCCCGATTATCTACGCCTCTGCCATCCAGGGCATCGCCGGTCTGGATCACGAGAATATGGCAGAGGATATGCAGCCCCTGTTCGAGACTGTCATCGAGAAAGTGCCGGCGCCGGCGGTGAATTCCGACGGCCCCCTGCAAATGCAGATCAGCGCACTGGACTACAGCAGTTATGTGGGCGTCATCGGCGTCGGCCGTATCACCCGCGGCAAGCTGGTCCCCAACACGCAGGTCGTGGTGGTGGACAGTGAAGGCGCGACGCGCAAGGGACGGGTGTTGCAGGTGATGGGCCACCTGGGTCTGGAGCGGGTCGATGTGGAGGCCGCCGAGGCCGGCGATATCGTCTGCGTCACTGGTATCGAGGGCTTGAATATCTCCGATACACTGTGTGATCCGGCGTGCCCGGAAGCCCTGCCGCCGCTGTCCGTGGATGAGCCCACCGTGAGTATGACGTTCCAGGTCAACGACTCGCCTTTTGCCGGCAAGGAGGGCAAGTACGTCACCTCGCGCAATATCAAGGACAGGCTGGAGCGCGAGCTTATCCACAATGTCGCCCTGCGCGTCGAACCGGGTGATTCACCGGACAAGTTTAAGGTCTCGGGACGCGGCGAACTACACCTTTCCGTGCTGATCGAATCCATGCGTCGCGAGGGCTTTGAACTGGGGGTCTCCCGCCCCGAAGTCATCCGCAAGGAAATCGACGGCGTGATGCACGAGCCCTATGAGCAACTGGTGATCGATTGCGAGGAGCAACACCAGGGCTCGGTGATGGAAGAGCTGGGCCTGCGCCGTGCCGAACTGGAGAATATGGTGCCCGATGGCAAGGGCAGGGTGCGGCTGGAGTTTATTATTCCGGCGCGCGGCCTGATCGGCTTCCGCTCCCTGTTCATGACGTTGACATCCGGTGGCGGTATCCTCACCCACGTCTTCGACCACTACGGTCCGGTCAAGAATGCGGAGATCGTACACCGCGCCAACGGTGTGCTGGTGTCGATGGTCAAGGGCAAGGCGCTGGGGTACTCGCTGTTCAACTTGCAGGAGCGCGGACGCATTTTCGTGGAGCCGAATGTCGAGGTCTACGAGGGCCAGATCATCGGCCTGCACAGTCGCGGCAACGACCTTGCGGTGAATCCCATCAAGGGCAAGCAGCTCACCAACGTGCGCGCATCGGGTACCGATGAGGCCCTCACCTTGACGCCGCCGGTGCGGCACACGCTTGAACAGGCGCTGGAGTTCATTGAGGAAGACGAACTGGTGGAGGTGACCCCGCTCAGCATCCGCCTGCGCAAGAAGCTGTTACAGGAGCACGAGCGGCGCAAAGCCGCTCGCGGGTAAAGACCAGTGAAGGCCTTGTTGCAGCGCGTCAGCAGTGCCAGTGTCACAGTCGCCGGCGTCTGTGTCGGCGAAATCGGCTACGGCTTGCTGGTGCTGCTGGGGCTGGACAAGAGCGACGATGAGGCCGTGGCGGATCGCATGCTCGAGAAGCTGCTCGGCTACCGGGTGTTCGTGGACGCTGAAGGCCGTATGAACAGCAGTGTGGCGGACGTGGCGGGCGGTGTGCTGCTGGTATCGCAGTTCACGCTGTCAGCGGACACCGGCAAGGGGTTGAGGCCGAGTTTCTCTTCGGCGATGCCGCCGGAGCAGGCACAAACGCTGTACGACTACTTCCTGGCGCAGTTGCGGGAGCGCCACCCCGATGTCGCGGCGGGCGAGTTCGGCGCTGACATGCAGGTCAGCCTGGTCAATGACGGGCCGGTTACGTTTCTGCTGGAACTCTAGCGATACCCTGGTGATGTACTGCCGGCAGAGGGCCTCACTTGTCCCTGTCGCTGTCGCGCGTTCCGGTCACTGCGACAGCGCGCTCGCGTCGCCGTGCACAGTCGCGTGCCGGCGGCGCTGAGTCAACCGGCCGCCCGATAGCGCATCTTGCGGTGCGGTATATTGTCTTCGAGATACCCGTCACCCTCGCCGCTAAACCCCAGTGAGCCGTAGAATACCTGCAGGTGCGACTGCGCGCTGATACAGATGTCCTGCTGCGGCCAGCGGCCCAGGTTGTGGTCGATGCCGCGCTGCACCAGTTCCCGGCCCAGTTGCTGTCCGCGCGCGCGGGGGCACACTGCGACCCTGCCGAGCGAGGACTCGGGGTAGTTCAAACCCGGCGGCAGGCAGCGCTGGTACGCGAGCAGCTGTTCGCCGCGTGTGCACAGCATGTGCATGGCACCCTGGTCGCGGCCGTCGAGATCCAGATAGGCGCAATCCTGTTCGACCACGAAAATCTGCTGGCGCAGTTGCAGCACCGCGTACAGTAGGGATGTGCCCAGTTCATCGAAAGCGAGGGTCCGCCACTGCGCTGCCATTATTCCCCCCGGGGAACATCAACAAAAGTAGAGTGCGTCGTTCTCGGACGCCGGTTTAGTTGCTACTATAACCCCCCAATACGGGCAGGGACAGGCTGCTGCCGGCTGTCACCTGCGATTGGGATATGACCGTATTCGGGCTGCGCGGGCGGCTCCAGTGTAAACAATGCAGGGCTTTACTGATGTTGGTAAATATAGATGCGCAGGATATTTCTGCGTTGAGCCAGCAGTTCGAGAAACTGGTTGGCGCACTGCTTGATGTAGTGCGAATGCCGGCGATGCCACTCGATGTCGACGTCACGCCAGCGGGGAACTTTCGCGGCTTCGACGGCGGCCAGTTTTACGTTGTGGAGCAGGGCTCCATTACCGCGCGGTACCAGGACAAAACGATCTACACCATGGAGGTGGGCGATATCCTGCTCCCGGATATCGCAGGCGGGCTGGATCCCCATATCGCTGTCTATTACGGCAGTGACTCCGGCGCGCAGTTGCGCTGCTATCCCGGTCTGGAGTTCATGCAGCGGGTATTCAACGAGCCGGCGGCAATCCGCTTGTGGACGCGCCTGCTGGTGACCTATGCAGGGTTGATGCTGCGCATTGCCGCCGCCAACCTGCAGGAGGAGAAGCCCGCAACCCCGGGGTTTGAAGTGTACGAACCCGGCGAGATCATCATCAACCAGGGCGATCGCGCGGACTATGTGTACAATATGAGCTCCGGTGTGGCGGAAGTGCTGGTCGATGATGTCAATGTCGGCCGCATTGGCGACGGCGAGATCTTCGGCGCGATGGCGGCACTGACACACTCGGATCGCAGCGCGACCGTACGGGCGAAAACAACCTGCTCGGTGGTCAAGGTTCCCAAGGAACAATTCACGGAACTGATCAAGAGCAACCCGGCCACCATCCACAGCCTGATGATCGATATGGCGAACTCCATAGTCAATCTCAATGAGCAGTTGGTCGGCTACCAGGACAATCACCCGCGTACCACCTGAGTGACCCACAGTGAGCGAGCCAGGCAGTAATCGTCGCTGCAGTAGCACCCTATTATTAACCGCCCCAAGTACCCAGGGAAAAAATGACTGAAATTCCGGAAATCGATAGCGAGGGCACCGAACAGGTGTCGATGAAGCTCTATGCCGAGAAGGCCTACCTGGACTATTCCATGTACGTCATTCTCGACCGCGCCCTGCCGCATGTCGGCGACGGCCTCAAGCCCGTACAGCGACGTATTGTCTACGCGATGAGTGAGCTCGGCTTGAAATCCACTGCCAAGTTCAAGAAGTCGGCGCGGACAGTCGGCGATGTCATCGGTAAATTTCACCCTCACGGTGACAGCGCGGCCTATGAGGCCATGGTGCTGATGGCGCAGGACTTCAGTTACCGCTACCCGCTGGTCGACGGCCAGGGCAACTGGGGTTCCCCCGACGACCCCAAGTCATTTGCCGCCATGCGATACACCGAGTCGCGCCTCACCAGTTACTCGGATGTGCTGCTCAGCGAGCTGGGCCAGGGCACGGTGGAGTGGGCCCCCAACTTTGACAGCACCCTGGATGAACCGGTGGTGCTGCCGGCTCAGGTGCCCAATGTACTGCTCAACGGCACCACCGGTATCGCGGTGGGTATGGCCACCGACATCCCGCCGCATAATCTGCGCGAGGTTGTCGCCGCCACGGTACGCCTGCTGGAGTCGCCCAAATCCACGGTAGAGGAGCTCTGCGAGCATGTGCTGGCGCCGGATTTCCCCACCAATGCGGAAATCATAACGCCGCGGGAAGAGATCGTGGCGATGTATAAATCCGGGCGCGGCGGACTGCGCATGCGGGCGGTGTGGGAGCGCGATGGCGGCGATATTGTGATCAGTGCCCTGCCCTACCAGGTGTCCGGTTCGCGTGTGCTGGAGCAGATTGCACAGCAGATGCAGGCGAAAAAGCTGCCGATGGTGTCGGACTTGCGGGATGAGTCCGATCATGAGAACCCCACCCGGCTGGTTATTGTACCGCGCTCCAACCGCGTCGACCTCGAGGCCCTGATGGGCCACCTGTTTGCCAGCACCGATCTGGAGCGCAGTTACCGGGTCAACCTCAACATGATCGGCACCGACGGACGCCCCGGTGTAAAAGGGCTGGATCGCCTGCTGAGGGAGTGGTTGTCGTTCCGTACCGAGACCGTCCGGCGCCGGCTGGAGTACCGTCTGGACCGCGTCCTCAAACGGCTCCATATCCTGGACGGCTATCTCGTCGCCTACCTCAATATCGACGAGGTTATCCATATCATTCGCACCGAGGATAAGCCCAAGCCCGCGTTGATGGCGCGCTTCGGCATCTCCGATATCCAGGCCGAGGCCATCCTGGACCTGAAGTTGCGCAACCTGGCGAAGCTGGAGGAGATGAGTATCCGCGGCGAGCAGGATGAGTTGCAGCAGGAGCGCGACCAACTGCAGCTGGTGCTGGGCAGCGAGGCCCGCCTGAAAACACTGATCAAGAAAGAGTTGCTGGCAGTGGCGGAAAAATACGGCGACGAGCGCCGCTCGCCACTGGTGGTGCGCGAGGAGGCCCGCGCCTTCAGCGAGCTGGAGCTGGTAAGCGCCGATCCGATCACCGTGGTGATGTCGGAGAAAGGCTGGATCAGGGCCGCCAAGGGCCATGATATCGATCCCACCAGCCTCAGTTACAAAGCCGGCGACAACTACAAGATGTGCGCCTTCGGCCGCAGCAACCAACCGGTGGTGATTCTCGATTCAACGGGGCGGGCCTACACCGTGCCCTCGCACAACCTGCCCTCGGCACGCGGGCAGGGTGAGCCGGTCACCGGGCGCATCAACCCGCCGTCCGGGGCAACCTTCGGCGGCATGATGATGGGGGCGGAGGACGCCCTGTTCCTGCTCGCCAGTGATGCCGGTTACGGGTTTGTCGCCAAGCTGGGTGACCTGCAGACCAAGAACCGCGCCGGCAAGGCCGTGATCAGCCTGCCCAAGGGCGGGCAGGTCTTGCAGCCCGCGCCGATTGTGTCACTGGAGGAGACCCTGGTGGCCGCCGTGACCTCCGAGGGGCGGCTGCTGATTTTCCCGCTGGTGGACCTGCCGCAGATGGCGCGCGGCAAGGGCAACAAGATCATCAGTATCCCCTCGGCCCGGGTGCAATCGCGAGAGGAGTATGTCATCGGGGTACAGGTGTTTACCGCACAGGACACGCTGGTGATCCACTCCGGCAAACGGCACCAGAGCTTCAAGCTGAAAGATCTTGAACACTACCGGGGTGAGCGCGGCCGCAGGGGCAACAAGCTGCCGCGTGGTTTCCAGAAGGTGGACAGTATGTTGGTGGAATCCTGAGCGCGGCGGCGACCGCCGCCGGCGCTCAGCGCCTGTGCGTATCCGTCAGGCGCTTGAGTATCAGCCGCAACTGCCGCTCCAGCAAGTCCTGGTAGGGCCCCGCAAACTCCTCGATTACCGCGTAGTCCATCACCTCTGTCGGGCGATGTTGCAGGCGCCCGGCCACGTCGATGTCCTCGCAGGCTGCCGGTGACAGGAGGATATTGGGCGGCCTGCTGGAGCAAACCGCCTGTAGTTCATCCAGTGTGTGCTGGGTGTACAGCCCCGGGTAGATATCAGTGCCGCTGCCCACGCCCAGCTCGCTCTGTGATATTGCCATCGCGATATTGAGGGACAGTGACATCTCTTTCTCCAGCTCCTGGCTCACCGCCCGCACCAGCCAGGCGCAGGAGGCCGCCCGGAACGCGGCGCTTCCCGCGCTGTTGTGGCCGCTGAAGTAAATCGCCAGGCCGAACTGCCGGGCCACCTGCAAGTCCCCGGCATAAAAGCCTGCGGACGCGTACACCACCTGGTGCAGACGCTCTATATAACGGTGCAGGGCGCGCTCATCGAGCGTATCGACATAATTCACCAGGCTGGAAAGGTGCAGGTATACCACGGCTGTGGTGCGGTAGTTTTCTTCCTGTGGTCCCGGTTCACTGCGTGTGCGCAACAGGTCCATCGGCAGCGCGTCTATCTGCCGGGACAACCGCAGCAGCTCATTGGCTGGCCGATGCCCGGGATTCTCCTCTTCCAGTGCGACTTTTCTCGCCATCTCGGTGAGGCTGTTGCCGAGGCGCTGACCGAAGCGGCGGCTGCCGGCGTAGACGGCGAGACTCAGCAGTACGGCCAGCCCCAGCATGCTGAGGACGAACTGCGACTGTGCGGCGCGGGCGTTGGCGGCGTTCACCGTGATGACGATACGGCCGGCGACATTGTTTTCGATATGCACCGGCGCCGTGTACTGGTACAGGTTCTCCCCGCGCGCCTCGCCCGACTGCCCCAGTGTCTTGTCATCCACATCGATGAGGGTGATGGCCTGGACTTTGGATGTTTCGCGCAGCCGCTGCAGCGTGGCCGACACGCTCAGCAAATCGCCCCGCTCCATGGCTGTGCTGATCCGCGCGGCCACCAGTGTGGCGAGCGAGGTGCCGTACTCCTCCTGCAGCAGCATCTGCATGTGGCGGGTGGAGATTGCGCCCAGCGCGACAAGCGCAAGACTCACCAGCAGGCAGAGTCCCGCAGTGAGGATTGCCAGTTGCTGGCCTAGACTGGTCTGATTGAAACGGATACTCACGCGGGATAAATGATTTACCGGGTTGCGAAGGGCCCAGTATAAACCAGACTCGGCGCTGAATGCCCACTTTGTGTGCGCCGGCGGGCGCTTTCTCTCCCGGCAGCAATCGGAAGGCGTGCTTTTCAGGCCTTGCAACGAACGGGTAGAATGGCGCCCCGAAAGAATAAGTGGAACCCGCAGTGTGAATCAGATAATGCTAATCACCATCTCCGGTGAAGACCAGGCCGGTGTTACCGCCGGCCTGACAGCGCTGCTGACGGAGTATGCTGTGAACATCCTCGACATCGGCCAGGCGGTGATCCACGCGGCACTGTCGCTCGGTCTGCTGGTTGAGCTGCCTGAGGGCTGTGCCAGCGAGGAAGTGGAACAGGCGGTGCGGGCGTTCGCGCTGCGACGCGACCTGCGTGTTGTCACCAGTGTTGTCTCACACCAGAGTTACAGCCAATGGGTCGAGGCCCAGGGGCGGGCGCGCTACATCATCACGCTGCTGTCGCGCAAGATCACCTCGGACCAGCTGGCCCGCGTCACGCGCGTCATCGCGCGCCACGAGCTCAATATCGACGGTATCAATCGCCTGTCCGGGCGCATCCCGCTGGGGAAGCTGCCGGCTCTCAGCAAGGCCTGCCTGGAGTTTTCGGCGCGCGGTACTCTGCGTGACCCCGCAGCGTTTCGCGGCGACCTGCTGGAGGTCGCCAGTGCCATGGAAATGGATCTGGCATTCCAGCAGGACAATATGTACCGCCGCAACCGGCGGCTCGTCGTCTTTGATATGGATTCCACGCTGATAGAGGCGGAAGTCATCGACGAGCTGGCCAAGCTGGCCGGCGTCGGGGATCAGGTCAGCGCGATCACCGAGCGCGCCATGCGCGGCGAAATCGATTTCAGCGAGAGCTTTCGAACCCGGGTCGCGCTGCTCAAGGGGCTGGATGAGAGCGCCCTGCAAAGTGTCGCCCAGCGGTTGAAAATCACCGAGGGCGCGGAGCACCTGATTTCAACACTGCGCACACTGGGCTACAAGACGGCCATCCTGTCCGGGGGCTTCACGTATTTTGCGCGCTTCCTGCAGGCCCGCCTCGGCATAGACTATGTGTTTGCCAATGAGCTGGATATTGCCGATGGCAGGGTGACCGGCAATATCAGAGGCACCATTGTCGACGGTGCCCGCAAAGCCGAGTTGTTGCGCCAGCTGGCAGATGAACAGGGTATCGACCTGCAACAGGTCATCGCCGTTGGCGACGGCGCCAATGACCTGCCCATGCTGAGTATCGCCGGGCTGGGAATCGCCTTCCGGGCGAAACCGCTGGTGCAGAAATCCGCCGAGCAGTCGATATCAACCCTGGGACTGGACGCCATCCTCTACCTGCTGGGCTTTTCTGACCGCTACCAGGGTCGCGCCTAGCACTGCGAGGCCGGCGCGGGAGCAGGCAGACGCCGGGGTCAGATATGGCTCCAGAGGGAGTCAAACTCGCCGCCGACCTGCCCGTGCCCGTTGTCCGCGAGCACATCGCCGAGCTCCTTGATATGGCAGAACTCGAACTGTGAAAAGCTGCCGGTGGACGCAATGTGTCGCAGCAGTTGTATGGAGCAGGCCTCGGAACTGGTGCCGAGGGTGACTTTCTGGCGCTCCTTGAAGCCGGTGCGCGGCGTGATCAGCGTCTGGGGCTGGCCGACCAGCTTGATTTCAGGCAGCAGTAATACCCGCATCGGCGGCGTTTTTTCCTCGCGTTTCTGGTGCACGGTGGCGCCATAGGCGATGGCCCGCGGGCTCAGCAGTTCCAGGCCGATCAGGGTGCGGGAGTTGCTGAGGCGACTGACCCAGCGGATGACCGCGATCACCCAGTCGTTGTGGTCCGCCTCTTTCAAACCGACAATATCACCGGCCTTGGTGTCTCCCGGTAACTCCGCCGTCCACTCCAGGCAGTAGCCGCCGGGACTGGCATCGGCGAGCTTGGCCTCAAATATGGGATAGCGCTCTGCCACCGGCAGGTCGGATTCATTCTCCTGGAACAGCTTGGCCCGGGTGCTGGAGTCGAGGTCGACCAGCAGGTTGGGGACCAGCTTGAGATCGCCGCTGTAGTCGCCGGGGTTGGCGAGCTGCCAGACATCGGCCTGGCTGAGCGGGTCGAGAAAGGGATTGTCGGCCCCGCGCGCCGCATCCGGTCCGGCGGGACTGCAAACCAGGTCTTCGAACAGCACTTCACCGGCGACGTGGAAATGTGTGCTGTTGAATCCGACGCAGATGCGCAGCGCGTTGTCGGCGGCGGAGCGCTTGAAGTTGCGCAGGCTCATACTGCCCAGGGCGCCGATCAGGTGTTCCAGCAGGCTGATGGGGGCGTGGGTGTTCTTGTCGAAGCTGACGCCCTTGCTGCCCGCTTCCTCCTTGAGGTTCTCCAGGTGTTCCACCAGCGATGAGGTATCGATATACCGGCAGGACGGCCGCGGTTCCGCGCGGTACAGAGTTGTGTACAGCGGCGCCTCGTCACTGTCGAGATCGACCACGAACAGGTCGCGGCCGCTGCTCCGGGTGGAAAAATGCACCTGTTCACTCCACTGCTGGAAACCGCGATACAGTGCCGACAGGTCGCTGTGGCGCAACTGGTTGGCTTTACAGCAGCCGATCAGGACGGCCTGCAGATAGGTCGACTTGATGGTGCTGCCACCGGACATCGGCTCGGGTACCGGAAGGTCGACCAGCTTCTGTGTCTCGGCCAGCGCGTAGAGCTGGTGCAGGGTCTGCCAACCGTGGACTTTTACCGGCCGGTGCATCTGGAAGTCCTGCAGCACCTTGCGGCCGGTGAACAGCAGCGCCCGCTGTATGGATTCACAGGTCAATCGCGCCGGGTTCATCTTGCGGATGGCATCGCGCTGCTGGATGGTTTCGATGGCAACTATGGTATAGCCGGTCGCGGCCATGGTAAGTAGCTGCTCGCTCAGCTCCGCCATGCGCCGGGGTTCCTCCGGCATGATCAGCGGCTGGTTGAGAAACCGTTTTGACAGGTTCAGCACGGCAATCTGCAGGTTGGGCAGCAACGTGGCCAGGATGCCGAAACGTGTCTCGGGTGCGAGCTTCATGTGATTGAGGTCAGACAGCGCCTGCCCCAGCAGTTCCACCAGTGAGTTGGTATTGGTCACTGGCAGGTTCTGCACCCAGCTGTTCGCCGCCTCGACGGTGGGCTCGAACAGGGGTTGGCCACTGAAATCCTGGCGGGGAAGCTGCAATTTGATCTTGGTGTGGTCTTCCATGGTTGCAAGCCCGAGTGGTTATTCTGTGCCGAAATACTGTTTAAGAATACCTAAGTGGCGCGCTTCCCGCTACAGGCAGGACTGCATCTGCCATTAGCACACTTGGTGCGGTATTATGGGCGCCGTTTTTACTGCAACCCGATGAGAGCATCATGGCGAACTATTCTACAAGTGAATTTCGATCTGGCATGAAAGTCATGCTGGATGGCGATCCCTGCAGCATTCTTGACAACGAGTTTGTAAAGCCCGGCAAGGGACAGGCTTTCAACCGGGTCAAGCTGCGCAACCTGAAGACCGGGCGGCAGTGGGAGCGCACCTTCAAATCCGGCGAGACGCTGGAAAGCGCGGACGTGATGGATCGCGAAATGGAGTACCTGTATAACGATGGTGAGTTCTGGTACTTCATGGAACCCGAAACCTATGAGCAGCACCAGGCGGATGCCGCCGCTGTCGGTGACAGCCACCTGTGGCTGAAGGAAAATGAGCGCTGCGATATCACCCTGTACAACGGTACTCCGCTGTCCGTTGCACCACCGAACTTTGTCGAGCTGGAGATCGTCGAGACTGACCCGGGTCTCAAGGGCGATACCGCCACCGGCGGCACCAAGCCGGCCAAGCTGAGCACCGGCGCAGTGGTGAAAGTGCCGCTGTTCCTCAGCACGGGCGAAGTGATCCGTGTGGACACCCGCACCGGGGAATACCAGAACCGCGTCAGTAAATCCTGAGCGCCGCCGCGGGATAATCCGGGGTGGACTGGCGTCCGGCGGCTGATCTCGCAGCGATTCGACAGCGGTCAGAACTGCTGGCCACCGTGCGCCGCTTTTTTGCCGCGCGCAATGTTCTTGAAGTGGAGACGCCGCTGCTGTGTCGCAGTGGCATTACCGACCCCTCCATAGAGCCTTTCACTGCGTCCTGTGACAACGGGGCCGCCCCGCGCTACCTGCAGACGTCACCGGAGTACGCGATGAAGCGGATGCTGGCGGCTTTTGGCGAACCCATCTTCCAGCTTGCCAGGGCCTTTCGCGACGGCGAGCTGGGCGCCCGCCACAACCCGGAGTTCAGCCTGCTGGAGTGGTATCGCCCCGGCTTCGACCACCACCGGCTGATGGCAGAGGTCGCGGAGCTGGTCAGCGCAGTGCTGGGCGAGCGCCGCACTGAGAAGTACAGTTATCGAGAGCTGTTCCAGCAGCGTCTGTCGCTCGACCCGTTCACGGCATCCACAGCTGAGCTGGCCTCCGTTGCGCGTCGCCACCTGGATCCCGGCGACCTGTCCGGCGACACCGATCTCTGGCTCGACCTGCTGATGAGCCATGTGCTGGAGCCGCAGCTGGGTCGTGGAACCCTGTGTTTTATCTACGACTATCCGGCCTCGCAGGCGGCGCTGTCCCGCATTGTGCCGGCGGCGGATGCCAGCGTCGGCCAGCGTTTTGAGCTCTACGTGGAGGGCGTGGAGCTGGCCAACGGCTACTGCGAACTCACCGATGCGGCGGAGCAGCGCCAGCGCTTCGAGCGCGACAATGCGCTGCGTCTCACACGCGGCCAAAGTGAGCGTCCGGTGGATGAATACCTGTTGGCCGCACTGGAACACGGCCTGCCAAATTGCAGTGGCGTCGCGCTGGGTATCGATCGATTGCTGATGCTGGTCACCGGGGCATCGAACATCAAGGATGTGCTGGCTTTCGACTGGCAGCGCTGCTGACCGGCTTGCTCACCCCGACTTGGGCGTCCATTTTCACTCCGGTCGCCGGCACTGGGCGGGAACGCATTTTTGCCCGCTTCCCCGATACTTGCGAACAAAAAGGGCTTCCCCTGCCAGTGCCTCGGGCAGGAAGTTTACGCGGAACAATATTCTTTGCTATGGAACGCAACGAGGGTTTGGGGGGCGGGAGTGAAATTCGTCAGCGAGTATCGGGGAAGCGGGCGAATTTCACTCCCGCCCCCCGAACCCGCTAGCAACAGCACAAACCCAATTGAGCGAAACTTCGCAGATGAGTCCTGAAGGGGCTAGCCCATACCCAGCGCCCGCAGGGTGATGGCCGTGGCCCGCTCCACCGGCAGGCGGTAGAACGCTGCCAGCGGGTCGGAGAGGATGGCCCGCACCAGGGTTTCCGGGTCGGCCGCCTGTTCCGCGAACGTGCGCGGCATGCCGCAGGCATCCTGCAACGTGCGGATACGCGCGATGACGTCATCCAGCAGATCGCCGGTCGAGCGCTCTCCCGTCCCGATGCCGAAGGCGCCGGCCAGGCGCGTTGCCCAGGGCAGGTAGAATTCCCGCAACTCTTCCATCACGATCGGCAGCAGCACCCCATTGGCGCGCCCGTGGGGAATGTGCGCCACCGCGCCGAAGGCGTGGGAGCAGTTGTGCACCGGGGCTGCGGCCAGGGCGTTGGAGACCGCCAGGCAGGCCATGGTGGCCGCCTGCAGCATGTCTTCCCGCGCCTGCAGATCAGTGCCGTCCGCGACCGCCCGCGGCAGCGCCTGTTCGATCACCCGGATCGCGTTGAGTGCCAGCGCGTCGGTGAAGTGGTTGGCGATCGGGTTCACAAGCACTTCGACAGCGTGGGTGAGCGCATCCATGCCACTGTCGGCGGTGATCGACGGGGGCAGGCCGGTGGTGAGCTGGGCATCGAGAATGGCGATGTCGGCCTCCAGATACGGCGTCTGCAGCAGTACCTTGCGCCCGTTGGACTGGTTGAGTATTACCGCCCCGTTGGTGACCTCGGCACCGGTACCGGCCGTGGTCGGAATGGCCACATGGGGTACGCCCAGGTGCTCGCCCTCCGGCTCCAGCCGCACACCCGTGGTCAACACGTCGCAGATATCGGGCAGGCCCCGGGCCAGGGCGTACTTGACCCCCTTGGCGGCGTCCAGCACGCTGCCGCCCCCCAGGGCGACAATGGCATCCGCACCGCTGGCGCGGGCGACGGCCAGGGCGGCGTTGACCGAATCACTGCCCGCATCGGGGCTCACCTCGGCGAACACCCCCGCCAGTTGCGGCATGTTGCCCGAGGCATTGGCGGCAAAAATGTCGGTGACGCGTTGCACCAGGCCCGCCCTGGCAAGCCCCGCATCGGAGATCAGCAGGGGCCGGCGTGCGCCGAGTTGCTGCAGCAGCGCCGGCAGTCGCACGCTTGCGCCGGCGGCACAGTGGACGCGACTGCGGAACCAGAATTCAAAGTAATTGGTCGACATGGTTTACTCC
>JAGRIE010000160.1 GCA_020443425.1 Halioglobus sp.
CGCCGGTTGTTGGCCTGTGAGGTTCCGTGACAAGGTTTACTTGTTGCCCGACCTTGAATAAGGCTAACATTCTTCACTTTATTGAATTGACGGATCGAATCCGAATTGGAGTTTGACCATGCCGCTCAACATCGAACAAAAGACTCAGGTCGTGCGGGATTTTCAGCGCGGCCCTGTCGATACGGGCTCTCCGGAGGTGCAGGTTGCGCTGCTGACCGCCCGTATCAACGGCCTGCAATCGCATTTCAGCGATCACAAGAAAGACCATCATTCCCGCCGTGGATTGCTGAAAATGGTCAACCAGCGCCGCAAGCTGCTGGATTACCTGAAAAGAAAGGATTTGCAGTGCTATCAGAACCTGATTAGCCGCCTTGGCTTGCGCCGCTGAGGTTTTCCATCGATCTTTTGTTGCATAGGACGCTTTCGTGACGCCCATCAAAAAGACTTTTCAGTACGGCCAGCACGCGGTGACGCTGGAGACCGGCGAAATCGCTCGGCAAGCCAGTGGCGCGGTGGTGGTCAATATGGCCGATACCGTGGTGCTGGTGACCGTGGTCGCCGACCGGAAGACCAAGGAAGACCGGGATTTTCTGCCGCT
>JAGRIE010000161.1 GCA_020443425.1 Halioglobus sp.
TGCGCGTTTTCTTGGTTGTTGGACGGGGATGATGCGGAGAGCATGGGCTTTGATGCCTCTGCCATCGCCTTCCTTTACGGATATCCAGGGAAGTCCCCGAAAGCTCTTGTTGAGAATCCGGGTATCGCGACCAATCTCCAACGTTTCCACGACACATGCTTCAAGGAAACGAGGATTTACCGCGCAAAACGGCTAAACGACCTCGGCATCTCAACAGACGCCCCGCAATACCAGCAATGGATAGAGCTGGGAGAGTGACATGACCGCAGACCGAATAGCAGAACTCCAGCACCAAGTGGAAGCACTGGCAAACCAGCGCTACTACACAGAGCGTCAGCTTAAAGCAGAGTTGACGCGCATTGACAATCAGACAGCGAATGCCCTGCGCGAGTTGCAGGCACTGCGCGGGGAGGTGGCGGCATGAGCAGGGTGATTAAGTTCAGAGCGTGGGATGGTGAGCGCCTCCGATATGACGTAACCGGATTTGAGCACGGCATGGCCAATGAATTGGCGGTGGTGTTCCTTGATGGCGATTGCTACACGCTTGATGCGGGCAGCTCGCTACACCCCTTCGCGGAAGTCATGCAATTCACCGG
>JAGRIE010000162.1 GCA_020443425.1 Halioglobus sp.
GATAGAGATTGTCCGCCAGCTTGCGCACCTGGTCGCGACGATTGTTGAAGACAATGATCTTCTCGGCGCCTTGCGCCATGATGAGGTTGTAGAGCAGCTTGTACTTGTCCTGCGCGGTCACCAGATAGACGATCTGATCAATGGTGTCCGTGGCCACTTTTTCCGGCTCGATCTCCACCATGACCGGGTCCATGGCCCAGCGACCGGTCAGCTCGAGAATTTCGGGCGTGAAGGTGGCGCTGAACAACAGGGTCTGACGGCATTCTTTGGCCGGAGTGCGCGCCACGATACTGCGCACCTGGGGAATGAAGCCCATGTCCAGCATGCGGTCGGCCTCGTCAATCACCATCAGCTCAATCAAGCCCAGGTAGATGTGATCGTTCTGCAGGAAATCAATCAACCGCCCCGGCGTGGCGACCAGGATATCCACCGGCCGTTTGTCCAGCGCACGGAACTGCTTCTGGTAATCCTCGCCGCCCACCAGGGTCACGATGTGCAGCCCGGCATATTTGCTCAGGTTCTGCGCATCGCTGGCAATCTGCATGACCAGCTCCCGCGTGGGCGCAATAATCAGCGCACGCGGCTCACCGATGTA
>JAGRIE010000163.1 GCA_020443425.1 Halioglobus sp.
GACGCTTCGACAATCACCCTGACAGCACCCCCGCAACAGCCACAAACCTCTATGTCAATGCGGATGGCCGCCCCATTAAGACGCGCTTGAGCCTTTGCGCCCAGGTCATAGCTGCATGACTCTCTGCTGGTGTCCTTGGCTCTGCATTTGCAGCCTTCTTCAGTTCCTTGCCACGCCCAGCTGGAGTGACCCACCCGCGCCATCGGTGGTTGGGGGCCAGGACGCCGTGGTAGCAGTCTCGGCCATCCTGCGGGCACCACAGCTGGGACTGGGCGTCCCCGACAGAACCCGCGTTTCTTACAGGAACTATCGAGAGCTCTCGATAGTTCCTGTTGTCTGCAGCGGGAAACTATCTACAGTACTTGCCGAGAATGTGAAAATAGTCGATGCGAATGAAGTCCTTGGGTGATTGATGATGCAACATTACTTCAGATAGTTTCTTCTGCGGGGGCAAAGAAACGCCCCGGGGAGAAACTATCATGCAAACCTATTCCAAACCAATTCCAGGACTGTCGGCCATCCAGTCCTCAACCTTCATCGAGCTTTTCCGAGACTACGAACAAGGGCTTATTCAAGCCGGGTACAACAATCAAG
>JAGRIE010000164.1 GCA_020443425.1 Halioglobus sp.
CACCACGATGCGTAAATCCTCGCCGGGACAGTATTGCTCCAGCAGAATACGGTCACCGAAATTGCGCGCCCGGTTGATCGCTGCCTGCAACTGATCGGGATCGGTAATATTGACCGCGATCCCCTGTCCCTGCTCGCCCAGCAGTGGCTTGACCACGATAGCTTCGTGCTCCTCCATAAACGCCTGATTCTGCTCCGGTGTGGTGGCAAAGCACTGCGCCGGTACGGACAGGCCGTGCTTTTTCAGCACCCGCTGCGTGACGTATTTATCCTGGCAGCGGCTCATCGCCACCGCCGAAGTCAGCTCACAAAGCGCTTCCCGGCAGGTCACACTACGTCCGCCCAGACTCAACTTGAAATAACCTTGTTCGGCATCCAGCACGTGCACCTGGATGCCGCGTCGGCGCGCCTCATTGGTGATGATACGGGCATAGGGATTCAGTCCCTCTTCACCGTCCGGCGCGGTATACAAAGCTTCGTTGATCGCATTGCGACGCTTGACAACAAATACCGGCACCCGCTGAAAACCGAGTTTTTCGTACAGCGCGATGGCCTGGCGATTGTTGTGCAAAACGGATAAATCCATAAACGCC
>JAGRIE010000165.1 GCA_020443425.1 Halioglobus sp.
AGGAGCGAGAAGACGTCGACGCCGCCCGCCGACTCGCCGAAGATCGTGACGCGATCCGGGTCGCCGCCGAAGCCGGCGATGTTGTCGCGGACCCATTCGAGGGCGCGGATCATGTCGAGGGTGCCGAAGTTGCCCGAGGCGTCCTCGGGTCCCGACGCGCTCGCCCGCAGCGCGGGATGCGAGAGCCAGCCGAAGATCCCGAGCCGGTAGTTGATGGTCACGACGACGACTTCGTTGTCGCGGACGAGGGCGGTCGGCGGCAGCTGATCGCCCCAGCCCATGCTGTTGCCGCCGCCGTGGATCCAGAACATCACGGGCAGCCGTTCCGCCGCCGAGGCCGCCGCATCCGCCGCCATGGCCGGCGCGTAGACGTCGAGATAGAGACAGTCCTCGCTCCCGAGGATCGGCTCGCCGCCGAGCTGCGTGCAGGGCGAGCCCGACGTAAGGGCCTCGCGCACGCCCTCCCAGGGCTCGGCCGGCTGCGGTGCGCGCCAGCGCAGCGGCCCGACCGGCGGCTTCGCGTAGGGAATCCCGCGCCAGGCGTGCACGACACCGTCTTCGAGGGTCGTCCCGACCACCCGGCCGCGCGCCA
>JAGRIE010000166.1 GCA_020443425.1 Halioglobus sp.
CACGTGGGGGTGTTTCTCCAGAGCTTTATATTGGATGCGAGCGGGACGAGTCTTCCCCACACACGTGGGGGTGTTTCCATACTGGCTACGGGACAATGGTCTGCCCATAGGTCTTCCCCACACACGTGGGGGTGTTTCTCCAGAGCTTTATATTGGATGCGAGCGGGACGGGTCTTCCCCACACACGTGGGGGTGTTTCCATACTGGCTACGGGACAATGGTCTGCCCATAGGTCTTCCCCACACACGTGGGGGTGTTTCTCCAGAGCTTTATATTGGATGCGAGCGGGACGGGTCTTCCCCACACACGTGGGGGTGTTTCTATCGGGTTCAGCTTCACTATGAGGCATCAGCAGTCTTCCCCACACACGTGGGGGTGTTTCCAGCTACCGACCGGCGTGCATCGATGCCGGTTCGTCTTCCCCACACACGTGGGGGTGTCTCCTCAAGCGCAGCCGTTGTGGAACATCAGGTAGTGGCCAATATCATGCTTGGCTTCCACTAGCGATGTATATCCCATGGCAGGTACCCATTCGGATTTCAAGCTCCGCAGGAGGCGCTCCATTGGTGCGTTATCCCAGCAGATCTCC
>JAGRIE010000167.1 GCA_020443425.1 Halioglobus sp.
CGGTGCCGGAACCCTCGGCGGGGCGGTGCGCTATATCCCCAACAAGCCACAATCCGATGCTCTCTCCTACGAGCTGCGCGGAGATGTCTATGACCTCAGCCATTCCAGCGATGTCGGCTATGAAAGTGGCGGCACACTCAATATTCCAATTATCGAGGACCGCTTGGCGGTGCGTGCCTCTGTGGACTATCTGGATGATCCCGGCTTCATTGATTACAACTATCTGGTGCGAGAGGCGGGTGTTTCCAACCCTCAACCGGACTTCAATAACCCGAACGACGTCAATGCCAATCTGAAAAAGAAGAAGGATGCCAACACACAGCAAACCTGGTCTGGCCGGCTAGCGGTGCGTTATACCGGTGACGTCGTGGATAGCACGCTCACCTACTACTATCAGGATATGGACATTGGCGGGCGCCAGGTCAATCAACGCGACTCCTTTGATACCGGGAAGTATGAGTCGGCGATGCGTTTTGAAGAGCCCAACAAACGCAAGAACGAGTTACTGGCGCTGGAAACGGTGGTAGATCTTGGATTCGCAGACCTGACCTCAGCGACCGGTTATTCTGAATACACCGAGCAGGGTCAC
>JAGRIE010000168.1 GCA_020443425.1 Halioglobus sp.
CTGCACGAAGGCGCCGTCGACCTCGCCGATCGCGGTGACGCCGAACGACAGCATGTCGTCGGCGGCGTGCGTCGTGTAGCCCATGAAGTTGCGGTGCAGCCGCCCCTCGCGCGCGGCGACTGCGAGTTCGTCGTCACTGCGCGCGAAGTGATCCATGCCGATCGCCTCCATGTCGTGATCGACGAAGAACTCGAGCGCCTGCTGGAACAGCGCCTGCTTCTCCGGACCGGTCGGCATCGCCTCCTCCGGCATCACGCGCTGGTGCTTCTTCAGCCACGGCACGTGCGCGTAGCTGTAGCAGGCGATGCGATCCGGCCGCAGGCTGTCGACCTGCTCGAGCGTGCGGGCGAAGCCGTCGCGGTTCTGGAAGGGCAGGCCGTAGACCAGGTCGAGGTTGACCGACTCGAAGCCGAGTTCGCGCGCCGTCTCGATCAGGTCGCGGGTCAGCTCCAGCGACTGCACGCGGTGGATCGCCTCCTGCACCTTGGGGTCGAAGTCCTGCACGCCCATGCTGATGCGCCGGAAGCCGACCTCGGTCAGCGCGGCGAGGTGTTCCTTGGTGGTGACGCGCGGGTCGACCTCGATGCTG
>JAGRIE010000169.1 GCA_020443425.1 Halioglobus sp.
ATGGACGCCGGCAACGGTAACGCCGAAAGCGACGAATGCTCCTAAGTTAGAGAAAATACGGCTTCTGAACAGCATATTGAGTGCTCCTTATTTGGCCGAGAAGAGCCCTCTCGCAGTGAACACGTGTCATGACCGGCTAATCGGTCGTTAAGTGACAGCGCCGGTAGTGTCTTCTTCCGGCAGCGACGAAGGCAATTTCCCAGGCCTCTGCTCTGTTTAGGGCGCATACCATATCGGCGACGTGTAGGCGCGTTCCTGGTGGAAGGGTTCGATATCCTTGGGCAGTTCCACGCCGAAAAAGGCTGCGTCATAGGTGGTCCAGCGCGGCGTGGGGATCTCCAGCACACGCACATAGTAAAAGGCCCGCTGATCCGGGTCGAAGCCCGGGTCTTGCCAGTACGCCAGCATCAGGGCGTCGCCGATGTTGTTGGTATAGGTGGCGTTTGGCACGTCTACTGTATTGCCAACCGGCTTTTCGCAACGATACTGGTCATCGATGGCGCGCTCATCGGAGCACAGCACGTCGTAAACTTGTTCGTGCATCTTGCCCTTGGAATCCGTCCAGCCCTTGATCACCTGCACCCGGTC
>JAGRIE010000016.1:0-62940 GCA_020443425.1 Halioglobus sp.
TACGGATGAATGCCCGTCCCCCGTTAATTGGGTAGAGCCTGGAGTTCTCGGTGTTCTGATGATGTAGTATCTAAGCGGATTGAAAACCAAGGCAGTTTTATATGCTCGCCAAGTAAATGCGTAAGCTTCCCCAATACGAAGGCAGGGCTGGAGCATTTCTTATGCAGGGTATGACTTGCGTGCGCTGCAAATACGCAACAAAGTAAGAATTTTATCTGAAATATGCCAAGTGTGCTTTTGGTATTTATTATTTAAATACAGACACTTAAATGGTCCGCCCTTCAGGATTTGAACCTGAGACCTTCCCCTTAGGAGGGGGACGCTCTATCCAGCTGAGCTAAGGGCGGTAAGGAAAGCCGCGAATTATTCCGGTTTGTACCCGCAAAGGCAACCCGCTATTTCATCAACCGGTACTCGCTGAACTCCGGGTTGTGCATCTCCTTGAGGTAATTGATCGGGAACCAGGGGTAGAGGTTGGGCAGGCCGCTCTTGTCGATGTACCAGCTTTTGCAGCCGCCGGTCACCCAGGTGGTGGACTTGATGGCTTCTCGCATGGCGTTATTGTACCGGTCGAAG
The DNA here is from genome assembly GCA_020443425.1 of Halioglobus sp. Taxonomy (GTDB): domain Bacteria; phylum Pseudomonadota; class Gammaproteobacteria; order Pseudomonadales; family Halieaceae; genus Marimicrobium. Next base: position 577 of record JAGRIE010000016.1, read on the forward strand.
GCGGTCTGGGTGGGTGCGATGGCGGTCAGGCGGTCTGACTTCATCCTGTCGAGCATGCTGATGATGTAGTCCACCTGGTGTTCTGAAATGGCGATCAGCGACAGGTTGCCGACGGGGCCGGTGGGGCCCTCCAGCATCCAGAAGTTGGGGAAGCCGGGCATGGCCACGGCGCGGTGCGCGCGCGGGGCGCCGTCCCAGACCTGTTCGAGGTCGGCGCCGTTCTCGCCGGTGACCCGGGTCGGGAGGATGAAGGCGGCGGCATTGAAGCCTGTCGCCAGTACCAGTACATCCAGTTCATGCAGCTTGCCATCGACGGTGCGCACGCCTTGTGGCTCGATACTTTCTATGCCCTCGGTAACCAGGTGTGCGTGCGGTTGGCACAGCGCAGGGTAGTAGTCGGAACAGAAGATCATGCGCTTGCAGGTCGCCTCGTAGTCGGGCGTGAGCTTGGCGCGCAGCACCGGGTCCGGCACGCTGTCGGCGAGGTGGTCGAGGCAGATTTTGGTCATCCAGCGCTGCATCAGTTTATTGCCGACCGTGGCGGCGCTGAAAGTGCGCACCATCAGCTGGTAGTAGAACTGGTAGATGATGCGCTGCAGGAACGGGAAACGCGCCAGCAGTTTGTTCCAGCGCGGCGAGTAGGCCTTCTGCGGCAGCGGTGACAGCCAGTGCGGGGTGCGCTGGAACACATGCATCTCGCTGACATCGTTGGTGACAGCCCCCACGATCTGGCATGAGGTGGAGCCGGTGCCGATGATGCCGACGCGTTTGCCCTTCAGGTCCACGGCGTGGTCCCAGCGCGCGGAGTGAAACGCTGCCCCGGCGAAGGTCTCCAGGCCCTTGATATTGGGGTAGACCGGCTGGTGCAGGATGCCGGTCGCGCTGATCACGACATCGTACATTTCGCGCTGACCGCCGGCTGTGGTGAGTTGCCAGCAGGGCGATTGGTAGGTCAGGTCTGTCACGGCGGTATTGAATTTCACCCGGCGGGTGACGCCGAAGTCATTCGCGACAGCTTCCATATAGGCCTGGATATCGGGCCCGTAGGAAAAGCGGTGCGGCCAGTCGGCCTTCAGCGCGAAGCTGAAGCTGTACCAGCGCGAGGGCACATCACAGGACAGCCCGGGGTAGGTATTCTCCCGCCAGGTGCCGCCGACCCGGTCGGACTTCTCATACACGGTGAGATCCGTGTATCCGGCTTTTTGCAACTTGACCACGGCGGCAATGCCGGACATGCCGGCGCCGATAATCGCGATGCGCGGTTGCCGGCCCGCCTGTGCCCAGGTTGGCGTTGCTGTGCTGGCGCTGTGTGCATCGGCTGCGGTCATATCCAGTGGCCCTTTCCTGTACGAGGTTTGTGAACAATTTCTGCAACGGCAGGTTAATACTTCCATGCATATTGGGCCAGCAAAAACACGTTGGTGCGGCGGCGGGGTTGGCCGCTCCGCGGGTGTGTTATTTGCCGTTATTGACTTGTATCAACAGGGCAGGAAAATTGTTGCAGGCCGCCTTGAAATATTGCGTTTATACCCTAATTTATAGGCTCAAGGGCAGTGATGCCTATGAATCGGAGGAGAGATATTATGACCTTACTTTCGCGCAACAATGTATTTGATATCGACCGTTTTTTTAATGATTCCTGGCCGCAACTGGTAGAGCCCCAGGCGGGTACTTTCTTCGCCCCCCGGGTCGACATCAAGGAGGCCGGCGACCACTACGAGATCACGGCGGAACTCCCGGGTGTTGATAAAAAGGACATCCATGTGCACGTCAAGGACGGTGTATTGACGCTGGAAGCGGAAACCTCAAAAGAGGAGAAAGAGGAGAAGAAGGGCAAGATCATCCGGCAGGAGCGACGCTACGGCAAATTCATGCGCAGCTTCAATCTCGGCGCGGATGTGCAGGAGACGGATATCAAAGCGTCATTCAAGGATGGTGTGCTGACGCTGGAAGCACCCAAGATTGTCGAGAAGGTGCAGGAGCGTCGTCGCATTGAGGTCAGTTAACTGATCAGCATCGCGCGGATCACGCGGTGTAACAGCCGCTTTTGCCTCGCAATGTTGTCAGGGTCCAGCAAATCGCCTCCCGTGAGGGAGGCGAAGGCCCGTTGCGACAGAAAATAACCGGTGGTGAGGTTGAACATGGCGATGACGTTCAGCGCCAGGGTCGCCCTCAGTTCGGGGTTGTCCCCGGACGTGCTGGACGTCGAGACACCATCAAACTTTTCCAGGTTCTCCATGCCCTGGCGGAACAGCTTTTCCAGCCAGGTATTCATCAATCGATTTCCTACCGAACTGCTATCTCCCTGTAGCGCCCGCTGGAACAGTGAGGCCATTGCCGGGTGCTCGAACAGCAGGTCGGTGATGATCGACGGCAGCTCGGTGTACTCCCTCAGGCTGGAGGCGGTCTCCATCTGTAGCGACAGCGCCTCTGCCATCGGGTTCAATGCCCGGAACAGCACCGCTTCATAGAGCGCCTGCTTGCCGGCAAAGTGGTTGTAGATCCCCGGCTCACGTATCCCGGCGACGTCCGCAATTTCGCGCAGGCTGGTGCCGTCGTAGCCCTGCATCGCGAACAGTTCCTCGGCGGCATCCAGCACACGCTGGGCGGTGCGTTCGCCCTTGGTCAGTTTGGACGTTTTCGCAGTGGTGGGCGGCATAAATTATCAACCGATTGTTAAATATTATGCAAAAACTACCATAAGGCCCTTCAAATTTCGATCACAGGCCCTCTATACTGCTTAAAAATTAATAAACGATAATATATGGAGCGGCCGGTGCGCTATTCCGTGAAAGACCTCGTCAACGAGGACGCCTCGCTGATCAGCCGTCGCTGCTGGTCTGATCCACAGGTGTATGCGCTGGAAAAAGCCGGCATCTTCGCTAAGTCCTGGCTGTTTCTCGGGCACGAGTCGCAAATCCCTGTACCCGGCGATTTTGTGCAGGCCTATATGTGTGAGACGCCCATCATCCTGTCGCGTGGCCAGGATGGGGGACTGTATGCCAACATCAACAGTTGCACCCATCGGGGGCTGCCGGTCTGCCGCGCCGATCACGGCAACACCCGGCGCTTTGTCTGTCCATATCACAACTGGTCCTACACAGTGGAGGGCGAGCTGGTGGCCATTCCGCAGGAGAGCGAATTGCAGGGCAGGCCGGACAAGCGGCAATTGGGCTTGAAGCGCGTACCCCGGGTGGCGTCCTGGCGCGGCATGGTTTTCGGCAGTTTTGATGAGCAGATCATCAGTCTGGAGGACTACCTGGGCGATATGCGATTCTACCTCGACGCGTTCTTCGACCGCTTTCCCGCGGGTGTTGAGTTCATGGGGGCACCGCACCGCTGGGTCATCAACGCGAACTGGAAGCTGCCGGTCGAGAACCAGCTCGGCGATGTCAATCACGGCGCGTTCCTGCACAGCGCGATTGTGCCCCGGGAGGCACAGGATGTGATCGAGGCGCTGGGGCACAGTGTGGTGACGACACCCGGTCACGGCGCGACGTTTCGCCTGATGCCGCCGGATGCACCGGTGGATGAGGTCGCCTGGGGCATGGAGGGTCTGGGGGCACTGCTGGGGGGCGCCGAGGTGCAGGACTACCTGCGCGAGGTACAGGCGCAGGCGGCGGCGCGGGTCGGTGATTTGCGCGCACGCATGAAAGGGCTCACCTACGGTATCTACCCCAACCTGTCATTCCTGTGGTCCAACACCTCGTTCAAGGTGTCGCACCCGCGCGGGCCGGGCAAGGTGGAATACTGGTCGTGGGCGGTGGTCCCCGCCGACGCCCCGGACGCGATCAAGAAGACCCTGCGGACCAACTACACGTCTTTCTTCGGGCCGGGCGGCATGTTGGAACAGGAGGACTCCGAAGTCTGGAGCCAGCAGTTCCTGGGCAGCAATATCGACTTTGCCGACGACAGACCTTACTACTATGGCCTCGGCCTCGGCGAGGAGAAGCCGCATCCCGAGATGCCGGGCCTGGTCAGCGTGACAGCCAACGAGTTTTACGCGCGGCACTTTTTTGCGCGCTGGCGCAGTGAACTGCTGGCGGTGGAGGAGGGGCTGTGAGCACACTGTCACTTGAGACCACGCCGCAGCAGCAGCGTGAACTGGAGCGCTTTTACTTTCACGAGGCGCGCCTGCTGGACAATCGCCAGTACCGGCAGTGGCTGGCCCTACTCAGTGAGGACATCCGCTACCTGCTGCCGTCGCGCGTGAATGTGCAGGTGGACAACCGCGAACGCGGCCAGGAGTCGATGATCAGTGTCGCGCGGGAACTGGAAGGGGAGGATTCCATGGGCTGCCCCCTGCGCGAGGAGAACTACCTGCTGTTGTCGCTGCGGGCCGAACGCGCCTATAAAATTAACTCCTGGTCGGAGAGCCCTCCGGCACGAACCCGCCGCCTGGTCGGCAATATCGAATTGCTGGCGCGTGAGGACGGTGGCGGCGCTGACGAGGTGGCCGGTGCGGTGCAGCAGCTATCCACTGTCAGTAATTTTCATCTCTACTATACGCGCCCCGGCAGCGAAAACGTGCTCTACAGCGGGCAGCGGTGCGACACGCTGGCGGTCACGCCGGCAGGGTTTCGACTTCGCCGCCGCGAGGTCATACTCGATTACGCCACTATCGACCTGCCGACACTGGGCCTGTTCTTTTAGCCGCTGCAAACTGTGTCCCAACGGCTCGCTGCACGCTTGCAATGTCGCAGCGACCATATCACTCTAGCGCAGGTTGACCCGACGGCAGCCCTCTCCCGGGGTGCCGCGTGACGTCACAGGAGGACAGTTTTTTTGCGGCATAGCAGCAGTCGATTTTCCAGCATCGCCCTGATGCTGTTTGCCGTCGCGGCCGCCGTGGCAGAGCCGTCCTCACTGACCCTGTCCGGTCAGCGCCTCGCCTACACCGAGGCGCGTCAGGCTATCCAGCGCGGCGATACCTCGCGGTACGAGCACCTGCGCGCACAGCTGGATGATTACCCGCTGGCGGTCTACCTCGATTACTACCAGCTGCTCAGGCAGGGGGCGGGGGTCAGTCCCGCTGCAGCCAACGGCTTCCTGGCGCACAGTGCGGACAGTCCGCTGGCCATCCGCTACCTGGGGGCCTACCTGCGCGCCGTGGGCCGTGCCGGCCACTGGCAGTCGTTCCTGGCGGTGATGCCGGAGGAACCCAACAGCACCGACCTGAAGTGCTATTTTTTCCGTGCGCAACTGGCACAGGGTAATGCAGCGCTGGCCTGGGAGGGGGCATCCCGGCTTTGGGTTGCCGGTGAATCGCAGCCGGCGGCCTGTGATCCGCTGTTTGCCGCGTGGCAGGGCGCCGGCGGTATCAGCGATGACATTGTGTGGACCCGCCTGCTCAATGCTTTCGATGCCCGCGAAAGCTCGCTGTTGCAGTACGTGGCCAAGAAAAGCAGTGCGCAACTGCGACCACAGGTGGAGACACTGCTGGCCGTCTACCGCAGGCCGGAATCGACGGCCAGCCAGTCACTGGACCGGGAAAACCGCTACGCCGCGGATATTGCCACCCGTGGCCTGGTCTATCTCGCCGGCACCCGCCCGGAACAGGCGCTCGCCGGCTGGCTGACGCTGCAACAGCAGCTGGTGTTTGATACTGCGCAGGCGCGGCAGGTCGAAACTGCGATTGCACTGCACATCCTGTTTGCCCGCGACGCGACCCACCGCGACTGGCTGGACGCTGTGCTGGCGCGGCTGCAGGACGACAAGCTGACCGGCATTCGCCTGCGCTGGGCTTTGCGGGAGCAGGATTGGGGCGCGCTGGAACGCACACTGCCGCTGCTGTCGGAGTCTGCCCGCGAGGAGACGGTGTGGCGTTACTGGCGCGCGCGTGCCATGGCGCAGCGCGGTGACACGGACGCCGCGACAGTACTTCTGGAGACACTGGCCGGCGAGCGCGATTACTACGGTTTTCTCGCCGCCAGTCAGCTGGGCCGGCCGTATGCCCTCAATCACCGGCCGCTGGTGCCACCGGACGCGGGCAGTGCCGATGCGCTGCCAGCCGTGCTCCGCATTGAGGAACTGAAATACCACGGTGACCAGATGCTGGCGCATTCGGAGTGGTACAACCTATTGCAGGATACTCACGAGGAGACACAGCAGCAGGCGCTCGCGCTGCTGGCGAGCAGCAAGGGCTGGTATCGGATGGCGATCGATGCCGCGACCCGCGCCCAAGCCTGGGATGCGCTGGACCAGCGCTTCCCGATGCCGTACCAGGAGGTCTTCAGTAACAATGCGGCGCTGCGCGGGGTGCCGAGTAGCGAGTTGATGGCCATTGCCCGTCGTGAGAGCGCGTTTTTCGCCGGTGCACAGTCGCCGGTGGGCGCGCGCGGACTGATGCAGGTGATGCCGGCGACGGCGGAGGCGGTGGCCGCCGCATTGCGGCAGCGCCACAGTGCAGCTGACCTGTTTGATATCGAGCACAATGTCCTGCTGGGCAGTGCCTACTATCGGCAGATGCTGGACCGGTTTGACGGCAACCGGATTTTTGCGCTGACGGCTTACAACGCCGGCCCGCACCGCGTCGACCGCTGGCGCAACCGGGCCGGGGAGGGGCTGCCGGTTGAGTTCTGGGTGGAGACCATTCCCTACAAGGAAACGCGCAACTATGTGCAGGCAGTGCTGTCCTATAATGTAATATTCCAGTACATGCAGGGTGAACCACAGAGCCTGCTGACGCCCCGGGAGCGCGAGGCCAGTTACTGATATCCGGCGCTCTTACAGATAAGGATTCCCCCGACACATGCGCGATACCCGCCCGCTACTGCTGCACAGCGATTTTCCCCCGGTCTACCGGGCGACGCTGGATACGCTGCAGGTCAACCTCGGTTACCTGTGTAACCTCAGCTGTGTGCACTGCCATGTCAACGCCGGCCCCACCCGCACCGAGCAGATGGACGCAGAGACTATCGAGCTGATACTGGCGCTGGTGCGGCGCCAGGACATACGCACGCTGGATCTCACCGGTGGCGCGCCCGAGCTGAACCCGCACTTCCGGTACCTGGTGCGCGCGGCGCGCAAGCTGGGTGTGCGGGTGATCGACCGCTGCAACCTCACCGTGCTGACGGAACCCGGGCAGGAGGATCTGGCCGCGTTTCTTGCCGAACAGCAGGTGGAGATCAGCGCCTCGCTGCCCTGTTACCTGCAGGACAATGTCGAAGCGCAGCGCGGCAAGGGGGTCTACCACACCAGCATCGAGGCGCTGCGCCGGTTGAACGCGCTGGGCTACGGTTCCGATCTGATCCTGAACCTGGTCTACAATCCGGTGGGGCCGGTACTGCCGCCGCCGCAGCAGGCGCTGGAGGCAGACTACCGGCGCGAGTTGGCCGCGCGCTTCGGTATCCGGTTTAACGAGCTGTTCACCATCACCAATATGCCCATCAGCCGCTTTGGCGCGGTATTGCTGGCCCAGGGGCAATACCATGAGTATATGCACCTGCTGCGCGAGAACTACAGCGCCGCCAATGTGCCCACCCTGATGTGCCGCAGCCTGGTCAGTGTGGACTGGCGCGGCTATCTCTACGACTGCGATTTCAACCAGATGCTCGATATGCCGATGCTGGCCAGTGATCGGCGGCGCCATATCCGCGATCTGCTGCGCGCCCCGGATGTGGAGGGCGAGGCCGTCCACACCGCAGAGCACTGTTACGGCTGCACCGCCGGACAGGGCAGCAGTTGCGGAGGCGCACTGGTCGCCTGATGTCCGCAGCGGTCAGTTTTGTCATCCCGGTGCTGAACGAGCAGGCGCATATAGCCGCATTGCTGCGCGCGCTGCGGCAGCAGTATCCGCACAGTGAACTGGTGGTGGTCGATGGTGGCAGCGAAGACGGCACTGCGGCCGCCGCGCGGCTCTTGTGCGACCAACTGCTAAGCGGTGATCGCGGCCGCGCCCGACAGATGAACCTCGGGGCGCAGGCGGCGGCACGCCCTTACCTGTGCTTCCTGCATGCGGACAGTTTTCCCTCAGTCAGCGCTGCGGCGCTGGACGCACTGCTGGCGGAGCAGCCGCCGTGGGGCTTCTGCCGTGTGCGCCTGAGTGGGACGCAGGCCATCTTCCGGGTCATCGAGTGGTTTATGAACCAGCGCTCGCGCCTGACCTCGGTGGCCACCGGTGACCAGATGCTGTTTGTGCAGCGTGCGCTGTTTGTCCGTATCGGGGGCTTTGCCGACGTGCCGCTGATGGAGGATATCGCCTGCTGCAAGCAGCTGCGCCGGCTGGCGCCGCCCCGGGTGATTGCTGAACCGGTGGAGACCTCGAGCCGGCGCTGGGAGCAGGGCGGGGTACTCAGGACTGTGCTGCGTATGTGGTTGCTGCGGTTGGCGTACTTCCTCGGCGTGGCCCCGGACCGGCTGTGGCGGCATTACTATGGGCGCTGAACGACGCCGCACACTGCGCGGCGAAGTACTGCTGATCCAGTTCTCGCGCACACCCCGGCCCGGACAAGTTAAAACCCGCATGCTGCCGCACCTCACTGCGGCACAGGCCTGCGAGCTCCACTGCGATCTGACCCGCTGGACCTGCCGGCAGTTGCTCGCCAGTGAACTGGGCGCTGTTGAATTGTCGGTGGCGGGAGTGCGCCAGCACCCGCTGTTCACTGAGTGCCAGTCCATGGGGGTGGACCGCGTGTTGCGCCAGCGCGGCGCGGATCTCGGGCAGCGTATGTACAACGCGATACGCTGCGGACTGGCGCGCTACCGGGCAGTGATACTGGTCGGCAGCGACTGCCCGGAAATCGATGCCGGGTATCTCTCGCGGGCGGTGGCAGCGCTGCGCACGGCGACGGTGGTGTTGGGGCCGGCAGCGGACGGCGGCTATGTGTTGATCGGCGCCACTGCGATCCGGCCGGATATCTTCGAGGGTGTCACTTGGGGCAGCGGCGAGGTCTATCGGCAAACCACGGCGGCGCTGTCGCGTGCCGGGATGCGCTGGGCTGCCTTGCCGGTACTAAGGGATATTGACCGCCCCGAGGATCTTCCCGTCTGGGAGGCAATACGAAGTGGTGCCTGACACCAGGCGAGGTGTCATCCATCTGTGACAGCGCAGGCGCGGCGGCAGCCGCGCGGGCAGTCTCAGGCGCGCGCGAGCGCGGAGTTCTCCTCCGGTTGCTCGGTGATGCCACCGGCGCGCTGTTGCATCAGCCACGCTATCGCAGTGCAATAGCTGAGGTTGGTCTGCAACTCGCTGTCGGGGTCACTCAGGAAGGCGCGCTGGCTGGCCAGCCCCCGCACCCGGCTCGCCAGGTCCGGATTGAACGCCAGGTACCGATCCCACAAATCCCGATGCTGGGCCGCCGTGATGTTGAACAGTCCCAGGCCCTCACTTCTGGCACAGAACAATCCTACATCAGGTGCGCTGATGGCGGCGTTGAGCAAAAAGGTTTCGCGGGCGGGTGTCCAGGCGCCCATATACTCCAGGGTAGGCCGAATAACGTGGTCCCTGATGTGTTCTGCAGTAACGTACATAACCCATTCCTCGCAGGGGATGACTGATCCGTCAGGCACTGCTGTTCCATTCTTATGGTCATTGCGGCCCGGTTATCGTCAGATGCGGCTGGAGATCCTGACCAGTTCACGTCATTTCCGGGCTCACAGGGGACTTTTTAGCACAGAAAATAATAAATACCAATAAAAATAAAGAGTTGTGGGGGTTAATTCACATAGATTTTGGAAAGCGTCGCTAAGCTTCATTTATTCTAGAGCGGCCGGCGGGATTTTCGAGGGAGACACACGCTAAAATCCCGGAATTGATCGCGAAACACCGCAAATGGTGGAAAATATCCCCGATCTGTTCAGCCGCCGGCAATCTTGACGGTGTAGCCGAGTTTTTCTAATTCTGTTTTCAGCAAGGTGCGCTGGTCACCCTGGATTTCCACGACATCGTCCTTCAGAGCGCCGCCGACACCGCATTTTTTCTTCAGCTGTGTGGCCAGGGTCTTCAGTGCGTCGCCTGACAGTGGCAGGCCTTTCACCAGTGTCACCGCCTTTCCGCCCCGCCCCTTGGTCTCCCGGTGCAGTCGCACAATACCGTCACCGGTGGCCGCGGGCCTGTCCTTGCCGCAGACGCAGGCCGCCACTGGCCGCTGGCACTGCGGACACAGGCGGCCGCCCTCGGTGGAATAGACCAGTCGGCTGCCGGTGTTTTTTCGTTTACTCATCGCATGACCGTGTATTTATCGCAAAGTGGGCAGTATATTAGGCCGCTGTGCCCGCGCAAGCCGGGATTGCCAGGAGAACCCGAGAAATGTCTGCAGACGTCGAAACACTGAAACACCAGATGATGGAACTGCAGAGCCAGCTTGCCTTCCAGGAGGACGCGCTGGGCAGCCTGGATGCGGCGCTGTCGCAGCAACAGCAGGAAATCCTGGTCCTGCGGCGGCAGGTGGAGCTGCTGCGGGCCCGTCAGCAGGAGCAGGAAAATAACAACGAGGCGGGCGTCACCGGGATGCCGCCGGACGAAAAACCGCCACACTATTAGAACAGATAAGGGAGCCAGTTATGTCAGAGAGTGCCCGCGAGGATACGCAGGAGCAGGCCGAGTTTCGCCAGTACTGCCGGGAGTGGCTGCAGGCCAATAAACCGGGGGAGCCGACCGTGCGACTGCCGCTGTCGCCACTGGAGATCATGACAGAGCCGCAAATGACGTATCTGCAGGCGTGGCAGAAGTCCGCCTACGATGCCGGGCTGATCGGCTGTGATTACGCGGTGGCTGTCGGTGGCGGCGGTCGCAGCGACTGCCAGCGTATCGCCAATGAGGAGATGATCCGGGCCCGCACACCCTACCTGCCCAATGTGATCGGCCTCGGTATGGCCGCGCCGACCGTGTATTACCACGGGCAGCAGGCGCTGAAAGAGCGGCTGTTGCCGCGCCTGTTTTCCGGTGAGGATATCTGGTGCCAGGGGTTCAGTGAGCCCGGTGCCGGCTCCGACCTCGCCAGTGTGCAGACCTTCGCCGAGCGTAAAGGTGACAAATGGATCATCAACGGCCACAAGGTGTGGACCTCGCTGGCGCATTTTGCCGAGTGGATGATCCTGCTGCTGCGCACCGACAAGTCCCACAAATACGACGGCTTATCCTATTTCGTGGTTCCCATCCGCTCTGCGCTTGGCAAGGGTGTCACGGTGCGGCCGCTGATCAAGCTTACCGGGGAGACCGGATTCAACGAGGTGATCTTTGAGGATCTCGAGGTCGACGATAGCTACCGCCTCGATGAACTGGGCAGGGGCTGGCAGGTGGCGATGACCACACTGCTGCACGAGCGCGGTGCGGGCGAACTGCAGACACCGCGCGCCGGGGGCATGAAAAGCAAATCCACCCACGCCACCAACACGGCCAACCTCATCGAGCTGGCGCGCAATACGGCGCGCGGCGGCCGGCCGGCGTCGGAGGACCCCCTGATACGGGACCGCATCATGCAGCAGGTGATCCGGGAGCAGGGGCTGGCGCAGAACCAGCGGCGCGCGCGTGTGCCAGCGCTGCAGGATCACCCGCTGCGTCTGCAGTTGCAGAACAAGCTGCTGGCCAGCGAAATCTCGCAGGACACGGCAGCGCTTGCGGTGGAAGTGGAGGGTGCCAGCGCCTCGCTGTATCTGGGGGATGAGAATGCACCGGTGGGCGGTCAGTGGCCAATGGCGTATATGAACTCCTACGGTATGACAATAGCGGCGGGCACCAGTGAGGTGCAGCGCAATATTCTCGGCGAGCGTGTGCTCGGCCTCGCGAAATCGAAATAGGGGACAGTACATGACGCAACCGGATAACTTTGGATTTGGCGAAGAGGCGGCGATGTTGAAAGACTCGGCCCGCAAGTTTTTCAGCGAACACTTCCCACCGGACAAACTGCACCGCATGGTCGCCGCCGACACCAACCCCGAGCGCATGAGTGACTGCGCCTGGGATCGCGAACTGTGGCAGCAGATGGTGGAACTGGGCTGGACGTCCCTGGCGGTGCCTGAATCCGCCGGCGGTATCGGGATGCCGGTGGTGGCGGTGGCCGGACTGGTCGAAGAACTCGGGCGGGCGGCCTTTCCGTGCCCGCTGCTGGCCACACTGGCCGCAACGTATGTGCTGGCCGCCTGCGGCAGCGGCGGTGACGCGGCGTTGGCCGGGATTGCCGAGGGGCAGACGGCGAGCCTGGCGATCACCAACCGGCAGGGCAGCTGGGAATTGGGCGACACCGATGTGGCCTGTGAGCACGGCAAACTCAACGGCACTGCCTGGTTTGTGCAGGATGCGCGCAAAGTGGACCGACTGCTGGTCAGTGCCCGTACCGACACCGGTCAGTCTCTCTACTGGGTGGCCAGTGACGCCGCCGGGGTCACGGTGGCGCCCGATGCCATCGTCGACCTGACCCGCGACCAGGCCCATATCAGCTTTGACAATGTAGCCGCGCAGGAAGTCAGCAGCGAGGGGCTGTCCGCGCTGACAGCGGCGATGCCGGCAATCTGGACACTGCTGGCAGCTGATATCACCGGCGCCGCGGAGTGGCAGCTGCAGACCACGGTCGAGTATGTCAATACGCGCCAGCAGTTCGATCGCCCGCTGGGATTTTTCCAGGCGGTCAAGCACCCGCTGGTGGACGTGATGATTATGATCGACCAGTGCAAGTCGCTGGTATACAACGCAGCCTGCGCCTGTGACACCGAGCCGGATCACGCGGCAGCGGCCGCCCATATGGCGAAAGCCGCGGCCAGCGAGACAGCGGCTTTCGCCTCCAGCCGTTCGGTGCAGTACCACGGAGGAATCGGCTTCACCTGGGAGTGTTTCGTCCACCTGTTTTTCAAGCGGCAGAAGCACAGCCAGTTGCTGTGGGGCGATGCCGCATGGCATCGGGCCAAACTGGCGGACATACTTATCGGCAAAGTGGCGTGAGGCATAGCAGATGACGTGGACAACTCGCCTGCTGGTTGCGCTGGCCCTGGTGGTGGGGCTGGGTGTACTGTTCCAGATCGCTACCCGGACGCCACAGGCACCGGCGCACCAGGTGTTTATCAACGGCAGTATCCTGACCATGGATTTGAACAACCCGGTGGTCGAGGCCCTGTCGACACGCGGTGAGCGCATTGAGAAAGTGGGCACCACGGCAGAGATTATGGCCGAGGTCGACGATGAGACCGAGGTGGTGGACCTCCAGGGGCGCACCATGCTGCCCGGTTTTATCGACGCGCATGGGCATTTCCCGGGCTCCGGCATGAGTGTGATCGCCGCCGACCTCAACAGCCCCCCGATCGGGGACAAGGTCTCGGTTGAGCAGGTGCTGGCGGCACTGCGGGAGCAGGCGGCGACAACCGAATCCGGAGAGTGGGTGAGTGGCTTCGGCTACGACGATACCCTGCTGGCGGAAATGCGCCATCCGACCCGGGAGGAACTCGACAGTGTCTCCACGGAGCATCCGGTGGTGGCAATGCATGTCTCCGGCCATATGCTGGTGGCCAACAGTGTGGCGCTGGCGCGCGTCGGTATCGATGCGGACACGCCTGATCCGGAGGGCGGCGTGATTGGCCGCCTGCCGGGTTCCCGTGAGCCCAACGGCCTGCTGGAAGAGACTGCCAGGCTGGGTATCGTGCGCGAGATGCAGAACCTGGGTCTCATTGACACCTACCGCTTGATGAAGGCGGCAGCGAACGAGTACTCGGCCATGGGTGTGACGACCGCCCAGTCCGGCGGTGTCAGCAAGCCGTTGGCACTGGGTCTGTCATGGTTGAGCCGGCTGGGCGTAATTCCGCAGCGTTTGATCCTGTTCCCGTTCGAGACAGAGTGGGGTGAGGCGCTGCTCGACGGCGAGTACGACCCGGCGGATTACAACAGCGAAAAAGTGGCCATGAGTGCGGTGAAACTGGTCGCCGATGGCAGCATACAGGGCTATACCGGTTATCTCAGTGAACCCTATTTCACTCCCTACCACGGGGATGCCGACTACCGGGGTTATCCCACGCTGTCGCGGGAAGAACTGTTTACCCAGGTCGAAGCGCTGCACAAGGCCGGCTACCAGCTCGCGATTCACGGCAATGGCGATGCCGCGATCGACGATATCCTCGATGCGTTCGAGGCGGCCCAGGCAGCGCACCCGGTGGATGATCCGCGGATGATACTGATCCATGCCCAGATGGCGCGGAAAGACCAGATTGAACGGATGAAGGCGCTGGGGGTCACGCCCAGCTTTTTCACCGCCCACACCTGGTACTGGGGCGACCGCCACCGCGATATCTTCCTCGGCCCGCAGCGCGCCGCACAGATCAGCCCCTCCAGATGGGCGCTGGACAGCGGTCTGCACTTCAGTTCCCACCTCGATACCCCGGTCACCCCGATGCAGCCGCTGCAGGCGGTGTGGAGCCAGGTCTTCCGCGAGACCACCTCCGGTGATGTACTGGGTCCGGAGCAGCGGATCGGTGTCATGGACGCCCTGCGGGCGGTGACGATCGAGGCGGCCTGGCAGGTGTTCCAGGAGTCCAATCGCGGCTCTCTCAATCCGGGTAAATACGCCGACCTGGTGGTGCTGTCCGGCGACCTGCTGGCCGACCCCAAAGCGATGCGCGACCTGACGGTGGACCGCACCGTGATCGGGGGTGCGACGGTCTACCGGGCGCCGTGACGAGGTGACCAAGCCGGGTCAGATTATCGCCGCGGGCGTGGACAGTAGCGGGGCATTCAGATATAACTAGGCAAACGGTATGGGCTCACATTGGCCTGTGCCAACAGAGGGCCCGTGGGGAAGCGACCTATAATTATGTATCGCTACATTGTCGACAACGCCATAACCTATACCCCGGACGACCTCGTCCTTTATCGGGAGTCGCCTTTCGCTGTCTGGATGGAACGGCTTACGCTGGAAAACCCGGACCACGGTATCCCGCCCGACCTGGACAGTATCGCCAGCTACCCGCAATCCCCCCAGCAGAGTGACATCGTTGCCACGCTGCGGGCAGAGGGGCGCAATGTCGCCCTCATCGACGCCGACCACGAAGAGCCTGACCGGCGCATTGCCACACTGGAGGCGATGCGTACCGGTTCCGATTTCATCGTCAACGGCCAGCTCGCCGTCGATACCCTGTCCGGCACTGTCGATCTGTTGATGCGTACAAGTGGTTTTTCAGAACTCGGTGATTTCCTCTATATTCCGTGCGACACCCGCGCAGACAACTCGCTGCACTCGCCTTTCCGGCTGTGTTTCGCCGCCGAATTGCTGGCCAATCTGCAGGGCCGGCTGCCCGCTCAAATGTTGATTATCCGGGGCGGCTCCGAGGTGGTGCCACTGCAGACAGAAGATCATATTTATTATTACCGGGCGGTGCAGAAGCGTTTTCTGGCGGCGATGCGTGAGTTTCGCAAACACCGCATGCCCGATCCGTCCGAATCCGTGCATTTCGGTCGCTGGGCGGAGTGTGCCAGTGAGGTGCTCAGGCAGCGGGCGCTCACAGAGCGACAACAGGATGACCAGAAGCACGATGGCCGCGCGGACGACCAGGCCCATGACCAGCCGTCGCGCCAAGCTGCTGCGGAACCACTGGTGGAAGTGCCGCAATTGCGGGTCGCCGGCGGCGCCGGCGCCAGCTCGCCGTTCGATGCAGACGTCGGCGGCAGATCGGATTTTGCCACCACTGCCTACCGCGGCAATACCGCTGCAGACGGTGCCGGCACAGGCTATCTCGGCAGTTCCAGCGGCAGTACCCTGGCCGAGCAGGCGAGACAGCTCAAGCCCGGCAGCTACCGCAACGGCAAACCGCCCGGGCACACACCCAGCCTGGCCCGAATCGGCAAGCCGCGTATCGTCACGGCGGCGGAGGAGCCGGCGAAACCGGGGCCGGATAAAGCCGCAGACGAGGCGCTGGAGAATCTCGAATTCATCGGCAGCAGCGGTGTGGGTGGGAAAACGTCTACGTTTGAGCTGGGTGAGGTGATCACGCCAGCGCCGGCTCCCAACCTGCGCGATACCCCGGTGCGCAGGCCGCAGCCCCGTGTCGAGGAGATCCGGCCGAAAACAGCACAGCTGGCGGAGCGCGAGCCGAGACCGCCGGTATTCCTGCCGCCCGACCAGGTAGAGAGGGAGGCCGACACGGCCCCGGTAGGGCGCCTGCAGACACAACTGCCCGAAAGCGTTGAAATTGACGACGAGAGTGAAGAGCCGAGTTCAGTGATTGATATGGACAGCGCGCCGCCGTCCACGCTGGCGCCGGTGGTGCAGCGGGCAGAGGCTGTGTTCAAGCGTATGATTATCGACGACCCGCTGTTCAAGAAAGCGGAGCCGGCAAACACCGGGTCCGACACGGGCAAAAAGACGTCGGCGACGCCATCCTTCAGCAGCAGCCTGAATACCAGCGAAGAGTACGACGAGCACTGACCCCCCGCTGGTTATCGCGTACCGCTCAGCGCAGCACCCTGAAACAATTGCGAATTTCCTGCAGGAACAGCTCCGGTTGCTCCAGCGCCGCGAAATGCCCGCCGCGCTCCAGCTCGTTCCAGTGGATGAGATTGGTGAAACGCTTTTCGGCCCAGCGGCGGCTGCTGCGGAAAATTTCCCTCGGGAAGATGGAGCAGCCCACCGGCATGGTGATCGGTTCCAGGCTGGGATTATTAAAGCTCTCCCAGTACAGGCGCGCGGAGCTGCCGCCGGCATTGTTCAACCAGTACATCATCACATTGTCCAGCAGTTCATCCTTGGTGAGGACGTTTTCCGGGTGCTTGCTGCCGTCGACCTCGCAGTCTGTCCACAGGTAGAATTTCTCCACCACCCACGCCATCTGCCCGACGGGCGAGTCTGCCAGGCCATAGGCGAGTGTCTGCGGGTAGGTCGACTGCTGCTTTGAATAACCTGAGCCCTGGTCCCCGTATACGCCCATGTCTGCCAGTGCAGCCTGTTCGCTGTCGGTGAGGTCGCCCATGGTGTCGGGGTCGGGGGCGACAATGGGCATATTGATATGGATGCCGGCGCAGTGTTCGGTTTCGGTCATTCCCATACTCTGCGTGACCAGGCTGCCCCAGTCGCCACCCTGCGCTACGTAGCGCGAGTACCCCAGTCGACTCATCAACTGTCCCCACATGCGACCGATCTTTTCGACCGAGGTGCCGGTGGCCTGTGGTTTGCCGGAGAAACCATAGCCGGGCAGGCAGGGCGCGACGACATGGAAGGCATCCTCTGCGCTGCCGCCGTGGGACGTCGGATCAGTGAGCGCATCGATGATCTTGTGGAACTCGACGATGGAGCCCGGCCAGCCGTGCGAGATAATGAGGGGCAGGGCATTCTCGTGCGGGCTTTTGCAGTGAATAAAATGGATGTCGATGCCTTCGATACGGGTGGTAAATTGCGGCCAGCTGTTGAGTCTGGTTTCAAAGCGCCGCCAGTCGTAGTCGCTGGCCCAATAGCCGGCCAGTTCACGGGTGTAGGCCAGCGGCATGCCCTGGCTCCAGTCGTCGCAGGTCTCGCGGTCCGGCCAGCGGGTGTTCTCAAGGCGTTGCTTCAGGTCCTGCAGGACCGCCGCGGGAATGTCGACGTGGTACGGTAAGATCTCTGTGCTCAAAATTATTCTCCTTTATTGATAGGTAGGCAAAGTAGCTGTCGCTGCTTCAGCCCGCAAGCGCGACCGCGAATCTTGCGGCACTCGGCGCCGGATAGTTCAATCCTCTGTCCACACCCGGCGCAGCGGTTCGCCAAAATCGTCGTAGATAATCTTGCGACGGGGCCGTGGGGAGCGGGATTTCGGCTGTGGCTTGGGGCGATATTTTTCTTTGCGACGCGCCTCGATGGCGGCTACGACTTCGGGCACCAGGGTGCGCGGGGCTTTGGGCTCGATAAACAGGCGGCGGTTGAGGAATGCGGGCGGGTCAGCCGGGTCCTTGCCCGACAAGCCCTGCGGAATCTTGTTCACGCTGCCGCCCTTCTTCAGGAACTGTTCGGTTTCCTGCAGAAGTTCGTCACGGATATCTGCTTTTGACACAGGTTTTTTCAAGCGATTCCAGATCTCACACAGCGCGTCGTCAACGCATCAGTATAACCCTGTCATTGAATAAATACAGGGCGCGCCCCGCGCTCGTTGCTCAGGGAACTGTGTCGGGTCCCCGGGCGGGGAAACCTGCCAGCTCCGCCATCCTGCGCATGAGTTCGAGCATATCGGTATGCAGCTGTGCGCCGGAAAACTCGCGGTAGAGGCTGTCGACGTTGACCGCGATGCGCTCCGGGTCAGACCAGGCGGAGTATTCTGACAGCTCGATATCCCTGGCGGCTTCAAACGCATCCATGCCCGCGTCGTATCGCTGGCGCGCCTGCTCGCGCACGAACTGCAGGTACTGCCGGACTTTGGCGACCCCGTGCTTGTCCGTGATCGGGCCGTGCCCGGGCACGATAAGATCGACGTCCATATCCTCAATCCGCAGGCAGGCGTCGATCCAGTTCCCCACCGGCCCCTGCCAGATTAGTGGTGTGCTCTCGATGAACAGGATGTCCCCGGTGAACACCACTTTGTCACTCGGAGAGTGGACCAGTACATCGCCGCGAGTGTGTGCGGGGCCGACCTCTATCAGGTGCACCTCCTTGTCGCCCACCTTGATGTCCATCTCACCCTCAAAGGTGTGCGTGGGCGGTGTGAACGTTATGCCATCAAACCGGAACTGCCCGAAGCAGTGCAGGAAATAGTCGCCTACGGGGCCCATGTCACCGGCGCTCTGCATCAGCGCGGCCATCGTTTCCGGTGTCAGTTCGTTCATTTCCAGTGCCGAGGCCGTGGAGGCGATGATCTGTGCACCGGTCACCAGCTCGTTGCCGTGACAGTGGTCGCCGTTGGCGTGCGTATTCACCAGCGTGCCGATGGAGCGGGCGGCGGGTTCGGCGCTGCGCATCTTGCGCAACATCTCCCCGGTGAGTTGCAGGTCGTACAGGGTGTCCACCAGCAGCGACTCCTCGCCGTCCGCAATCAGCCCGGCATTGCTCCACCCCCAGCTGCTGTAGGGGGCCAGCCAGGCGTAGGCGCCGTGCGAGAGTGGGTGTAGGCCGGGGCACAGGCGTGTCATCATAGAGATTGATCCTATTGCTGTCGCGCCAGTAATATTAGCGCGATTCAGGCCAGAATACAGGTTTCGGGTTTTCGTGTGGGGCTACAATCTGGTTTAATGCACCGCAGCTAATTTATGGAATTCAATAATGAACGCCATTCGATCGGTCCTCGTGTTTACCTGGATTGTGCTGACGGTTATCCCCGTCGGGCTCACACTGGTTATTTGCTCGCTCTTTCTCAGTGACGAGAAGCTGTGGTGGTGGTTTGCCGCTCCCTGGTTGCGCGGCGTGATAGCGGCGGCGCGCATTGTCGGCGGCGTGCGCTACCGCATACAGGGCGAGGAAAACCTGCCCACCGCTGAGGACATGCGCAGAATCATACTGTGCCCCAAACACCAGTCGACCTGGGAGACGTTCTTCTTTGCCAGTTTCACCTCGCATCCGCTGGCGTACGTGTTCAAGAAAGAACTGCTGCGGATTCCGGTCTTCGGCTGGTGCATGGGGCGATTGGGCATGATCCATATCGATCGGTCACAGCGCAACCAGGCCTGGTCCAAGGTGGCGGAGCAGGGTGAGGTGCTGATGAACCGTGGCAAGTGGATCATCATGTTTCCCGAGGGTACGCGCAGTGAGCGCGGCAAGGCGGGCAACTACAAATCCGGCGCCACGCGCCTGGCCGTTGCGACCGGCGCCTATGTCGTCCCTATTGCTGTCACGTCCGCCAGATGTTGGCCGCGCCGCACGTTCGCGTTGCGCCCCGGCATCATCGATGTCTCCATCGGCCAGCCCGTGTCCGCTGAGGGCCGCGAGCCCGGTGAGTTGATGGATGAAATCGAGCGCTGGATAGAGGCAGAAATGCGCCGCCTTGACCCCGAGGCCTACTAATTACAAACCCAGGAAGCGAACGATGTCAGCTGCAAAAATCGTATTGTTGGTCGTCTATATTATCCTCGCCGCACTGGCCCTGACCCAGGGTGAGACCACGGTGGGCATCTGGTCCCTCAGGATACTCGGCATCCTCGCGATCGCCCACCTCATCGAAACCGCGGTGTACTTTAAACTCTGCCAGTCTGCCGGTGGTTCGCTCGCAGGGCACCTTGTCAGTGTGTTCCTGTTCGGGGTGCTGCATGTGAAAGAGTTGAAAGCAGCCCAGGGTATCAGTTGAATCATTTACCATTCGCAGGAGATAAAGCAGTGACAGATGCATACATTGTAGGCGCGGTGCGCAGTGCCGGCGGCAAGAAAAACGGACGTTTGTCGAAAGTGCACCCGATTGACCTCGGGGCCGAGGTGGTCGATGCGCTGGTGGCAAAGACCGGCGTGCCGGTGGATGAGATAGACGATCTGATCTTCGGCTGCGTGTCACAGGTCGGCGCGCAGTCCAGCAATATCGCGCGCAATGTGTGCCTGTCATCCGTTCTCGGAGAGGCGGTTCCGGGCACCACCGTGGATCGCCAGTGCGGTTCAGGCCAGCAGGCGATGCACTTCGCCGCCCAGGGCGTGCTGTCCGGCACCCAGGACCTGGTGATCGCCGGTGGTGTGGAAAGTATGAGCCAGGTGCCTATCGGTGCCAACATCATCGACGGCTTCAAGGCGGACCACGGCGTGCCCTACGGCAAGAAAATTTCCGAGCGCTATCCCGGTGTGCAGTTCAACCAGTTTGCCGGTGCTGAGATGCTGGCGCAGAAATACGAGCTGACCCAGGATGACCTCAACGCGTTTGCGTACGCCAGCCATGTCAAAGCCAGACGCGCGGTGGAAGAGGGGCGTTTCAGGGACGAAATTGTCCCTATCGAAATCGAGTTGGAAGACGGCACCACTGAACTGCACAGCCAGGATGAGGGTATTCGCTTTGACGCCACCCTCGACGCGATAGCGGGCCTGCAGCCACTGCAGGAAAACGGGCTGCTGTCGGCGGCCAATGCCTCACAGATTTGCGATGGTGCCGCCGCTGTGATGATCGCCAACGGTGCAACCTGCAAGCGGCTGGGGTTGAAGCCCCTGGCGCGTATAGTGGCGATGAGCGTGATCGGTTCCGATCCTGTGATCATGCTCGAAGGCCCGATTCCGGCGACCAGGAAGGTGTTGGAGAAGGCCGGGCTCAGCCTCGAACAGATTGACCTGTTTGAAGTGAACGAGGCGTTCGGTTCGGTGCCGCTGTCCTGGGCCAAGGCACTGGGTGCAGACCTCGAAAAATTGAATGTCAACGGCGGTGCCCAGGCCCTCGGCCACCCGCTCGGCGGCACCGGCGCCAAGTTGATGACCACACTGGTTCACGAATTGCACCGCAGTGGCAAGCGCTACGGGCTTCTCGCGATCTGTGAAGGCGGCGGTACCGCCAACGGCACCATCGTCGAACGTGTGGACGAGGTGTCCTGACGGCGGTGCGGTGCGCGAGCGCAATTTTTTGCAATCACACGATTTAGCCGTATTGTTGCGCCTGTCATAAGACTACAATCGGGGCTTGTTTACGCCGGGAGACCTAATATGAGTTTTTATGACAAGTACGTTCTGCCGCGGTTTATCAACTGTGCCTGCGGCACCAAACCCATCATGAAGCAGCGCGAAAAGGTCGTGCCGATGGCCAAGGGCACGGTGCTGGAGATCGGTATCGGCACCGGCCTGAACCTGCCTTTTTACGACGCCGCTGTGGTGGATCGGGTGATCGGGCTGGATCCATCGAAAGAGTCCTGGAAGCTGGCGGGCGAGCGCGCAGCGCATCTGGATTTTGATGTCCAGTTCATCGGCTTGCCCGGAGAGGAGATTCCGCTGGACAACGACAGCGTGGATACCGTGCTGGTGACGTTTGCGCTCTGCACCATTCCTGACCCGATCACAGCACTGCGTGGTATGGGCCGGGTGCTGCGGCCGGGCGGCCAGCTGGTGTTCTGCGAGCACGGCAAAGCGCCGGACAGTACTGTGTGCAAATGGCAGGACCGGATCAACCCCTACTGGCGGCGTATGGCGGGTGGCTGCAACCTCAATCGCGATATTCCCGAGCTGCTGGGCGCGGCCGGCTTCCACGTGTCGGAACTGCAGACCGGCTACCTGCCGGGTACACCGAAATTTGCCGGCTACAATTACTGGGGCAGTGCTGCTCACGCCTGAATCGACCGGTTCAAGTTAACCCCGCAATGATGTCGCCAGCGATCAGATGGTGTTTCTGTGTCCTGTTGCTGCTGCCAGTGGCAGCGACCGCCGCTACGCTCAACTATTCCATCTCTGGCATCGAGGGCGAGTCGCTGCGCAATGTCGAGGCGTATCTGGGGCCGCCGCCAGAGACGGATTCCGATCGGCTCAACTTCATCAGCTCCGCGCGCAGGAAGGTCGAGGATGCACTGCAGGCACTGGGCTACTACCAGCCCGACATCACCGTGACCGTGCAGCGCACCGATCCGGTGTGGGCGATGGAGGTACAGGTCGAGGCGGGTGAGCCGGTGCGTATCCGTGATATCGATATACAGATACTCGGCGCCGCCACCGACGATGCAACCATGACAACACTACTGCAGGAGACCGGGTTTGCCACCGGTGACCCACTGCATCACGGGCTGTTTGAGACGTTCAGGAAGCACCTGTTGTCGGCGGGCCAGCAGCGCGGATACCTGGACGGCAAAATCACCCAGAGCAGGGTGGCGGTGCAGGTGGAGGCCGGTACCGCGGATGTGCTGTTGACCTATACCAGCGGGCCTCGCTTCAGGTTCGGCGAAATTCTGTATGATCACGCGCTGATCGACCGTCAGTTGTTCGACTCGCTCGCGACATTTCAGGCCGGCGATTATTTTGAGCAGTCCCGGTTGCGCAAGCTGCAGTCCAATTTGCAGCAGACCAACTACTTTTCCAGCGTTATCGTGCAGCCGGTGCGCAAGCGTGCCAATCGCGGTGAGGTGCCGATTGACGTACGTCTGCAGCCCGCCAAGCGGCACAGCTTTGAAGTCGGCGTCGGCTACAGCACCGATACCGAAGAGCGTGTGTCCATGACCTGGCGCACGCCAAAAATCAACCGCTACGGTCACAGCCAGGTTACGCGGGTGGAGTACTCCCCGGTCAATCCGAGTGGCCGTTTTACCTATTCCATCCCCATCACCGACCCGCTCACCGATGTCGCGCAACTGTGGGCGCGGCTGGAGGAGAACGAGTACGGCGACCTGAAGAGCCGGCAGCTTGAAACGGGTGCGCGGCGGGAGACGAAACAGGATGCTTGGGTCTACAGCTATGCGCTGCGGGGCTTGCGGGAGTCCTGGGACGCCTGGTACAACGACCCGGAGAATGATTACTTACTGTTGGGCGGGACACTGTCCAGTCGCAAATACCAGGGCTCCCTGGTCGACCCCAGCGGCGGTTTCAGCCAGCTTTACACGCTGGAAGGCGGCAATGCGTCGCTGGGCTCCGATATCGACCTGGTGCGCATGACAGCTGAATTGCGCTACATCGCGACGCCCTGGCAGCGCCACCGATTTGTCGGCAGGGCGGAACTGGGAGCGGTTGAAATCTCCAGTGGCGATCGCAGCAACCTGGCGCCCTCGCTGAGTTTTTTCGCCGGGGGCAGCCAGAGTATCCGCGGCTACGCCTACCAGTCCATCGGGCATGACGAGTATGTCCAGCGCGCGGACGGCAGTACCAAGAAGCTGGTGGTCGGCGGTGATAGACTGGTGGTGGGAAGCCTGGAGTACCAGTACTACTTCACTGACACCTGGCGTGGTGCACTGTATGTCGACGGCGGTGATGCGTTCGACGAGGGCGATTTTGACGCCCGCGTAGGCGCCGGTTTCGGCATTCACTACATTACGCCTGTGGGGGCGTTTCGTGTCGAACTTGCCAACAGTGTCAGCGAGGACGATCCCAGCTGGTATTTCCACCTGACCATCGGTGCCGAGTTTTGAAGGCGCTCAGTCGCACACTGCTGACACTGGTGCTGATCGGGCTGTTGCTGTGCGCGGCGCTGCTGTATGTGATCTTCACTGAACAGGGCGGTCGCGGCCTGGCCGCGGTGGCGGCCCGTGTGTTGCCGCTCGAGATCGAGTACGGCAGCGGCTACCTGGCCGGCCGCCTGCACGTTGTGCAGCTGCGGTATACGTCGGACGATGTGCGTGTGGAATTGCGCGATGTGACCGCGCAGCTGTCGGCGGCCTGCCTGTGGCGCGGTGCGATCTGTTTCCAGCACCTGCAGGTGGGTTCGCTCGATGTGCTGGTGCTGCCCGGTGATGAAGCCAGCGGTGATACCGGCAGTGCGGCGGCGGAGCCGGCCCCGGTGCAACTGATCGACGTGCCGCTGCCGCTGCGGGCAGACGCGCTCGATATCAACAGGCTGCGTGTGCGCTGGCCGGGAGGCGAGTGGCGCCAGGGAGCGCTGGCGGGCAGTGTGCGCCTGCATCATGCGACTGTGACCGTGGACGGCGCGCGCGTGCTGGACTCCCGATTGGTACTGGCGTCACTGGACGGTGATGAGGCGGCGACGGCCGGGCCCACCCGTCTACCTGCAATCGACCTGCCGCTGCAGCTGTCCGTATCACAGCTGCAGTTGATCAACCCGGCATGGGACTTCTACGGTGTTGTCTATCAACAGGATGCGCTCAGCCTGAGCGGGAACTGGCAGCACAGCGCGCTGCAGCTGCAGGACGTGACGGCACGCGGCGAGGACATAGGCGAATTGTCCCTGCGCGGCGCGCTCACGTTTGCAGGGGATTGGCCCCTGGACGTCACGGCGGAACTCCAGCTACCGGAGTCGAGGGTGAACCCCGCACTGTGGGGTAGCGCCGTGCAGGTGGCTGCCACAGGGGACCTGTCGGCACTGGCGCTGAGTGTGAAGAGCGGCGGGGGGATCGATTTCGCCATCGAGGCACAGGCCGATGTGCTGTCCCCCGGGTTGCCGTTTTCAGCGACCGCTGTCGCGCAAGCCAGTGCATCGTCGCCCACCCGTGTGCCGCTGGCAGACCTGGTGCCGGCGGCGGCCGGGCTGGAGGAGCTTGAGATCAGCCTGCCGTGGCAGGCGGCGGTGTCCGGCTCGCTGCAGTCACAGGAGTTTGAACTCTTTGGTGCTGTCAGCGGCCTCGGTTATGCCGCCCTCGATATCGCCGTGCACGGCCTTTACGAGCAGGACACATTGCGTATCTCCGGACTCACGATACGCGATGACGCCGGCGACAATACGCTGCAGGGCGAAGGCGAACTCGCGGTGACAGACGGCTATTCCTTCTCCTTCGCGCTGCACTCCGATGGCCTTGACCTGCCGCCGCTGAGCGACGCCGTGCGCGGACGTATCGGCGGTGCACTGCAGCTCGCCGGGGAAGTGGCGGGCGAGCGCTGGCAACTGCGCGTTACCAGCGCGGCGTTGCAGGGCCGGATCAACGACCTGCCGGCCAGCGTCACTGGCCACACCGGCCTGGACAGTGATCTGCGCCTGTCTGCCAGTGACCTGCGGGCGAGCCTGAACGGCGCCCGGCTGTCGGTGACATCACCGGGTGAGGCGGTGGGCCCGGGGCATATCAGGCTGGAGGTGGACGATCTCGGTCGCTGGCAGGCCGGCAGCCGCGGGCAGTTTGAACTCGACGCTGACATCGCCGCCAACCGCTCGCAGATCCGGTTTTCCGCTGCGTTACAGCGCGTCTTGTGGTCCGGCCTGCAGTTTGAACAGGCCGAACTGGAAGGTGAGTACAGCACAACAGGGGATCGCGCTGTGCGACTCGATGCCAGTGTCGACGACATCGCCTACGCTGATATCGCGCTGCGACAACTGCGGCTGTCGGCGCGCGGGGATGACGGTGCGCAATCCCTGTCGCTGTCCAGCCTAGGCGACATTGCGGGCGACCTGCGTGTGGACGGCACCTTAAGCGACGGGCAGTGGCGCGGTTCGCTGGCACCGACCAGCCTGCGCACACCGCTGGGAGCGTGGACGCTGTCCCAGCGCGTCGGGCTGCGCGGTTCCCTGGCTGAGGAGACGTTTTCCGTTGATGCGCACTGCTGGCGCCAGCAGTATGCGCAGCTATGCCCGGCCCAGTGGTCGTTGGGACGTGACGGCGGGGGCGGGGTGCAACTGAACGCGGATCTGGCGATTCTGCAGGACCTGCTGCCGCGCGATGTCGATGTACAGGGTGAGTTGCGCGTGGCGGCGAGTGCGCGCTGGCAAAGTGACGGCACTTTGCATCTGCAGGCCGATGCGCAGACCGGCGCCGTGACCATCACGCAGCATTTCGAAGAGGGACAGAGCGCGACGTTCGGCTGGGACCGCGCTGATATCGGCCTGGCCTACGCCGGCACCGGGCTGCAGCTCAACGCCAGCGTGCAGCGTGACGGCAAGCGGCTGGTCGGTGTCGACCTGTTGCTGCCGCGTGAGCGCAGCGATGCGATCAGCGGCGCGGTTGTGGTGGATCGGTTGCGGCTGGGGGCGTTCGCGCCGTTTGTCCCTGCGCTGTCAACGCTGGCGGGCGAGGTCTCCGGCAGGGTGGCGGTGTCCGGCACTGTCGATGCGCCGCGGGGAACCGGTGCATTGGTGCTGTCCGGTGGCGAACTGGTGCTGGCGGACAATCCGACGCGACTGGACGACGTGGAGCTGACGTTCAATGTACGCGGGCGGTCGGCGGCGATTCGCGGCACCGGTAACCTTGGCGGTGGTCAACTGCAGCTCACCGGCAGTGTGGAGACTGTGCCGGAGCTGCGCGTGGCGCTCGCGATCACCGGTGACGAGCACCTGATTCTGTATCCGCCCGCCACCGAGTTGAAAATCTCCGAGTCCCTCCAGATCGAGCTGAAAAAAGACCTGCTGGCCGTGCATGGCGAGGTGACGGTGCTCGATGGCCTGCTCGAGATCGAGGCGCTGCCCGAGGGAGGTGTCGCGCTGTCACCCTCTGTGGTCGAAGTCAATCCGGATGGCAGTGCCATTAATGAACAGCTGCCTTTCGACGTGCGTATGAACGTCCAGATTCACATAGACGACCGCCTGCAACTGGTGGCGCCGAATCTCCAGACCCATCTCGGAGGCGATCTCGATATCCGCCAGCGGCCGGGACAACCGATGCAGGTGTTCGGCAACCTTGGTGCCGTCGGCGGTGAGTTCCGGGCCTATCAGGCACGGCTGCAAATCAAGCGCGGCAGCCTGAATTTTACCGGTCCGCCGACCAATCCCACCGTGGACGTGCGCGCCGAGCGGCATATCAGCAGTGGCGATGTCACCGTCGGTGTCAGCGTACAGGGTCCGCTGCAGGACGAACTGCAACTCGATGTCTATTCCCAGCCCAGCATGTCCCAGGCTGACGCGATGTCCTACCTGGTGCGCGGCCGGGGTATGGATGCCGGGGCCGGCCTCGACGGCACTTCACTGGCGCTGTCACTGGCCAGCGGTGTGGTGAATCGCTCGGAGCTGGTGACCGAGCTCAATCGTATTCCAGGGCTCAGCAATGTGTCGTTCGGTGCACAGGGTACCGAGAGCGACACCGCGGCTACGATCAGCGGCTACCTCGGTGAGCGCCTGTACCTGTCGTACGGTGTCGGTATCTATGAACCGGTCAATGTGCTGACCACACGTTTCTATTTCCGCTCCAGGCTCTGGCTTGAAGTGGTCAGCAGTATCGAAAACTCGCTGGATTTGTACTACTCGTTTGATATTGACTAGACCGGGACGCGGGTGCGCTGCGGTCGAGGGGAGGGCGACGGCTGTGCCCACCCCGGCGGTCACTCTCCGCCATCGTTTTGTGGATCAGCGGTTGCATTGATACCCGTTTGCGGTCTCAATACAATCTGGCGTCCGTAAAGGGCAATCTCACGCGCAGAAACGAGGTCGATTTTGGTGGCATGCAAATTTTCAGCTGATCGGGGGCTCCGCCGCACATGGACCCGCTGACGCAGGGCGTCCTGGGCGCCGCACTTCCGCAGGCCTCCAGCAGGCCA
Organism: Halioglobus sp.; assembly: GCA_020443425.1. Classification (GTDB taxonomy): domain Bacteria; phylum Pseudomonadota; class Gammaproteobacteria; order Pseudomonadales; family Halieaceae; genus Marimicrobium. The sequence continues at coordinate 28,449 of JAGRIE010000016.1, forward strand.
CGCTATGCCGCCAGTGCCGGGCTGCTGGGTTTTCTCGCCGGCATGGCGGCCGACCTGGATGTACTGATACGCTCGGGCACCGATCCGCTGCTGTTTCTGGAGTACCACCGGCAGTTCACCCATTCACTGGTTTTCATCCCCATCGGGGGGTTTATCTGTGCGCTGGTGCTGCATGCCCTGTTGGGGCGACGCCGAGGCCTGAGTTTCCGCCAGAGCTGGCTGTTCTGTACGCTGGGTTATGCCACACACGCGCTGCTGGACGCCTGTACCACCTACGGCACGATGCTGTTCTGGCCCTTCAGCGATGCGCGGATCGCCTGGAACACCATCTCCATTATCGATCCCCTGTTCACGCTGCCGCTGCTGGCGGCGGTGGTACTGGCCGCGCGGAGGCACAGGCCGCTCTATGCGCGACTCGGGTTGGCGTGGGCAGTGGCCTATATGGCACTGGGGCTGTGGCAGCGCAACGAGGCGCAGGAGATGGGGTATGCGCTGGCAGCCGAGCGCGGGCATACACCGCTGCGGCTGGAGGCCAAGCCCAGTTTCGCCAATATCCTGGTGTGGAAAATTGTCTACGAGACGGATGACAGGTTTTATGTGGATGCGGTGAGATCGGGAGTGGCGCCGAGGGTGTTCAAGGGCGCCTCCGTGCAAAAACTCGACATCGACCGGGATATGCCGTGGCTGGACCAGGGTTCCCAACAGGCGCTGGATATCGAGCGCTTTCGCTGGTTCAGCAATGGCTATATCGCGCTGGATCCGGTGCACGCCAACCGTGTGATCGATGTGCGCTACTCAATGATCCCGAATGAGGTGGCGCCGCTGTGGAGCATTGAACTGGACCCGCAGCAGGGGCGTGAGGCCCACGCCGACTACCTGGTACACCGGGAGTCAGGCAGGGCAGGCGCGCGTATGTGGTCGATGCTGAGCGGGCCATAGCGCCCGCGCAGCGAAGAGGGGCAGGTGCGACTGCGATCGTCGCGGGGCTAGAAATCCAGCGGCAGTTGGGTCTGCGCGGCAAAGCCCTTGATCATGGCGTCCACATCGCTGACGGGGGCGCTGTCCGGCACCACGGCACAGTCGGTGAAAAACACGTTGACGCCCTGGGGAATGGCGTCTGCGCGCGGTACCTGCACCAGTTCCCGCATGGTGCCCGCTGTGCACTGCGGCACATTGAAGCTGGTGACGGTCTCAGCGCTGCTGCTACTGTCATCGAGGGCACTGCGATTCTCCTCGATCCAGGCTATCACCAGCGCTACGGCTGAACCAAAATCCGCGTCAGCACCGATGCCGGCACTGGCTGCGACTGCCGGATAACCCGCACGCGCGGCGGTCTGGGCCGCACCGACCGTGCCGGAGTGAGGCGCATACGGCCCGACGTTCTGGCCCGCATTGACACCCGATACCACCAGTCCCGGGACGATATCCAGCTGCTCGAGGGCGACATTCACCGCATCGGCGGGATAGCCGTATACAGCGACCCCGGAGTAACCACCACTGGTGGCCGAATCAATCCAGACAACCTCGCCGTCCGTTGTCTTGTCGGATGAGCCGCTCTGGTTTTCTGCCGGTGCCACGACCCTGACATCGACATTGTCCAGTTCAACGAGTTGGTTGACGAGTGTATTGATACCTGGTGCCCCGATACCGTCGTCATTGGTCACCAGAATGGTCAGGACTGGCGGTGCCGGGTTTGAATCGTTCGAATTGTTGGAACTGTTTGAGCAGGCTGTGATCCACAGGGTGCTGACGATGACGGCAAGAGCGATGCGTAATTTCATAGTTAACTCACGGTTGGTTGGTCAGGGAACTCAGGTTGGTGGGGAGGGTGTTGCGCGGGTCCCTGGACCCGCGCCACAGTTTACTGCTTGCCAAACACGGCGTGTGCGGCTGGCAGGGCCTTGCCGCTGGTGATGCCCGCGCCCTGGCGCAGGAGGACGGCCTCCAGTGCGTTCAGGCAGTACAGCACATTGCGTTCGTTGCTGCCGAAGCCCATCAGGCCGATGCGCCAGGTCTTGCCGGCCAGGGTGCCGAGTCCGGCGCCAATTTCCAGGTCGAACTCGTTCAACAGCGCCGCGCGCAGGGCGGCATCGTCCACGCCCTCTGGAATCAGCACCGAGTTCAGCTGCGGCAGGCGGTACTCGGGTGCCACGGCCATGCCCAGGCCCATAGCCTCCAGGCCGGCTACCAGTGCCAGGTGATTGTGCCGGTGGCGGGCGTGTGCGGCCGCCAGGCCTTCCTCCTGCAGCATCACCAGTGATTCATGCAGTGCGTACAGGTTGTTGATCGGCGCCGTGTGGTGGTAGGCGCGTTTGCTGTCGCCGCCCCAGTATCCCATCACCAGTTGCATATCGAGGAACCAGCTCTGTACCCTGTGGGTGCGCGCCTTGATGCGCTCCACGGCGCGCTCGCCGAAAGTCACAGGGGAGATGCCGGGCACGCAGGAAAGGCATTTCTGGGTACCTGAATACATGGCGTCCACGCCCCACTCATCGACAGCCACTTCAATGCCGCCCAGCGAGGTCACGGCATCGACAATCGTCAGTACGCCGCGACTCGCCGCCAGTGCACACAGCGCCTTGGCATCGCTTTGCACACCGGTGGAGGTCTCCGCGTGAACGAAGGCCAGTATGGCCGTATCCGGGTGCTCATCAAACGCCGCTGCAACTTTCTCAATACTGACGGGCTCGCCCCAGGCATCTTCCACCATTACCGCGATACCACCGCAGCGTTCGACGTTTTCCTTCATACGCCCGCCGAAGACACCGTTCTGGCATACGATAACCTTGTCACCCGGCGACACCAGGTTCACGAAGCAGGCCTCCATGCCGGCGGACCCCGGCGCCGATACCGGCAGCGTGAGCGCGTTGTTTGTCTGGAAAGCGAACTGCAGCAACTCCTTGATCTCATCCATCAGTGTCAGGAACACCGGATCGAGGTGACCGATCGTGGGGCGGGCGAGGGCGCCCAGTACCCGGGAGGAGACATCGGAGGGACCGGGACCCATCAGGGTGCGCTGCGGCGGGTAGAAACTGCTGGTCATGGCGGGGCTAACTCCGTACAGAAAAAATGTGCGGCAACGGTAGCAGATTTTGTTGTTACGCTTAAGCGCGCGGGAGAAATTATCTGTATTGATGCCCGTGATACACCAGTCCGTGCGCGAGGATATTAAGGGGGTTCCCCCCATGGTAGTATCGCCCCGACTGCCGCTGCGTCCCGGCGGCACGCAATCACTGTCACAATCAGTCAACCGCTGGAGATCGCTGTGAACCGACCTGTCATGGAACCCAATCTCGCTGCCGCGCTGCTGCGCCGGGCAGACCTCAGCGCGGCGAGCACTGCGCTGGTTTTTGAGGAGCAGGAGACATCGTACCGGGAGTTTGGTGAGAATGTGCGGCGCTCTGCCAGCCTGCTGAAAAAAGGGGGGGTGTGTTTCGGTGATCGCGTCGGCTACCTCGGGTTCAATCACCCGATGTTGCTGGAGACCATGTTCGCCGCCCAGGCCCTGGGGGCGATCTTCGTGCCACTGAACTACCGCCTCACCGCGCAGGAATTGACCTTCATCATCAATGACGCCGGTATTCACACACTGGTTGTCGATGCAGCGTCGCGGCCGGTGATAGAGCCGGCGCGCGACGGGCTGTGCTGCCAGCAGTTCCTCACCAGTGAGAGTGCGGCTGACGGCTGGCGCCACCTGCCGGCAGAGCGCTCGGGCGCAGAGCCTATCGCCGCCGCCGTCTCGGTCGACGTGCACGATGTGGCGGTCATCATGTACACCTCCGGCACCACCGGTCTGCCCAAGGGGGCGATGCTGACGCACGGGAATATACTGTGGAACAACATCAATGCCATGCTCGCATTCGGATGCTCGCGGGATGATGTGGTGCTGACCGCCGCGCCGCTGTTTCACATCGGCGGCCTCAATGTGATGACACTCAATGCCCTGCATGCGGGTTCTACCGTGGTGTTGCTGCGCAATTTCGATCCCGGGCAGGTGCTGGAGGACTTCGAGCGCTACAAGGTATCGCATATGTTCGGCGCCCCCGCGATGTTTCTTTTTATGTCCCAGCACCCGCGCTTTGAGTCCACCGATCTCAGCGCTATCAGGGTTCTTCTCTGCGGTGCCGCCCCGGTGCCGGAATCGCTGATCCAACTCTACGGTGCGCGCGGCATCGATTTCTGCCAGGGCTATGGCCTGACCGAGACAGCGCCGTTCGCTGCTTTTCTGACGCCGGAGTGGGTGACCCGCAAACTCGGTTCCGCGGGGCAGCCCCCGATGTACAGCGAGACCCGGGTGGTGGACGAGAACAACCACCCGGTGGCGGCGGGCGTGCGCGGTGAGATCTGCCTGCGCGGCCCCAACATCATGAAGGGTTACTGGAACCGGCCGGAGGCGACAGCGGCCGCGATCGACGGCGAGGGCTGGTTCCACTCCGGCGATGTCGGCTATTTTGATGAGGACGGCTTCCTGTTCATCTGTGACCGGCTCAAGGACATGGTGATCTCCGGTGGCGAGAACGTCTACCCGGCGGAGGTGGAAGGCGCGCTGTACAAGCACGAGTCCATCGCAGAGGTCGCTGTGATCGGCCTCCCGGATGAAAAATGGGGCGAGGCCGTCACCGCGGTAGTGGCGCTGCGCGAGGGACATACACTCACACTGGAGGAGTTGCGCTCGTTCGCCGATTCCATGCTGGCGCGCTATAAACTACCGCTGCGGATGCATGTCGTGGACGCCCTGCCGCGTAACCCGGCTGGCAAAGTGTTGAAATTCGTGCTGAAGGAGCAACTGCAGGATTAGGGGAAAGCGCCGAGGAAACCCGCCGCGGTCACACACTGGCGGGGGTTGTCGTGTGCAGATCCGCCCGCGTGGACTGACAGGTTGAACCGGACCGGGGCATCCAGGGTGATACAGCACTACCGCTGGTTAGTAAGCTTTACCTATAATAAGTAATACATGGTAAATGCTTGTAAGGCCGCCCTATGCCAGACGCTCCCGACAGCCCGGATACCTTCGGTTTCCTGATCCACGATGTCGCACGCCTGTTGCGCAGGCAGTTCAACCAGCGTGTGCAGGGCCTGGGTATGACCCAGGAGCAGTGTCGCGTCATCCTTCACCTGTCGCGACACGAGGGTATCCAGCAGGTAGCGCTGGCGGAACTGCTTGAAATCAAGCCGATCACACTGGCCCGCCTGTTGGATAAGCTGGAGGAGAGCGGCCTGATTGAACGGCGTCGCAATCCCGACGACCGCAGGGCGTTCCGCCTCTATCTCACCGCCAGCGCACACACTGTGGTGCGCGAAATTCTGCAACTGGTGGTGACCATAAGGGCCGATGCCAACCAGGGGATTCCAGCGTCCGATCTCGAAAAACTGAACTCGGTCCTGTCGCGACTGAAGGCCAACCTGCTCAGTGTGGAACTCCAGCGCATCCCCGGCGCACCAGAACAAACACCCGGGGGCAAGTCATGAATCTGCGCGCGCTACTGTTCACGGTCGGCCTGCTCGCGGCCCTCGGGAGCGGCGCCTACTGGTATGCGATGGACAGCCGTTTCATCACCACTGACAACGCCTATCTGAAGTTTGACAAGGTGACTCTGAGTTCGGAGGTCAGCGGCACCATCACCTCGGTACTGGTCAAAGAGAACCAGACGGTGGCGCGCGGTGAACTGCTGGTGACCGTGGACGATGCGATGTACCGGGTCGCCCGCGAGAAGGCGGCCGCACGCTTGAAAAAAGCCGAGTCCGGCATCCGGTCGCTACAGGCCAGTTATCGCATCAAGGAAGCGGAACTGGCGCTGGCAATGAGCAACCTGTCTTTTGCCGAGAAGGAATACCAACGGGAACTCAACCTGTCCAGGAATAACCTGACGTCGCAGGCGACGATCGACGACCGGAAACACACGCTGGACGTCGCCACGGAAAGCCGGGTCATCATTGAAAAGGAACTGGCACAGCTGTTGGCCAGTTTGAACGGCCGCGCCGATGCGCCGCTGCAGGAGTACTCCGAAGTGATGGAGGCGCAGGCGGACCTGGACCTGGCGGACATCAACCTGCAACACACCAAAGTGGTGGCACCGTTTGAGGGGATTGTCAGTCATCTGCCGAAGCTGGGTCAGCGTCTGGACCCCGCGAGCCCGGTACTCAGCCTCGTGTCGGATAAAAACGCCTGGATTGAGGCCAATTTCAAGGAGACTGACCTCGTGAACCTGCATGTCGACCAGCCTGTCGATATCGTGGTTGACGCCTATCCCGGTCGCAGTTGGCGGGGCAGTGTTGAAAGTCTCAGCGCCGCCACCGGGGCGGAGTACGCTGTGTTGCCGCCGCAGAATGCCACCGGCAACTGGATCAAGGTGGTGCAGCGGGTGCCTATCCGGATACGGCTGCAAGCCACGCAGTCAGACCCCATCCTGCGCGCCGGTATGAGTGCCTACGTCGAGATTGATACGCAGGCGTCTGCACTCTGAGCCCCGTATTGTGAATACCCTGGTGCGAAAACTGCAGGCGCTGCCCGAGGGTATCCAGCACGCACTGCTGATTACCGCTGTGATGATGGCGGCGATTATCCAGATTATCGACACCACGATTGCCAATGTGGCGCTGCCGCATATGCAGGGCAGTATGTCCGCCAGCCAGGACAAGATTTCCTGGGTGCTCACGTCCTACATCATGGCCACGGCCATCGCGATGCCCCTCACCGGTTGGCTGGCGGGTCGGATCGGCCGCAAGCGGCTGCTGGTAATCTCGGTATCGGGATTCACACTGGCCTCGATGGCCTGTGGCGCCGCCTTCTCGCTGCAGGAGATCATCGTCTTCCGGATACTGCAGGGCGTGTTCGGCGCCAGCCTGGTGCCGATCTCCCAGGCGCTGCTGCTGGATGCATTCCCGGTGGAAAAACACGGCAGGGCCATGAGCATCTGGGGGGTGGGCGTGATGTTGGCGCCGATACTCGGCCCCACTGTGGGCGGTTGGTTGACGGAGTATTACAGCTGGCGCTGGGTGTTCTATATCAATGTACCGTTCGGTATCCTGTCCCTGCTGGGTGTGATCGCGCTGGCCAGGGAGTCGCCGCTGGATCGCGAGCGTCCCTTCGACCTGTTCGGCTTTTTCCTGCTCAGTGTGGCCATTGTCAGCCTGCAACTGCTACTGGACAGGGGGCACTCGAAATACTGGTTTGACTCTGCAGAAATTGTTGTCGAGTTCATACTGGCGCTGCTGGCGCTGTATCTTTTCGTCGTTCATATGTTCACGCACAGGCATCCCTATGTGAATCCGCAGTTATTCAGGGACCTGAATTTTGCGCTGGGCCTGGTGTTTATGTTCCTGCTCGGTGTCATCATGCTGGCGACCATGGCGCTTTTCCCGCCCTATCTGCAAACACTGCTGGGGTATCCGGTGTTTGAGGCGGGCCTGGTGCTGGCCCCACGCGGTGGCGGCACCATGCTGGCGATGCTGGTGTGCAGCTGGATAATGGAGCGCGGCCTGGTGTCGCCGCGCCTGCTGATTGTTGCGGGCCTGATGATGATTGTCATCTCCATGGCGCAGATGACGCAGTTCACAGTCGATGTCACGCAATCGATGATTGCCTGGACGGGGTTCTTCCAGGGCTTCGGGCTGGGTTTGATATTTGTGCCGCTCAGTACCCTGGCATTTGCCACACTCGCGCCGTCGCTGCGCACTGAGGCGACCGCGATATACGGTCTTGTGAGAACGATAGGCAGCAGTCTCGGTATCTCAATCGTGATGGCCCAGTTGGCCAGCCACCTGCAGCGCGAGCACGCGTTACTCACTGAACATATTACGGTGTTCAACCCGCTGCTGCAGAACGCCGCAACGGCACAGATCTGGGATATACACAGCGTGCGCGGGCTGGCCCTGCTGGAGGGGGAGGTGAACCGGCAGGCGCTGCAACTGGCCTATGCCGATGACTTCCAGTTAATCCTGCTGATGGCGCTGGTGGCGATTCCCGCAGCGCTGCTGCTGCGCAACCCGCCGCCGCCCCCGGCGCCGGGCCCAGGGCACTGAGCTAGCTTTTTTCGTCGCCCACGGCGGCCTGCGCCGCGGCGATACGCGCTATCGGGACCCGGAACGGGCTGCAGGACACATAGTCCAGGCCGATGTCGTGGCAGAACTGGATGGAGCGGGGATCGCCACCGTGTTCGCCGCAGATCCCGTATTTGATGCCTTTTTTCTTGCCGCGGCTCTCGGTGATCGCGATCTCCATCAGCCTGCCCACCGCGCGTTGGTCCAGCGACACAAAGGGGTCGACGTCGATCAGCTTTTCCTTCAGGTATTTCGGTATGAACTTGCCGGCGTCATCGCGCGAGAAACCGTAGGTCATCTGTGTGAGGTCATTGGTGCCGAAGCTCATAAACTCGACTTCCGGCGCGAGGCGATCAGCGCCCAGTGTGGCGCGCGGTGTCTCCATCATGGTGCCGATCTTGTAGCGGATGGACAGCGGACGGATGGTGGCCAGCTCGCGGATACATTTGTCGATAATCTCGGTGATCAGGCGGATTTCCCGCACATTGATCACCAGCGGAATCATGATTTCAGGCAGTGGCCGGTAGCCCGCATCCATCGCCTCGGCCGCGGCACTGATAATCGCCTTGACCTGCATCTCGGTAATTTTCGGGTACACCACCGAGAGTCGGCAGCCGCGGAAGCCCAGCATGGGGTTGACCTCGGACAGCCGATGGGCGATCTCACGAATCTGTTTTACCGGCTTGCCGATCTGCGCGGCCAGCGCTTCAATATCGTCGCCACTTTGTGGCAGGAACTCGTGCAGCGGCGGGTCCAGCAGGCGGATGGTCACCGGCAGCCCGTCCATCACCTTGAACAGCTCCAGAATATCCTCATGCTGGAACACCTGTAGCTGGTCGAGGAAAGTCTGCCGCTCCTCGTCTGTCTCCGACAGGATCATCGCGCGCATCACGCCGATGCGTTCAGCGGCGAAGAACATATGTTCTGTGCGACACAGGCCGATACCCTCGGCGCCGAGTTCACGCGCCTTGGCGGCGTCTTCGGGTGTCTCCGCGTTTGCACGCACGCGCAGGCGCCGGTGTTTATCCGCCCAGCCCAGCAGTTCCTGGAAGTCCTCGCTGGAGCTCGCTTCAATCTTGGCGATATCGCCCAGCATCACTTCGCCGGACGTGCCGTCCAGCGTGATAATGTCACCGCGGCGCACTGTCACGCCCTCTGCTGTGGTCGCAGTTCCCTGCGCGGTGTCGATGCTCAGGGCACCACAGCCGGTGATCGCACAGACGCCCATGCCGCGGGCGACCACGGCAGCGTGGGACGTCATTCCCCCCAATTCAGTGAGTACGCCAGCGGCGACGCGCATGCCGTGGATATCCTCTGGCGTCGTCTCGCGGCGCAGCAGTATGACGCTGTGTCCCGCGCTGCTCTCGGACTCTGCCTCCTCGGCTGAGAATACGGCTTTACCGGTGGCGCCACCGGGGCTGGCCGGCAATCCGGTGGCAATGATGTCCTGTTTTGCGGTCGGGTCGACCATGGGGTGCAAAAAGGCCTCTACGTGTTCCGGCGAAACGCGCATCAGGGCTTCGCGCTCGGTGATCAGGCCCTCCTTGACCATATCCACCGCGATTTTGATGGAGGCCCGGCCCGTGCGCTTGCCACTGCGGGTCTGCAGCATATAGAACTTGCCGTCCTGTACCGTGAATTCAATGTCCTGCATATCCCGGTAGTGTTTTTCCAGCAGCGCCTGCGTTTCGTATAACTCGTTGTAGACGGCGGGCATTCGCTCCTTCAGTGCCGAGACGGGCAGGGGCGTGCGTATACCGGCGACGACATCCTCGCCCGCGGCATTGAAGAGGTACTCACCAAAAAACTGGTGTTCGCCGGTAGCGGGGTTGCGGGTGAAGGCCACACCGGAGCCGGATTCATCTCCAAAATTGCCGAATACCATCGCCTGCACACCGACTGCGGTACCGAGACTGTCGTCGATGTTGTTCATTTCGCGATACACGATCGCGCGCGGGGTGTGCCAGGACCGGAACACCGCTTCCACGGCCATTTTCAGCTGCACGAACGGGTCCTCGGGCATTTTCACCAGCGTTTTGTAGATAGCGACTATCTCGCGCCAGTCGTCGGCGGTCATGTCGACATCCTGCGGCTTGTTATTGCTGTGTTTGTAGCGCTCCAATACCTCTTCAAACTTGCTGCCATCCACATCCAGGACCACATCGGCAAACATCTGGATGAAGCGGCGGTAGGAGTCATAGGCAAAACGCGGATTGCCGGTCCTGGCAGCGAGGCCCTCGGTGATCTCATCGTTGAGGCCGAGGTTGAGAATCGTATTCATCATGCCCGGCATGGAGACCGGCGCGCCAGAGCGCACGGAAAACAGCAGTGGATTCTCAGGGTCGCCGAAGCGGGCGCCCATCTTTTTTTCGACCAGGTCCAGCGCTACGCGGTACTCCTGCTCCAGCAGTGAGGGCAATTTGTTCCCGGCCAGGAAATACTCGCGACAGGTGGCGGTGGTGATGATGAATCCGTAGGGGACAGGCAGTCCCAGACTGGTCATTTCACACAGGTTTGCCCCCTTGCCGCCCAGCAGGTCCCGGTCGTCTTTGCTGCCTTCGTCGAACAGGTATACGCGTTTTGCCATGGATTGGTGCCCGAATCTTCAGTGATTGAGCCTGCGAGTATAGCCTTGTGCCGCGTTCAGTGGGAGTGCGAATCGCGGGGATTGGGCACTGCGGCACGGAATCCGCGGTGCCCCGGGTGCTGGCGGGCGCGCCTGGCGGGGGCTGCCTAGCGCTTGGCGAGCAACTCGCTGAGGCGCTCGATTTCGGACAGTTCCGCCGTTGCAGGTACCATGAACAGTTCCTCGCAACCGGCAGCCTCGGCATTGTCCAGTGCCTCCCTGACGCTGTCAGTCGAACTTCTGTGCACGGATTCCGCCATCATGGTGGCGATGTCGGCACCGGCGATTGCGAGGTACTCATAGACGTAGTCGTACAGTTTCTGTTGGCCGCCATCCGCCAGTGTGTACCAGAAGCCACCCATGCGGTAGGGCGCCTGTTCACGCCCCGCACGTTCCCATGCCGCCTCTGCCATCGCGAAGGTACGGCTCAGTTCCGTCTCCTCGCCATTGCCGGACCAGGCGTAGAGTCCATCCGCCCACTTTGCGCAGCGCTCGATACTTTTCGGGCCCATGGCCCCGGCCAGCAGGCGCGGGCCGCCGGGCCTGTCCATCGCCGGGCCGATCTGGCCGCCGCCGGCCACAATCTCTTCACCGCGCCAGACCTTGCGCATCTCTTCAACCTGCCGGTCCAGCCTGCCGTAGCGACCCTCGAAGCGAGCGCCCACGGCCTCGTAATCCTTGGGACGGCCACCGTAGCCGAGGGCGACAGTGTTCACCCTGCCCCCGGAGAGGATATCCATCGTCGCCACTTCCTTCGCGACCCGGGTGGCGCTGTGCATCGGCAGGACATACAGCGTCGCCGTGATCTCAACGCGTGAGGTTGCCATCGCCGCGGCGGCCAGCACCACGCGCATATCATAGGTCGGACCGTGGATGCGCTCGCCGCACGACAGGGCGTGAAAGGGGCCGTCATCGATGGCCTTGAACCAGGCCAGGTAGTCCTCGCGGCTGAGCCCGGCTTTCATATAGGGCAGGCACACACCGATTTTCATATTGGACGCCATCGCTGCCAGTTCCTCTTTTATGGATGAATAGAGTTTGCCGGGGCCTATATTAGCCCACTTCGTTTTTTCGGGTGTTCAGCATTCTGTACTGTTCCGCCCTGAGATAGCGCCGACTGGCGCGCGTCCCTGCGCTCGCCGCCTGCGGCGTATATTTTCGCCCGGTACTCGCCGACGGGGATTGCCTTGGGGTAAACTCCCGGCTTATATGCCTAGCCTCCATCGATCCCCGTCCATTGTTGTCGCCACGCTGCTGACGCTCAGCGTGTTGTTGTGTGCCTGCAGCAGTCCGGCGCCAAAACGCGCGGTGTTGAAGGGTGACAATGTGCAGGCCGTTAATTTCAGTGGCTCCTGGGAGATGGACTACGGGCAGAGCGATAATACCCAACAGAAGCTCGACTCTATGGTGCGGGAGTTGAATCGGGAGGCGCAGCGGCGCGCCCAACAGGGCATGCAGCAGGGCTCGTTTGGCGGCGGCATGGTCATCGGCGGTTCGGGTGGAAACAGCGGGTCCTCAATACTGGGCCTGGTGCGCATGGCTGATTTGATCACACAGGCCCCGCTGCTGGAGATCACCCAGGATACCCACAAAATCCGCGTCAAGCGCGAAGGCGATTTCGACCTGACCTGTGAGTTCTACCCCGGGGAGTTGCGCCGTGTCGAGACACCGTTCGGGACGGAGATCTGCGGCTGGAACGGTCACCAGTTGGTGTTCAAGCTGTTGCTGCCGGACGGTCTCAGTATCCAGCATGTGATGACTATGGGAGCCGCCGGCCAGAAACTCAATATCGCCACTACGGTGGTCACCGACCAGGTCTCCTTTCCGTTCCTGCTGAACCGGGTCTACAACCGGTTCGAACCGGGCGAGAGCGGGTATAAATGTGAAGTGACGTTGACCAGAGGCACGGTATGTACCACCGAAAAACAATAGCGCTGCTGTGCCGTATCCCCGCCGCGCTGCTGCTGGCGGTCGCTGTCGCCTGTCTGGCGCTGCCGGCACTGCCGGTGTCTGCAGCCGGTGAGGAGGAATTCGTCGACGTCGGCCTGGTCATATTCGATGCCGGAATCCCGGCCGATGAATCCACGCACAGCAAGCTGGGTATCTTTCCCGAGATTCGCAAAGCTGAAGCCAAGTACATGCCGGTGATGCTGCGCGAGATCCTGGTCAACTCCGGTGACTGGGGGGTGGTGCGGGTATTGCCGGAACCGCTGGACTCCTCCGAGTTACTGGTGACCGGCACCATACAGCACTCCGATGGACAGCGGCTGGAACTGCATATCGAGGCGCGCGACGCAGCGGGCGCACAGTGGCTGGACCGGGTCTACACCGGGACTACGACACCCGCCGATTATCCGGTGAAAGTCCCCGGCGACCCGTTTATGCAGGTGTACCGGCAGATAGCGGCGGACCTGTTGGCCGTGCGCCGGCAGATGAGCGCAGGCCAGCTGGCAGACCTGCGGCAGATTGCGCTGATGCGCTACGCCGCGTCGCTCGCACCGCAGGTGTTCGGCGACTACCTGGCGACGACTTCGGAAGGCCGGTACACATTGGTGCGGTTGCCCGCCGAGGACGACCCGATGCTGGCTCGCGTGATTCGAATCCGCAACCAGGAATACCTGTTCATCGATACCGTGGACGAGCAGTACGCGAATCTCGCCGAACAGATGGCGCCGACCTACAATCTCTGGCGCCAGTACGGCGCAGAACAGGCCGAGTACCGGGACGAGTACCAGGCGCGGGTCAGCAGCAGGGACAGCCAGGGCCGGCGCGGTTCCTTCGTCGCCCTGGAGCAGACCTACAACGCGTACAAGTGGTCGAAAATCCACGAGCAGGATCTCGACGAACTGGCCCTGGGTTTCAACAACGAGGTGGCCCCCACGGTGATGGAGGTCAGCGGCACCGTATTCAAGCTGACAGGCAGCCTGGACAGCCAGTACTCGGAGTGGCGAGCAATACTGCAGTGCATTTTTGCGCTTGAGACAGGCTTGCCGCCAGCGGCCTGAATTCTGCTATGCTGTGCCTATGGCCAGCAAAGACAAAGACAACGAATCGATTCTGTACTCCCTGCGCAAACTGACGGAACAGGTGGCTGGCGGTACTTTTGATTTCGCGCGCAACACGGCGACCCTGACGGCGATGTTCGGGGAGAGCTGGCTGCGGAACGCGCTGCTCAATAAACTGGAGCCCGAGCGCCTTGAGGCGATGGCCGAAGCCGGTCGCTTCCTGCGCGATGCGCGTGAGACGGCGGGCATGTCGCTGAAGGACCTGGCGGAGAGCCTCGGCCTGTCTGACCGCGCAATGCTTGAAGATATCGAGAGCGGCGAGACCATCATGCCGCTGGAGTTGATGCTGCGCAGTGCGGCGCTGCTGGCGCGGCACGACCCCATACCGTTCCTGATCAAGTTCATGCGAACCTACAATCCGGCGCTGGAGAAAGCGCTGGAGCAGTGGGGTGTGCTGGCGCTGCCCAAGCAGTATGAGCGGGAGCGTCGGTTTGTGAACCTGATGCGGCAGCACGATGCGCTGCGACGACTCTCCGATGACGAGTACGATCGCTATATTCACTACATGGGAAGTTCCAGCAATCTGGTGCTGGACGTTATGCGCAAAGAGAAGGAGGCCAATGCCACCCGCAGGAAATCAAGCGCCAGTGCGAGTGCCAGTGACAAGCCCAAACCCAAGCCCAAGGCCCGACCCAAGACGTCGCGCAAAAAGGCCTCAACCCGGCGTACGCCAGCCAAAAGCGCAGATTAGTACCGGGGGCTCTCGCCTCCCTGCCAGCGCGCGGTTATAGTCACCTGCTTTCTCCTCCTACCCCGTCCTGAACAGAATGTAAGGCTCGCCCCTGATGACAACAGACACAGACGCCTGGTTTGCCACCTGCCCCAAGGGCGTTGAATCACTGCTGGCGGCTGAACTCGGCTCGCTCGGCGCCGACACCACGCGGGAGACTGTGGCGGGCGTGCATTTTACCGGACCTCGCGCCCTGGCTTACCGCGCCTGCCTGTGGTCGCGCCTCGCCAACCGGGTGTTGTGGCCGCTGGCGCAGTTTGATGCGGTGGATGGCGATACCCTCTATCGCAATATGAAGGACATCGACTGGGGCCGGCTGTTCACGCCCGACAAAACCATCGCGATTGACTTCTCCGGCGAGAACCGTGGCATCCGCAACACCCAGTTTGGCGCACAGCGCAGCAAGGATGCGATTGTCGACTGGTTCGTCAGTGCTGCGGCGGCGCGGCCCTCGGTGGACCGTGGCAATCCCGATGTGCGACTGAATGTCCGTCTCGTGCGTGATCGTGCCCACCTGTCGGTCGACCTCTCCGGCGGCAGCCTGCACCAGCGCGGTTACCGGCTGCAGGCCGGCGCTGCCCCGCTGAAGGAAAATCTCGCAGCAGCCGTGTTGTTGCGCGCGGACTGGCCGGGTGTTGCCGCGCGCGGCGGCGCACTGATCGACCCGCTTTGCGGCTCTGCCACGCTGCTGCTGGAGGGGGCGATGATGGCGGCAGATATCGCGCCGGGGCTGCAGCGCAAGCGCTTCGGATTCGAACACCTGTTGATTCACGACGCCGCGCAATGGCAGGCTATCGTCAGCGATGCGCGCAGCCGGGCCGAGCGCGGCAGGGCGGCGCAGCTGCCGGAGATAAGGGGCTATGACTGGGATCCGGCTGTGATCCGCCGCGCGCAGGACAATATCGCCCGTATCGGGCTGGAGAAAGTCGTGCGGGTGAGCTGTAAACCGGTCTCCGGCTTGCAAAAGCCCGATCACCGCCCGCTGCCGTTTGGCCTGCTGGTCTGCAATCCGCCCTACGGCGAGCGTATCGGTGAGAAGGAGAGCCTGGTGGGCCTCTACCGCCAGTTGGGTGAGGCGATGAGCCGTGAGTTTCCGGGTTGGCACGCTGCGATACTGACTTCGGATCTGGAGCTGGGCAAAGCCACGGGCCTGCGCAGTCACAAGCGCTATGCGCTGTTCAATGGCAAACTCGCCACCAGCCTGTTGCTGTTCGACCTGACCGACAACACGCTGCGCGATGCCGCCAAAGCGCCGGCTGCCGCCAGGGTGGAGCTGTCTGAAGGGGCCACCATGTTTGCCAATCGCATCGTGAAGAATCGCAAACGCCTGGCGTCCTGGGTGAAACGTGAGCAGGTCCAGTGCTATCGGTTGTACGATGCCGATATGCCGGAGTACTCGGTGGCCGTCGATATCTACGGCGAGTATGTGCATGTGGCCGAATACCAGGCGCCCAAGTCGATTTCGCCGGAAGTGGCGCAGCACAGGCTGGATGAAGTGCGGTCAGCTCTGCCAGCCGCGCTGGGCGTGGCCGCGGACCGTATTGTCTACAAACAGCGCAGTCGCCAGCGCGGCAAGGAGCAATACAAGCGGCAGGACAATCGCGGCGAGA
Organism: Halioglobus sp.; assembly: GCA_020443425.1. Lineage (GTDB taxonomy): Bacteria > Pseudomonadota > Gammaproteobacteria > Pseudomonadales > Halieaceae > Marimicrobium. The sequence goes on from JAGRIE010000016.1 coordinate 44,520, forward strand.
TGCTGACCGTGCGCGAGGGTGAGGCAAGGTTGCTGGTCAACCTGAACGACTATCTCGATACCGGTCTTTTTCTCGATCACCGGCCACTGCGCCTGAGAATTGCCCGCGAGGCAAAGGGCAGGGATTTCCTCAACCTGTTCTGCTATACGGGTGCCGCCACCGTGCACGCCGCACTGGGCGGGGCCCACTCCACCACCAGTGTCGACCTGTCCAACACCTACCTGGGCTGGTTGAATGACAACCTCGCGCTGAACGACCTCCAGTCGGGTCGCCATACCGTGATTCGCGAGGACTGCCAGTCCTGGCTGGGCAGGGCGCGCACCCGTTACGACCTGATCCTGCTGGACCCGCCATCGTTTTCCAACTCCAAGGCGATGTCAGACAGCTTTGATGTGCAGCGCGATCACGGTGAGCTGGTACGCAGGACAATGGCGGTTTTGCGCAAGCAGGGCCTGTTGTATTTCTCCAATAACCGTCGCGGTTTCACGCTGGACCCGTCGCTGCGCGACGAGTTCCAGTGCGAGGACATCACTGCATCGACGCTGCCCCCCGATTTTCAGCGCAACCGTAAAATTCACTGCTGCTGGGCAATCCGGCACAAAGCGTAGGGGTGGGCCCCGGCGGGTTTTGACAATCCGCTGAAAAATTGACACGAGTCATGTCTGGCGTGTTTCGCCGGGGACATAATGAGCAGCATACACACGTAATCTATAACAAGGTGTGCTTTGCTATGTTCCCGAACTACCCAGTGGTTGCGCTGCTGGCATTACTGATCGCCACTCTCCCGCCAACGGCACCCGTGCATGCGCAGGCGGCAGCACCGATCATGCCGCTGGCGCACAAAGCGCTGCTGCTGGATGTCGCCACCGCCGGGCCACGGCTGGTTGTCGCCGGTGAGCACGGCATTGTCCTGTATTCCGATGACAACGGTGACCACTGGGAGCAGGCGCTGGTGCCGACAGCCCGTATGCTGACAGCGGTCCATTTCGTCGATGCCCGCAAGGGCTGGGGCGTCGGTCACGATGGCCTGGTGCTGGTCAGTGCCGACGGAGGGCAGAACTGGCGGGTGCAGCGCGATGGGCTGGCGATGCAACACCAGCTCAACCTGGAGCAGCGTGAAAATGCCCACCAGCGGGTGGAGGAATTGGAGCTGCAGCTGGCGTCAGCGGATGAGGCGGACAGGGCGGCGATCGAAGCGGATCTGGAGGAGGCTCAATTCGATCTTGAAGACGCTGAGTTGACGCTGGAGGAGCCGGTGTTCACCTCGCCACTACTGGATGTCTGGTTCCAGGATAGCAGCCTGGGCTGGGCGGTTGGTGCCTTCGGTACCTTCATCGCCACTGCGGATGGCGGGCGCCACTGGGTCAGCCGGGACAGCGAGCTGGATAATCCCGACGAACTGCATTTGAACGCGGTAACGGGTGACGGCAGGGGGCGGGTATTTATCGTCGGTGAAGGCGGGCTCATGTTCCGATCACTGGACAGCGGGCACAGTTGGGAGCCGCTGCAGCCGTTTTACGACGGCAGCTGGTTCGGCGCTGTGTATGACCCTCACTACGACGCGCTGCTGGTGTTCGGGCTGCGTGGCAATCTCTACCGCTCCACCGATTTCGGCGACACCTGGGCAGCCGTCGCTACCGGCAACAGCAATACCCTGGCGGGCGGCAACTGGTCGGCCGACGGCATAGTGGTGGTCGGTGGGGATGGCACTGTCCTGCACAGTACCGACGGCGGGCAGGGCTTCCGGAAGCTCTCGTTGCGGGACCATCTCGCCCTCAGTTCAGGCATTGCCCGGGGTGGCGAACTGATACTGGTGGGGCAGGGCGGCGTGAAGACAGGCCATGGCGGGATTGTCCATGAGTGATGCGAGCGGGCAGGGCGGCGATCAACTTCACACCTGGCAGTACGGTGAGGAAGAGCCATTGCTGGAGCGATTCATTTTCGCGTACAGGCCGCTGCTGCTGATCGTCTTTCTGCTGGCGACGGTATTTTTTGCCTACCAGGTCACCAAACTGAGACCGGATGCCAGCTTCGAGAAGATGATCCCCATGGAGCATCCCTTCATCCAGTCATTCATGAAACACATGTCTGATCTCGGCGCGGCCGGCACCACGATACAGGTGGCGGTGGAAAACACCAGCGGTGATATTTTTGATCGGCAGTACCTGGATCTGTTGCAGCAGGTGAACGACGAGGTGTTCTACCTGCCGGGTGTCGATCGCAACCGCATGCGCTCGCTGTGGACGCCGAATGTCCGCTGGATTGAAGTGACCGAAAAGGGTTTCGAGGGCGACAAGGTCATCGACTCCGACTACGACGGCTCTGAGCAGGCGATGCAGAAACTGCGCCAAAACATCCTGCGTTCCGGTGAAGTCGGGCGGCTGGTGGCGGATGATTACCGCTCGAGTATCGTCCAGGCACCCCTGATCGATATCGACCCGACATCGGGTGAGCCGCTGGATTACTGGGCCCTGTCAAAAGCACTGGAAACCAATGTGCGTGACAAGTACGAACAGCTGTCGGCCGACAGCAGCGGAGAGCCCACCGTGAGGATACATATCATCGGCTTCGCCAAGATGATTGGCGACCTGCTCGATGGTATTACCGCGATTCTGCTGTTCGCTGTCATCACGCTGGTAATCACGTCTGTGCTGCTGTTTCTCTACACCCGCAGCCTGCGCGGTACGCTGTCGCCACTGCTGTGTTCGGTGACGGCGGTGATCTGGCAGCTCGGCCTGCTCACCACCATGGGCTACGGGCTCAACGCGTACTCGATCCTGATTCCCTTCCTGATTTTCGCGATCGGCGTCAGTCACGGCGTACAACTGGTCAACGCGATACTCGGGGAGAGCCTCGCCGGCAACGACCGTCTCACCAGTTCAAGGCTCGCATTCAGGTCGCTCTATGTGCCGGGGATGACGGCGCTGGTGACCGATGCGATAGGCTTCCTCACCATGCTGATGATCCCGATTGAAGTGATAAAGGACCTCGGTATCGCCGCCAGTGTCGGGGTGGGCGTTGTTATCCTTACCAACCTGGTCCTGCTTCCTGTTCTGATGTCGTACCTCGGCATCACGAAAAAGACGCTGCGTTACCACAGTGGGAACCGGCAGGATTCGACCCGCGGCACGGTGTGGAAGCTGCTGTCCAATTTTGCCAATCCGCGTGTTGCCTGGGTGTCGATCATCGTGGCCGCCATCGGTTTCGGCATCGGCTTTTACGGGCGCCAGAATTTGCAGATCGGCGACCTGGACCAGGGCGCGCCGGAATTGCATACCGATTCGCGCTACAACCTCGACAACGCGTTCATCACCGACAACTATGCCACCAGCAGCGATATTTTCATTGTGATGGTGGAAACCGCGGAGGAGGCCTGTGCGCAGTACAAAAATGTAGAGTTGGTTGATCGCTTCGTCTGGCACATGCAAAACGTGCCCGGTGTCAATTCCGCTGTTGCGGCCTCCGAGGTCTCCAAACTGGTCGCGGCAGGCTACAACGAGGGCAATCTGAAATGGGCCACGATCAGCCGCAACCAGCGCCTGCTCGGCTCCACCTTTGATCCAATGCCCGCCGCGCTGATGAATACCCGCTGCAGCCTGCTGCCCGTCGTGCTGTTCCTCAGCGATCACAAGGCGGAGACCCTGCAGCGCGTGGTCGACGCTGCGCAGCAGTTTTCCGCCCAGCACCAGCGCGACGACATACGCTTCGCGCTGGCGGCTGGCAACGCCGGAATCGAGGTGGCGACCAATCAGGAGATCGCTGTGGCGCAGACCCGCATGCTGATGCTGATCTACGGTGTGGTCGGCGTGCTGGTGTTTATCAGCTTCGCGTCCTGGCGCGCGGTTGTCTGCATTATGGTGCCACTGGCGCTGACATCGTTTCTCGCCGAGGCGCTGATGGCGTATCTCGGCATCGGCGTCAAAGTCGCCACCCTGCCAGTGATTGCACTGGGGGTGGGGGTCGGCGTTGACTACGGCATATACATCTACAGCAGGATGACGTCCTTCCTGCGCCGTGGGATGTCGGTGCAACAGGCGTATTACAACACGCTCACAACCACCGGTGAGGCCGTCAGCCTGACCGCGACCATGCTCGCGGTGGGGGTGGGTACATGGATCTGGTCGCCGATCAAGTTCCAGGCCGATATGGGCATCCTGCTGACGTTCATGTTCGTCTGGAACATGGTGGGAGCGCTGTGGCTGCTGCCCGCGCTGGCCTGCTTCCTGGGCCGGCCCGGACGGGACCGGGGCGCCCCGGATACGATCTCTACGGGTTACTCCGCCGGATGAAGTGCCCCGCGGACAGCATGTTTCTGTTCACTGACAACAACAGGTAGCGCTATGGACATACAACACGGAAAGCCAGGCATACTCAGCGCAAGTTTCTTCGTTGCCGCTGCACTGCTCATTGACGCCACTCCCGTGCAGGCCTTGTCCTTCGACTTCGGGGAGGACGATGAATGGACTGTTGACTGGGATACGAACGTCGCCTACACCGCGCAATTCCGTGTTGCCAAGCCTGACAGCGATCAGTTTCGCTACCGCAATACCGGTGACATAGAGGCCGACAGTCGCGCCTATGCGGTGCTGATCAATGCCAATGACGGGGACAATAACTTCAAGCGGGGCAGCGCGACGCAGAACAAGGCGTCCTTTGTGACAGAGGTCGATATCAACCGCGGCGATTTCGGCCTGTTCACCCGTGCCCGCGGCTACTACGACGATGTGTACGACCAGAACACGCAGCAGAGCGAGGAAGACTACCTCACCTACAATAACAGCAAAGCGTTTCCCAACGGCGACGCGGATTTTCGGGAGTTCCCGCCCGGCACTGTCAAGGAGCACCGCGACCGTCTCGAGATGCTCGATTACTTCCTCTACGGCAGCCGTTCGCTACCGGGTGACCGGCTGCTCAACATCCGGCTGGGCAGCCAGGTGATCAACTGGGGGGAGGCGACATTCACGGCCGGGATCAACGGCCTGCAGAACCGCGCCGACCTGATCGCGCGCAACACTCCGGGCGTGGAGGTGAAGGAAATCCTGTTGCCGACAGGCGCGCTCTACGGCCAGGTGGACGTGGTGGAAGACCTCACCTTCGAAGCCTATTACCAGTACGAATGGAAAAAGACCGAGCTCAACGGCGTCGGCAGTTACTTCAGTGACCGCGACTTCCTCGGGCCGGGTGCTGTCAACTTCCTGGTTCCGGTCGGTCCGGACAACATCAGCGCCATTCCCAGAACTGCTGATGAGGCTGCGTCCGACAGCGGGCAGTGGGGCGCCGCCCTGCACTGGATCGTGCTCGGCGATACCGATATAGGGCTGTATTACATCAAGGCCCACAGCAAGGCGCCCGCCTACCAGGTCAATTTTCCGGCCGGTGGCGGCCTGCCGGAGTCCTACACTGTCAGGTACTTCGAGGACATCCAGGGTTACGCGGCGAGTTTCACCACGGTGTTGGGAGACACCAATGTCCAGGGGGAAGTGTCGTACAAGACCGATGTGCCGGTGGTGCTCGCCAGCGGCGACCCGGTGGAAGGAAACCTGGCGTCCTACCAACTCGGCGGCTCCTATGTGTTTGAGCCCACCCGGCTCTGGGATGACGCCAGCCTGGTGTTTGAGTTGTCTGGCGCCTATGTGACCTCGCAGGACAGCGCTGAACTGCTCTACGATGATCACGGTACGGTGATCAACCTGCGCTTTGAACCAGCCTATCTCAACCTGATGCAGGGGCTGGACCTGAAAGTGCCGATCTTTCTCCGGCGCGGCCTCGATGGCAATATTCTTGAGAGTGAGATGGTGGAGGACTCTTCTGCGGTCAATATCACCTTCCAGTTCATCTACCTGAATAATTTCATCACATCGTTTGGCTACACCAACTTTTTTGACGGCGGTGAAAACACCTATATCAACGACCGCGACAATATCTCTTTCACTATGTCATACAGCTTCTGAGCCCTGTCTGAGGATGAATAATATGCGTATCACCACGAGCACAGCAATCGCCCTGGCGGTCACGGTTTTCGCCGCTGGCGCAACGGCCAAAATGTCGAATGAGGATGTGGCCCGCCTCGGCAAGGACCTGACCCCGATGGGGGCGATCAAAGCCGGAACGGAGGACGGCCTGATCCCGCAGTGGACGGGCGATATCGTGGGCCTGCCGCCCGGTGTGTCCTGGGAGGGCCCCGGTACGCGCTACCCCAACCCCTGGCCGGACGAAAAGCCGCTGTTTGTGATCACCAGTGAAAACCTGGAGCAGTACCGCGACCGTCTCAGCCCGGGACAGATTGCGATGTTTGAAACCTATCCAGAGACCTTCCGTATGCCGGTGTATCCGGGGCACCGCGAGTTTGCCTACTACCCCAGGTACTACGAGAAAGTGCGCTACAACGCTGAGCACAGTGAACTGATCAATGACAATGAGGGCATTACCGGTTTTGTGGGGGGCGCCACTTTCCCGGTGCCCGCCACCGGTCCCGAGGCGGTATGGTTCACCCGCACCACCGGCGCCTATGAAGTGGTAGACGGCGAGTACAGCGATATCGCCGTGTTCCCGAACGGTACCCGGTCGGTGCGCACGACACAATTCCTGCAGGAGTCCCCCTACGCCAGTCGCAACAACCCTGTCAGCGCCGAGTATGAGTACCCCAAGCTCGGTGAGTATGCGGGCTATATCATGACGTATGTGACCCAACCCGCGCGCGACAAGGGGCTGATTACGGCGGTGCTGGAGCCCTTCGACTACTCGCAGACCGACCGCGAGGTGTGGCGCTACCTGCCGGGCTCGCGGCGCGTGCGGCGCGCGCCCACCGTCGGTTTCGATACGCCGGACGGCCCGGGCGGTCTGAAGACCGTCGACGAAGTGCGCGGTTTCAATGGCTCGATGGAGCGATTTGACTGGGAGTTGCTCGGTCGCAAGGAGATCTTCATTCCCTATCACAACTATGACCTGGACGATCCGGATGTCGATTACGACGAGTTGCTGACCCAATACCATATCAACCCGGATTTCATGCGCTATGAACTGAAGCGCGTGTGGATAGCCGAGGCGACGTTGAAACCGGGCGAGCGGCATATCTATGGCAAACGCCGCCTGTATATCGACGAGGACACCGGCCTGACCGCCATTACCGAAAACTACGACGGTCGCGGGGAACTGTGGAAAGTGGCGCTCACCAGCAACATTTATGAGTATGGGGGGCAGGCCTACGACCGCCGTGTGGAGATGTATCACGACCTGCGTGCCGGTGCCTATATCGCGGAGCGACTCATCAACGACAGCGAACCGATGTTATATGACGTCAACGAGATGAAGGGGCCGGCTTACTTTTCCCCCAGTAATATCCGCAAGTTGGGCAAGCGGTAGCCGGTGGTGGCGTTGCGCACCCGGCAGGGCAGCGCGCCTGTGGCGGGTCGGTCACGGTGGAGCCGCAGAAACAGAGGGCTATACCGCTAGTATTCGCCAACTTTTTGTAGTAGACGATATCCACAAAAGTCAGATAACCCTGCGTTATGTCAGCGCAGGCTGGCATCAAACCAGAAAAATCACGATAAGTCGTTGAAAAATGACAGATATATCAGGGTTCACTGAGTCTCGACCGGGCATTTACCCGGGCTGCAGCGGGCGCATTGCCAGTTGCAATGGCGCCACTGTCCCCAATGTTATCCACAGCATGTCCTGTGGATAACTACGCCGGGTCCGCCAGTTTCAGCAGCTGCTTGCCGGTATTGGCGCCGATGAACAGACGCTGCAGGGTGCTGGGGATGTTGTCAAATCCCTCCTGGATATCCTCTCGCCAGGCGATCTCCCCAGCCATGACCCAGCCGGTGAGGGCGTCGATTGCCTCGCCAGCGCGGTCGAGGTAATCGATGACGATGAAGCCCTGCATCCGCACCCTCCGGCTGATCAGCAACATCAGGTTGCGCGGCCCCGGTTTGGGTGTCACATCGTTGTAGCCGGATATCGCGCCACAGAGCACTATGCGGCCGAAATCAGCCATGTTGGCAATGCCGGCCTCGAGCGTCTCGCCGCCGACATTGTCAAAGAATACATTCACGCCATCGGGGCAGAGTTCGGCGATGCGCTGTTGCAGGGGTTCGTTTTTGTAATCGATTACCGCGTCGACCTTGCAGGCCGTGCGCAACCACTCGCATTTTTCTTCGCCACCGGCGAGTCCGACCACGCGGCAGCCCTTGAGCCTGGCGATCTGTGCGACGACCGAGCCCGTGGCGCCGGCGGCGCCCGACACCAGCACGGTTTCACCCGCCTGCGGTTGGCCGACGTCCAGTAGGCCGAAGTAGGCGGTAAGGCTGGTGCTGCCGAAGACACTGAGTGCGAGGTTCGGTGGTGTGCCCGCCGGCAGCGGCGTCGGTGGAATCGGGCTGGCGGGGTCGCCGATGCTGTACTCCTGCCAGTTCACCAGCCCCTGTACCAGCGTCCCCACCGGCAGGGCGGGGTTGTCAGATTCGATGACCTGGCCGACACCGCTGGCCCGCATGGGTGCGCCAATGGCCACCGGTGGCAGGTAGCTGGGGGCGTCTTCCAGCCAGCCGCGCATGGCGGGGTCGAAGCCCAGCATCAGCGTTTTCAGCAGCACCTGGCCGGCCGCGAGGTCCGGTTTCGGCATCGGCGAGCGCACCTGCTCGAAGTGCTGGGGCCCGACCACGCCCTCGGGCCGTTCGCGCAATAACCACTGTCTGTTCACGGTGTCCATAATGCTCCTGTTGGCAAACTGTCGCCTGCGGGTGTGAATTTGCTGTTATTTCAGGTCGCGTATTAGATCACCTGTGGCAGTGAATGAACAGGCCGGCGGGCGGGCGGTATACATGACACTGCGGTCGGGCTGTGTTCCAATAAAACGCAGCTGATCGCAACTGGTGAATCGGGTATGAAATCCCTGTTGATTGTGTACCACAGCCAGAGTGGTACCTGTGCGCGACTGGCCAGGGCGGCCTGGCGCGGTGCGCAAACGGAACCGGATATCGTGGCAACCGCAGTGCGTGCATGGGACGCGGATACCGCGCAGCTCGCTGAGGCAGGCGGACTGTTGTTGGTGATGGCGGAAAACTCCGGCGCGCTGTGCGGTGCCATGAAGGACTTCCTCGACCGGACATTCTATCCTGCCATCGCCCGCGAGCTGGTATTGCCGTACGGCCTGTTAATCAGTGCCGGGAATGACGGGCGCGGCGCACAGCGTCAGGCGGAGCGTATCCTGTGCGGCTACCCGTTTCCCGCAGCGTCGGAGCCGGTGATTTTGCGCGGCGAGTGGTGTGCCGCGCACGAACAGGCCAGTGAAGAACTGGGGCAGGCCTTTGCGGCCGGTTTGTCCATGGGTATTTTTTAATGAGGAGTAGTAGAGCGTGAGTGAACCTGAAGCACCAGAGCATGTACCCGCAGAGTTTGAGCAGTTGCCTTCGGGCCTCGGGTTCACTGACAGTTTGCAGCCGTCCTACCGGCGCATTGCCGGCGACAAGGCACACTTCGGTCTGGTAGTGCAGGCGCAGCACTGCAATACCATGGGCATCTGCCACGGCGGTGTGCTGATGACGCTGGCGGATATCACGGCAGCCACCGGCGTCAACCTCGCGCGCGGTGTCCGGGCCGGCAGCCCCACAGTGCACCTGAGCATGGAGTTTATTTCGTCCGCGCGTCACGGCCAGTGGGTGCAGGCGGACGTGGAGCAGGTCAGCATCAAGCGGCGTTTCGGTTTCTGCAGTGGCGGCATCTACAACAGCGCGGGTGTCGTCGCGCGGTTCAGTGGTACGTTTTATTTTCCCGATCACAGTGGCATGTGGAAAGACGGTCGTCGCGGTGACGGGGTACTGCAGGACCAAAACGACAAGGATTAAGCCGCGCCGATATCGCTGAAAGACTGCAGCGCCTCGATGAAGGCGCGCGCAGCCCGTGACAGGCTGCGGCTTTCGTGGTGTACCACGCCGAGAGAGCGCTGCAGCTGTGCGTCGCGAATCGGCAGTGTCACCAGTGAGGCATCGAGCATACTGCGCGGCAGTACGGTCCAGCCCAGCCCGACCGATGCCATCATGCGAATCGTCTCCAGGTAGTTGGTGGCGATGGCGACCTGCATCGGCAGGTTGCGCCGGTCGAACAGGTTTTTAACGATTTGCCCGGTATAGGTGTTCAGGCCGGGGAGAATGGCGGGATACTTGCTCAGCTCCCGCAGATCCATCTTTTGCTGCCGCGCCAGTTCATGCTCTCTCTGTACCATGAAGTCCAGCGGGTCGGCCCAGATCGCATGTGTGACGATGTTGCTGACCGGGGTCGGGGCGAGTGTGACCACGGCCAGCTCGGCCTCGCCGCGAAGGGTCAGTTCATAGGCCTGTTCCGAATCCATAAAGTCGATATCCAGGTGCACATGGGCATACGAGCGGCTGAAGAAGCTCAGCACGGGCGGCAGCCGATGCAGCCCGATATGGTGACTGGTGGCCAGCCGCAGTCGACCGCGCACCTCGCCGGTGAGATCGCGCACCGACTGCTCCGCAGCCTGCAACTCCGCCTGCACCGCCCGTGCGTGTGGCAACAGCGCCTCTCCCGCCTCGGTGGTATTGATTGTCCTGCCGATCCTGTCGAACAGCGTCACATTCAACTGTTCCTCCAACTGGGCCACGCGCTTGCTGACGGCAGGCTGGGTCAGGTGCAGCTTTTGGGCGGCGAGCGAGAAAGAGCCGGTTTCCGCCACCAGAAGAAAGGCCTTGAGATTCTGTGTGTCCATTATTTGTATTCCAAATAGGAATTCATAAGATGAAAATAATAAATTTGAGTTATCTAAATGACAAGCCCATAATTCGCACCTGACCAAGTGCCAGTATCCATCAATGAAAGAGGTGCCCCATGAGCGGACAAACCCTTTACGACAAACTGTGGCAGAGCCACCTCGTCGAGCAGCGCGAGGACGGCAGCGCGCTGATCTATATCGATCGCCAATTGATCCATGAAGTCACATCGCCGCAAGCCTTTGAAGGGCTGCGCCTGTCCGGGCGTGCGCCCTGGCGTGTCGACGCCAACTTCGCGGTGCCTGATCACAATGTCCCGACAGAGCGAGTGGAGCGAAGCGGCGGCGTTGCCGGCATTCTCGATCCCATCTCCCGCCTGCAGGTGCAGACCCTGGATGACAACTGTCGCGACTTCGAAATCCTGGAGTTCCAGGTCAATGATGTGCGCCAGGGCATCGTGCATGTGGTGGGTCCGGAGCAGGGCGTCACCCTGCCCGGTATGACGATCGTCTGCGGCGATTCGCACACCTCCACTCACGGCGCGCTCGGCGCGCTGGCCCACGGCATCGGCACGTCAGAGGTGGAGCATGTGATGGCGACACAGTGCCTGGTGCAGCAAAAAATGAAAAACATGCTGGTGCGCGTCGACGGTGCACTGCCCGACGGCGTCACTGCCAAAGATGTGGTGCTGGCAATTATCGGTGAGATCGGTACCGCGGGCGGCACCGGTTATGCCATTGAGTTCGGCGGTGAGGTGGTGCGAGGCCTGAGTATGGAAGGGCGCATGACGATCTGCAATATGGCGATTGAGGCGGGTGCGCGTGCCGGCCTGATCGCTGTCGATGAAACGACAATCGAGTATGTCAAAGGCAAGCCCTATGCGCCCAAAGCCGAGCATTGGGACGCTGCGGTCGCTGCCTGGCGGCAGTTGCACAGCGACGCCGACGCACATTTTGATCGCGTGGTGGAAATGCGCGGTGAGGACATCAAGCCGCAGGTCACCTGGGGTACGTCGCCGGAGATGGTATTGCCGGTCGATGGCGTTATCCCCGACCCGGCGGCCATGGGCAACGCAGCGCAGCGCGAGTCCACCGAACGCGCACTGCACTACATGGGTTTGAAACCCGGTATGTCGATCACGGATATCAAGCTCGATACCATATTCATCGGCTCCTGTACCAATTCGCGGATCGAGGATTTGCGTGCCGCGGCCGCCGTGGTGAAGGGCAGGAAAGTCGCCGCGACGGTCAAACGCGCGCTGGTGGTGCCGGGCTCTGGCCGGGTCAAGGAGCAGGCTGAGGCCGAGGGTCTGGACAAGATCTTCACCGACGCGGGCCTGGAGTGGCGGGAGCCGGGCTGTTCCATGTGCCTGGCGATGAACTCGGACAAGCTCGGCGCAGGGGAGCACTGTGCGTCGACGTCCAATCGCAACTTTGAAGGGCGTCAGGGTTTTGGCGGCCGGACACATCTGGTGAGCCCCGCGATGGCGGCTGCCGCCGCGGTGGCCGGACATTTTGTCGATGTCAGGAACTGGCAGGAGTAGGGAATCATGAAAAGTTTTACTGTGTTAAAAGGCATCGCTGCCCCAATGGATCGGGCCAATGTGGATACCGACCTGATCATACCGAAGCAGTTCCTGAAATCGATCAAGCGCAGCGGCTTCGGCCCCAACCTGTTTGACGAGATGCGCTATCTCGATCAGGGCGAACCGGGCCAGGACTGCAGTGGGCGTCCGATCAACAAGGACTTTCCGCTGAACCAGTCGCGGTACCAGGGCGCGTGTGTGCTGCTGGCGCGTGAAAACTTTGGTTGCGGATCAAGCCGTGAACACGCGCCCTGGGCGCTGGATGACTACGGCTTTCGCTGCATTATCGCGCCGAGCTTTGCCGATATCTTCTACAACAACTGTTTCAAGAACGGCATTTTACCCATTGTGCTGGATGAAGCCGTGGTCGATCGCCTGTTTCAGGAGATGTACGCCACCGAAGGGTACGAGTTGAGTATCGATCTGGCCAAGCAGGTCGTGCAAACCCCATCCGGGGAGTCCATCGGCTTTGAGGTTGATGCGTTTCGCAAACACTGCCTGATCAACGGCCTGGACGATATCGCCCTGACACTGGAAAGCGCTGATGCCATCACCGCATTTGAGCAGAAGTGGCGCAAACAGTCACCGTGGTTGTTTGATGTGATCGGGAATGCGAGTTAACGCGCCTGCACCGAAAGCCGTGCAGCACAGGAGGTAATATGAGTAAACAGTACGATGTAGCAGTAGTGGGTGCCACCGGCGCCGTGGGCGAGGTGATGATCAGTGTGCTCGAGGAGCGAAATTTCCCCGTGCGCAACCTGTATCCACTGGCCAGCAGCCGTTCAGCCGGCAAGACGATACAGTTCCGTGGCAAGGCTGTCCGGGTGACAGATCTGGCCGAGTTTGATTTCAGCAAGGCGCAGATCGGGCTGTTCTCCGCCGGTGGCAGCATCTCCGAGGAGTTTGCACCGAAAGCGGCCGCTGCCGGCTGTGTGGTGATCGATAACACCTCACACTTCCGTCGCGACGAGGACATCCCCCTGGTGGTGCCGGAAGTGAATATGGAAGCGCTGGCGGGTTATACCACGCGCAATATCATCGCCAATCCCAATTGCTCGACCATCCAGATGCTGGTGGCGCTGAAGCCGATTTACGATGCGGTCGGCATTGAGCGTATCAATGTGGCTACCTACCAGGCTGTTTCCGGCACTGGCAAGGAGGCAATCGAGGAACTGGCGGGGCAGACGGCAAAGCTGTTGAATGGCCAGGAGATCACTGCGGAGGTCTATCCGAAACAGATCGCGTTCAATGTACTGCCGCATATCGACACCTTCCAGGACAACGGCTACACGCGGGAAGAGATGAAAATGGTCTGGGAGACGCAGAAGATCTTTGGCGACCCCGGTATCCAGGTCAACCCGACCTGCGTGCGTGTGCCCGTGTTCTTTGGGCACTCTGAAGCCGTGCATATCGAAACGGTGGATAAAATCACGGCTGAGGAGGCGCGGGCGCTGCTGGAACAGGCTCCCGGTGTCACTGTGATCGATGAGCGCGCTGATGGCGGCTACCCGACGGCTGTCACTGAGTCCGCGGGCAAGGACGCCGTCTTCGTCGGCAGAATCCGCGAGGATATCTCTCACCCAAGGGGTCTGGACCTGTGGATTGTGTCGGACAATGTCAGGAAGGGGGCCGCGCTCAATAGTGTGCAAATTGCCGAGAGCTTGGTGTCAACCTACCTTGATTAATGCACGTAATTCACTGATACTTGAGCCGAAATTCGGGTTGCAAGAAGTGCCTGCGTGCACTCGAAGTGCAAGTGCCGAACCGTTGGTCACACCCGCAGGGGTGTGACCTGTCAGGCGCAGCACCAGGGGCATCCGGAAGCTGTGACCGACATCAGGGGAGTCGGTTTAACATTCGCGGGTACAATAATAAGGGGCTGGTATGGCTCGTAAGTTAGCTGCTGTAGCGTTCTCGTTGGGGTGTTTCCACGCGAGTTCATTGATGGCGCTCGGCCTCGGTGAAATGCAGCTTGAATCCTTCCTCAATCAACCGCTGCGAGCCAGTGTTGACCTGCTCAACATGGACGGCCTGCACGAGGATGAAATCAGGGTCCGACTGGCGACAAGCGAGGACTTTGACAAGCTGGGCCTGGACCGGGCCTATTTCCTCACCAATATCACGTTTGAGGTGGTGTCCGACGGTCGCGGCGGAGCACGCATACTGATCCGCTCGGAAGAGCCCGTGCTGGAACCCTATCTGGATTTTATCGTGGAGGCGCGATGGCCCTCCGGGCGCTTGCTGCGCGAGTACACAGTGCTGATCGATCCGCCGGTGTTTTCGCAGGCGACACCTGTCGTGTCCGCCAGTGAGCGCGTTGCAACGACTGAGGGGATTCCCGCGCCGGAGCCAAAAAAAACCGAGTCGTTCTCCTATAACTACGACGAGCGCCGGGTCAACGTTGGCGCCTCCGACTTGCCGGCCGGCGCCATGCCGCAGCGCGCCTACAACGCCTCGACACAGAGCACCCCGACCCCCGGCAGTCGCTATATGATCAGTCGCGACCAGACGCTGTGGCAGATCGCCAGCATGGCCAAGCCAGCGGGGGCCACCGTGCACCAGACAATGCTGGATATCCAGCGCCTCAACCCCGATGCGTTTATCAACGGCAATATCAACCGAATCAAGGCCGGTTACATCATCTACCTGCCGACTGCTGAGGACATCAGCTCGGCGGACCAGCCCTCCGCTCTGGCGGAAGTGCGGGAGCAGAATGCGGCGTGGCGCGACGGCCGGGATGAGGCGGCTTATGCCAGCTCAGGGCCGTCTCTGCGCATCTCTGCAGAGCCGGAAGAGGCCGCGCCCGCCGAGGGCGAAGCACAGGGTGCCGGCAGCACAGGCGCGAGCCAGGGCGGCGCCAGCGCGGCCGGGGAATCGGCGCTGCCGGTCACTGCGGACACCGCGTCTTCGGATACGCTGGAGCGTCTCGCGGCACTGGAACAGCAACTGGAGACGCTGCAGCGCATTGTCAGCCTGAAAGACGACCAGATCGCTGCCTTGCAAAGCGCGCTGAAGGACGCCGGTGGTGCGGTGACCGATGTGGCGCCCGCAGCTGTGGCGGCCCCAGCTGAAATCGCCGAGATCACCCCGGTGACTGGCGACGCTGCGGTGGCCGTCGACGTCGAGGAGACAGCGATTGAAGAGCCAGCCGTGGAAGCGGGCGCTGACGCTGAGCCTGTGGCCGCAGTCGCCGGCGCGCCGGGCGAGGACACTGAAGCGAAGAAACCCGAGCCCGGTCCCAGCCCGGCTGCTGCGAAAGCCCCGGCGGCGCCGGACGCTGCGACGTCCGATAACTGGACCAGCTACCTGCTGTACCTGCTGGGCGCACTGGTGCTTGCACTGGCGGCCTTCGTCGTGGTGCGGCGCCGCAATGCCGAGGCTGTCGAGGAAGAGCTGCCGCTGGAACGTCCCGCGCCTCCTGTGGATGATGTGTTTGCCGATGTGCGCCTGCAGGACCAGACTCTCGAAGTGGAAGCCGCCGCCGAAGAGCCGGCCGCGAAAAGCGCGGAAGCGCCTGCCGCCCCGGACAATCGGGGTTACGGTGAACGCAAGCACGATGAATACGCGTCCGACGTCGATGCCGCAGACGCCCTCGCCGAAGCCGATATCTACATTGCCTACGGCCGCCATCCGCAGGCCATAGACCTGCTGAACAATGCTATCGAGTCCGAACCCGGCAACCCGGTCTACCGCTTGAAACTGCTGGAGATCTATACCGAGCTCGAGAACGAGGCGGCGGCCATGGCCCAGCTGCAGCACATCATGGAGACCGGCGACGCAGAGAGCATTGCCCGCGCCGAGGCGCTGATCGCGGACCTCGGCGGCGAAAGCAGTGAGCTCGAGGAGCCGCAGTTTGACCCCGAGCCCGCCCCCGCCCCGTCAGCCGTGGATCGCGGTCCCGGGCTGCCTCCAAACCCACTGGATATCTTCTCGGATTCAGACGAAACCCTGGAGGAGGTGTTCAGTGGCCTGGAGATCGAGGACGAGCATGTTCCTGGCGAGGAAGACGATGACCTCGATCTGTCGAGTGACTTCGCCGTCGATGCGCCCGATGTGTTCGACGACGAAGAACTGGTGATAGCCGCCGACAGCAATGCGCTGTCCACCAAGCTGGATCTCGCCCGCGCCTATCTGGATATGGGGGATGATGACGGTGCCCGGCAGATTCTGGAAGAGGTGGTAGCAGAGGGCTCTGATGAGCTGCAAGCCGAGGCCCAGGCACTGCTGGATCGCATTGACTGACAGCGTATTTTCGCCGGAGCCGCTCCCCGCTGGTACCCGCATAGCCTGTCGCATCGAATACGACGGCAGCGCCTACAACGGCTGGCAGTCACAACCCCATATCGGTGTCGTCACCGTTCAGGATCAGCTCGAGCGCGCACTGTGCGAGATCGCCGCTGCCCCCTTTCGTGTGCAGTGTGCGGGCCGCACCGATACCGGCGTCCATGCCCACTGCCAGGTGGTGCATTTCGACAGTCCGGTGGCGCGCAGCAGTAAAGCGTGGGTGATCGGCAGCAACGCCTGCCTGCCTCGCGATATCCGCGTGCATTGGGCCGTCCCCGTTTCCGGCGACTTCCACGCCCGGTTTTCCGCGCACTCACGCAGTTACCGCTATGTCATAGCCAACACCGTGATTCGTCCGGCCCTGATGCAGGGGCAGCTGACCTGGCACCGCCGTCCGCTGGATGCACCGGCCATGCATGCGGCCGCGCAGGCACTGCTCGGAGAACAGGATTTCAGCGCCTTTCGCGCCGCCTCGTGCCAGTCCAGCACACCGATGCGGGAAGTGCAGTGGGTGGACGTCCGGCGCGTCGGGGAACTGGTCGTCGTGGAGATCAGGGCCAACGCGTTTCTGCACCATATGGTGAGGAATATTGTCGGTGCACTGCTGGCCGTCGGCGATGGCCGCAAGCCGCAGCGCTGGATTGCCGAACTGCTGGCCGGGCGCGATCGTACCGTGGGTGCGGAAACGGCACCCGCCAGTGGGCTGTATCTGGTCGATGTGGGCTATCCCGCGCATTTCCACTTGCCAGCCACGCCCTATGGGCCGTTGTTGCTGGGTACAAATCCGTAATCTGTCGCACCCTGTAAAGACAGTGTTGCGCGTCATCTGCTATCATGCCGCCCTTGTTTTTACAGGTATCCAGGCGACATGGCCGCAACGCGTATCAAAATATGCGGAATCACCCGACCGGAGGATGCGCAGGCGGCAGCCGACTGCGGTGCGGATGCCATCGGGCTGGTGTTTTACAAGGCCAGCCCCAGGGCCGTGACGCCGGAGCAGGCGCTGGCCATCACCGCGGTGTTGCCGCCGTTTCTCACTGTGGTCGCTCTGTTCGTCGATGAACCGGTTGCCAGTATTGAACGTATACTCCGAGCAGTACCGATTGACCTGATACAGTTTCACGGCACAGAGGCACCTCAGACCTGCCGGCAGTTCGAACGACCCTGGATCAAGGCGCTGCGCGTAAAACCGGGCCTGGATATCGCTGCGGAATGCGACAGGTTCCGGGGCGCGCGCGGGGTGCTGCTGGACAGCTTCCAGGCGGGAGTCCCGGGGGGCACCGGCAAGGCGTTCGACTGGCGACTGGCCCCCGATAATCTGGCGCTGCCCGTCGTACTGGCGGGCGGGTTACATGCCGACAATGTCGGCGATGCGATCCGCACGCTGCGTCCGGCGGCAGTCGATGTCAGCGGCGGTGTCGAGCGTTCCCCGGGAATCAAGGATGCGGGCAGGATACATCGATTTGTTGCAGCGGTCAGAGCTGCAGACCAACAGTTGGACGGAGTAGTACATGGCGACTAGCACGAAGACAGATCTCTTTGCCACAGTGCCCGATGCACAGGGGCGCTTTGGTGATTACGGAGGCAAATATGTCTCCGAGACGCTGATGGCAGCACTGGCGGAGCTGGAGGCGGTTTATCGGCAACTGTCGGCTGACCCCGGGTTCCAGCAGGAACTCGATGAGGACCTCAGGCATTATGTCGGGCGTCCCTCGCCGCTGTACGAGGCCCGTCGCTGGTCCGATAACATCGGCGGTGCGCGTATTTTTCTCAAGCGAGAAGACTTGAACCACACTGGCGCACACAAGGTGAACAATACCGTGGG
>JAGRIE010000016.1:62950-76113 GCA_020443425.1 Halioglobus sp.
CAGGCCCTGCTCGCCAAGCACATGGGCAAGAAGCGTGTTATCGCGGAGACCGGTGCGGGCCAGCACGGCGTGGCCACCGCCACCATCGCCGCCCGTCTGGGCCTGGAGTGCCATGTCTTCATGGGCGAGGAGGATATCCGGCGCCAGGCGCTGAACGTGTACCGGATGAAACTGCTGGGGGCGGAGGTGATCTCAGTGACGTCCGGGTCGCGCACGTTGAAGGATGCGATGAACGAGGCGATGCGGGACTGGGTGACCAATGTCGATAACACCTTCTACATCATCGGCACCGTGGCGGGGCCTCACCCCTATCCGTTACTGGTCCGGGATTTCCAGTGCGTTATCGGCCGTGAGGCGCGCGAGCAATCGCTGGCGCAGACCGGCAGCTTGCCGGATGCGCTGGTCGCCTGTGTCGGCGGCGGCTCCAACGCCATCGGCCTGTTTCACCCCTTCCTGAACGATGACGGCGTCGCAATGTACGGTGTCGAGGCGGGAGGGCACGGGCTGTCTACCAACCAGCATGCGGCGCCGTTGAATGCCGGCACGCCGGGTGTGCTGCACGGCAACCTGACATACCTGATGCAGGACAGCGACGGCCAGATCATGCATACACACTCCATTTCGGCCGGTCTCGACTATCCGGGTGTCGGCCCCGAGCACGCCTGGCTGAAAGACATCGGCAGGGTGAACTATGTCGTGGCCAATGACGATGAAGCGCTGCGGGCATTCCATACCCTGACAGAGGTCGAGGGCATTATGCCGGCACTGGAGAGCAGCCACGCGCTGGCCTATGCAGAGAAGCTCGCGGCGCAGATGACGCCCGAACAGAAAATCATCGTCAACCTGTCAGGCCGCGGTGACAAGGATATCCACACCGTCGCCCAGCTGGACGGTATTGAGTTTTAATTCAGCCTGATTTGGAGAGCATGTAGTGAGTCGAATTGCGGGACGTTTCCGGAAGCTGGCAGAGGAGGGCCGCACTGCCCTGATACCGTATGTGGTGGCGGGAGATCCCGGCCAGTCGCACACGGTGCCGCTGCTGCACAAACTGGTCGAGAGCGGCGCCGATATCCTGGAACTCGGGGTACCCTTTTCCGATCCGATGGCCGAGGGTCCGGTGATTCAACTCGCCCACGAGCGCGCTCTGGCCAATGGCACTACCTTGTCCTGTGCACTGGACATGGTGCGTGAGTTTCGCGCCACCGATACCACCACACCGGTGCTGTTGATGGGCTACGCCAATCCGGTGATGCACATGGGCTTTGCCCGGTTTGCCGACGCGGCGGCGGCAGCCGGTCTGGACGCGCTGTTGACGGTCGACATTCCGCCGGAGGAAGTCGGTGCCATCAACAGTGAGTTGCAGCGGGTGGGCATCGATAACATCCTGCTGGTCGCGCCGACCACGCCGGAAGAGCGTATCGCCCGTATTGCCAGCAGCGCCAGTGGCTTCATCTACTATGTTTCACTCAAGGGTGTGACCGGCGCCGGGCATCTTGACACCACAGAGGTAGCGGCAAGGCTGGCGACAATCCGCCGCCACAGCGACCTGCCGGTAGCCGTGGGTTTCGGTATCAAGGATGCGGTGTCAGCGAAGGCCGTGGCGGAGACCGCGGACGGCGTTGTCGTCGGCAGCGCACTGGTCAGTGCCATGGCGCAGGTTATCGAGCAGGGCGGCACACCGGATGCCGCCATCGCGGCCGCCGCCGGTTTACTGGGTGATATCCGCGGGGGAATCGACGGCGCTGCCTAGGCTGGCGGATTCGCACGCAATATCTTCGCGAAGGAGTACTAGTTGAGCCTCACCCCGTTTATAATGCGGCATTCTATGGGGTGGCGAGGAAGAGCATGAGCTGGATAGACAAAATCCTGCCGGCCGGCGTACGCAGCGACAGCGGGGGTAAAAGCTCCAGCAGCGTTCCGGAGGGGCTGTGGAAGAAATGTGTCAAATGTGAGGCGGTACTCTATCGCCCCGACGTTGAACGCAACGACGACGTGTGCCCCAAATGCGACCACCACATGCGCATCGGCGCACGCAAGCGCCTGTCGCGGTTCCTCGATGAAGGCAGCAGCGAGGAAATCCTCGCCGAGATCGAACCGGTGGACCGCCTCAAATTCAAGGACAAGAAGCGCTATCGCGATCGTCTGAGCGCTGCGCAGAAGTCCACCGGTGAGAAGGACGCACTGATCGCAATGCGGGGTTCGCTGCGAGGGCTGTCGCTCATTGCCGTGGCCTTTGAGTTCGAGTTCCACGGTGGTTCCATGGGTTACGCTGTCGGTGAAAAGTTCACCCGGGCGGCCCACCTGGCGCTGGAGGAGAATGTGCCCCTGGTGTGTTTCTCCGCCTCTGGCGGCGCGCGTATGCAGGAGGCGTTGATCTCACTGATGCAGATGGCCAAGACCAGCGCGGTCATCGAGCGCTTGAAACGGTCAGGTGTGCCCTATATCTCGGTGATGACCGACCCGATCTACGGTGGAGTTTCCGCTTCGCTGGCACTGCTGGGCGACATCAATATCGCCGAACCCGACGCCAGGGCAGGCTTTGCCGGCCCCAATATCATCGAGCAGACCATCAGGCAGAAGCTGCCCAAGGGCTTCCAGCGCAGTGAATTCCTGTTGGAGCACGGTGCTATCGACATGATTGTTCACCGTACGCAGATGCGGGACACGATCGCGCGCCTGCTGTCAAAACTCACCGACCGCCCATTGGCGGCAGAAGAACTTACATCACCTGATGAGCCTGAAGACAGCGACGATGCCCCCAAGGTGGTCGCGGCTGGAGATGAGTAAAACATCACTGGAGCAGTGGCTGCAGCGACTGGAAACACTTCACCCGCGGGAGATGGAGCTCGGTCTTGACCGTATCACCACGGTAGCTCATTCCCTGCAGTTGCTGCCGGTGTCCCGACCTGTGGTCACCGTGGCCGGCACTAACGGCAAAGGCTCCACGGTAGCGGTTCTGGAGGCGGTGCTGCAGGAAGCCGGTCACCGCACGGGGGTTTTCACCTCGCCGCATCTGCTGCGCTTCAATGAGCGAATCCGGGTCGACGGCCGTGATGTGGACGATGAAGACATCGTCGCCGCCTTTGAAGCCATTGACCGCGCAAGGGGCGAGGTCTCACTCACCTATTTCGAGTTCGCTGCGCTGGCGGCACTGATTGTCTTCCGGGCCGCGGGCGTCGACACGCTGGTGCTGGAAGTCGGTCTGGGTGGGCGACTGGATGCAGTGAACATGGTCGATGCCAGCGTGGCGGTCATTACCAGTATCGATCTGGATCACCAGGATTGGCTGGGGAGCAGCCGTGCCGAGATTGCCCGTGAAAAGGCTGGTATATTGCGTGCAGCCACACCCGTGGTGATCGCAGATGCCGATCCGCCGCCCGAATTGGTGCGCTGCATCACGGAAGTGGGCGCTGGTCCTGCGCTGTTCCTGGGAAAGGAGTTTACACTGGAGACTGGCACGGGGCAGTGGCAGGGGGTAGTGCGGCAGGCCGATGGCGCGACACGCACCCTGCCGCCACAGGCATTGGGCGCGGTGTTGCCCGAGAATATTTGTGCCGGCGTGCAGGCCGCATTGTTGCTGGGGGCCAGCGTCAGCGATGAGGGCCTGTTGCGGGCGCTGGCAACTGTGGCGCCGGTGGGTCGGCGCCAGTCGCGCAGCGTGGACGGGCGCCGCTATGTGCTGGATGTGGCGCATAATCCGGCCGCGGTCAGCAGATTGCTTGAGTTTTTGCGAGCGACCCCCTGTGAGGGGAAAACCATTGGGTTATTTTCAGTAATGGCGGACAAGGATATACGCGGTATTGTCGATTTGGCAGCAGGGTGTTTCGATGCATGGTTTCTGGCTGACCAGCCAGGCAGTACACGCGCTGCCAGGGCGGATGAGGTCGCCGCCGCGTTGCGCGATGCGGGGCAACCCATGATCAGTGTCAGCGACAACCTGCGCCAGGCGTTTGCACGCGCCCGCAGCGTGATGAGTGAGGGCGACCGGCTGGTCGTGTTCGGGTCATTTACCACAGTGGCCGCCGTGTTGCCGCCGCTGGAATTGCTGGCTGCTAAAGCCGGTGTCGCGGTCGGGGAGGTCTAGGTGAACGATATCCTCAAGCAGCGACTCGTGGGTGCGCTTATCCTGCTCGCACTGGGTGTGGTGTTCTGGCCGATTGTGTTCGTGCAGCCGGAACAGAAAACGAACGCGACGCCGCGCTCCATCCCCGAGGCGCCGGTGGTTTCATCGGCACCGCTGGAGGCGCCCGCGCAGGGCGAACTGAGGGGTTCGCCGCCGCTGGCGTCAGCCGAGGAGCAACAGGCTGAAAGCACGGCCGTTGATGCGATCGTCTATGATGAGGAGGGTGTTGCGGCGGCCGCGGTGGCAGAGTCGCAGGCTGGAGCCGACGAGCAACCGGCCGCAGCGGAGGTGCGTTCCGTGGCACCCGATAAGCTGGCAGTGGATGGCGACGGTGTACCCGTAGCCTGGACGCTGCAGGTCGCCACAGTGAGCAGCGCTGCCAATGCGGAAGCTTTGCGCAAGCGCCTGCTGGAAAAAAATGAAAAGGCTTACATCACAACGGTGTCCAGTGGTGGCAAGCAGCTGTACCGGGTCTGTGTCGGCCCGAAATTTGAACGGCAGGAACTGGAGCGAATACAGGCGAGTATCAACGCGGAGTTTGGTGTCAAAACACTGCTGGTCAGGTATTTGCCCTGATGTACGGTCAGGCGGTCTGAACCCCGATGGTCGATTGGCAGCAGTTCAATTCCGCTGACTGGGCAATTATTGTCATTATTGGCCTCTCTGTGCTGCTCAGCCTGTGGCGTGGCTTTATCCGCGAGGCGGCGTCGTTGGCCGGCTGGGTAGCGGCATTTGTCATTGCCAATATGTTTGTCGGGGAGATGGCGGCGCTGTTGTCGCAGTGGATTGTCAACACCACGGGTCGTTATGTGGTGGCGTATGCGGTACTGTTTGCCGGCACGCTGATCATGGTGGGTGTGCTCGGGAGAATCGCGACACAACTGGTGCGCGCAACCGGCCTCACCCTGCTGGATCGGCTGCTGGGAACAGCGTTCGGGTTCGCGCGAGGGGTCATTATCGTGCTGGTGCTGGTGTACCTGCTGCGGCAACTGGCGCCGCCGCAAAACCTTGTATGGCTGGATCAGGCACAGTTGATGCCGCATGTGGAGATGCTGGGCCAGTGGGTGCGGCAGCTTTTTTCCAGCTATCAGTCCGGACAGGGTCTGGGGATTTCAACGTAACATAGTGTGTAGTGAGGTAGATGCTGTATGTGTGGCCTTGTAGGAATGGTAGCGAAATCCGATGTCGCGCCTGAGATATACGATGCCCTGACGGTCCTGCAGCATCGCGGGCAGGATGCAGCGGGCATTGTCACCTGTGGTGGCGGCAGGTTCAGTCAACGCAAGGCGGAGGGACTGGTGCGCGATGTCTTCCGCCAGGATCACATGCAGCGCCTGAAGGGGCCTATTGGTATCGGCCATGTGCGCTATCCCACTGCCGGCAGCTCGGGCATCGCGCTCGCACAGCCTTTTTATGTCAACTCGCCCTACGGTATCGCACTGGCGCACAATGGCAATCTCACCAACTCCGAGCAACTGACCCAGGAAATTTTCCAGGACGACCTGCGCCACCTGAACACGGATTCAGACTCGGAAGTACTGCTGAATATTTTTGCACATGAGTTGCAGACCCTGGGCAAACTCAACCCCTGCGCAGACGATATTTTCACCGCTGTAGAGGCGGTACACCGGCGCTGCCGAGGCGGCTATGCGGTGGTGGGGCTGCTGGTCAATTACGGCGTGTTCGGCTTCCGTGACCCATCTGGCATACGCCCGCTGGTGATAGGTACCCGCCAGACCGAGGCCGGGCAGGAGTACATGATCGCGTCGGAGAGTGTCGCGCTGGACGTACTGGGATTTACCCTGCTCGACGACGTGGCGCCGGGCGAGGCCATATTTATCGATGAAGAAGGCGAGTTGCACCGGCGCCGCTGTGCGGCGCATGCGAGCCTGCGTCCCTGTATTTTCGAGCATGTGTATTTCGCGCGGCCCGACTCCCTGATGGATGGCATATCCATCTACAAAACGAGAATGCGCCAGGGCGAGGCGCTGGCCAAGAAAATTCGGCGCCTGCGCCCGGAACTGGATATCGACGTGATTATCCCGATCCCGGATACCAGTCGTATCGCGGCGCAGTCGATGGCGTTTGAGCTGAACATCAAGTTCCGTGAGGGCCTGATGAAGAATCGCTACATCGGCCGCACGTTCATCATGCCCGGCCAGAACCAGCGGAAGAAGTCTGTGCGCCAGAAGCTCAACCCTGTGCCGCTGGAGTTCTCCGGCAAGAACGTCATGCTGGTGGACGACTCGATTGTGCGCGGCACCACCTGCCGCCAGATCATCGAAATGGCGCGCGAGGCGGGTGCCGCCAATGTGTATTTCGCCTCCGCCGCGCCGCCGGTGCGTTACCCCAATGTGTACGGTATCGATATGCCCTCGGCGTCTGAGCTAATAGCGCACAACCGCTCGGTGGAGGAGGTCTGTGAACTGATCGGTGCCGACTGGCTGGTGTACCAGGATCTCGATGATCTGGTGCACTGTTCGCTGGAGGGTAACCCCCATGTGGACGGATTTGATTGCTCGGTATTCAACGGTGAATACATCACCGGCGACATCGACCAGAATTACCTTGACCGGGTGGAATTGCTGCGCAACGACGAGGCCCAGCATGAACGCCGAGTACAACTGCAGACTGACGGCGCGGTGGTCGGTCTGTACAACGACGCCTAGGATATATGCATGAGTGACCAGGACCCGTTGGCCGGTGCCCACCTCGATACGCTCGCCGTGCGCAGCGGTATTCATCGCACCCACGAGGGCGAGCACGCCGAGCCCATCTTTGCGACCTCCAGTTATGTGTTCGAAAGCGCCGCCGAGGCCGCAGCGCGTTTTTCCGGGGAACAGCCCGGCAATGTCTACTCCCGCTATACGAACCCGACGGTTCGCGCGTTTGAACAGCGCCTGGCAGCGCTGGAGGGGGCAGAGCAGGCGGTAGCGACAGCCTCGGGTATGGCCGCCATCCTCAGCACGTGTATGGCACTGCTGAAGGCGGGTGATCATGTCGTCTGCTCGCGCGATGTCTTCGGTACCAGTGTCAACCTGTTCGGCAAATACATGGCGAAATTTGGTGTCGACGTGACCTTTGTGCCGCTGCTGGACGCGGCGGCCTGGCGCGCGGCGCTGCGTCCGGAGACGGCCATGCTGTTTCTGGAGACGCCGTCCAATCCGCTGTGTGAGGTCGCGGACCTGGCGTCGATGGCCCAGTTGGCTAAGGAACACCAGTGCCTGCTGGTAGTGGACAATTGCTTTTGCACACCGGCCTTGCAGCGACCGCTGGCGCTGGGGGCGGATATCGTTGTGCATTCCGCCACCAAGTACCTGGATGGCCAGGGGCGCTGTGTCGGCGGCGCCGTCGTCGGTCGGGCGGAACAGATGAACGAGGTGCTGACTTTCCTGCGGACCTGTGGTCCTACCATGAGCCCCTTCAATGCCTGGGTGTTTCTCAAGGGCATGGAGACACTGCGGCTGCGCATGGAGGCCCACAGTGCCGCCGCACTGGAGTTGGCAATCTGGCTGCAACAGCAGCCTGAGGTCGAGCGGGTGTACTACGCCGGTTTACCCGACCATCCCGGCCACGCACTGGCGGCACAGCAGCAGTCCGCCTACGGTGGCGTGTTGTCGTTTCTTGTGAAAGGGGGGCGCGAGCAGGCCTGGCAGTTCATTGACGCGACCCGCCTGATGTCACTGACCGCCAATCTGGGCGACGCGAAAACCACCATCGTGCACCCGGCGACTACCACCCACGGCAGGCTTACACCGACACAGCGCGAGCAGGCGGGGATTCGTGACGGTCTTATCCGTATCGCGGTCGGTCTCGAGAACGTGGCCGATTTAAAAGCCGATATGCAACGTGGGTTCGCGGGCATCGGCAGACAATAAAAGAGATTTACGGGGTAATACAATGCAAGTACAGGGGCTGGTCGACGGTGCCGTCAAGGAAGTAGGCAATATCCTGCTGGGGAAAGAACCACAGATACGGTTGGCCCTGTGCTGCCTGTTTGCGCGTGGGCACCTGCTGCTTGAAGACCTGCCCGGCATGGGGAAAACCACATTGTCGCACGCGCTGGCCTCCGTGCTGGGCCTGTCCTGGAAACGCGTGCAGTTCACCAGTGACCTGCTGCCGGCAGATATCCTCGGGGTGTCAGTGTTCGATAGCAATGACGCCAGTTTTACCTTCCACCCCGGCCCGATATTCACCCAGCTGTTGCTGGCCGACGAGATCAACCGGACCACGCCGCGCACGCAGAGTGCGCTGCTGGAGGCGATGGCGGAAGGGCAGGTAACGGTGGAGGGTGAGACGCGGCCACTGCCGCAACCGTTTTTTGTGATCGCCACGCAGAACCCCGTGCATCAATCCGGTACCTACCCGTTGCCGGAGTCGCAGTTGGACCGCTTCCTGATGCGTTTGGAACTGGGGTATCCACACCCGCAGGCCGAGCGGCAGATGTTTGAGCGGCGCCACAGCGGCGCAATGGAAATCAGCAACCCTCGGCAGTGCATCGACATGGAACAACTGGAGATGATTCGCATCGCAGTGAGTAAAGTGCACGCATCCGAGAACCTGCTCGACTACCTGCAGCGGCTGGTGGCTCACACGCGGCAGTCGCCCGAGTTCGAAGTCGGGCTGTCGCCCCGGGGCGCGCTGGCGCTGCTGGACTGTGCCAAGACCTGGGCCGCGATGCACAATCGCGGTCACGTGGTGCCGGAGGACCTGCAAGCGGTACTGCCCGCGGTGGCAGCGCACCGGCTGGTCCCCAGCGGCGATTATGCCGGTGACGGCGACGCGCTGGTCGACCTGCTGCGGCGCGAAGTGGACGTCATAGGGCGCTGAGCGGCAGGCGTCTATGGACAGTGTCCAGACCACCGTGGAGCGGCACCGCAGCAGTGTACGCAAATGGGTTCGGAACCGTTTCGGCAAATGGGTAAATCGGCGTATACCGCCGGCGCGCGAAGTGACGCTGGACCAGCGCCGGATTTTTATCTTTCCCAGCCGAACGGGCTTGTTTTTTGGCTGCAGCCTGCTGGTCATGCTGGTAGCGGCCATCAACTTTGAGAACAATCTCAGCTACGCATTAACATTCCTGCTCGCCACGCTGTTTGTGGTGGCGACGCTGCACACCTACGCCAACCTGTCAGGCTTGACGATACGCGCGGTGCGGGCCCAGGCCGCGTTCCCGGGGCAGCAGTCTGAGTTCCTGGTGATGGTGGAGCGCAGCAAGCAGCGCGATCACTACGCACTGTACCTGAAGTGGCCGGGCAGCAGCGAGGCGATGGTTAACCTGGTGGATGAAGACAGTGTCAAAGTCCAACTCCATATGCCGGTCGACAAGCGCGGTTGGTTCCACCCCGGTCGATTGTTGGTTGAATCGACTTACCCCCTCGGCCTGCTGCGCTGCTGGACCTGGATAGACCTGGATTTATACGCACTGGTCTACCCCCGGCCACTGTCCTCGGCGGAGTTGCCCGGCCTGGCCACCGACACCCCCGACGGGGCGGCGGCGATGGTCATGGGCAATGACGATTTTTATGGCTTTCGCGACTACCGCAAAGGCGATTCCCTGCGGCAGGCGCACTGGAAGGGCTTCGCCAAGGGGCAGGCGCTGCAAACCAAGCAGTACACCGCCTATGCCGACCGCAGTGTGTGGCTCGACTGGGAGCTGTTCGCCGGTATGGGTGTCGAGCAGCGGCTGTCGCACCTGTGCTACTGGGTACTGGCCTTTGACGAGCGGCGCGAGGAGTACGGCTTGCGCCTGCCCGGCGTGACCATCGCCCCGGCGGTAGGAGAAAAACACCGCGAGCAGGTGCTGAAGGAACTGGCCCTGTTCGGCATCGGGGACAAGAGCCGGTGAACGTGCAGCAGCAGGTACCGCGCAATGCGCTGATGTGGATCATTATCAGCCTGTTTGCACTGGTGGCACCGCATGTCAGCCGCCTGCCTGTGTGGGTGCTGGCAGTCTATGTGGTGGCTGTGGTCTGGCGTCTGCAGGTACACCGCGGTCGCTGGTCTTTTCCGGGGCGCTGGGTAAAAGTGGCGATGACCGTCAGCGGGTTTATCGGGATCTACGCCAGCTATGGCACCCTGGTGGGGCTGGAGCCCACCGTCGCGCTGCTGCTGACCGCATTCGCGCTCAAGTTCATCGAACTGTCCCAGCGCAAGGATGCCTACGTACTGTTGTTCCTGGGCTATTTTATCTGCATTACAGAGTTCCTGTTCAGCCAGGACCTGCTGATCACCCTGTATTCCGTCCTGAATGTGCTGCTGGTTACCACCGCGCTCGTCGCCCTGCACCAGCCCGGGCAAAACCAGTTCAATCGCGGCACGATCCGGCTCGCCGGTGTCATGTTGCTGCAGGCCGTACCGTTGATGCTGGTGCTGTTTTTCGTGTTCCCGCGTTTCGGCCCGCTGTGGACAGTGCCACTGAAGAGCCATACCGCCAAGACCGGCATGAGCGATTTCATGAAGCCCGGCGACGTGGCCAGCCTCAGCCAGTCCGCCGATGTGGCATTCCGTGTGAAGTTTGACGGCGAAATCCCTGAAAAATCCTCGCTGTACTGGCGCGGACTGGTGTTCAGCCGGTTGGAGCAGGATGTGTGGTCAGGCCTTGGGTATTACGACGTGCCGCTGTCCGAGCAGCGGCCGGAGCCGGTCGCCACCAGCGGCAGACCGCTGCGTTACACCGTCATTATGGAGTCGACGCAGCAAAACTGGCTGTATGGGCTCCATTACGCCGAGGCCAGGTCGGCAGGCGTACTGCAATCATCTGACTACCGCATGGTATCGCCGGCGCCGCTGGAGACCGAGTACATGTACCGGGTGCAGAGCTGGACCGATGTCCCGGTAGAGTTGGAGCTGTCTGACTGGCGCCGCAGGACGGAGACCAAGCTGCCGCCACAGGGCAACCCCCGGACCCGCAAGCTGGCCAGGGACATGCGAGCCCAGGCAGGCAGTGATGAACTGTTTGTGCAGCAGGTGCTGGACAAGTTTAACCTCGAGGAATACGTCTACACGCTGCGGCCTGGCGCCCTGTCGGGATCGAACAGGATCGACCAGTTCCTGCTCGAGACACGTCGTGGTTTCTGCGAGCACTACGCGTCCGCATTTGTATTCATGATGCGAGCCGCCGGCGTGCCCGCCCGGGTCGTCGCAGGCTATCAGGGGGGAGAGGTCAACCCGCTGAACAGAACGGTGATCGTGCACCAGTTCGACGCCCACGCCTGGGCCGAGGTCTGGCTGGAGAACCAGGGTTGGGTGAGGGTCGACCCGACATCAGCGGTGTCGCCGCTGAGGATACAGATGGGGTTGGAAGAAGCGATGGCATCCGAGGGCAGCTTCCTGGCGGCGGCACCGCTATCGCCGCTGCGCTACCGCGGCATTCCGCTGCTGAACCAGTTGCGCCTGCGTTACGACGCGCTCACCTATCGCTGGCAGAGCTGGGTCGTCGGGTTTGACAGCGAGCAGCAATTTGACCTGCTGCACAGTATGTTCGGGGAGATCAGCACCCGCATATTCGCCACGCTGCTGCTCGGCAGTTGGGCACTGGTACTGGTGCCGGTGGCGATTTCACTGTTCATGAAGCGGGATACCCACCCCGGGAGCCCGCTGGACAAGTACTACCGGATGTTCTGCGAGCGTATGGCCGGCCTGGGTCTGGTGCGGGTACCGGGCGAGACACCGGGGCAGTTCGCACAGCGCACGATGGCGGAATTGCCGGCATTCGGCGAACAGTTACAGCACATCACCGGGCTGTACAATACGCTGGCCTATGCAGGCGAGATGGACAAGGCCGGGCTGGCACAGTTTGCGCGGGCGGTGAAGCGGTTCAAGCCGAACCGGCGCAGGGCGTTGGTGGAGGAGGACAATACGATTTAAAAAAAAACCCCGCATCAGCGGGGTTTTTTCATTCAGCGGTACAGTGGCTTCAGGCGCGTATCTCCTGGATTTCCACCGCGGCGATGCGCGCGCCTTCCTCGGCACTCTTCTGGAACTCGGCGATACGATCGAAGTTGAGGTAGCGATAGATGTCATCGGCCATCGAGTCGATGTTTTTCGCAAAGTCCATATACTCCGCCGGTGTCGGCAGCCTGCCCAGAATGGCACCGACAGAGGCGAGCTCTGCCGAGGTCAGGTAGACATTGGCGCCGTCGCCGAGCCGGTTCGGGAAGTTACGTGTCGATGTGGACAGTACCGTGGAGTTGGCGGCCACCCGTGCCTGGTTGCCCATGCACAGCGAGCAACCCGGCATTTCGGTGCGCGCACCGGCGGCGCCGAAGATATTGTAGTAGCCTTCCTCCATCAACTGGTGCTCGTCCATGCGGGTGGGCGGAACGACCCACATGCGGGTCGCGATAGTACCCTTGAACTGTTCCAGCAATTTACCGGCGGCGCGGAAGTGCCCGATGTTGGTCATGCAGCTGCCGATAAAGACTTCGTCCACCTTGTCACCGGCGACGTCCGACAACAGCCTGGCATCATCGGGGTCATTGGGGGCACAGACAATCGGCTCCTTGACCTCAGCCAGGTCGATCTCGATCACCGCCTTGTACTCGGCGTCCGCATCGGCCTTCATCAGGCTCGGGTTGGCCAGCCACTCTTCCATTTTGCGCGCGCGGCGCTCGAGTGTCCTGGAGTCACCGTAGCCCTCGGCAATCATGGTGCGCAGCAGCACGATATTGGAGCGCAGATACTCTGCTACGGTGTCCTCATCCAGCGCGATGGTGCACCCGGCGGCGGAGCGCTCGGCAGAGGCGTCGGAGAGTTCGAAGGCCTGCTCAACGGTGAGGTCACCGAGGCCCTCAATTTCCAGGATGCGGCCGGAGAAGATGTTTTTCTTGCCTTTCTTGTCGACCGTCAGCAGCCCCTGCTGTATGGCGTAGTAGGGGATGGCATGAACGAGGTCGCGCAGGGTGATACCCGGCTGCATCTTGCCCTTGAAGCGCACCAGGACGGATTCCGGCATATCCAGCGGCATCACGCCGGTGGCGGCGGCGAACGCGACCAGGCCGGAGCCGGCCGGGAATGAAATACCCATCGGGAAGCGGGT
>JAGRIE010000170.1 GCA_020443425.1 Halioglobus sp.
TATATTATCAAAAAAACCCATACCTCGACGTTGCTGCTTACGAGCAGCGTCGAGGTTCTTACGGTACAAGCTGTCCAGCTCCATCTGCTTAGCAGTGAGCTGTGGCTGTGGCTGTTGGGGCTTATTCAGAACAAGCGAAACTAGCGAGTTCTGCTGGTTCTGTTGGTTGGGTATGTTATTCTGAGGTTTGAACGGTTGAAGGGTTGGGGTATTCTGACTAAAGCCAGTGTTGAAGTTGGTCTGGCTATACTGGTTAGGTCTGATAAACTGACGAGGTTGAGCCTGCTGTTGCTGCTGTTGCTGCTGTTGCTGCTGTTGAGCCTGTTGCTGCTTACGCTTACGTTCTTCGTCGTCCTTATTACCACCAAAGAGCCCACCGAAGAAGTTTCCTATACCCTTAAAGAAGTCCATTCAACCTCCTTACGCTACACCTATTTGTCGTCGCTTATCTTCTAATTGTCCGAATAGTGGGGAATTGATAGGTAAACTAGTCTGACCACTTGGGGCAGCACTAGCACCTACTGAGAGGTCACGTACACCGCCTAGATACTCTTGCAACTTGCCAGGTGCGAACAGTTGTCGTGATTT
>JAGRIE010000171.1 GCA_020443425.1 Halioglobus sp.
CGCACGCCGCGGCAATGCACGCGTGGCGAAGAAGGCGAGCAACGTGAGTTGCGCCTCGAACTGCGGCTGCTGGCCGATGTCGGCCTGCTTGGTCTGCCCAACGCCGGCAAGAGCACCTTCCTGCGCGCCGTATCGGCAGCACGACCCAAGGTCGCCGACTATCCGTTCACCACCTTGCAGCCACATCTCGGGGTCGTGCGCGTGGATCATGACCGTAGCTTCGTCATCGCCGACATTCCCGGACTGATCGACGGTGCTGCAGAAGGCGCCGGCCTCGGCATCCGCTTTCTCAAGCATCTGGCGCGGACACGCTTGCTCCTGCACATCGTCGACATGGCCCCGGCGGACCCCGACGCCGACCCCGCGCGCGATGTCGAAACGCTGGTCCACGAGTTGGAGAAGTATGATCCGGAACTCGCTGCCAGGCCACGCTGGCTGATTCTGAACAAGCTCGACCTGATTCCCGAGGACGAGCGAGAACAGCGCGTCGCCGACTTCCGGCGGGCCTGCCGGGCCAGCGCGAAAGGTATTCCCTGTTTCCGCATCAGTGCCATCAGCGGTGACGGGTGTCGTCAGCTCACGCGCA
>JAGRIE010000172.1 GCA_020443425.1 Halioglobus sp.
TCGACATTCTTGCGGCCCATGTCCTCGCCGTTCCAGACGTTGGTCACCCAGCCATGGCGCTGTGTGTGCACGCCGGCGACACGCAGCGAAAGCATGTCCTCCACAAGCGGCATTTCGATCGCGCCATTGATGTCGAAACGATGCCAGTTGCCGTACATCGCGCGCACATAGCCGCCGAATTCCCCGGTGGGCTGCTTGTTGACGACATTGACGACGCCACCGGTCGTGTTCGCACCGAACAGCGTGCCCTGTGGTCCGCGCAGGATTTCTATCCGGTCGATATCATAGGTATCGAGCAGGGCGCCCATCGAGAAGAATTGCGGCACGCCGTCCACCACGATCGACACTGTGTTGCCGGCATAGGGATCGGGTTCGATGACGCCGATGCCGCGGATCGTGAAGACCGCATTGTTCGGAGTGTTCGCAAAGTTGTCGATCTGCACGTTCGGCACTGAGTTCTGCAGGGCCTGAAGCGAGGTCACCTGCGCGGCAGCGAGGCTTTCACCAGCGATCGCAGAGACCGAAATCGGCACCGACTGAAGGTTCTCCTCCTTCTTTTGGGCCGTCACGACAATGTCGGCGATGC
>JAGRIE010000173.1 GCA_020443425.1 Halioglobus sp.
ACAGCAAGAGAAGCCGTTGCGGTTTCAACAATTATTTTAGGGAAAAAAGCGTTTGAAGATTTTTCGACGCAGGGATCGCCCAAAGGCAACGTTTTGGAAGTTGCCAAGGTGGCGGCCGTTATGGCGGCGAAATCAACTCCGGCGATTATTCCGATGTGTCATCCATTAGAAATTTCAAAGGCTCAAGTAGAGTTTGATGTTAATAGTGCTCACTATGAAATTACAACCCGTGTGGCGGTGTCATATCAAGGCCGGACCGGTGTGGAGATGGAGGCGCTGACAGCCGCGTCGGCGGCCTCTTTAACCATTTATGATATGATGAAATGGGCTGATAAAGGTATGACTATCAAGGAAACAAAATTGTTGCAGAAAAGCGGCGGCAAGTCTGGAGATTATCAGCGCTCATGATGACATTCTTAACAGGACAATGGCGCAAGATGGTATATGGTCTTTTGATTGTGATCGTAGTCTTGGGTGTTATCGGCCGTTTTTGGAACATTACCGCGAACAGCTTTGTCTTTTACGATGAAGGATTATTTTTACAGCACAACATTGATTTTCTCTATTATGTTAAACAACATCCTCC
>JAGRIE010000174.1 GCA_020443425.1 Halioglobus sp.
TTTGCGGACGACCAGTGCTTCGACACGCTCCGATCGATGGGGAATACCGAGATCGAAACACCGAATCTCGATCGTCTGGTCGCCCGGGGTACCACCTTCACACACGCCTACAACATGGGGTCGTGGAGCGGTGCTGTCTGTGTGGCCAGCCGGATGATGCTCAACAGTGGCAAATTCGTCTGGCATGCCGAGCGAGATTATGGACAGACTTCGAAGCTGTACCTCGAACGGCAGCGTCTGTGGCCGCAGCTCATGGCGTCAGCCGGTTACGACACCTACTTCACCGGCAAATGGCACGTGCGGGCAGATGCCGCCAAAGCATTCAAAGTTGCTGAGCACGTCCGCGGCGGCATGCCGAATCAGACTGAGGCGGGCTACAACCGCCCGATCGAAGGACAGCCTCTGAAGTGGACTCCGTGGGACGAATCGTTTGGAGGATTCTGGCAAGGCGGAAAGCACTGGAGCGAGGTTGTCGGTGACGACGCTATCTCGTACCTCGACATGGCTAAACAAAGCGACAATCCATTTTTTATGTATATCGCTTTTAATGCTCCACACGATCCGCGGCAGTCCCCGAAAGAGTATG
>JAGRIE010000175.1 GCA_020443425.1 Halioglobus sp.
CGACTACCAGTCCCCCGCCGAGATATTCCGCGAATACGCCGCCCTCTCCGGGCTGGCCGGGCAACTGGGCCGTGATTTCGACATTTCCGGTCTCGCCGCGCTCTCCTCAGCCGAATACGACACCCTGCCGCCCACCCGCTGGCCCGTCAACGCCGCGCGCCAAGGCGGCCGTTTCTTCGCCGACGGCGCCTTCTACACCCCCACCGGAAAAGGCCGGATGCTGCCTCTCCGGCACCGCCCTCCCGCTGCGGCCCTCACGCCGCAACGCCCGTTCAGGCTCAACACAGGCCGGGTCCGCGACCAGTGGCATACCATGACCCGCACCGCGAAATCCCCGCGGCTGTCTGCCCACCTCCCCGAACCTTTCCTCGAAATCCACCCCGACGATGCGGCATCGCTCGGTCTGGAGCCTGCTGCCCTGATCGAGGTCGAAAGCGATCACGGCCGCGCCATCCTGCGCGCCCGGATCACCGACACTGTGCGCCGCGGAGAAGTCTTCGCCCCCATGCACTGGACCGGCGAAACCGCGCCCTGCGCCCGCATCTCGGCCCTCGTCGCACCGGCGACGGACCCGGTCTCGGGCCA
>JAGRIE010000176.1 GCA_020443425.1 Halioglobus sp.
GGCGAGGCGAAGAGCGTTCAAGGTAACGATGATAGACGAACTCGACATTGCGAGCGCGGCGATCAGCGGCGTGACGAAACCAAAAGCGGCGAGCGGCGCAGCGAAGAGATTGTAAACTGCGGCGAAGGCGAAATTTTCAAGCATCCGTCGGCGCGCAAGTCGCGAAACGTCAAAAGCCTCGACAATCGGAGCAAGCTTCTCGCCCTGATAGACGAAATCCGCCGCAGCCTGACTCGCATCGGCGGCCGTCCCAGGTGAAAGCGAAGCATGCGCCGCTGCAAGCGACGGCGCGTCGTTGAGGCCGTCGCCGACCATCGCCGCCTTCGCGCCCGCAGCCGATAGTTTCTGTAGCTCTCCGATCTTTTCCTGCGGCGTAAGGCGCGCCCGATACTCGACCCCGCCAAGCGCCGCCGCGATCTTCTGCGCTGGCGCCTCCTGATCGCCGGACAACATGGTCACAGAGAGGCCGCGCGCCTTAAGCGTATCAATCGTCTCGCGCGCATCCGGTCTAAGCTCGTCATCAAAAGTGAAGCGCACGGGCGGCTCGTCACCGCGCACATACCAGACTTCCGTCGCATCGCCGGA
>JAGRIE010000177.1 GCA_020443425.1 Halioglobus sp.
GCGCTGTCAGCAGTTGAATCTGAAGCGGATGGTCGATGCCAATTCCTCGTCCATGGGCACCAATTTCACCGTTTCCATTGAAGCGGCCCAGGGCGTCACCACTGGCATTTCCGCGCATGACCGCGCTCACACCGTGCGCGTTGCGGTGGCGCCACAGGCCTGTGCACGGGATATCGTCCAGCCCGGACACATCTTCCCGCTGATGGCGCAACCCGGTGGAGTATTGAGTCGTGCCGGCCATACCGAAGCCGGATGCGACCTCGCCCGCCTGGCCGGGTTGGAGGCGTCGGCAGTGATCGTCGAGATCATGAATGAAGACGGCAGCATGGCGCGCCGTGGCGATCTTGAACGGTTCGCCCAGCGGCACCAGCTCAAGATCGGCACCATCGAACAACTCATCCAGCATCGTCTGGCCACCGAAACCACGGTGACCTGCATGCGCGTGCGCGAGGTCAACACGCAGTTCGGCACTTTCGAACTGCGGACCTACCTGGACACAGCGCAGAACCAGTTTCACCACGCGATGGTGAAAGGCCAGCCGCAACCGGACGCGGCCTTCCCCACCCGCGTGCATCTGCCATTG
>JAGRIE010000178.1 GCA_020443425.1 Halioglobus sp.
GCCACACCGCTGTGACGAAAGGCATGGCCAGAATGATGCCCGCCCGAATCAAGTCCATGGCAATGAGGAATGGTTTACGGGGAAAGCGGTGAGCCAGCCCTCCCACGATGGGGGCAAAAACCACGTAGGCGACCATCTTGAAGGCCAAAGCAGTACCTAGGGCTGCCCGACACCTGTGGATGTGAAGGCGCGGATACTGACCACAAACATTGACCTTGATGAAGGTACCTGTTCAGTGGGGTTATTGCGGGAAGCAGCCGAATATTTTGGGCTCGTCGATGGGCAGGCATGCACGCTTATCCGTGAAGTGGCAGAGGTAACACGCACCTGGCAGGCAGTGGCGACAGAGGTGGGGGCAAGACGTGCAGCGATCACACGCATGGCCAGTGCATTCGAACACGAGGACCTGCAGGCAGCGTTGAAATTATAAGATGGCAAGCTGGTATTTGGCTGGCATTTCGGCTGAGGGTTAAAGAATTTTCCGCTAAACGATAGTCCTGCCACGCCGAGCATCTGTTTGCTTTCAGCTGCAAAAGAAGAGGTTTCTGCCCGAGCTGCGGTGCCAGGCGTATGGCCGACG
>JAGRIE010000179.1 GCA_020443425.1 Halioglobus sp.
GCGGTGTCCTTTGCCAGACGTGTCACCAGGTTGAGCAGTTCCGCCGGTCGTTCGAACCGCTGGGTCATGGTACCCACGGTGGTGTTCACCTGATCGAACCAGGTCATCGTGCCCTTCAGGCGCGCACGCGCGGAGAAGTGATTCTGCGTTTTCTCCGGCAGATGGTGCGCTTCGTCGAACACGTAGATGCTCTCCTCCGGCGCCGGCAGCACCACACCGCCACCCAGACCGAGGTCAGACAGCACCAGGTCGTGATTGGCGACGATCACATCCGTTCCGGTGAGGTTGTTGCGTGCCTTGAAGAACGGACAGGACTGAAAGTAGGCGCACCGCCGGTTGGTGCAACCCCGGTGATCCGTGGTGATGGCCTGCCATTCCTCGTCCGCGATACCGTCGCGCCAGGCGTCGATCTCGCCATTCCAGGAACCATCACCGAAGGCGTAGAGCATGGCCTGGTAGGTATCGCCCGCCCCCCGCGCCGGCGGCTCGAAGAGTTGTTCTACCTGCCGGTCCGCTGGTTTGAGCGCATCGTCCAGCCGCTTCAGGCAGACATAGCGGCGACGCCCTTTAGCCAGCGTGT
>JAGRIE010000017.1 GCA_020443425.1 Halioglobus sp.
CTGCTTCGGGTGAACAGGGCGTCGTTGAACAGTGTACGCAGTCGTGTCAGGGTTTTACTCATGGCCGGCTGCGTGATGAAGAGGCGTTCTGCGGCCCTGGAGACGCTTTGTTCTTCAAACAAAACCTGGAGTGAAATCAACAGGTTGAGATCAACTTTGTTAAATTCTCTGGTATCCATGGAGTCGTCGGCGAGCTATATATGAACCAAATTCATGTTGAGCATATTTAAAATGCATTGGAAGCATATCATAGTCGAACGTATGATGGTTGTAACTTCGGTTATGCGCCTGGATTCGCTGGCGTACCGATAGTTCCACCCAGTGGTCGGGTGGAACCCCTATTGAGGTCCTCATTAAGCTGTTTGAAACCCGCCCATGGCGGGTTTTTTTGCGTGATTATTCCTCACGGCGGCCGGGAGGCCGCCCTGGAAGGCGGCGCGGTAGGTCCGGACGCTTCGGATGGCAGCGCGCTGCCGCTATCCCTCCGCTGCCTGTGCTACTTGAGTTTCGGTTTGGCCGCGCCTGTACCGCGCCGTCCCAGCTTGGGCCGGGCGGCAGCAGTGGATTTTCCGCCTCTGGCTTTATTGCCGGTTTTTTTGCGGGTGGTTGTACCGGCTTTTTTGCTTGCGGCTTTGGCTCTCTTCTTCACCCCGCTCTTCGCTGCAGTCGCGGCCCCCGTCGTCGCTGACGCTTTGCTGCGAAGTTTCGGCGCAGGCGTCCCGGTGTTGCGCCTCACTGCAGCCGGTGTCCGCTTGGGCGACTGGATTTTCGCTTTTGCCGCTACCGCTGCATCCTTCGGGCGTCGGGGGCCCAGCTTGTGCGCTGCGGCGTACAGTTCTTCATAGGCGGCGACAAGGCAGTCGTGATAGAACTCGGGGTCCGGCATGATATCCCTGTCCGCGAGTACCGACAGGGTGATTTTCCCCGAGTAGCTGAACACCAGGTGGAAGATGCCCATGCCGGGTGTCAGTACGCCCAGACCGTAGTAATCCACCATCCTGGCGCCGGCACAGTACAGCGGGAAATTGGGTCCCGGCACGTTGGATATGCAGGTCGAGATATTCAGCGGAATGTGCCGTGACAGTTCGTTGCGCGCCCAGAAGCTGGCAACAGTCTTGGAAATGACCGGGGAGAACACGCCGGCGAGTTTCAGCGCGTCCACCATCGGGCTGGCTTCCCCGCTGTCCTTGGCCGTGTCGGTAGACTGCTTGATGGCCACCAGGCGTTCCAGCGGGTCACTGATATCCG
Organism: Halioglobus sp.; assembly: GCA_020443425.1. Classification (GTDB taxonomy): domain Bacteria; phylum Pseudomonadota; class Gammaproteobacteria; order Pseudomonadales; family Halieaceae; genus Marimicrobium. The sequence continues at coordinate 1,249 of JAGRIE010000017.1, forward strand.
TGTGCAGCGAAGCGAATACCGCTCCTACCTGGTTGTTCTCCTCGGTAGAGCTGCGCCGTGTTCGCATATTCAGCGGCAGGGTGGCAGCCAGGGAGCCCTCCTTCGGCGCCTCATTCTTGGCGGTGAGGTAGCGCAGTAATGCACCGCTGACGACGCCCAGTGCCACATCGTTGACCGTCACACCGACGGCGTTCTTGATGTCCTTGAATCCCTCCAGCGGAAACTCCGCTGCATCGAACACGCGGTGCGGACCAACCGGCTTATTGAGTATGGTTTTGGGTGCGCTGACATCCGGCGCCGGTATTTCCTTGCGGGCGATATCCAGCGCGTATTTGCCGAGATCACGCGCTGTTCTCGCCGTGCCGGTGATCAGCTGGAACGTGTTTTTGACATTGTTGATGGTCGCCTTGGTCATCAGCTCACCCACCGAGGGCGTGGTGTCAACGAGGCGCGGCAGTCCATCGGGGTCGTTGGAGTGGTCGGGGTTGGGTACCAGGTCGTGCAGGGCCGTCATAAAAGAGGCGCCGCCGGCACCATCCACCAGCGAGTGGTGCATCTTGGTATACACGGCGAAGCAGCCTGCGGGGAGGTTGGGGATATTGTCCAGACCTTCGATAATATAGGCCTCCCACAGGGGGCGGGACATATCCAGTGGCCTGGAGTGAAGGCGCGCGACCTGGATGCACAGCTGGCGCCAGTCTCCGGGCTCCGGCAGCGCGATATGGCGCAGGTGGAACTCCACATCGAAGTTTGCATCTTTCACCCAGTAGGGTCGGTCCAGGCCGCCGGGGACTTCGACCAGGCGGGTGCGAAACAGCGGCAGATTGCTCAGTCGTCTTTCAAAACTGGCGATAACGTCCTTGAAGCGCACAAAGCCGCCGGGCGCGGTCGACGGGTCGTAAATTCCCAGTCCGCCCACATGTTGTGGAGTGTTTGTCTGTTCCAGGTTGACGAATGCTGAATCGAGTATTCCTAACTGTTTCATAGTGTCTCATGGCCCCTGTCCGGCATCCAGTGATACGTTCTTTGAAGATAGTTCAGTTCAGGGATATTGCTACAGACTCCCTGCCCGAAACGGGTCGATTTCTGACATCGGCCACGCAGTGAAGACTGTGCATGGAGCAGTGGTCAATGTCGGTTTTGCAGGTGCAGCCAGCACCTTGTATACCACCGTGCAAACACGGCGCGTTTATATCACTCTGGCGTTCGGCTGGCCACAGTCGCTGTTCAAAAAGTGGCCAACCGGCCAACTATTTCGCAAAATTCCGGGCGCGCGTTGTCATCGCCTGGGCCCGCCACAGCAAACCACTTCACGCGTTTTCGATGACCAGCACGGCGCCACTGGCCTTGATCGGGTTGGCAGTTTTCCACTCGATGATTTCCGCGTAATGGCGAGCTTCACAGCGCTCGGCCAGATCGAAAAAAGGTGGTCGCTCCGGGTCCGCTATCACGATGTGTTTGACCCCGGCATTGACCGCGCGGTTGACCAGGTTGAATACCGGGCGCACGAGGTCATCCCAGAAACAGATATCGGCTGCAACCAGCATATCGAACTGCGCAAGGCGCCGGGTGTCCAGCGCCTCAAAGCGGGAGACCAGGGGTGCGGTTGCGACACCGTTGATACCCGCCGTGGCCTGCAGGAAGGGGAACACGTCGGGGTCGGCATCGACTGAGGTGACATCGGAACCCAGGGCCGCGGCGCACCAGATACCGGCGATACCCCAACCACAGCCAACGTCGATCACCCGCGCGCAGTGGGCGGGGCGGTGGGTATCCAGGTAGTCAATCAGCAGCAGACTGGACTTCCACAGCTTGTTGCCGTGCATCGACGGGGAGACACCCTGGCGACGTACCCGGCGGATGGCCGGGTGCGCGCTGGTGGGCATGGTGACTCCGCAAAACGGGTAACCTGTCCGTCGTTCACGCGTCGTCACAGGGCAGCCCCGAGCGTGTTTGCGGGGTTGACCCAGATAGGCGAGGTCCAGGCCCGCTCCTGCAGAATGGGCGAGTAAAACGGCTGTGTGTCGGGGTCGAGGCAGCACCGGCCATAGACGTCACCGATGGCGCCATCGTCCTGCAGCAATGCTGTTTTTGCGGCAGCCTGTTCTGCGCAATCAGCCGCGAAGGGGTTGACCCCGGCGGCCTGGCACTGCCGTGTGCTCCAGCGACAGCTGGGGTTCTCCAGTACCCTGGCGTAATAGAAGGCAGGCTGGTCCGGGTCGTAGGTCGGGTCATGCCATACGCGGCACAGGTTTTTGTGGCCGCGGCCCACGGGGGTACAGGTCTGTGGGTCGACCCCGGCGCCAGCGCCAGCGTCACCCGCCACATCAAACACCTGCTCGTGCGTTTCTCCGTCGGCGTCAAGCCAGCCTTTGATGATCTGGATTCGCTGCAGGTCGACACCGGGGTGGCCGGCACTGCCGGCGTCCTTTGCAGCTGTCACCAGAAACACGGGTGAGGCGGCGGGGGCTGTGATTTCGCCACCCATGGGGACACCACCGGCGTACGCCTGTTCTATCATTCCGGGATCACTGCACAGCTGGTTCGGGTAGCTCTCGCCGGCAAAAAACCGCACCACCGGGCGCGTCCCGCTGGTCGCGTAGGTCTCCCGGTTCCGCATCCCTTCGAAGATGCTGTCTCGGGAGTTTTCCTGCGCCCAAACTACCGCCAGTCCGCCCGGGTTGTCGAAGAAATGATCCTGTACATTGCGGTAGCCGGCGTCGCGCCTGCCCAGGTGCCCGAGGTAGTTGTCCTCTTCTGTGCCGCCCGGGGTGGCGCTGTGGGTATCGGTGCTGCCGATGAAGCCGAGTTTGAACGGGTTGATGCCAGAACTGCGCTCCAGCGCCAGCCCGTCCTTCAGCGTATTGCGCACCATATTGCGTCGACCGTAACCCTCTATGTCGACAGGAGCCGCTTCGTCGGCACGCACCTCACCAAACACCGTGCTCAGCATGGAGAGATTGTCGGACTGCACCTGCTCAAAATCGCACAGCTCATCCTCCGTCGCCACGCCGCGGCCCAGCAGTCGATCGAAACGGCACTCACTGGCGGCCTTGTGCTGCACCAGTTCAACCAGGGGTTCGAAGAACAGGCGATCCTCCGCCTCGCGTGCGCTCTGGGGATCGGGAAACATCAGCCCACGGCTGAGGTTCGGGTTGTGCGGTATGGACATGACATCGCAGCCGTTGTTGCCATCGGTACATTCCTGGCGCAGACGCCGCCACAGCTCGGGGTAGTTCCTGGAACCTGTGTCATAGGTGGAAATCGCTGTATCGGTGACCCGGTCATTGCGGAAAATGACATTGCGATGCAAGTTGGCGAAGTCGGGAGCGTCCGTGTACTCGTACCCGACAAACGTTGTAAAGCGACAGTCACTGCTGCGATCGTAGTGCTTTTCGGCAGCGTCCTGGATCATCTGCCATGTTTCCCTGTGTGCGGTATCGCAATCGTCGAGCGTACAGACAAAGGACTGCTTCTTGTGGCTGGACGTGTCTGTAACGCCCATTGATACCCAGTAATTTGCCGCCAGTAGTTGTACAAAGAATAGATCACTGCGCGTGGCCATGCAGGCCGGGAACCAGTATCCCAGCCGTGAGGCGTCCTGCGTACACAGGTTGATCGGGCCGAGAAATTCCGCGTGATCGGTCACAGCTGTGAAATCCAGCGGGCGCTGCAGCTGCGCCTTCACAGTCTGTTCGCCGTCGGGATCGGGCAGGGTGATCACTTCCCCGCGGGCATAGCGGTAGGCCGCGTCCGGGTCGTTGCGCTGGCTGGACACATAGCTGTCGAAGGAATAGCTGGTGTGTACATGCAGGTCGCCGAACAGGGGTCGCTTGGTCGGTGTGAAGTCCGCGCAGGGTTCACGCTGCTCGGTGCGCTCGAATGCGGTGGCGTCAGGCGTTGCGACGCTGGCCAATAGTGTTGTCAGCACAGTGGTGAACAACCTGGGTAACAGTCCGGTGCGGTTCGCGGTCATCAAGGCAGGCTCCCTGGAAACGTTTGCTCGTGCCCGCTAGTGTGTCATTGTGGTGCGCGCTGTGCCAGTCTGTGTTGCACGGGGTGACAGCGTTTGCCGCCGACTGGCGCCTGCAGTACGCCTGCGATACGATGGCAGGCGTTTTGACGGTAATTCACCAACGGCCAACTGAGAGGTCATCAATGGTAGCGATAAGGCAGAGCGTTGAACTGCTGGAAAAGAACAAGCCCCAGCAGGCGAGAGCCAAGCGCACCTATGAGTCCATCCTCGCGGCGGCAGCCGAGTTGCTTGTCGAAGTCGGCGTAGAGAGAATTTCGACAAATCTTGTCGCCGAGAGAGCGGGTATCACGGTGCCGGCGCTCTATCGCTATTTTCCGAACAAGTACGCGGTCCTGAACGCGCTGGGTGCGGCACTGATGGACAGGCAGAACGAAATATTCCAGCAGTGGTTTGACCACTATCTCGCACTGGGTGATCTGCAACTGCTGTTGGACAATGTCTATGAACTGATGAAACGCACCTACGATGTCACGAGTGAACAGGTCGGCGGGCTGGAGGTGGTGCAGGCGCTGCGCGCTGTCGGCCCGTTGCAGGAAGTGCGCCTGGCGTCCCATCGACTGGTGGCAGGGCAACTGGCGTCGATTGTCGCGGAAGTCCTGGGGCGGCCGGTCGATGACCTGATGATCACACAGGCCCGGCTGACCATAGACGCCAGTTACGCCATTGTGGAAATGGCGCTGGAAGACAATTCACTGTCGACGGAGATGTTGCTGCAGGAGGGCGCGCGTATGATGCGCTTGTACTGGCAGAGTTTTATGGAGTATGTGGACGAAGGGGCTTACTCCTCGCCGACAACGTCCTCTGCCTGAGGGCCTTTCTCGCTGTCGGCAACGATGAAGGTGACGCTCTGTCCGTCGCGCAACCCGCGTCGACCTTCACCCCTGATGGAGCGGAAATGCACGAAAATTTCCTCGCCGTCATCTTTCACGATAAAACCGAATCCCTTGGATGCATTGAACCATTTTACCGTGCCGTGCTCACGGCCGCTGTCCTGGCCCTGTGCAACCGGCCGGCGGGCGGGCTTGCCTGCCGCAGCGGTGCCAGTGCTGCTGCCGGATGACTGCTGTGCGCCGACGATCAATGCGGTGGCAGCGGTGGAAACGAAAAATGCAATCAACAGCCGGCCGTCAAAAATTTCGCCGGTGAACAGCAGGTTGACGAGGGTAGACGCAATAACGGCGATGACGAGACTGAGAAGCAGTTTGGCGATAAGACTCATCGGTTCCTCCGGTTGATTTTCGTGTCAGGATTGCACGAAATTGACGCCGCGTATCTTAGCATCATTCGTGTTGTGAGGTCTGCTACTTAAAAAATTAAGTGGCTTTTGGGCACCGCTCAGCCTCAGGGATTCAGCGTCGCCCGAGGCGGTATTCCCGGCCGCGAGTATTGCCGTCGCGGGCGCACTGATAACGGTTCAGAGCTTGACCACGTCCTCGGCCTGCAGGCCCTTGGGGCCTTCCACTAGCGTGAATTCCACCGCCTGGCCCTCATTGAGTGTGCGGAAACCGTCGCCCTGGATGGAGCGGAAGTGAACAAAGACATCGTCCTCGCCTTCCTGCCGTGTGATGAAACCGAACCCTTTGGCATTGTTAAACCATTTGACGGTGCCGTTCTGCCGATCGCTCATACCACTGTACCTCGGATTGCCTGTTGCTCTTATTATGTTCAGCCGCGGTTGCCGACCGGAAGCACACCTTAGGTCAGATACTGCGAATGCGTTGTAACTGATCCTGCAGTGTCTCCAGTGCCTGCTGCTGCGCCTGTAGTTTTTCCTTTTCCTTATTGACCACGGCTGCGGGCGCCTTGTCGACAAACGCAGCGTTGCTGAGTTTTCCCCGCAGGCGTGACAGGTCATTCTCCAGCTTTCCAATTTCCCTGTCCAGCCGCGTAATTTCCGCGTCCTTGTCGATCAGCCCGGCGATGGGTACAAGGATTTCAAGTTCGCCCGCCAGTGCCGTCGCCGACATCGGCGCCTCAGCCTCCGGTGCCAGCCAACTGATCCCGGCCAGTTTAGCGAGCTTTTTCAGGTATTGCGAATTTTGCCCAAGCCTGCGCTGGTCATCGGCATTGCCATTGCGCAACATGACTGTCAGTTCCTTGCCGGGCGGGATATTCATTTCACCGCGGATATTCCGTATGCCGACGATCACCGCTTTCAGCCACTCGATATCAGCGCTGGCGAGCGGATCGATACGACTGTGATCGGCCTGCGGGTAGGGTTGCAGCATGATGGTGGGGCCGGACTTGCCCGCCAGCGGTCCGACAGTCTGCCAGATCTCTTCGGTAATGAACGGCATCATCGGGTGCAGCAGTCGCAGCCAGGTCTCGAGGACACGGATAAGTGTCTGGCGTGTGCCGCGCTTGGCAGCGGCCGGGGCCGCATCGTCCCACAGCACCGGCTTGGACAGCTCCAGGTACCAGTCGCAGTACTCGTTCCAGATGAATTCGTAGAGGGCGGAACTCGCCATGTCGAAGCGGTAGTTGTCAACGGCGCGCGCCACTTCTGCGGCCGTCTCCTGGACACGGCCGGCAATCCAGCGGTCAGCGAGGCTCAACTCGACCTCCGCCTCGCTGTCGATACCGCAATCCTCACCCTGGCAATTCATCAGTACATAGCGCGCGGCATTCCAGATTTTGTTGCAGAAATTGCGGTAGCCCTCGATGCGACCGATGTCGAACTTGATATCACGGCCGGTTGAGGCGAGCGAGTAGTAGGTGAAGCGCAGTGCGTCGGTGCCGTAGGAGGCGATACCGTCAGGGAACTGTCGGCGTGTCGCCTTTTCGATTTTGCTTGCGAGTTGGGGCTGCATCATACCGCTGGTTCGCTTGGCGACCAGTTCCTCCAGTGTGATGCCGTCGATCAGGTCGATTGGGTCAATCACATTGCCCTTCGATTTCGACATTTTCTGCCCTTCGCCATCGCGTACCAGCCCGTGAACATACACGGTGTGGAAGGGCACCTCCTGACGAAAATGCAGGGTCATCATGATCATGCGGGCGACCCAGAAAAAGATAATATCGAAACCGGTGACCAGCACGGAGCTCGGGTGAAAGGTCGCCAGCTCCGGCGTCTCCTCGGGCCAGCCCAGCGTGGAAAAGGTCCACAGCGCCGACGAAAACCAGGTGTCGAGCACATCTTCGTCCTGGCGCAGTGCGACCTCGTCCGCCAGGCCGTTTTCACGGCGCACGGCTTCCTCGCTTGCCCCGACGTAGAATTTGCCGTCGTCATCGTACCAGGCCGGGATCCGGTGTCCCCACCACAGCTGGCGACTGATACACCAGTCCTGGATATCGCGCATCCAGGCAAAATAGGTGTTCTCCCACTGTTTTGGCACGAACTGTATATCGCCGTTTTCCACCGCGGCGATCGCCGGTTTCGCCAGCTCCCTCGCATCGACATACCACTGGTCGGTGAGGTAGGGCTCGATGACAACGCCGGAGCGGTCGCCGCGAGGCACTTTCAGGCGGTGGTCCTCCACCTTGTCCAGCAGTCCCAGTGCCTCCATCTCGGCCACTACCGTGCGGCGCGCCTCCGCCCGGTCGAGACCGCGGAAGGCGGCCGGTGCGGCGTCACTGATAGCGGCGTCGTCAGTGAAAATATTGATCATCGGCAGGCCGTGCCGGCGCCCGACTTCATAGTCGTTGAAGTCGTGGGCAGGTGTGATCTTGAGGCAGCCAGTGCCGAACTCGCGATCGACATACTCATCGCCGATAACGGGGATTTCCCGGTCGCACAGCGGCAATCGCACGTGGCGGCCGATCAGGTGGGCGTAGCGCTCGTCTTCCGGATGCACTGCCACTGCGGTGTCGCCCAGCATGGTCTCGGGGCGCGTGGTCGCGACTGTCAGGTGACCCTCACCACCGGCGAGCGGGTAGTGGAAGTGCCACAGGTGACCCGCTTCCTCCTCCGATATCACTTCCAGGTCGGAAATCGCGGTGTGCAGGGAGGGGTCCCAGTTCACCAACCGCTGTCCGCGGTAGATCAGGCCTTCGCGGTACAGTCGGATAAACACTTCCTGTACGGCGGCACTCAGCCCGGGATCCATTGTGAAGCGTTCGCGCGACCAGTCGAGTGAGGAGCCGAGTCGCCGCAACTGCCGCGTGATAGTGCCGCCTGATTCCTCCTTCCACTCCCAGACTTTCTCGATAAACTTGTCGCGCCCGAGGTCATGGCGACTGATGCCCTGGGCGGCCAGTTGCCGCTCGACCACCATCTGTGTCGCGATACCCGCGTGATCCGTGCCCACCTGCCACAGTGTGTTGTCGCCCAGCATGCGGTGGTAGCGTATCAGGGCGTCCATGATCGCTTCCTGGAAGCCGTGCCCCATATGGAGACTGCCGGTCACATTCGGCGGCGGAATCATAATACTGTACGGGGTGTCTCCGCCCTGGGGTGCAAAATAGCCCTTGCTCTCCCACTCCTGGTACCAACGGGTTTCGAGTTCAGCGGGTGTAAAGGTCTTGTCCATAAATCGGGGGTCCAGCTTGTAAACCGTGGTGCCGGCTGCCAGGTGGCGGTCGACGTGAGCCGGGGATTATACGGTAGTCGGGCCGGGACCGGCACCCCGGCAGCCGGCTCCGGTGTTGGTGTCGGGTCAGGCGCCCTGGGGCAGTGACGGCCGCGCAGCGCGGCGTTTCAGAGATCGTGTTTTTCCAGCTGGTAGCCGCGCGCCTTGTAGAACTTCCAGGACTCTCGCAGCGCGACCAGGCTGTCCGGTTCCTGTGTGACGACCTCGGCGACGCGGGCGAAGCGGCTGAAGAACGGGGGAATCGCCAACTGCAGGTTGATCAGCAGGTCGTTGTGAGCCGCCGGTTCCTGACCCCAGCCGATCGCGATGGTATCCGCGTGTTCCTGGCCGAGCAGGCCATGGGGCAGGAAGCTGGCGGGCCGGTAGTGCCACAGGAGTTCGTCCAGTTCACAGGCCTGCGCTTCATCGGCGGCGTTGATGAAAATACGATGCCCGCGCTGGAAAGCCTTGTCGGCCAGTCGCGCGGCCACATTGAGGCGTTGCCCCGGTGCTGCGCTCTGCACGACGTAGAACCCGACCAGCGTCATTGGCCGTCGCGATCCATCAGGTAGCGGGTGAGCAGCGCCACCGGTCGCCCGGTGGCACCTTTGGGTGTGCTGTCCCAGGCAGATCCGGCGATATCGAGGTGCGCCCAGCGATAGTCTTCGGTAAAGCGGGACAGGAAGCAGGCCGCGGTAATGGCGCCTCCGCCGGGGCCGCCTATATTCGCGATATCGGCGAAGTTACTTTTCAGCTGGCTCTGGTATTCATCCCAAAGCGGCATGCGCCAGGCGCGATCGTAGACCTCTTCTCCCGCCGCCAGCAGTTGCTCCGCCAGTGCGTCCTCTTTGCTGAACAGGCCCGTGGCCTGGGAGCCAAGCGCGACCACGCAGGCGCCCGTCAGCGTTGCGATATCGATCACTGTCTCCGGCTTGAAGCGCGCTGCGTAGGTGAGTGCATCGCACAGCACCAGGCGTCCCTCGGCGTCGGTGTTGAGCACTTCGATGGTTTTGCCGGACATGCTGGTGACGACGTCGCCCGGTTTGGTGGCGCTGCCGCTGGGCATATTTTCCGCCGCGGCGACAATGCCCACGACATTGATCGACAGCCCGAGTTCAGCCACGGCGCGCACGGTGCCGAACACACTGGCGGCACCGCCCATGTCGAATTTCATCTCGTCCATCTTGGCCCCGGGTTTGAGGGAGATGCCGCCGCTGTCAAAAGTAATCCCCTTGCCGACCAGCACATGGGGCTTGTCCGACGACTTGCCGCCCTTGTAGTGCATCACAATCAGCTTGGCGGGCTGGTCGCTGCCAGCGGACACGGACAGCAGCGAACCCATACCCAGTTCGCGCATTTTCTTCTCTTCCAGTACGGTTACGCCGAGGCTGCTACTGGAGCGCGCCAGTTTTCGCGCGTGGCGGGCGAGATAGGCCGGTGTGCAGATATTGCCTGGCAGGTTGGCGAGGTTTCGCGCCTCGTTGATGCCCAGGCCGATTGCCCTGCCCTGACGCAGGGCGGTGCTGGCGGCCCGCGTCGGCAGCGCGCTGTGGGTGTTTACCACCAGTCGCGTGAGTTTCCAGGGCGCTTTCGGTTTGGAAACGGTCTCGGTGTAGCGGTAGGACGCCGCGACCAGGTGCCTGGCGAGATAGCCCAGGGTCCACTCGGCCTCTTTCTCGTTCAGGTCCAGCGCTGCCAGGTGCAACATTGCCTCGCCAGCCTGTGTGGACTCGAGGGCTCGATAACACTGCTGGCAAAATTTGCGGGCGGCCTCGCGATTGAATGTTTTCGCCTCGCCACAGCCTATCAGCAGAATGCGCTTGCTTTTGCCGGCTCCTGGCAGCATCAGGCTCTCACCGGCTTTGGCGCTGAAATCTCCCAGCGACAGTGCGCTCCTGATGGCACCGTTTGCCGCCTTGTCCAGTTTCAGCGCGGCACCGGATAATTTTTCGCCGTGGAACAGAGGCAGTATTGCGCACTGGGTGGTGGCTGCGGCGACATCCTTGATATCGCGCGCGGTGAACGTCATCGCGGACATAACAACTCCTTTGAGAGCATAAAACGCACTAGTTTAAGGGGAGCCGCGGTGAAACTGAACCGAAAAATCCCCTTGCGTACAAATCGTCGGCGCTCAGCCGGGCTTTTTGCCCGGTGTTTTCGGCAGCAGTATCAGTTCGGTCCGTGAAAGATAGTCGTGCCAGTAGCGGTGATTGCGGTCGACCAGGCACCACAGGTAACCGAGCCCGAGACAGGCCGCGGACAACAGCGCGCCACAACAGCGGACAATGGCTCTGCCTGCAGTCGGTGGATTGCCATTGTAATCCACCAGTTTGATACGCCATGCCTGCATGCCCAGTGTCTGTCCATTTTTGAGCCAGAACAGGCAGAAGAAGCCGAACACACTGGTGACCGTCAGCAGTTGGACGACAGGGGCGCTCAATACCTCCTGTTCGCCGCCTGTCGCCCGCACGACTACCGCCAGCGCTATCGCGTTGACCACGGCCACCAGTGCCACGACCAGGAAGGTGTCATACAGCATCGCCGCGAGACGACGCAGCAGCGAAGGGGAGGAAGTTGGGGCAGTCTCAGTCATGTCGGCCAGTTTACCATTTCCCGCTGCGGCAGCATTAACGAAATGTAAATTGAGTGGTATTTCGGGCGCGTGCTACATTGGCTCGCGATATCGGGGAGCGAAGGTATGAATGTGTTGTTGGTGGAAGACGACAGGCAGGTGGCTGATTTTGTGGTCAGCGAATTGCGTGCGGCCGGCCACAGCTGCGTTTACACGGTCGATGGTGAAGAGGGATTGCAGGCTGCCACCCGATCGCCATTCGATGTCATGGTGATCGATCGCATGATGCCCCGGATGGATGGGTTGACGCTCATCAATACCCTGCGACAGTCGGGAGACAACACGCCCGTGCTGGTGCTGAGCGCGCTCGGTGATGTGGATGACCGCGTGCAAGGGCTGCAGTGCGGTGCCGACGATTACCTGGTGAAGCCGTTCGCGATGGCCGAATTACTGGCGCGGCTGGAGGTGCTGCACCGCCGTGTCTCCGCGCCCGGCGCTGATACGCAGACCCGGTTGGTGGTGGGCGACCTGGTGATGGACCTGCTGCGGCAGCATGTGCAGCGTGGCGATACTGTCATCGGCCTGCAGCCGCGCGAGTACAAACTGCTGGAATACCTGATGCACCACGCCGGTCAGGTGGTGACACGGGCCATGTTGCTGGAGCATGTTTGGGGGTATCATTTTGACCCCCAGACCAATGTCATCGACGTCCACATATCGCGGTTGCGGCAAAAGATCGACAAGGACTTCGATTACCCGCTGCTGTCGACTGTGCGGGGAGCGGGTTACCGCCTCGGCGCGGCCCTGGCCGACTGAGCGCGACCGCGTGCAAGTCGGGGAAGTTGTCAGCAGTCTCACCTTCCGGTATATCGCCAAATACGTCACCGTGCTCAGCGCCTCCGTGTTCCTGGTGCTGGGTGCGTTCTACCTGTTTTTCAGCTACACCTCGTTCAAGGAGCTCGGTGAGAGCGTGGTCGAGGAACTCGACACGCTGCAGATCGTGTACCGGGGACAGGGTCTTGAGGGCGTTGAGCAGTACATCTCTGACCAGACCGCGTCGCCTTCGGTGAATCGCTTTTTTTACCTGGTGACTGACGCGTCCGGTGCCAAAGTCGCGGGAGACCTGCCGGCCGCACCGCGCTATCAGGAATTCGAAGACGGCTGGCTGGGCTTCGAGATGGACCTGCAGAGCTGGGGCGAGTCCGTCGATGTTGATTTCGTCGCGCTGCCAGTGGCGCTGGGGGACGGCTATCGCGCGATTGTGGCCAGCGACTACGCGGATATCGTCGAGCGCGCCGAGTTGGTGTTTCACACGCTGTTCCGGGTGATGGTGGCGACACTGATACTGGGGATTATCGGCGGTTTTTTCAGTGCCTCCAGGGCGCTGGACCAGGTGGAATTGCTGAACCGCGAGATCTCCCGTATTGTGCGGGGTGGCCCTGGCCAGCGCCTGAAAATTGAGGGCGAGGCGGGCTATTTCCGTGCGCTCGCCATCGTCATGAACCAGATGCTGGAGCAGATGGAAACGTTGATGCAGGGTGTCCGCCGGGTGTCTGATAATATTGCGCACGACCTGCGCACGCCGCTGACGCGGATGCGCAATGACCTCAGCCAGCTGCGCGATAAGGATACCCCGGTGGAGGGCCGGCAGCTGGAGCGTCTGATTGAGGAGTGCGACGACCTGCTGTCGACATTCAATGCGCTGTTGCGCATATCGGCGCTGGAGTCTGGCAGTCGCCTTGCGACCGGCAGTGAGGTAGAGCTCGGTGCACTGCTGCGCGATGTGGTGGAGTTGTACGAGCCGCTGGCGCACGAGCACGGTATAGCGCTGGAGCTGGATGCCCCGCAGCCACAACGGTGTAAGGGCGAGGCTGATCTGCTGTTCCAGATGTTTGCCAACGTGCTCGACAACGCTCTCAAATATACTCCCGACCACGGCTTGATCCGCGTCCAGTTGCGCGCCGGTGAGGCCGGTGCGGGTCACAGCGTGATTATCTCGGACTCGGGCCCGGGTATCCCGGTGGTTGAACGCAAGAATGTCTTTCGCCGCTTCTACCGGGTGGAGTCCAGTCGCACTGAACAGCCCGGGCACGGCCTGGGATTGAGTCTGGTGCAGGCTATCGCCCAGTACCACCACGGTACGGTCGAGCTGCGCAGCAACCAGCCGGGTTTGCAGGTCAAGGTGTCTCTGCCCTGATTGCCAACGCGGCGCAACCCGGACCGGCGCGGCTAGTCTTGCAGTGAAATATGATCGGTGCTGGGTGTCGCAACCGGAATGGATCTGCGCTGCTGTTCCTCCTCCTGCGGCAAATCCCCGGGGGGCAGCGCCGCCAGATGCGACAGGTCCAACGGCAGTTCCGGCGGCTCGGGCGCGGTGCAATCGCTGAAATCGGTGCCCTCAGCCGACAGTTCCAGCCCCTCCAGGCTCGGGGACAGCGGCGTCGCTGTGGCTGCCAGGTTGGGGATGCTGGCGCCGACATCGGCCATGCTCAGGTGTGTTGTATCCGGTGCTGGCGGCGGAGGTGGCGCTCGTTCAGACAGGCGCTCTGCCGTTTCCACGGCCAGCCCGGAGGTATCCACCTCCCGCGCAATGGGCTCTGCGCGCTCATGCTCACGCAACACCTCGGTTCCCGGCGGCGTCAGTGCGATGCCCCCGGATTCCGCTACGGGTGCCTGCTGGAGTGTTGTGGGGGAGGGTGCGGCTGGTTCGGCGCGGTAGGCCGTGTGATCAGGGGCGGCCGCCAGCGCGGCGATTTTTTCCGCCGCAGTCATCGCTTTTGCGTCGGCAGGCGCGGCGGCTGCCGGTGCCCCGGCACGCTTGATCACGGGGACTGCACCGGCGCGCTCCAGTGCCTGCTTATACTTCAGTGCAGTGCTCTTGTCACAGTTGCGCTTGATCAGTTGCGGCGTACCGCAGAAAAGCTTTTCCAGCGTCGCCGCATCGGCGTTGAACACCCTGGCCAGCTGTTCGCGGACGCTGTCCAGTGCAAAGCCGTCCATGACCTGGCCGGCAAAATAAATGTTGTAGCGCTGTTCCACCAGGCGGCCTCCCTCACTGCTTTCATGCAAGTATAGCGCTTACCCGCGCTGTGGTCTTGTGCGGCTGGATGAGGGTATCAGCCGGCACGGCGACAACGCTGTGCCTTCCTGACCAAGCGGCGGTGCATCTGGTAACATGGCCACCCGGATTATTGTGACACCGTAAACTATGAGCGACCGCGTTCCCACTCGCTTTGTCAAAACCCTGCTGCGAATGGTAGGCGACAGGGGCTACGATTTCAGCGCCATACTGGACGACGCCGGGCTGGATTTCGATCCGCTGGATCCTGACGATCCGGCCTATCGCGATGAGATCAGCGCGATGCAGTACTCCCGTGTATACCAGAGCGTACTGAGTCTGTTGCAGGACGAGACCTTTGGCACCGCCGGCAGCGAACTGGTGGCGCCGGGTGCATTTCGTATGATGTGTTACTGCATTATTTCCTGCCGTAACCTGGGGCAGGCGATCCAGCGCGCATCCGAGTTTTACCGCACGTTTTTCGATGAGAGAAGCCAGTTGTACGCCAACTTCAGCGACCAGGTCGCGCGCGTCGGTTACCGCACGATCTCGCGTCGGGAGCGACCCCGAGTGGCCGTTGCCGACGGCTACGGCCTGTCCCTGTGGCATCGCTTTTTCGGCTGGCTGTGCGGCCGCCCGATAGAACTGAAACGCGTGGATTTCAGTGGTGACCCGCCGCAACACCTGCAGAAGTATGAGGAGCTGTTCGGCTGCTCACTGTATTTCAACCAGCCCAACGACCTGCTGTATTTTGACAGCTCCTGCCTGGCCTGGCCGCTGGTGCACACGGAACACTCACTGCGCGAGTTCTTGCGGACCGCCCCGTATCAATTGTTGATGATGGAGAACAGTCCCGAGGGCAACAACCTGTCGGCGCAGGTAAAAGCCATGATAGGTCACGAGTTCAGTGAGGGGTTCCCGGGATTTGAAACGATCAGTCGGGCCCTCAATATGTCGGCTCCGACGCTCCGGCGGCGCCTGAAGCGCGAGGGTACGACCTTCCAGCAACTCAAGGACGAGGCCCGCTGTGAGGCGGCCAAACTGTGCCTGGATCGCCAGGAGCTGTCGATCAACGACGTGGCGCTGCAGATGGGGTTTACCGATCCCAGCGCTTTCCACCGCTCCTTCAAGAAATGGACACAGCAGACGCCCGGGCAGTTTCGCGCCAGCCGGCGCGTGCGCAAAAACTGAGCACCCCCTGTCCCCGGCACTGGCGCTTCGGTATAATTTGCGCCTTCGTTTTATCTGATGGGCGGGAAATGCCATGTCTGTGCAGCAAGAAATTGAACAGCAGCTTCAGTCCACCTTTGCACCCCTGGTGCTCGAGGTGGCCAATGAGAGCCATATGCACAGCGTGCCGGCCAATTCGGAAACCCATTTCCGGGTAGTGCTGGTGACCGACCAGTTCGCCGGTCGCCGCCCGGTCGCGCGCCATCAGCAGGTGTATGCCGCGCTGGCCGACCAGCTCGCCGGGCCGGTACACGCACTGGCGCTGCACACCTACACCCCCGAGGAGTGGCAGCGGCGCGAGCAGCCCGCACCGGCTTCGCCTGACTGTCTCGGTGGCAGCAAGGCTGAGCAGCGCTAGGGGGTGGTCATGGATTCCATTGTTGTTGCAGCCCTGTACAAATTTGTCGCCCTGGATGACTACCACGCGATGCGTGAACCCCTGCTCGACGTCTGCCTGCAGGCCGGAACGCGCGGCACGCTGCTGCTGGCCAGCGAGGGAATTAACGGCACTATCGCCGGTACCGCCGAGGCGGTCGCGACAGTATTGCGCTATCTGCGCAGCGATCCACGGCTGGCCGATCTCGAACACAAGGAATCGCGCGACGCCGGCATGCCGTTCTATCGCATGAAGGTCAAGTTGAAGAAAGAAATAGTGACCATGGGTGTGGCCGGCGTCGACCCCAACGCCCGGGTCGGTACGTATGTGCGGCCGCAGGATTGGAACGCGCTGGTCGATGACCCCGAGGTCCTGCTGATCGATACCCGCAATGACTACGAGTGCGATATCGGCAGCTTTCGCGGCGCCATCGACCCTCGCACGGTGAATTTTCGCGAGTTTCCCGACTATGTGCGGGCCAATCTGGACCCGGGTGTGCATAAAAAGGTGGCGATGTTCTGCACCGGGGGTATCCGCTGCGAGAAAGCCTCGGCCTTCATGCTCAATGAAGGGTTTGAGGAGGTGTACCATCTGCAGGGCGGCATTCTGAAATACCTGGAAGAAGTGCCGCCGGAGGAGAGCACCTGGGAGGGCGAGTGTTTTGTGTTCGACAACCGGGTGGCTGTCGATCACCGCCTGGAGAAGGGGCGCTACGACCAGTGCCATGGCTGCCGCCACCCGATTACGGAAGAGGACAAGCAGTCGGGTCATTACGAGGCGGGGGTTTGTTGTCCGCACTGCTTCGACGCGCTGACAAATGACCAGAAACTGCGCTTCAGGGAGCGCCAGAAGCAGGTTGAACTGGCGGCGCGGCGCGGGGAGGCCCATGTCGGTGCACCACCGCCCGCGCGGCAACAGAAGGCGCTGAAAGCGGGTGGTGAGGCGTAACCCGCAGCGCCGCCCTGTGTACGTCAGTCCAGGTGACGGTTCAGCGCATTCCTGAAAGTGCTCACCGGGACGAAGGTGCTGCGACCCTCGCCATTGCCCTGCGAAATCACGCCGCAGACCCGCGCTTCACCTGTATCTGACAGCTGCACCACGGCGCCGCCGGATGCACCCTTGAAGGCCGTGCAGTCAGTGTCCCCGAGTGCGCTGTCCTGGCGGGTGATGGCACAGCCAGAGTCGAACGTCAGCGCGTCGCCGCTGTTGCCGATACCATCATCACCGGAGAAGCCCGCCATGGTTACCGGCAGTGCCGGGTCGGCAACGCGTTCGTGCACCCTCAGGGAGGGTGCCTGCTCCCGTGTCACTGCCTGCCGCAGCCGCAGAATCGCCCAGTCGGCGTGCATGCCGCCGCCGTCCTGCAGCCGGTAGGCCTCGCGCTGCAGCGGTTCCCCTGAAACGGTGAGTACAGTGAATGTGATCGGCCTGCTGAGGTCGCCGTACCACTCAAGGCAGTGCCAGGCCGTGATGACAGTATTGGCGTGGCTGCGTCCGGCACGCGCGACAAGTGTGGCGCTGCAATCCTCTACATAGTGGGATTGGCGACCGTCGCGGTAGCGCTGGCCGGGCACCTCCAGTTTGCCGACGGCATGCAGCCAGGTGTGTGATTCACCGGTAAACACCTGCCGTGGGTCTGTGGCACCCGCTGCTGCCGCCCACACTGCCAGCAGGCAGGCCGCCAGCACGCACAGCTTGCAGGATTTGGGTCGGCACCCTGTCATTTTTTTGTCGCTGGCATAATTAAGTGGTCAGCGCACCGGCAATGCCTCTTGGCCCGTCGCGCCCCTGGCTTTAGGATGGTGCTCCGATACAAGGTAACAACATCTCACGGGTAAAGGAATAGAGCATGGCGCTGTCGCGGGACCGAATTGTCGTTGTCACTGGCGCCAGCCGGGGGGCTGGTAAGGGTATCGCATTAGCGCTGGGCGCAACCGGTGCCACGGTGTATGTCACCGGGCGCACCCGCACTGAGGGTGATGCCGCACTGCCGGGCACGGTGCAGGCGACGGCGGATGCGGTGACCGCTGCCGGCGGTCGCGGAATCGCCGTGTACTGTGATCACGCCGATGACACGCAGGTACAGCGGTTGTTCGAACAGGTGCGTGATGAGCAGGGGCGACTCGACATACTGGTGAATAACGCCACCAGCCTGCACGAGGACCTGACCCGGAGCGGGCCCTTCTGGGAGAAACCACTGGCGCTGACAGGCATTTGGGATGTCGGGATGCGTTCGCATTACAGTGCCGCCTGGCACGCCGCACCGCTGTTGCTGGCCAACGGTGAGGGCCTGGTCGTGAATACCTCATCGTTCGGTGGCCGCATATACATGCACGGTCCTGCCTATGGTGCGGGCAAGGCCGCGGTGGACAAAATGGCACACGATATGGCGGTCGACTTCCGTCCCTATAATGTCGCTGTGGTCTCCATCTGGATGGGGTTGCTGCTGACCGAGCGCTCGCGACGGGTGTTTGACGCAGAGCCCGAGAAGTACGCTGACCTCGTCGCCACGGCGGAAACCCCCGAGTTCACCGGCCGGGTCATCGATGCGCTGGCATGCGATGCTCAGAGAATGGAGAAGAGCGGCCGGGTTCTGATAGGAGCCGAGTTGGGTGAGGAGTACGGTATTACCGATGCCAGTGGCAGCACACCGGTATCGCACCGCGCTTTTTTCGGCCCTCCGACCACTTTTGGCGACGCCGTGGTGGAGTGAAGCCGATACCCCATATGGAGGATGCGTCCGCGACACCGGATCACCTACAGTTCAACAGCTGGATAAACCGTAACCGCATGGCCGTTGCAAGTGCGTCGCGGGTGGCGACAGCCACCGGCGAGGGCCACAATAAAGAGGTAGGTAGAATATGAATGACTACGGATTGGAGAGCCCGCGGGCACAGACGCTGATTGCAGCCGCCAGGGCCATGGGGCCGGCACTGACTGAGCGCAGGGTGCGCTGTAAGGCGGAGGCACGGGTGCCGGACGAAACGGTGGCCGAGTTTGCCGAGGCCGGCTTTTTCAAGATACTGCAGCCCGAGCAATGGGGTGGATTTGCGATGGATCCGCAGGTGTTCTATGCGGTGGGGCTGGAAATCGCACGCTTCTGCCCTTCCAGTGCCTGGATACTCGGTGTGATTGCGGTGCATAACTGGCAGTTGGCACTGTTTGACGACCAGACTGCGCAGGATGTCTGGGCCGATGATCCCACCACGCTGATCTCGTCCTCGTATGCGCCGGTGGGTAAGGTGAAAGTTGTGGACGGCGGTTTCCGCCTCAGTGGTCGCTGGAGTTTTTCCAGTGGTTCCGAGCACTGTAAATGGGCCTTCCTCGGCGCTGTGGTGCCCACCCCCGAAGCGCCTTTCGATATGGCCAATTACCGGACTTTCCTGGTGCCGATCAGTGATTATGAGATAGTGCACAACTGGGATGTGGTGGGGCTGCAGGGCACCGGCAGTCACGATGTCGTGGTCGATGACGCCTTCGTGCCGGAGCACCGCACCCACAAATCCATCGACGGCTTCCTGTGTGAGAATCCCGGCAACGTTGTGAACACGGCACCGCTGTACCGTATGCCCTTCATGCAGGTGTTTGTGCGCGCCGTGTGTACGGCTACGCTGGGTGCCTGTGAGGGCGCCCTGGACGCCTTCATCGACGTGGCCAAAACGCGACAGGTCGGCCCCAATAAAATGAAGAACGATCCGTTTGCCCGTGTGATTGCCACCGAAGTCAAGGCGTCCATCGAGGAGATGAAGCTGACGATGATCCGCAATTTCGATGCAATGATGGCCTGTTGCCGCAACGGTGAACCGATACCGGTTGAGGACAGGGTGCGCTACCGCTACGATTCCGCCGTGGTGGCGGACCGCTGTCTCGCGCTCTCGAGTAAAATGCTCAAGGCTGCGGGCAGTGGCGGTATCCGCATGGACAGCACGCTGTTGTCCTACCACCTGGACATTCTCGCCAGCCAGGCACACGTGGCGAACCACTCCACGCCGTTTGCTGTCAATATGGGCGGCGTGTTGTTCGGTGAACCCAATGCAGACTTCGCCCTTTAGGGCGAGGCTGACGCAGCAGGAGGCAATATGAAAATGCAAGGTCTGTTACCCGAGGGCAACTACGCCGCATGTGCGAACGGCTACCGAATCCACTATCTCGATGAAGGGGAGGGCGAGGCCGTGGTGTTCCTGCACGGCTCGGGCCCGGGCGCCAGTGGGTACAGTAATTTCAAGGGCAACTACCGCCACCTGGTCGAGGCCGGGTATCGCTGCATTATCCCCGATCACATCGGCTACGGCTTTTCCGACAAGCCCGACGATGTCGATCACCCGCTGGCTTTTTTTGTCGAATGCATCAAGCAGACGCTGGATGTCGCGGGCGTGGAGCGCTGCACACTGGTAGGCAACTCGCTGGGGGGCGCGGTGGCGCTGGGTCTGGCGCTGGAGTATCCGCAGCTGGTGGACAAGCTTGTCCTGATGGCGCCGGGTGGCCTCAGCGATCTCCCCGAGTACCAGCAGATGCCGGGTATGCAGAAAGTATTCCAGGTGTTCGGTTCCGGCGAACCGGTGACGCCCGCGGTGATGAAGGACCTGTTTGCCACCGGCCTGATGCACGATCCCCGGCATGCCACCGACGAGTTGGTGGCGGAGCGTATGCAGATCATGCAGATCATGAACGGCCATGTGATGGCGACCATGCAGGTCCCCAACCTGGTCGACAGGCTGCACGAATTACAGTGCCCGGTGCTCGGCTTCTGGGGCATGGACGAGAAGATGATGCCGGAAAACGGTATCATGGCGATGGCCAAAAACATACCGCACCTGCGGCTGATACTGGTCACTGAATGCGGTCACTGGGTGATGGTTGAACACGAGGATATGTTCAACCGCGCCTGCCTGGATTTCTTGCAGCACGGTTAGCACCGACCTGCGGTCATATGAGAGAAGGACAACGAGGGATGATGGATAAGGACAGGATCGACGCCCTGGGCGAAGAGTTGTACACGGCCCTGCGCAGCCAGTCGACGCTCGCGCCGCTCACCGAGCGCGAAGCGGGCATTACCATTGAGGATGCCTACTATATCTCCCAGCGTATGGTTAACCTGCGGCTGCAGCGCGATGGTGAAACCATCGTGGGGAAAAAGATCGGTGTTACCAGCAAACCGGTGCAGGACATGCTCGGTGTTTTCCAGCCTGATTTCGGTTTCCTGACCAATACCATGGAGTACCCCGATGGCGCAGACATCCCCATCGCCGGCAATATGATCCAGCCGCGGGCCGAGGGCGAGATCGCCTTCCGGCTGAAAAGCGATCTGGTCGGCCCCGGTGTGACTGAACAAGATGTACTGGATGCCACGGCTACCATCATGCCCTGTTTTGAAATCGTCGATTCCAGGATACGGGACTGGAATATCAAGATACAGGATACAGTGGCGGACAACGCCTCCTGCGGTGTCTATGTGCTGGGCAGGAATGAGGTCGACCCGCGGGATTTTGACCTGCCCAACCTGAAAATGACCATATACAAAAACGGCGAGTTTCACTCAGAGGGCCTCGGCAGTGCAGTGCAGGGCAATCCGTTGACCGCGGTGGCGTGGTTGGCCAATACACTGGGCGAGTTCGGGATTCCGTTTAAAGCCGGTGAAGTGATACTGTCCGGGTCTTTGGCGCCACTGATTCCAGTGGTAGCGGGGGATGAAATGTCCCTGCAGATCGAAGGTGTCGGCGGCTGCAGTTGCCGGTTTGTCTGAACCGCAGCCGATGGCGGTCTGTCAAAGAATTCCGGTGTATCTGAAAACTCAGTGTTTCCAGCGCGGGCGATGACGCGCGGTAGGATACTCTCAATCCGCAACAGGCAAGTAACAAGAGAACGACTATGAGCAAAAAAATCAAAGCAGCAATTATAGGGCCCGGCAACATCGGCACCGACCTGTTAATGAAGGCGATGCGCAGCGAACTGATCGAGCCGGTGTGGATGGTCGGCGTGGTCGCCGACTCACCGGGTCTGGCGAGGGCGGCTGAACTTGGCCTCAAAACCACGGCCGAGGGCGTCGATGGTATGCTGCCGACCATGCGCGCAGATGGCGTGCAGATCTGTTTCGATGCCACCTCGGCCTATGTGCATGCGGAGAACAGTCGCAAGGTGAATGAGCAGGGCGCGGTGATGATTGACCTGACGCCCGCGGCGATCGGCCCCTTCTGTGTGCCGCCGGTCAACCTCGCCCAGGCCGTGGATGCCAGGGCCATGAACGTGAATATGGTGACCTGTGGCGGGCAGGCCACCATTCCGATGGTGGCGGCGGTGAGCCGGGTGCAGCCCGTCGCATACGGGGAGATCGTTGCCACTGTCAGCAGTAAGTCGGCCGGCCCCGGCACGCGCAAAAACATCGACGAGTTCACACGCACCACCGCCAGTGGTATTGAAAAGGTGGGCGGCGCGAAAAGCGGCAAGGCGATTATCGTCATCAACCCGGCGGAGCCGCCGCTGATCATGCGCGATACCATTCACTGCCTGACGGAGGACGAACCGGACCAGGCGGCGATCACGCAGTCTGTGCACGATATGATCGCCGAGGTGCAGAAGTATGTGCCGGGCTATATCCTCAAGAACGGCCCGGTGTTCGATGGCAAGCGCGTCTCCATCTATATGGAGGTTGAGGGGCTGGGGGATTTCCTGCCCAAGTATGCCGGCAACCTCGATATCATGACGGCCGCCGGCCTGCGAACCGCCGAGATGTACGCGCAGGAGATCCTGGCGGGCAATTTTGTGCCGACAGCCGCCTGATCGCGCCGATACAGACAATCGCCAGAGATTACGAGAGACCGATACAATGAACCTTTCCGGAAAGAAAATTACTGTACACGATATGTGCCTGCGCGATGGCATGCACCCCAAGCAACACCAGATTACTGTGGAGCAGATGGTCACGATCGCCAAAGCCATGGATGAGGCCGGTATCCCGCTGATTGAAGTCACCCATGGCGACGGCCTCGGTGGTGCCTCTGTGAACTACGGCTTTCCCGCCGCCAGTGACCAGGAGTACCTGACCGCGGTGTGCAAGGAGATGAAGAACACCAAAGTCTCAGCGCTGCTGCTGCCCGGTATTGGCACAGTCGATCACCTGAAAATGGCGGTGGACTGCGGTATTTCCACCATCCGCGTGGCCACCCACTGCACCGAGGCGGACGTCTCGGAACAGCACCTGACAATGGCGGCCAGGTTTGATGGCCTCGATACTGTCGGCTTCCTGATGATGGCGCACATGATCAGTGCGGAAGAACTGGTAGTGCAGCTGAAGATGATGGAGGACTTCGGTGCCAACTGCGTCTATATCACTGATTCCGCCGGGTATATGCTGCCGGACCATGTGACCGAGCGGGTGGCACTGGCGCGCGCTGAACTGCGCCCCGAGACCGAGCTCGGGTTCCACGGCCACCACAATATGGCAATGGGTATCGCCAACTCGCTGGCGGCTGTTGAAGCCGGTGCAAACCGCATCGACGGGTCTCTCGCGGGGCTGGGCGCCGGTGCCGGTAATACCCCGCTGGAGGTGTTCCTGGCGGTGTGTGACCGTATGGGAGTGGAGACGGGGGTGGACCTGTTCAAGGCGATGGACGTCGCCGAGGACCTGATCGTGCCGATGATGGACCACCCGATCCGGATCGACCGCGATTCACTGACACTGGGCTATGCCGGTGTGTATTCGTCTTTCCTGCTGTTCGCCAAGCGCAGCGCGCAGAAGTACGGGCTGTCGAGTCGGGACATCCTGGTCGAACTCGGGCGCCGTAAAACCGTGGGTGGCCAGGAGGATATGATTGAAGACCTGGCACTGGACATGGCCAGGGAACGCGGCTTGTAGCCGCGCTGTCCCCGGCTGCAGGACAGTAGCGGGCTACTTTTTCAGCCAGCCGTCCCCGGTGTTGACGTAATCACCGGGGGCGGTTTTCTCAATTGCTTTCAGCCCCGCGCGCGCTTCCACGGCCTGCAGTGAGATACCGTTCTTGTCGGCAATTTCCTGATAGTACACTTTGCGCTGGCTGTTGATGCTCATTACCAGTGCGTCGACTTCCGGGGATGGTTGCACCGCCGCGATGTAACCCATATTCGTTTCACCCACCAGGCCGGCGGATTTGGCCTCGTCGAGTTCCAAAGCTATCGCGGGCAATGCCATCGTGAATGTCAGAGCCAGGCCCGCCAGTGTCCGGCGTAGGAAAGATGTGCGCTGCATAGGGTAGTCTCCTAAAAAAGGTTGCTGTCGTCGGCGAACAGTTCGTCCAGTTCCTTGTCCACCTTGACGCGTATTTCGTGCTCAATTTTAACGTTGAGGTTAATGGTGATTGGCTCTTTCGGCGCATTGACCTGTACCGTGGGCGTGCAGGCCACCGTCAGCAGTAACAGGCATGAGCTAATCAGTAGTCGCATGGGGATTCCTTTGGTCGATCCGGCTCTGGCCACCGGTGAGCTGAATTGCATGGAATTGGAGTCGCATTCGGCCTGGAAGTTCAACGCAACCCGCTCTCAATTTTGTCCACCAAGTTATCATTAAGTCTCATACTTTGTAACAGCGGATCGATGTTTTGCTCCAGGTTGATATTGAAATTTACCGCCTGCCCGTCGTATTGTCCCGGATTGTTGCCCTTCAGCGACAGCCCCAGTGACAGTGTGCCCGCTTTGTCCAGCCGCACCTCACTGTTCAATTCCTGGTACTGGAAGTCGTCCAGCAGGTCGAGCGCCAGCGCAAGCTCCGAGCTGCTGTCTGCCACAGCCCGACCCTCTTCATCGGGGCGGTAGCGAATCCAGCCGCCTGGCGGGAGTGCACGCAGGTAGCCCTTGTCGATGATAATGCGCCCATCGGCGATTGTCAGGGGCAGTTCGCCCTCCAGTGTACCCTGTGCCTGGATGTCTGTGTTCTGTTGCAGGGCCACGAGTTCACCCAGCTGCCAGTGCTGTGCCCGCAGCGTCAAATGATTGCTCGCAGCACCGAAATCCCAGTGCTGCGGGGCAGGCAGGACAAGCTCGCCGCCGAACACGACGGCGGAAAGCGCGTCGAGTCGCACCGCGGGTCGTGCGATCGGCGTCGCGGTGGGCAGGCTGGCCCGCAGGCGTATTTGTTGCATCGTGAATCCGGGGTTCAGGGTGGCGACAGACAGTTCCAGTGGTCGCAGGGTTTTCCAGCGAGAGATACCCGACCAGTCAGCGGACAGGGCGAGGCCCGCGAAACTGTAATCATTCAGTGAGCCGCTGATATCCCCCAGCACAAGTTGTGAGCGCTGCTCCCAGTCCGCCACTGCAAATGAGCCGGTTGTCATCGCAGTGTCGAGACGGATACTGCCGCTGTGGATGGCCACCGTGTCCTCCAGCACCTTGAAATGCTGCAACAGGGGCACAGCCACACCGGTGAAATAGGACAGGTCGCCGATTGAGGCCTGCAGTTGGTAACTGCCCTCGCCGCTGGTGAAGTTGCCCGAGCCGGTGACATCGACTTGCGCGCTCTCCGCGGTATCGCTGATTTTCAGCACCATATCACTGTGTTCAGGCGATCCGTGCTGACCCAGTGCGATGTTGAGCTGCGGTAGCGATTGGCTGCGCAGGCGGGTGTTGAGCGCTGCAGTGACTTGTGTTGTGAGTACTTCGGCCCCGGTATTGTCGGCCGCGGTCGCAAGCAGCTGCGCCTGCAGGTTCACGCGGCTGTTCCTGTCGCCAAGCGACAGCGCGACATCGTCCGCCTGTGACGACCAACTGTCGCGGTCGGTCAGGGTGAGTTGTGCAGGTGACCGGGTCTGCAGTTGCAGTGGAACGGACGCTGTCCACCCGAGCCATTGCAGAACAGGCTCAGGCAGCATCAGTTGCCGGGTGTTGATGTCCGCCACTATTGCGAACGGCAGCACGGTGGCTTTCAGCTGTCCCGCCGCCAGCGAACCACTGCCTTCAATGCCGCCCTGCAAGCCGCTGAGGACATCGTTGATCTCGGCCTGGTCGACCGCCGTGCTGAACTGGTAGTTCACCGTTATCTGTCGCCACGGCGCGTCGGGTGAGTCAGGGCCAGCGCCGAAATCGAGCTCGTTGGGGTGGAGGACTGTGGCCGTAAGTTCGCCATTGCCCTCGATGATACTGTCGGACACGGCCGCGCCTGCATACGTGGAAGCAAGCGTGCCGGCCCAATCCAGTAGCGGCGCATACTCAGCTGTCGCTGCCATGCGCCACTCCCAGTCGCCAGGCCCTGCGCGCATCAGGTCGACCGACAGTGCAGCGATAGCGGGTCGATGCCTGCCGACGGTGATATCCAGCGCGAGTTCCGTGTCTTTCGCGCCCGACGTCAGCGCCAGTTCAATCTCCTGCCCAGACTGCGTGGTGATCATGCGGGCGCGCAGTCGCTCTGCCAGATAGAGCGCCCCCGTCGCTTCCAGCACCTGTGCATCAGCTGTGCGGTAGTGAAGGGACAGTCGTGGGATTGCCACCCGGTCAACCGGTCGCTCGGCCAGCCACTGTGCCGGTGCCAGACTGTTAAAGTCGATGGTACCTGCAGACCCGCTGGCAGCGGTGTTGCCGTTGTCGGTGACCCTCAGGTCGACCGCCGAAAGGTTTATTTGGTCAAGCTTTGCGCGCAACAGCGCGGCCCAGTGAAAGCGCACCTCGCCGGCTGTCAGCATAAGCTCATAGCTGTAGTTGCCATACGATCCGCGCAAATGTGCCCGGTCGACGCTGAGTGAGTGCTGTGAGACATGGAGGCCACGGTATTCGAACGCTTCCACGCCGTACTGTTGCAGGTAATTCCGGACCTGTGCTTCAAGCAGCTCCGGGAGGTTCTGTGACAGGTAGACTGCGGTCGCCGCGGCGCACAGAGCAAACAGTCCGAAGGCAGACAACAAATAACGGGTGCGGGTCATGCGGCAGAGTTTAATTGACCTGCCTGCAGTAGCAACAGTTCATTTTTTCACCCGGCACCTGTAGGCTGTGTGACCTGCATCCCTACTTGATATCTGCGGAGTGTTCATGAATAAAAATCGTCTGGGTAAGAGTGGCATGGTGGTGTCTGACATCTGTATGGGTACCATGACGTTCGGGAATCAGTCCGATGAAAAAACGGCGTTCCGGATTATGGATATGGCCTACGATGCCGGCGTCGATTTTTACGATACTGCCGAGATGTATCCGGTACCGCCCGATGCAAAGTACGCCGGTGCCACCGAGGAGATAGTCGGGCGCTGGATGAAAACCAAGGACCGCGACTCGCTGATTATCGCCTCCAAGGTCGCAGGTCCCAGTCACTCCTGGATACAGGCACCGCTGCGCGGCAGCAAGACCGGGTTGGACCGGCATCACATCGTGCGCGCGGTGGAGGGCAGTTTGCAGCGCCTGGATACCGACTATATCGATCTCTACCAGACGCACTGGCCTGATGCGGACTTTCCGCTGGAAGAGACCATGATCGCGCTGGACGAACTGGTACAGTCGGGCAAGGTGCGGATTCTCGGTTGCAGTAATGAGTCTGCCTGGGGGCTGATGAAAAGCCTGTGGGCCTCTGACGCCCACGGTGTGGCGCGACACCACACCATACAGAATAACTTCAGCCTGAATAACCGCCGCTTTGAAGACGAGTTGGCCCAGGTGTGTCGTCAGGAGGGCGTCAGTCTGCTGCCGTATTCACCCCTGGGGGGCGGTGTGCTCAGCGGCAAATACAACGACGGCAGCTTTCCCGAGGGCTCGCGCTTTGCGCTCTATCAGCACGCACCGAAGCGCCAGCAGGCAATGCTGAGACGCTTCCTCAACGAAAAATCCATCGAGTCAACGCGGCGTTACCAGGCCATTGCCGATGAACTGGGGATGTCGGTAGTGACGATGGCAATCGCCTGGAGCAAGCAGCACGATTTTGTCGCCTCCACCATTATCGGGGCAACCACAGTGGAGCAGATGCCGGCGCTGTTGGCGGCTGCGGATGTAGTGCTGGCCCCGGAAACACTGAAGAAAATCGATGCCGTGTCACGTGACCTGCTGTATCCGATGGGTTAGTTGATCTGTCGCGTGCCGCGCGGTTGATGCATCGGGTGGTGCTCCCGTGAACGAAATACTTTTAATTCCCATCGCGTTTGCAACCTCCTGCCTCGCCGGCGTGATGGGTATGGGCGGCGGTATCCTGTTGATCGCGTTGATGCCGGGGCTGGTGCCGACGCCCGCCATCCTGCCGCTGCACGCCGCCACCCAGCTCGCCAGCAATGCCTCCAGAGCGGGGTTTGGTTGGCGCCATATCGATGCCGGTATCATTCCCGCGTTTATTGTCGGCGCCATCGGCGGCGCCTGGCTGGGCGCAGAGATCTACCAGCGGCTGGATACGCACTGGCTGCCGGCCGTGATCGGCCTGCTGATCCTGTTGTTCACCTGGTTGCCGTTGCCGGTCGTGCGCGGGGGAGGACAGTTGTCGCTGGTGCTGCTGGGTTTTTACCAGACCGGCCTCGGTATGCTCGCCGGTGCCACCGGGCCGGTGGGAGCCGCTGTGCTGATGCGACGTAATACCGCCCGCGACTGGCTGGTGGTGAACACGGCGGTGTATATGACTCTGAATCACATTGTGCGCGTGGCGGCTTTCGCGGCGATCGGATTCAGCTTTGCTGCCTGGTGGTCACTGCTTGCCGGCATGATCGCGGCAGGTATTCTCGGTTCCTGGGTCGGTACGCGGTTGCGGCGCCTGCTCCCACAGCGTAATTTCCATAGGCTCTTCCGATGGATGGTGACGCTGTTGGCACTGCGCCTCATTGCAACACCGCTGCTGGCGGTGTAATGGCTACTGATGCCCGCCCGGCGTTCGGCTCGCAGCGAAATAGCGGTATACTGCAGCCCTTTCGGGGCCTGCTTTTCTACTGTGTGTCGGGATTGTCCTGCCACTTTCCACTGGTCCCTGCTGCCGGGGAGTTGCGCTGATGCGATGTCGAGTGTTTGTGCTGTTGAGCCTGTCGCTGACCGCCTGTGGCTCCAGCGGTCCGGTTCAGTCAGTGTTCGGCGATACCGCTGATTTCCATCCCGATGATCGCCCGCTGGCGACCACGCTGGTCTACGATTGCAATGGCTTCGATTTTGTCGCCCGCCTGGGGCCGGGAGAGATGGCGGTGTGGCTGCCCGATCGCTACACCGTGCTGTCGCAGGTGCGCAGTCGCGAGGGCACGCTGTATGAAGAGAGCGATGTCTCGTTCTGGCGCAAGGGCGATGATGGCATTCTCACCGTGGCCGGCCAGAGCCACCTGAACTGCCAGTTGCAACCGCACAGGGTTCCATGGGAGGACGCGCGGCGCCGCGGTGTGGATTTTCGTGGTGTCGGGAACGAGCCCGGCTGGCACCTTGAAATCCAGGCCGGGCGGCAGTTGCTTTTCGTATCCGGCTACGGCGCCGAGCGCACACTGGTGACGGAACCTGTGGAAACCTGTAGCGGCAGTGTCTGCGTCTACTCGGGTGCCAGTGGTTCCCGCGAATTGCGGGTTGAGATCGCTGAGGAGCCCTGTGTTGATACGATGAGCGGACAGCAATTTCCGTTCAGCGTGGAGGTCACATTCAACAACGCGCACTACCAGGGGTGTGGGCGGAGCCTGGACTACCCATGGGAAGATATTGACTGACATCAATGTGCGTTTGCTGCAGCTCCCTTAATATTGTTTGTGACCGGTGGTGAACAGCCGCGTCACTGACCATAGAAAGGAGTACAGGAAATGCACAAGGCGTTAACCACTACAGCCGCCATCGCTTTGGCGTGCGCGAGTGCTGCAGGACAAGCTTACGAGCAGGGCGACTGGGTGCTTCGCGTGGGAGCAACCACCGTCGCGCCGGACACCAACAGCGACGATATCAACCTCCCTGGAGGCGTGGTCGCCAAGGCGGATGTTGACAACGATACCCAGTTGGGTCTGATTCCGGTCTATATGGTGACAGACCAGTTTGCGATTGAGGTGCTGGCCGCGACACCGTTCAAACACAACATTGAGGCCAAGGGGCAGGGGGCTATCAGTGGCACCAACCTCGATGCGGCCTCAACCAAACAACTGCCGCCCACCGTCAGTGTGCAGTGGTACCCCCGCAGTGGGCAGCCCGGATGGCAGCCGTACATCGGCGCCGGGGTGAACTACACCACCTTCTTCGATGAGGATGTCGACAACCAGCTGATCGGGTTGCTGGGCTCCCTGACCAGTGGTGCGGTCAACGGTGCGGACCTGGACCTGGACGATTCCTGGGGTTTGGCACTGCAGGTGGGTGTGGATGTCCCCATCGATGATCACTGGGCATTCAACGTGGGCGTCTGGTACATCGATATTGATACCACCGCAGAGATTACCGCCAAGGCAAATGGTGCCACTGCTGCCAAGGTGAAGTTTGATGTCGACATCGATCCCTGGGTTTACAATGTGGGTATTGCCTACAAGTTTTGATCCAGCGGCAGTGTGATACGGCCGACCAGACTGGTCGGCCGAGTTCTTTTTGTGTTACTGCGGTGTGGTCTGTGCCTGCCACTGTTGAGGTGCCCAGGCGATGATGGCATCGGCGTCTTCCTGCAGCAGGAAATCTGCGGCGACAGCCTCATTTGTCGCGCTTGTCACCGCAGCGACAAACCCTTCTTGATCCCCGTACAGGCTGGCCATCTGTTCCGCGCTGAATAAGGCAGTGGTTCCGAACAGGCGACAAAAGCTGTTGCCCTCGTTCGGCTCGCCGCGCAGTACTGCTGAGGGCGCATCGACATACGGTGTGCGAATACCGCCGATGGCGTTGCCCAGATCGTCGTACAGGTAGTCAGAGCCGTCGTCGTTGGTTTCCAATCTGGGTGACATCGCCGGTGCCGTGCCGGTGGCGACCCAGTCATTCAAGGCGCGTACTGCCCGGTTGAACACATAGTGCTGCGGTCCGTTGTTCATCGGGCGGTCACAGGTGATGAAGCCCAGCACCGAGTTCTCTTCCACCACCGATGCAAACACCGGGTCCCCGACAGTGTCATCGCGCCCGGACACGAAGGTGTAGTAGTCACCGTGCGCAGTGCCGGCCACCTCCCATGTACGGATCATGTCCGTGTCGGGCTGCCGTGCTTTGAGATATTCCAGGAACACTACATCTGTCTCTGTTTCGAAAGTGAATACCGGAACATTGAGGTCGGTGCGCAGCAGCGGTGAATCCGGTGTCGGTATCGCGACCTGTGGTTCCTGTGCCAGTGCTGAACTGCCGTCGCCGCGGCTGTGTATCATATAGCCGTCGTAAGGGTTGTAGAGCGGATGAATGGCATTTACGAAAGTCACAAGGCGTCCTGCCGACTGCGATTCGCCATAGGCGATAAGATGTTCTGCGACAAGGCCATCCAGCGGGTCGATACCGGAGGGCTTGCGAATTGCCTGTGCTACCTGGTTGAACATGTCATAGGAAAAACTGTCCCCGGGATGGACCAGGGAGCCGTAGCGTGCGGGGTTAACCGCCTTTAAATAGAGCGGCAACAGCGCCCGCGGACTGCCTTCTATGCCGACAATCTGCGCAGACACTCCTACCCACACGGAGCCACTGCGTCGCATCTCCAGTTGCCCGGTACCCCAGCTCGGAGGGGTTTCAAAGCCGGCCGTGACGTTCAGCCACTCCACCAGCACATTGCCGTTGAAGTCGGCCGGATCGATGGGGCGATAGACCACGATGCGTGTTTTATACGCGGCCTGCTCGCCGGGCTCCACGGTCCACATGCCATCCTGCCCCAATTCATTGACATTGGTGAAGGCCGACGCAGTGCCCTCCAGAAAATACTCGGCCTGCTCATAGCCGACACTGCCAAGGTCGAAGTTCTGTGCCAGCAGGTTGATGGACCCCGCATCAGGGGGCATCGACACCACCGGGTTGGCAATGGGCAGGTACTCCGCCCCGCTGGGGGCATTGGAGTTATTGCTGTTGGAACAGGCCAGCAGCAGGCAGCTGGATGCGATCAGCAGCAGGGATTTGAATGGCTTCGGGGACATGCCGGGCTCGCTATTGTAGTTATTGATCTGCGGATACTACCCAGCGCGCGCGGTGGTTGTCGAGAGATTTGGGATTTATCCGGCGGCGCCGGCAGGGTGGACTCACCCGGGGGGCGCTGCCTGGGCCGGGTTGTGGCCGGAGTGGTCGCCGTGGCTCGAATGGTTGCTGTGGCTGGAGGGAGCGCTGTCATCGGGGTGCATGGCATGGCTGGAATGCCCCGAATGGGCGGCTGTGATATACAGCGTCCACGCCCCCGAGCCGATCAGCAGCAATGCGATGATGACTTTCAGGCCGCGCTGTCGCAGTACCGCCTGGATCCGCGCGGCGCCCAGGCTGGTGGCCAGCATTGCGGGCAGAGTGCCCAGTCCGAACAGCAGCATCATTGCGGCGGATGTGTAGGCGTCCTGTGCGGTAGCCGCCCAGGCGAGGCTGCTGTAGATCAGTCCACAGGGCATCAGGCCCCAGCACAATCCCAGCGCGAAGCCCTGTGGCCAACGCCGCAGCGGCAGCCATTTCGAGGACAGGCGCTGTACCGGTTGCCACAGTGTCGCTCCGGCGCGTTCCAGCACGGCGATTCCACGCCACCAGTTGGCGATATACAGCCCCATGGCAACCAGCAGCAGGCCGGCGAGGTAGCGCAAGCCAATAGTCCAGGCGGCGATATCAACACTGGCGGCGGCAAAACCCAGCAGGGCGCCGAGCAGGGTGTAGCTGGCGACGCGGCCCGAGTGATAGGCGATCGTGATTGCGCTGGAGCGTGTACCGCCGAGGTTCAGCGCAGCGGCGATGCCGCCGCACATGCCCAGGCAGTGGCCGGCACCGGACAGCCCCAGCAGGAACGCGGAGCCGGCTTGCGTTGCATCAATCATCCCGCGGTGACTCCGAAGCCCGCTGTGGCGGCGTGACGCGCGGCTCAGTCGGGGGTTCATCGTCGGCGAGGATGCGCCACGCCTCCTTGTCGAGGTCGTCGTACTGGCCGCTGCTGATAGCCCACAACAACAGCTTGATTGCTATGACACAGAAGATCAGCGCGACAGGTATTAACAGGTAGAGGCTTTCCATGGTGTCCCTGGCGTGTCCGCTAGCAGCGGCGGATCATCGGTTCAATCGCATCGAGTTGGCAACCACCAGCAGTGAGCTCAGTGACATGCCCAGTGCGGCAATCCAGGGCGGCACATAGCCCAGCGCCGCCAGTGGTATCGCGCACAGATTATAGCCCAAAGCCCAGGCAAAGTTCTGTTGCACAATGCGTCGACACTGCCTGGCCTTGTGCAGGGTTTCGACGATTTTACCGAGATCGCCGCCGACGATCACAAAGTCAGCCTGGCTGCGGGCGAGATCGGTGGCGCCGCTGACGGCGAAGGACGCGTCGGCCACACCCAGCACCGGCGCGTCGTTGAGGCCGTCGCCGACCATTGCGACGACAGCGCCCTGCTGTTGCAAGTGTTGCACGCGGGCCATTTTCTGCTGTGGCGACTGGTTGCTGTGGACGGTTTCGATGCCCAGCGTCCGCGCCAGTTCCGGTCCCTGGGCGGAGCTGTCACCGGTCAGCAGTTCCACCTGCAGGTGCAGCCGCTGGGCTGTGCGAATGACGCCGGATGCCTCGTCGCGGACAGTATCGTTGAGGCCGACCCACGCCAGTGCCGCACCCTCCCGGCAGAGGCCGATCCAGTACAGCCGGGCGTCGGGCCGGGCGGGAAAATCCGGCACCAGTTCACGACAGAACTGCTCACTGCCCATGCGATACAGCCGGCCGTCGCGTCGTCCCTGCAGGCCGGCGCCGACATGATAGGCGACATCCTCAACCCCGGGAGCCTGCTCCACGTGCTGGAAGGCTTTCGCCACGGGGTGTGTCGAGTAGCGCTGCAGCGCCGCCGCTACAGCGAGGATGTCACTGTGTTCGCAAGCGCCCAGCGGCCGCACCTCGGCGATGGCGAGTGCGCCCTCGGTGAGGGTCCCTGTCTTATCGAACACCAGGTGGGTGCAGTTTGAGAGTGCCTCCAGCGCGTTTTCTGTGCGCACGATGACACCGCGCCTGCGCAGTGCATTGGCGGCATTGGTAAGGGCCGCCGGGGTGGCCAGCGCCAGCGCGCAGGGACAGCTGATCACCAGTACCGACAGGGCGATCCAGAACGCCTTGCCAGGATCAATCTGCCACCATGCTGCGGCGGTAGTCACGGTGACAAGCAGTATCCCGGCGATGAACCAGGAAGCGATACGATCAGCCAGAATGGCCAGCCGCGGCTTGCTCACCTGTGCCAATTCGACGGATTGTTGCAGGGCGGCGAGCCGACTGTCCCTGTAATCGACCAGTACCCGCGCCTGCAGGGCGGCCTCCACATTGACAGTGCCGGCGTAGACGGTGTCACCGCTCGCTACCGTGCGCGGCAGGTGCTCGCCGTTGAATGCGTCTTCCTGGACAGCGCTGCTACCCTCGATGACCTGGGCATCCACCGGCACTGCTTCACCCGCTTTTATCAGAATGGTGTCCTGCGGTTGCAGTTGCGTGCGCGGCACGGTGTGCCACTGTCCGTCGCGGCGGGCGGTGGCGGCACTGGGCAGGTTACTCTCGGCGTCCGACCAGATGAACATCTGGCGCTGGTGGGCACGCCGTTCCAGGAAGCGCGCCAGCAGCAGTAGAAAAGTGAACATGACCACGGAGTCGAAATACACCTGGCCGGTACCGGTGACGGTGGCCCACACGCTGGCGCTGAACGCCAGGCCGATGGCCAGTGACACGGATAAATCCATTACCAGCGAGCCCTGCCTGAGGTGTCGCCAGGCGGAGACGAAAAAGGGCCGCGCAGAGTACAGGACGACAAATCCCGCCACCGGCAGGCTGACCCAGCGCAGCAGCGCCTGGTATTGCGCCTCGATACCCTGGATGTCCCCGGCGTGCAATGCGATGGCAAACATACCCACCTGCATCATGCCCAGCCCGGCGACAGCCAGTCGGCGCAGGTCGGCGCGATACTGCTCGATTGATTGCTGTCGCGCGGTGTTGGTCTGGAACGGTTGCGGGCGGTAACCGAGATTGTCGATGTGAGCGAAGATACTGCTGAGCGTCAACTGCCGGGGATCGTACTCGACATCGAGCCGGCTCTGCTGCAGGTTGACCAGTGCCCGAGTAATTCCCGGCAGCTTGGACAGGGAGTGCTCTATCAACCAGGTACAGGCCGCGCAGCTGATGCCGCCGAGCAGGAGACTGGTCTCAACCCGGCCCGGAGCCAGTGTGGTGGAAAAGGTGGCGGCCAGGGCGGGATCATCATACACCCGGTACTGTTCGAGGAGTTCAGGCTCCGGCGTCGCGGGTCGGTCATTGTACGCAGTGCGCTGGCGGTAAAAACCTTCCAGCCCGCTGCCTGCGATCAGGGTGGCGACCGCCGCGCATCCCTGACAGCACATCGCGCGCGGTTCGCCCTCAATGGTCACTGCCAGGTGGATGTCGTCAGGTACCGGCTCACCACAGTGGAAGCAGGTCCGGGGCGCTTCGAGAACGCGCGCTTCAGCCGGGGGGGGCATTGTCGATGTCAGCAGCTTGCACCTTGCCATCGAGACGCCAGTCGTCGCGTCGCAGTCCCTGCAGAGTCCAGTGCCAGTGAGGCATGATCTCCTGTCCCATGGAGCCGCGGTACAGTCCGGGAGACACACGGACCAGTGGCACAGCGAAATCCCGGTCAGCCTCCAGCGGATGTGAAAGCTGCAGGCGCAGGCCGGAATCCCGCACCGGCCCGGTCAACTCCACCGTGACAATATCCCCGATAAAGTGCAGCTGTGCTGACACGCCCAACTCCGCCGCCCGCTGCTTTTTCGCCAACTGGACATTGATGGCCAGGCCATCCTTGTAGTACTCGTCCACCACCAGGTCGTCGGCGTGACGATTGGCGATGTAGGCGGTGGACAGGCCCGCTACGACTACCGCGGCGGGCAACGCCATCAGGAACCAGGGCCAGAAGTGGCGGTACCAGGGTTTTGTATCTGCGCCGGGGACAGGCTTGCTCATAGCGGTTTCACAAACCGCGATTCGGTCAGCGCGCGCAAATCGGGGTTGTCCGTGGCCTGGACCTCGAATGTGACCTCGGTGCTGGGGACCGCCAGCTGTGCCGGTTCAGCACGCACGCGCAGGCTGATGGACCGCACTTCACCGCCGTTCAGCGTGTGCACGGTCTCGCCGATCAACTCGGCTCCGTCGATGCCCGAAAAGCCTATTTCGAATTCGTGCATTTCCCTGTCCATATTCACCAGCTGTAATGTATAGATGTTGTCGATCGCACCAGTGGCGCTGGTGACGAATAACTGGTTGCGATCGCGGATGGCGGTCAGCTCCAGCGGTACGCGAGTCAGCATGGTATAGGAAAATACGCCGATCATCAGCATCAACACCGCAGCGTAACCGATGATGCGCGGGCGCAACCAGTGCGTGCGCCCGCCCAGCAGTTCACGTTCACTGGTGTAGCGGATGAGTCCGCGTGGATAGCTCATTTTGTCCATCACCGAGTCACAGGCATCGACGCAGAGGGCGCAACCGATACACTCGTATTGCAGGCCGTGACGAATATCGATCCCGGTGGGACACACCTGGACGCACAGTTCGCAATCGATACAGTCCCCGAGACCGAGCTCGCCCGGGTCTGCATCGCGTTTGCGCGATCCCCGCGGTTCGCCCCGACCGCTGTCGTACGAGACAATCAGGGTGTCGTGATCGAACATTACGGACTGGAATCGCGCATAGGGGCACATGTATTTGCACACCTGCTCGCGCATCCAGCCGGCGTTGATATAGGTGGCGAGGGTGAAGAAAACGATCCAGTAGGGGGGCCAGCTGTCGAGCCCCAGGCTGAACAGGCCGCCGGCGAGTTCCCTGATCGGGTAAAAGTAGCCGACGAAGGTGAAACCGGTGACAAATGCGACAAACAGCCAGGAGATATGCTTGGCTGATTTCCGGGCAATTTTCTCCGCTGACCAGGGCGCTTTATCGAGTTTCACGCGCTGGTTGCGGCTGCCTTCGGTCTTTTGTTCCAGCCACATGAATATACTGGTCCAGACAGTCTGTGGGCAGGTGTATCCGCACCAGATGCGGCCGGCGAACGTCGTCACGGCGAACAGGCCAAATGCAGCGATGATCAGCAGGAATGCCAGCATCGGGAAATCCTGCGGCCAGAATGTCAGGCCCAGAATGTCAAACTTGCGCTCCGGCAAGTCGAACAGCACTGCCTGGCGGCCGTCCCAGTACAGCCAGGGCAGAAGCAGATAGCCCAGCAGTAGCGGCCACCCTGAAAACAGCCGTATACGTTGAAAAAATCCTTCGATTTTTCGCGTATAGATTTTCTCGCGGCGCTGGTAGAGATCGATCTCGCCAACTTCCGCTGGCGCAACTTCGTGCAGGTCAATGCGGTCTGGGTCAGTCATAGTCCTCTATCACGGCAGGTTGATGGGCCATACGCCAGCGGCGCTGGCGTATGGCCCCGTGGTCGCCGGGCAGACTGCCCGGCAACCGTTATTGACTCAGGCCATACACATAGGCGGCGATGATATGGATCTTGTCCTCGCTGAGTGAGTCCCCGAATGCGGGCATCACGCCGTTGCGGCCTGCGCGCAAGGTGTGGCCGATCTGCTCCTCACTGCCGCCGTACAACCAGATACCATTTTTCAGGTTGGGAGCACCCATGGCAGGGTTGCCCTCTGCATTGGCGCCGTGGCAGGCAACGCAATAGGTCTGGAAGACTTTTTCGCCCGCTTCCACCTGACCGGCATCGGCCTCGCGGCCGTTGATTGAGAGGATGTAGGCGGTGGCGTCAGCCACACCTTTTTCCCCGATAACACTTCCCCAGGCCGGCATGGCCGCCTGGCGACCGGCGATGATGCTGTGTTTGATATCAGCGGGGGTCCCGCCGTACAGCCAATCGTTGTCCGCGAGGTTGGGGAACCCGTAACTGCCGCGCGCATCACCACCGTGGCATTGGGAGCAGTTGTTGGCAAACATTCGCATGCCCATCTTGCGCACCGCCGGATCCTTGGCGATTTCCTCAACCGGCAGCGCGAGGTAGCGATCGCGCATGGCGCGGTATTTTTCATCGGCAGCGGCCACTTCCTCGTCGTACTGGCCGATCTGCGTCCAGCCGATCAGCCCCGGGTAGTTCCCCATGCCGGGGTAGATGATGAGGTAGCCGATACCCCAGACGATGGTGAGCACAAACATGTAGAACCACCAGGCGGGCAGGGGGTTGTCGTACTCCTCGATACCGTCTGCGACATGGCCTGTTGTCTGTTCAGTTTGCTTGTCCTCGCGCTTGCGATTGCCAAACAGAACCCAGGTGATCCCGACGATGGTTATCGTGGTGAGCACAATGATCCAAAGGCTCCAGAAACTAGTCATTCTTTTCTTCCTCCTGCAGCGTGCGCTGGTTCATCTCATCATCTGCGAATGGCAGGTTCGCCGCTTCATCAAAGGACTTCTTTCGTTTTTTACTGTACGCCCAGATACACAGACCGATGAATGCGAACATCAGGAATGCGGTACTCAGGCCTCTCAGGTCGTTGATATCCATTGGGTTGGCCCCGCTGCTAGCGTCTGGATTGCAGCAGGGTTCCCAGCTGCTGCAGATAGGCGACTAGCGCATCGATTTCGGTTCTGCCCTCGACTGCAGCAGAGGCGCCCGCGATATCCTCCTCCGTGTAGGGTACGCCCACTTTCGACAGCGCGATCATCTTCTTCGGTGTGGTCTCGGCATCGATCGTGTTCTCGAACAGCCACTTGAACGCCGGCATATTCGATTCGGGCACAACGTCGCGCGGGTTGTACATATGCGCGCGGTGCCAGTCGTCACTGTAGCGCCCGCCGACACGCGCTAGGTCCGGCCCGGTGCGCTTCGAGCCCCACAGGAAGGGGTGGTCGTAGACAAACTCACCGGCAACCGAGTAGTGGCCATAACGCTCCGTCTCAGCCCGCAGCGGACGAATCATCTGTGAGTGACAGTTGTTGCATCCCTCCCGGATATAGATATCACGGCCTTCCAGTTCCAGTGCCGGCAGCGGTTTCAGGCCCGCTATCGGCTCGTGGGTCTCCTTGGCAAACATCAGTGGCACCAGTTCTACCAGGGTGCCAAAGCTCAATGCCACCAGCGTCAGTATGATCATCAGGCCGACGTTCTTTTCAATTGCTTCGTGCTTCATGATCTACTCCTTACACCGCGTTCGCAGTCGCAGGAAGCGCCTGCGATTCGACGTCCCGCCGACTTGTCATGTAGACGTTATAGGCCATCACCAGCATGCCGCTGAAGAAGATGGCGCCGCCCAGGAAGCGCACCACATAGCCCGGATAGCTGGCTGCGACCGCTTCAACAAAGCTGTAGGTCAGCGTGCCGTCCTGGTTGTAGGCGCGCCACATCAGGCCCTGCAGGATGCCGTTCACCCACATCGAGACGATATAGAGCACGGTGCCTATCGTCGCCATCCAGAAATGGGTATTGATCAGGCTGGTACTGTACATACGCGGTTTGGCGAACAGTATCGGAATGAGGTGGTAGATCGCGCCGATCGAAATCATCGCCACCCAGCCCAGTGCGCCGGAATGCACATGGCCGATGGTCCAGTCTGTATAGTGGGACAGGGCGTTGACCGTGCGTATCGACATCATCGGGCCTTCAAAGGTCGACATGCCGTAGAACGACAGGCTGACCACGAGGAAGCGCAGAATCGGGTCGGTGCGCAGTTTGTCCCAGGCGCCGGACAGCGTCATCATGCCGTTGATCATGCCGCCCCAGGACGGCGCCAGCAGGATGATGGACATCACCATGCCCAGGCTCTGTGCCCAGTTGGGCAGTGCTGTGTAGTGCAGGTGGTGGGGGCCGGCCCAGATATAGACTGCGACCAGCGCCCAGAAGTGAACGATACTCAAGCGGTAGGAATACACCGGCCGGTCGGCCTGCTTGGGCACAAAATAGTACATCATCCCGAGGAAGCCGGCGGTCAGGAAAAAGCCCACGGCGTTGTGTCCGTACCACCACTGCACCATCGCATCCACGGTGCCCGCATACACCGAGTAGGACTTGGTCATGTCGACGGGGATTTCCATGCTGTTGATGATGTGCAGAACGGCAACGGCGAGGATATAGGCGCCCAGGAACCAGTTCGCGACATAGATATGTGAGGTCTTCCGCTTGGCGATGGTGCCGAAGAACACCACGGCGTACACCACCCAGACCACGGTGATCAGGATGTCTATAGGCCACTCCAGTTCGGCATACTCCTTGCTGGTATTCATGCCCAGGGGCAGGGTGATGGCGGCGGAGACTATGACCGCCTGCCAGCCCCAGAACGTGAAGGCGGCGAGTTTGTCGGAGATCAGTCGCGCCTGGCAGGTGCGCTGGACAATGTAGTAGGAGGTCGCAAACAGCGCCGAGCCGCCAAACGCAAAAATTACGGCATTGGTGTGCAGCGGCCGCAGTCGCCCGAAATGCAGCCAGGGCAGGTCGAAATTCAATGCCGGCCAGGCGAGTTGCGCCGCGATCAGCACGCCAAC
Organism: Halioglobus sp.; assembly: GCA_020443425.1. Lineage (GTDB taxonomy): Bacteria > Pseudomonadota > Gammaproteobacteria > Pseudomonadales > Halieaceae > Marimicrobium. The sequence continues at coordinate 41,507 of JAGRIE010000017.1, forward strand.
CAGCATGCCGACGATACCCCAGACCACCGTCATAACGGCAAACTGGCGTACCACCTTGTAATTGTAGGTGGGGTGTTCGAGTGCAGAGTTAAGCTCGCTCATGGTTCCATTCCAGTGTCAGAGTATGCAGGTAGTAATCGCTGTCGTCGGTTGCGGCATCTCAATCGGTAAACGCCGGCGCCGCGCCAAAATCCCAGAGGATGACCGACCCGACCATCAGGCAGATCAGGATCACCATCGCAATGGCCAGCACCGCGCTGGAGAACAGAAAGCCGCGCTCTTCGGGGATTCTCATCACGATGGGGATGCCCAGGTACATCAGGTAGACCGACCAGCAGACCGCCACTACGCCTATCAGCATGTCCAGCCACAGGATGGGGTAGAAGCCCACCATGCCGGCGAGGAACAGCGGGGTGGCGGTCAGGCCGACGATCACAATGCCGCGTGTCGTGGTGGACTCGGCGCCGTAGGTGTCGGCCATCCAGTGGACAAAGTAGCCGATGACAGCGACACAGGCGAGCATCGTGATATAGAAGAGGATGCAGATCTGGCGCGCGCTTTCCGCTGTGAGGCGTATGGTCTCGCCGTGGTCGCCGACCGTCCAGCCGATCTCGGTTGTGCCGTAGTACCAGGCCACCGCAGGCAGAATTGCGAGCAGGCAGGGATAGAGAAGCAGGGTACGCAGGGTGTTGTCGTCAAGTGCGGCGACCGTCTTCCACTGCGCACTGGGCTTCACCAATAGTCCAAAAGTATGTTGAATCATTAGGTACAGTTCTCCCTGGTGTAATTATGGTTTGGACAACAGCGCCAACCCGCCTGTCGCGAGTTTCGGGTGGTTCCGGAGTGTGTCGGTTGTACGCAGTCTCACTGGGGGCTACTCTGCGATGTTCGCGATGACCCGCACGCCGTGTATATCAAGGATTTCAATCTCCTTGTTATCGACCCGCAGGATGTCCATTTTCTGCATGCGGCTGAAGACGCGGCTGACAGTTTCCACGGTCAAACCCAGATAATTTCCGATGTCGACACGTGACATCGGCAGCCGGAAATGGGTGGCGCTCAGCTTGCGCCGCGCATTGCGGCTGGAAATGCTGAGGAGCAGGGCGGCGACGCGTTCGTCCGCGGAGTTCTTGCTCAACAGGGTGATCAGCATCTGGTCCTCGGTGATTCTCTGGCTCATCAGCTGGAAAAAATGGTGCTGCAGGTTCGGCATCAGCGCACTGAGTTTCGACAGCGAGTTGAACGGGATTTCACAGACGGCGGAAGTCTCCAGCGACCGCGCGGACGAGGCGTGGGCATTGTTGCTGATACCGTCCATGCCGAGTATCTCGCCGGGGAAATAGAACCCGGTGACCTGCTCGCGACCGTCATCGGTGGTTTTGTACGCTTTCAGGGTGCCGGAGCGCACGGCGTATACCGATTGGAAGTCGTCGCCTTCGCGATAGAGGTGCTGGCCTTTCTGTAGCGGCTTGTTGCGCTGCACAATATTGTCCAGCTGGTCGATGTCGGCGCTGTCGAGCGCAAGCGGGAGGCAGATGGTGCTGAGCCGGCAGTTGTTACAGTTCGCCTTGTAGTCATGCGCACAGGGTGTGAACTCTTCCTGGGTAGCTGTAGTAATTCGTTCCGTCATCGTACTTGTCCCCGCTGCGAGTGGGGGCAAGTATAAAGCAATTTCGGCGATCTCTGAACAATATGCAGTCATTAAATTGTCGCCGAAAAACGGGCAGAGCGGATATCCGTGGGGTCGGCGCCGAGGTAGGCATCAAACACCATGCAGATGTTCCTCAGGAACGGCCGGCCGCCGGCCTGGATCTCGATACGGTCGCGGCTTATCAGCAACAGCTCGTCTGACTCCATGTCGCGCAGCGTGTCGATCTGGTGCTGGAACTCGCTGTTGAAGTCGATATCGAAGCGGCGGTTGCACTCCGTGATATCGAGGGCGAGATCACAGATCAGGCTCATAATGATGAACCGGCGCAGTTTGTCCTGCGGGTTGATTTGGCAGCCGCGGTAAACGGGCGACTCTCCCCGGTCGAGATGGCTGTAGTACGCGGCCAGATTGCGCTCATTCTGGGTATAGAAGTCACCCAGGTTGCTGATTGCGGACACGCCCAGTCCCAGCAGGTCTTCCGCCATATCCAGCGAATAGCCCTGGAAGTTACGCTGCAGGCGTCCCTCCTGTTGTGCAATGGCGAGTTCGTCCTCTGGCAGGACGTAGTGGTCCATGCCGATGTGGTGATAGCCGGCCTCCTGCAGACGATGGCTGATGATGTGCTGTAACAGCAGTTTCTCCTCCGCCGGCGGCAGGCTGAGCCGGTCGATGGCGCGCTGGCTGTTGAAGCGCTCAGGCAGGTGCGCGTAGCTGTAGCAGGCAATGCGATCCGGCCGCAGCGCGATTACCTTGCGCAGGGTCTCTTCAATGGTGTACCTGTCCTGGTGTGGCAGGCCATAGATCAGGTCGAAGCTCAGCGAGCGGAAGTCGTTAGTGCGGATACATTCCACCAGTGGCGCAATCTGCTGGTAGGGCTGAATACGATTGATTGCTTTTTGCACCAGAGGATCAAAGTCTTGTATGCCCAGGCTGATGCGATTGAAACCCAGGCCCTTGAGCAGGGCAATGGTATCGCAGCTGACGACCCTGGGGTCGATTTCAATGGAGTACTCCCGGTAGCCCTTGTCCAGCAGTCGGAAGTGACTGGCCAGGGTGTGCATCAGCTCGGTGATCTCGGCGTTGTCCAGGTGGTTGGGCGTTCCCCCGCCCCAGTGCATCTGTGTCACCGGCCGTGTTGCTCCTACCAGGCGCGACTGCATTTCGATCTCGGTTCTCAGGCGGCGCAGGTAGTCCGACGCCGCATTTTTGTCGCGAGTGACGATCTTGTTGCAGCCACAGTAGTAGCAGATGTCATGGCAGAAGGGCAGGTGTACATACAGGGACAGCGGTGCGGTTTTCTTGTCGTCGCCGTGCAGCATCTGTTTCAGGAACTGCTGCTTCGGGAAGTCCTCCCGAAACTGCGGCGCCGTGGGGTAGGAGGTATAGCGCGGTCCGGGGCGATTGTATTTCGCGGCAAGGGCGCTGTCCGGAAAAAAATCGGGGCTTTTGGAATCCCGCTGGCGCGGATCGGATGATATGTGGGTCATGTCGGATACAGCCTGTCCTGTCTGTGACAGACCATAACAGGGAGTGGTTTCTGTTTCGTTGATTCAAGTCAACACGGCGGTGTCTGCTGCGGGGGGCGGTAGCGCCTATCCCAGCGAGGCAACGCTTTTCAGCACCAGTCGCACCAGTTCCGCCTGCCGCGAGACCCCGGTTTTGGCAAAGATGGACTTGAGTTGCGCCCTGGCGGTGTGTTGCGAGATATGCTGCGCGCTGGAGACTTCCGCGAGGCTGAGCCCCCGGGCCAGCAGTGTCGCCAGGTTGGCTTCGGCAGGGGTCAGCTCAAACAGTTCCGCGAGAATCTGGCCGGAGGCGGACTCCTGCAGGTCCGGATCACTGATAAAGACGGCGACGGAGGGGCTGGACTGCCCCTCACTCCACTGCGACCGCGGCACCGGGCGTATCACCACGCCAAGGTCCGCCCGCCCCGCCGAGCGCGGCACGCGCAGCCCCCGCACCACCGAGGTCTCGCCCTGTAACTGCGCCTTGATGATGGTGGTAAGCGCCTGCTGCAGCTCCTTGTTGATGTCCCGTCCCTCGATGTGGAGGCAACCCTCGCGCAGGCTGAGCCCCTCACCCTGGTCGAGCAGCGCCTGGCCGACGGCGTTGGTGGTAAGCAGTCGCCCCCTCTCATCGAGAATCATACTGGCCACTGACAGCTGGTTGACGGCGCCGGCGTACACGTCCCGCTCCGATGTCATGCGGTTCAGCCTGGCATAGACTTCAATCGCGAGCCGCAGGTGCGGGGTCAGCAACTCGAGCAGCAGCCGTTCCCGTGTCTTGAAGCGCGCCTCGGTGGGGCGGCGCGAGAATCGCAGCCTGGCCTGCATGCCGCCGGGCTCGGCCGTATCCACACCGAGGATGCGGAACAGGCCAATCGGCTGCAGGTAGTGGAGGTAGTAGTCTGAAGTGACGAGTTCCCGGTCCGGCAGAAGATCTTCCAGTGCGATGACCCTGTCCAGCGGCAGGTTGACAAACGGGTCCAGCGAAAAAAACTGCTCGCGATACGCGCTGACCTCCCAGTCATTGGGGTCCGCCAGGTCCATGTCGCCGTTCCTGCGCGAGGGCCCGGGCCGGACACTGTTGAGGATGACGCCCTGGTCATCGGCGCTGGGTGGTCGCAGAACCAGCGACACCACCTCGACATCCATGGCCTCGCGCAGTGCCGGCAGTGCGCTCTGCCAGGGGTGCTGCTCCAGCGCGCCCTGGTAGACCAGCTGGATCAGGCGGCTGAAGTCCTTGTCTACCCGGCCAGGTTGCATCACCGGCAGCTCAGCTCAGGTCTCGAGATTGGAGAGGTCGGCGGTGATCTTGTCCAGCGGCTTGGGCCTGCCGATACCCCAGCCCTGGAGGTAATCGACGCCCAGTTCCTCAAGCTTGTGGATGATCTGGTCGTTTTCAACGGATTCAGCGATGGTCTCCTGGCCGAGAAAGTGCGCGAGGTCGTTGATGGAGCGCGCCATTGCATAGTCGTTGCGGTTGATATGGATGCCGGTCACAAAGCTGCCATCGATTTTCACGTAGTCGACGGGCAGTTCGCGCAAGTAGTTGTGACTGGCAGGGCCGGTACCGAAATCATCAATAGAGAATTTGCAGCCGATATTGCGGAAGGCGCGCACGAAATCAGACGCCTTGATCAGGTTGGAAATCGTGCCGGTCTCCGTGATTTCGAAACACAGGCGGCTGGTGCCGACACCGAACTCCGAGATCTGTTCCAGCAGGTACTCCATAAAGCTGTCATCTGTCACGCTGGCCCCGGACAGGTTGATGGCGAGATTTGGCACCATTTTCTGCTCGTCCATCAGTTGGCTGATCCAGGTGAAGGCCTCGCGCACAACCCAGCGGTCAACCAGCGTCATGAAACCGTAGCGCTCCGCGGACTGGATAAACTCTTCCGGGGACGATATGGAGCCATCCTTGTTCAGCAGTCCGAGCAGCAGCTCGTAGTGCAGCGTTGTATTGTTCCTGTCGGCGATGGCGGTCTGCACGATAGGCTGGGCGCGCAGCACAAAGCGCTCTGACGCCAGCGCGCTTTCCAGGTCCTGGCGTGTCTGCGTCTTTTGCAGTTTGTAGTCGTTGATGCGGCTCTGCTCCTCCTTGAAGGCCACGACCCGGTTGCGACCCTGCTGCTTGGCGTGGCGCATGGCAGAGCGGGCGTCCTCAAGCACTTCCTCAACGGCCGGGCTGTGCTCCAGGATAGCCGAGACGCCGATGGAGACGGTAAAGCTGACGTTCTCACCCTCGATGTCGACAGAGCTGGCCTCGATATCGCTGCGAATTTTCTCCGCGATACGGGTCGCCTGTTCCATGGAGCGATCGATCAGCAGGATGGCAAACTCATCGTCCTGCATTCGCGCAGAAGAGGCTTTCTTGCCGTGCAGCTGTGCCAGCAGCTTGGCGAATTCGAGCAGGACCTGGTCGCCACTGATGCGATCGTATACCTCGTTGACCAATTTGAACTGGTCGATATTCAAGTACAGCACGGCGTGCTGCGACAGTTTTGACTGGCTGTGGCGCAAAGCGCGCTGCATCTGGCCGATAAACGCGTTGCGGTTGATGAGCTTGGTCAGCGAGTCGTGATTCCGTGCGAAGCTGAGCGATTTCTGCACGTGCTCGAGCGCGTGGTACATGCTCTGGTCCACGACGGAGAGGTTGTCCGTCGGGGCCGGCGGTTGCGCGCCCCGGCTCAATTGCCGCGCCAACTGTATCGCACTGAGGTCTCCGACTTTTTGCCCCCGTTCATTGACGAAAATAAAGCGATCACGGCTGGGGCTGATCCAGGCGAGTTGCATGCGTTTTTTCTTGTCGTTTTTGTCGCGGTACGTCAGCCAGCTGCCGTTCTCAAGCTGTTCAACCCGCTTCACCCACCGCCGCAGGCGCGGGAGTTCGTCAATTTTTGCACGCACTTCTGCGGGCTCGGGGCCGATCTGTGTCTGCTCCGCCTTGACGGGCACTGATTCAATATCGGCGTTGCCCGCGAGAATGTCCCGCAGCGTCTCCAACACCTGTTCATGGCCGACATTGGTGGGTAGCGCACTGGAAATCTGTTGATTGATCAAGTCGATGAAGGGCTCGGCTTCGAGACTGCGCTGTACGCGCATGTCGTCGGCCACATCTACCTGCGCCTGTTCATCCAGCCACAGTCTCAGCACGTCCAGGGTGCGCACCTGTTCCGTCCAGGCCATGCTGTCGGTGCCGTCCCTGACATGCGTCAACACCAGCAGGTCGCGCCAGCCGTTGTCGATCAGGTCCTGCAGTACTTTCGGGGCCGTGGGAGGGACAAGGCGCTCGCTGATCACCTTGCCTACTTCTCTGCGGGCCTCCGCCAGTTTCTGCTGTCCCTCCTGGGTGCGCACCACACGCTCCACGTTGCGCGACAGCGCGCGCTCCTGCTGTGCGGCCAGCTTGTCGATTTTCTCCAGCGCGGCCTCGAACACCGAGTCGTCGGCATCGTAATCGGTGAGGATTTCATCGACGATGCTGTTGATCCGCTCCTCCAGTGCCTTGTTGGGGAAATTGGCCGAGGAGGCCAGCCGGGACAGGTTGTTGACGACGTTGCGGGCGGCATTGGTATGGTCGACAAAAAACTTCGGGTCCAGCAGTGCCAGCTTGGCCAGCGGGATTTGCAGATTGCCCAGCGCGGGCTTCACTTCGGAGCTGACGTCCAGCTTCGACCGAATGGTCCCGAACAGGTTGTCGACCATGTCCAGTTGATTGAGGCTCTCGGCGGTGAGGCCACTGCTGTCCTTCAGGCCGCCGATCTCATTTTTGTTGCTGGCCAGATAGGCGCGCAGTGAGTCGCTCTGCTGCACGGCTTCGCGCGCCTGGGAGTTGCGCTGCAGTGCGCTGAGCGCCTTGGCGATAGACTGTGCATCCGCCAGCCGGCTCTGGTCCAGTTCGGTGCTCGCCACGGTGGCGCCTTCCCAGGTGCCGCTCATCGCGGTGCCGCGGGCCATGACCTGTCCCGCGGCCAGGCCTTCCGCCTCGCGCTTGAAATTGAGAGCGTCGATGACGGAGCGGTAGAGGTCTGCAGTACCGGCGCCGTTGCCGTGCACACTGGCGAGCCGGGTTTGGGGTGGCTGCGGGCTCTGTGCGGGTGACTCGGGCAGATAGTGTGGCTGTGGCTCCGAGAGTGGCTGCGGTGGTGTTGTCGGTGCTTCTCGAAGCCGCGATTTGCGGACCACCGGCTCCGGTCGGGTGGCCGTTGCGTCGTGTTTCAGCAGCGAGCCTTTCTTCTCAATCTCCACCTCAATATCGGGCAGTGCCCCGCAGTCTGCCAGCAGGGAGTTCAAAGGGTCGTAGTAGCCGGCCATCTGTTTGATGAAGTTTTTTGCGAAGTAGTCATAGATCAGCGGCAGCACGTTGTGCGGGACCTGCTCATCCAGCAGGGCGCGTTGGAAGGCGCGGCAGATCTGCCGAATATGGACGGGCAGTCGCACCGTGTTCGGGTCCACGCCAATCAATTCGGCCATGCGCAAGGTCAGCGCTTCCAGTGCAACTCTGTGCAGCCCTTCGCCGAGCATGACCATGCGGTCGATAGCGAGAAAGTCCTCGTACTCCTGCTGGTCGATGAGGCCGAGTTCATCCGCACTGCCGATCTGGTAGCGCCAGAGGTGGTCTTCCGTATGCTCCGGTGTCAAGTCCTGGAAATAGTTCGTGATCTGTATCGACACCCGGTCGACCACACTGTCCGACCTGCGGCGCAGGAAGCTGGCCGCTTCAAAATGGAAGTTTTTCTCGCCTTCCCCGGGCCGGATTCGGGAGGCACACTCGTGGAGGTAGGCGGTGAGGTCAACAAAAAAGGGCGTCAGCGCGGTCTGCAGCGATGCCAGGCTCAGCTGCTGCATTTTCTGCAGTGCCACGGCGTACTCGGGACTCGCCGCCTTGATCGCCGGGCCGGTGGCAGGGCGGGTGAAGGTGGCCGCCGGGGGTGCCTGCCTGGGGGCGGCCTTTGTGTTGGCGGCGGCCGCTTCATTGTCGGGTGCTGCGGTTGGCTTCTCGTCGGTCTCTGCCGCTGCCTGTGCCTTTGCCAATGCGTCGGCGTAGAGTGTCGCCAGTTCCCGGTCTGACTCATCAAATTCCAGGGTGATACTGTCGTGGTACAGCCTGGCGATTTTGACTTTGGCATCCGCAGGTCGGCGCAGCGGGGTGCCAGTGTCAGCGATGGACAGGGTGACGAGTGCGTCCACCGGGAGGTTGAAAAGCGCGGCGGAACCGGCCGCGTCCAACACCGTGTCCAACTGCAGGCGACCGTCAAACAGGGGTGACAGCTGACCCGTCAGTCGCACGGTATCGTCGAGTGCAAGAATAGCGGGGAGGGTTGCTGTTGGTGCCTGCTCGTTGGGCATTTGACCTCGTAAAGTGTGCTGTTATGGCCACGGTAGTGAGCTTGGCAGAAGTATACCTTTATCTGCTGCCGTCACAACAACCCGCTGTGTCCCATTGCGCTCACGGGCACCGTGCCCGGTGCCACCGCAATGCTACCGGGTGACGGGACCCGAATTACGATTTCGCATTGGCGGCGTCGAGAAAGGCCGGCTTTTCGCCGCCGCCGTGAACCGCGAAACTGGTGCCGCTCACATACGACGCCAGCGGGGACGCCAGGAACAGGCAGGCATTGCCGATATCGGCCGGTACCGCCATGCGTCCCAGCGGAATGGTGGCGCCGACAGCGGCAATGCCATCCGCGTCACCGTAGTGCAGGTGGGCCTGTTCCGTCTCGGTCAGTCCCACTACCAGCGCATTGACCCTCACCTTGGGGGCCCACTCGACCGCCAGTGATGTGCCGAGGTTGACCAGGCCCGCTTTGGCGGCACCGTAGGCGGCCGTGCCGGGGGAGGGGCGAATGGTGCTGACACTGGCGATGTTGATGATGCTGCCACCCTCGGGTTGTTGCTGCATGACACGGTTGGCCACCTGGCTGAAATTCAGCGGGGCGATCAGGTTGAGACGGATGATGGACTCCGAGAAGCGCGGCGAGGCAGTGGCGGCCTCGGCGAACGGTGCGCCGCCGGCGTTGTTCACCAGCACATCGACACGGCCGTACTGCTGCATCGCGAAGTCGACGCAGGCTTCGATCTGCTCGAAATCGCGCACATCACAGTTGAAGAACAACGCCTTTCGCCCATTGCATTGCGGCAGCGACTCCGGCTCCGACCTGCCGCAGATGAGGACATCGGCACCGGCGGCGAGAAACGTTTCGGTGATGCCCTTGCCGACACCTTTGCCACCCCCTGTGACAATGACCACCTTGCCGCTAAAATCCAGCGCGTTTTCCATTCTGTTGCTCCTGATGACAGTGTTTGATGCGGGGCGCCCCCGGCGGTGGTTTCACCGCGCTTGAGATCGGCCCGTGATTTACATAATATGCTCGGGCTGCGCGTATCCTAACCGAATTCCCAATGACTGGAAATTTTCGGCGGGCGCTCCAACGAGAGTGCGCGGCACAATCCATTTGCGGTTGCAATTGCTGTACCAGCCAGCGGCCGCGCTTCATCGGGAATACATGCTATGACAACTGAAAACTTACCGGTGCTCGCCATTCTGGGCGGCACGGGGGATTTGGGAACGGGTCTGGCCCGTCGCTGGGCACAGGCCGGGTATCAGGTCATTATCGGCTCCCGCACCCTGGAGAAGGCACAGGCCGCGGTTGCAGACCTGCACGAGGTCATGGCCGAGCGCGGCATTGCCGAGGTGAGTGTGCGCGCGATGGAGAACCTGGCCGCCGCTGAGGCCGCTGATATCGTTACCCTCACGGTGCCGTTCAGTCATCAGGCCAGCACCCTGGAGCTGGTGAAGCCGGCACTGCAGGGCAAGATCCTTATCGATGTGACGGTGCCGCTGGTGCCGCCCAAAGTTGCGCGTGTGCAGTTGCCGCCCCAGGGCAGCGCCGGCCAAATCGCGCAGGAGATCCTCGGGGAGGAGGTCAGCGTGGTGTCCGCATTCCAGAATGTGGCGGCAGCGCATTTGCAGGAAGGTCATGGGCTGGAGTGCGATGTGCTGGTCTGTGGCAACAAGAAGGCCGCGCGCGAGGAGGTCATCACGCTGGTGGAAGCTGCGGGTATGCGCGGATTTCACGCAGGCATGATCAACAACGCCGCTGCCGCTGAGGCTCTCACCTCCGTGCTGATCACCATCAACAAGCAGTACGGCTGTCACGCGGGTATCAAAATCAGCGGCCTGGAATAAGCCGGAAACCCGCTCACCTCGTCCGCTGGCCACCACCGGAGCTTTGCTGTAGATGACCTGCCGCCTGGAATTGATCCCGCTGCTGAATTTTCCGCTGGTGGAGCCCGGTGACGATCTCGTGCACGTGGTCCATACGGCACTGCTCGACAATGCGTTGACGCTGCAGGCGGGCGATGTGCTGGTGGTCGCGCAGAAGATCGTCTCGAAAGCGGAAAACCGCTACGTGAGACTGGCCGAGGTGACGGTCAGCGCCGAGGCCCAGGCGCTGGCGGAGCGCGCCGACAAGGATCCGCGGCAGGTACAGTTGATCCTGCAGGAGAGCAGGGAGGTGCTGCGTGTGCGCCCCGGTGTGATCATCGTGGAACACCGCAATGGCTACGTGCACGCCAATGCCGGAATCGATAAATCCAATATACAGCGCGATGCCGAAGACCCCCGTGTGCTGCTGTTGCCGGTCGATCCCGACGCCTCCGCCCGGGCACTGCGCCACGGTCTTGCCGAGCGCACCGGGATCGCCCCGCAGGTCATCATCAACGACAGTATGGGACGGGCGTGGCGCAACGGCACCGTTGGCCTGGCGATCGGTACAGCCGGCCTGCAGCCGCTCTATAACCAGATCGGGGATGTGGACATGTTTGGCAATGTGCTCGAGGTGACAGAGCCTGCAGTGGCGGATGAACTGGCCGCGGGCGCTTCGCTGGTCATGGGGCAGGCGGCGGAGGGCTGCCCGGTGGTGTTGGCCCGTGGCGCCCGCCTGGCGCCGGCCGAGACCGGCTCGGGCGGGTTGCTGCGCGACCGCTCCCTCGATATGTTCCGCTGATGGATAGCGCGGCAAACTCGGTATTGGCGCTGTCCGGCGGGGTCGGGGGAGCGAAGCTTGCGCTGGGGCTGGCCGATGTACTGGCGCCGGGGCAACTGCATGTCATGGTGAATACCGGTGACGATTTCCAGCATCTCGGGCTGCATATCTGCCCCGATATCGACACGCTGCTGTACACCCTGTCCGGAAATGCCAATGCGGCCCAGGGCTGGGGCCTGGAGGGCGAGAGCTGGCATGTGATGGACGCGCTGGCGCGGCTCGGGGGCGATACCTGGTTTCGCCTCGGCGACCAGGACCTGGCAACCCACTTGCGACGCACTGCCCTGCTGGCACAGGGTGACAACCTGCTGCAGGTTACGGATCTGCTGGCCAGGCAGTTGGGGATAGCCAGCCACATTCACCCCATGTGTGACAGCGCGGTGCGCACGACGGTGCACTGCGAGGACCGGGACCTGCCGTTCCAGCACTACTTTGTGAAAGAGCAGTGCGCGCCTGCGGTCACCGGTTTCAGTTTTGCAGGCATTGCAGACGCCTGCCCCAATGAACGTGTGATGGCGCTGCTGGACAGCGGCGCCGTCTCGGCAGTCATCGTCTGCCCCTCAAACCCCTTTGTCAGTATCGACCCTATCCTGCAGGTCCCCGGGTTGTGGCAGGCATTGCGTGATGCGCCCGTCCCGGTGATTCTGGTGTCGCCGATTGTGGCGGGGCTGGCGCTTAAGGGCCCGGCGGCAAAAATGATGGCCGAACTGGCGGTGCCTGTCACCGCACGGGGTGTCGCGCAACACTACTGCGAACAGTATCCCGGCCTGCTGGACTGCTTCGTAATCGACGACAGTGACGCTACACTGGCGTCGGATATTGCAGCGCTGGGTGTGGAGGTCGCGGTGACACCGACAATTATGAAAAGCAGGGAAGACAAACAACAGCTGGCGCGCTCGGTGCTGGCGCTGGCCGGAGTCTGAGGCCGGTGGCCAGGGCGCTGTTACCGCTGAAAGACCTGGTGCAGGCGAAGACCCGCCTGGGCGGCCTGCTGCGCCCCTCGGAACGCCGCGCGCTGGCGCAGGCGATGGCCGAGGATGTGCTGGCGGCGCTGGCCGACCATACGGATATCTCCGGCATCACCCTGGTCTCGGACGACCCCGGCGCCGGGCTGTTGGCGCAGAAGTATGGCGCTGATTGCTGGTCGGAGGCGTCGCTGGGGTGTCGCGGCCTCAACCCCCTGATACAGCGTGCCAGTGCGCGCTTGCTGGACAGCAAAGAGCAGCGGCTGCTGGTGATGCACTGCGACCTGCCGCTATTGACGGGGCGGGATATCAGTGCGGTGCTCGATCATCAGCGCCGACTGCAGGGACTGGTTATCGCCTGTGATCGGCAGGGCAGCGGCACCAACCTGCTCGCATTTGGCGCCGACAGCGTGCCAGAGTTTTGTTTTGGGCTGGATAGCTGTGCCGGTCACGAGGCAAGCGCGCACAGGGCTGGTTTCGCCGTTGAAATACTGCAAAGATCAGGAATCGCAACCGATGTGGACGAGCCGGCGGATTTGCAGTGTGTTATGGAGCATCTGCATTCACTACCGGGCAGCCACACGGCCGCGCTGCTGTACAACACCGAGCTCGGTGGCCGCATTGGCTTGGCCCTGGCGACGATGGCAGGTACTGCGACGACAGTGGATGGGATAAACAGAGGATTGGTTAGCTGATGTCGAACTGGCATGCATTACAGCAGCAGGTGTTGGAGGGCTCATCCCCGAGCCGGCAGCAGGCACTGGCGCTGGCAGGGATGGATGATACGGCAGCGCTGGCGGCTGTCGCAGCAGTGCTGCGCGACCGCGGCCACGGCAATGTCATCACTTATTCGCGCAAAGTGTTTATCCCCCTGACACACCTGTGCCGCGACGTCTGCCACTACTGCACCTTCGCACGCACACCGAAAAAGATCGAGCAGCCTTACATGCCGGTCGAGGATGTGCTCGACCTGTGTCGCCAGGGTGCCGCAATGGGTTGCCAGGAGGCGCTGTTCACACTGGGTGAAAAGCCCGAATTGCGCTACAGCGCCGCGCGCAGGGCACTGGCGGAGATGGGCTTTGCCAGCACGCTCGACTATGTGCAGGAGGTGGCTCGGCGGGTGTTGTCGGAGACCGGGCTACTGCCGCATATCAATGCCGGCTGTATGGACGCCGCGGAGATCGCCGGGCTGCGCAAGGTCAGTGCCTCGATGGGGATCATGCTGGAATCGGCCAGTGAACGCCTGTGCCAGAAGGGGATGCCGCATTACGGTTCCCCTGACAAGGCGCCGGCGCGTCGCCTGCAGACCATGGCGCTGGCCGGTGAGGCGGCCGTGCCCTTCACCTCCGGCATCCTGATCGGCATTGGCGAGACCCGCCGCGAGCGTATTGAATCGCTGCTCGAATTGCGTTCACTGCATGAACAGTACGGTCACCTGCAGGAAGTCATTATCCAGAATTTTCGTGCCAAGCCCGGCACGTTGATGTCCGCGGCGCCCGAGCCCGACCTCAACGAATTGCTTTGGACCATCGCGGTTGCGCGCATTGTGTTCGGGGCCTCCATGAATATTCAGGCGCCACCCAATCTCAGCCCGGGTGTCCTGCCGCAGTTGGTGGCGGCGGGTATCAATGACTGGGGCGGTGTATCGCCACTGACGCCGGACTACGTCAACCCGGAGGCGCCCTGGCCGCATCTGGAGCGGTTGGCAAACGAGACCGCCGCCGCAGGCAAGTTTCTGGAACAGCGGCTGACGGTGTACCCGGCCTATGTCACCGCGGGTGAGCGCTGGCTGGACGACGCTGTGCACACGGCGGTGATGCGCCACAGTGACAGTGCCGGTTTCGCACGGCGGGACAGCTGGGTGCCCGGGGAGGACCACGCGGTGCCCGCCGTCGAATCGCAGTTGCTGGCGCAACTGCCCCCGGATGAAGCCGTTTCGGCGGACGTCCGCGATATCGTCGAGCGCTGCCGCCGGACAGGGGACCTGGCCGAGGCGGATGTCGCCCGCCTGTTCACCGTGCGCGGGCTGGATTTCTCGTATGTGGTGGCCGAAGCCAATCGCTTGCGCCAGGCCGTCAACGGCGACACTGTCAGCTATGTTGTGAACCGCAATATCAATTACACCAATGTGTGTTATTTCAAATGCCAGTTCTGCGCCTTTTCAAAAGGTAAGCAGAGCGAGAACCTGCGCGGCAGGCCCTACGATATCAGCGGTGAGGATATTGCACAGCGCTGTATCGAGGCCTGGGAGCGCGGGGCCACCGAGGTCTGTATGCAGGGGGGCATCCACCCCGACTACACCGGCCAGACCTATCTCGATATTGTGCGCACCGTGCGCACGGTGACGCCGGCCATGCACATCCATGCTTTCTCGCCGCTGGAAGTGTGGCAGGGTGCCGCCACTTCAGGTGTCAGCGTGCCGGTGTTCCTGCAGCAGTTGCGCGACGCAGGGCTCAACACGCTACCGGGCACGGCTGCGGAGATTCTGCACGACGATGTGCGCGCCAGCCTGTGCCCGGACAAGCTCAATACGGCGCAGTGGCTGGAGGTGATGGCAGCGACGCATGATGCCGGCCTGCGCACCACGGCGACCATCATGTACGGGCATATCGACAGGCCGCAGCACTGGGCCAGCCACCTGTTGCATATCCGCGCCCTGCAGCAGCGCACCGGTGGCTTTACGGAGTTTGTGCCGCTGCCGTTTGTGCACATGGAAGCGCCGATGTACCTCAAGGGCAAGGCCCGTCGCGGGCCGAGTTTTCGCGAGGCCGTGTTGATGCACGCGGTGGCGCGACTGGTGTTCCACGGCCTGATAGACAATATCCAGGCGTCCTGGGTGAAGATGGGCCGCGAGGGCGTTGCCGCCTGCCTGAACGCCGGGGTCAATGATCTCGGCGGTTCACTGATGAACGAGAGTATCACCCGCGCCGCCGGTTCCGGCCACGGCCAGGAGTGGGCGCCCGCCCAGATGGAGGCACAGATTCGCGCCGCCGGTCGCCGGCCGCGGATGCGCACCACGCTGTATGCCGATGCAGACCCGCAGCGTCGCGAAGCGGCGTTCGCCGCAGCGCCACTGGTAGAGGTGACCGGTGCCTCGGCCGGCAAGCTACAGCGCAGCAAGCGCATTGCAGGGTCGGCGCTGGAGTCGTCTCTCCAGGGCCTGCCCATGACCTGGGTGCAGTCGCCGCACGATGCCACTGTTTACGAGAGTGTGGTATTGATGGCGGCCTGTAATTGACCGGGTGCTGCGGCTGGATGAGCAGCGGCAGAACCATCGACCTGGAGCCGAGCTGGCAGCTCGCCCTCGCGGACGAATTCCAGCGCCCGTATATGGAGGAGCTGCGCGCTTTCCTGCTGGCGCAGAAACGTGCCGGTAAGCGCATATTTCCCAAGGGCAGCGAGTTTTTCAGTGCCTTTCGCCACACGCCCCTGCACAGGGTCAAGGTGGTTATCCTGGGGCAGGATCCTTATCACGGCGAGGGGCAGGCCCACGGCCTGTGCTTCTCAGTGCAACCCGGCGTTGCCGTGCCGCCCTCCCTGCAGAATATCTACAAGGAATTGCACGCCGAGTTGGGGCTGCCGATTGCCAGGCACGGCCATCTCACCGCCTGGGCCGACCAGGGGGTGTTGCTGCTGAACAGCGTGCTGTCAGTCGAAAGCGGCCGCGCGGCCTCGCATCAGGGCAAGGCCTGGGAGACCTTCACCGACCGCGTGATCGAGGTCATCAACGAGCAGCGTGAAGGCGTGGTGTTCATGCTGTGGGGCAGCTATGCCCAGCGCAAGGGTGCCATGATTGACCGCCGGCGGCACTGCGTACTGAAAGCCCCCCATCCCTCGCCGCTGAGCGCGCACCGCGGTTTTTTCGGCTGTGGGCATTTTATCGCGGCCAATCGCTATCTGGAGGCGCGGGGCCAGGCCCCGATCGACTGGCGACTGCCTGAGTGACGGCTCAGGTGCAGGGCGAGCGCCCCGCGGCGGCTCAGTCTGTCGCCACCGGGTACGGCAGTTGCAGCAATGTCAGGGCAGGGCCGTTAGCGGCGCCCAGCCGCAAGCCGTTGTCGAGGCTGGCGGTGATGGCCGATACCAGCAGTACCGTTTCTCCACGTGACTCTGCGCTGTTCACAACGCTGCCGACGCTCTGGGCCGTGCTCGCGTCGAAAAGCCCGGTGCCTGTTGCGCAGGCCTGTGGCGGGGTGATGTTGCCGGTGCAGGCCCGGCGCTTGGACTTGCCCAGGTAATGCAGGCGCGCAATCACTTCCTGCCCGGTGTAGCAGCCTTTTTTGAAACTGATATGGCCGGTCAGGTCGTAATTGAGAACCTGGGGTACAAACTCGCCGACAGTGGCGGATTCGATACGGGCGACTCCGGCGCGAATCTGTTGTGCTCGCCAGTCGGCTTCTGTCGCCTGCGGCATCGCCGCTGTCATCGCGGCGAGGTAGTCACCACTGGCCTGTTGCTGTAGAAAACACTCGAAGTGGCTACCCTGTTCATCCGTCTGCACCAGTGTAAACGTGTCGGTGCAGACAGCGCCGAAGCGCTCCGTCGGGACCTCGCCGAAAATCGCCCGCAGGGCGGCGGCGGCTCCTGCTCCCCACACCGCAACGGTCGTATGCGATTCGCTGTCGGCATCAATGCTGGCCTTGGAGAAAATAATGTACTTGCCGAACGAAGTCGCACTCTGCTGGCGGATATCGCGACGCAGGCGCAGGGCGACATGCTCCGGCGCCACCTCAAACAACAGGAAATCGCAGATGACCCGGCCCTGAGGTGTGCAGAACAGGCCCGGCGCCGCATGCAGGGCGTCGACCTTGCGCGTGTCGCATGTGGTCTGTCCCTGCAGGAATTTCAGTGTATCGGGGCCCGAAATGTGGAGGAGGGCCTCCTGTTCCAGTGGAGCGAATTGACAATTCAAGTGCGAGTACCTCGTGACAAGTTCGCCAATAATAGGCCCTGTCTGTCGCTGTGTCAGCACCGTGCGGCAATAACTAATGGGGCCGCCGGATGATTAAGACGATATACTGCCCGCAACTGATGAAGCGGACAGGTAGACGCACGGGTATGGTAGAACGCGAAGAACTCAATCGTATGCGTTGGGCGGCGCGACGCGGTATGTTGGAACTGGATCTGGTTCTGGAACCGTTTGTCACCGAGCGTTACGCGCAGTTGGACGACACGGACCGGCAGCGTTTCCAGCAATTGATGCTATGCGAGGACCAGGATCTCTTCGTGTGGTTCATGCAGCGGGTGGAGCCGGACGACGAGGAGCTGAAGCCAATTGTCCGCCAGATACTCCAGTTCTCCCGCGCTCAGGCTGAGGATAGGTGACTCGCGGCTGCGGGCGACACTGTACATAGCGCTGTGCGGGGTGACGCTATACGCCCTGTGGTGTATTGCCGCCCGCGGGTATCTGCTGCCTGTCATAGTGCTCACACCACTGGCGACATGTCTGCTGTGGCGGCTGCGACGAGACCCGCACACGGGCACTGAGCTTTGCTGGCGGGAGGGGTGCTGGCTCTTGCAACGAGGTGACCGGCAGTGGGTGATCGAGCCCAGTGCGCGCAGTACCGCGACGCGGTGGGTTGTCTATCTCGCGTTCAGCTACCTGGCAGATGGCCGCACAGGCCAGCTCTGGCTGTATGCAGATAGTAGCTGCCCCGTGCAACTGCGCCGACTGCGCGTGCGGGTGGCGCTGTTGTGAGGGGGTAGCGCGAGTGTCCTGGCGGCGTGGGTGGCGGTCGCAGCCGCCGGCTCAGGCCGGCGGGCGCGGACAGTTGTCCGGGCGCAGGATGGTGTCCAGCGCCTGCGGCAGCAACTCGGGGTAGTCCAGTGTGTAGTGCAGGCCGCGGCTCTCCTTGCGGGAGATTGCGCAGCGGATCATCAATTCGGCAACCATGGCGAGGTTGCGCAGTTCCAGCAGGTCATTGCTGACCTTGTAGTTGCCGTAGTACTCGGCGATCTCGGTTTGCAGCAGCTGCACTCTGTGCAGGGCGCGCTGCAGGCGTTTATTGGTGCGCACGATACCGACGTAGTCCCACATAAAACGCCGCAGTTCATCCCAGTTGTGGGAGATGACCACGTCCTCATCCGAGTCTGTCACCTGGCTTTCGTCCCAGCCGGGGGCCGGTCCGGGCGCGGGTGTGGTGCCGAGGTTTGCGGCGATATGGCTGGCGGCGGACTCCGCATACACAATGCACTCCAGCAGAGAGTTGCTGGCCATGCGGTTGGCGCCGTGCAGTCCCGTGCAGGAGGCCTCGCCGACAGCGTACAGGCCGCTGACATCTGTGTGGCTGTGCTGGTCCACCACGATGCCGCCGCAGGTGTAATGCGCCGCAGGCACGACCGGAATCGGCTCGGCGCTGATATCGATGCCGAACTCCTCACACTGCGCCATCACTGTCGGGAAGTGGCTCTGCAGGAAGTCCCGGGGCTTGTGCGAAATATCCAGAAACACGCAGTCGGCACCGAGACGTTTCATCTCGTGATCGATGGCACGAGCGACCACGTCGCGCGGCGCCAACTCGCCACGGTCATCAAAATTTTGCATAAAGCGCTGCCCGTCGGGCAGCAGCAGGTGGCCACCTTCACCGCGAATGGCTTCGGTGATCAGGAAGGATTTGGCTTTGGGGTGATACAGGCAGGTCGGGTGGAACTGGTTGAACTCCAGGTTGGCCACGCGGCACCCCGCGCGCCAGGCCATCGCGACCCCGTCGCCACTGGCGCCGTCGGGATTGCTGGTGTACAGGTAGGCTTTGCTGGCGCCACCCGTGGCCAGCACCACGAACCGGGCCTGGAACAGGTCCACGCGGCCGCTGCGCTGATCCAGTATATAGGCGCCCTGGCAACGTCCCTGCTCAACCACAAGGTCAACCGCCATGCGGTGGGTGAAAATCTCAATATTGCCTGCGGCGATGGCGCGCTCGGTAAGCACTTCGGAAATCGCTCGCCCGGTGCGGTCGGCTGCGTGTATGATGCGCCGGTGACTGTGGCCACCTTCCATCGTCAGGTGGAATTCACGGTCCTGATCACCGTTTCCCTCCTCGCGAAGATCAAAGTCCACGCCTTGTTCAACCAGCCATTCGACACAGCGGCGACTGTTGCTGACTGTGAATTCCACGGCATCGCGCCGACACAGCCCGGCACCGGCCGCCAGCGTGTCCGCGACATGGGAGTCGACGGTATCCCGGTTGTGCAGGACGGCTGCCATGCCGCCCTGGGCCCAGTAGGTCGAACCCTGGTTGAGGTCCGCCTTGGACAGGAGGGCGACCCGACAGTGCTCGGGGAGCCTGAGGGCAAGGCTGAGACCGGCAGCTCCGCTGCCGATAACCAGGACATCGTGTTGGTAAGTAGTGGTCATGGCGCTCAGTGCTTGCCGCGTTGGGGGGTGAAATATATGATGCCGCTCAAAGACTTAGCTTTTGCTAATGACAATCCAGTGGAGTATATACGACCTCGTGGTGAATACGAAAACAATCCGCAGCGGAACTTTTACGCCACCACGTCCTCTTATCCGGGGCAGACTGAGCCCGGCGCGAACTAAGTTGGATTTTTGTTGTCCATTAGGGCAGAGCAGTGCATCGATTGGCCGAGTCGTGTCAGGTGCTAGGGAGGGGAACCAGACGTGACAGCTGCGGTGACGGACCAGCAACTTGTCGCCCGTGTGCAAAAAGGTGATTCGAGAGCGTTTGACCTGCTGGTGTTGAAGTACCAGCACAAGATATTCGGCTTGATCAGCCGTTACGTGCGCGATGCTGATGAAGTGCAGGATGTGGCGCAGGAGGCCTTTATCAAGGCGTACAGGGCTCTGCCGAATTTCAGGGGGGACAGCGCTTTTTATACATGGCTGTACCGTATCGCCATCAATACGGCGAAGAACTACCTGGTGTCGCGCTCGCGGAGGCCGCCCGGGTCCGACGTGGAGCTTGAGGATGCCGAGTATCTCGAGGGCGGTGACGGCTTGCGTGAAATTGAGAACCCGGAGAACGCGCTGTTCGGCGCCGAGCTGAAGGCCGTTGTGGAAGGGGCAATCAGCTCACTGCCGGAGGATTTGCGTACCGCGATCACCCTGCGGGAGTTTGAGGGAATGAGTTATGAGGATATCGCCGACATCATGGACTGCCCGATTGGCACAGTGCGGTCGAGGATATTCAGGGCGCGGGAGGCGATAGACGCGCTGGTGGGCGAGCAGTTGCACGGCGGCGAGCAGTAGTCGCGGCGGTTGATCGCCTGCCGGGCTGATTTACAATTGGAACAATGCGGGATAAATCTCGCAGACTTTGCTGCATAGCGGGAAGGCTCTAGATGATGAACGAAAGACTGCGCGAATCGCTTTCAGCGGTGATGGACGACGAGGCCAATGAACTCGAGTTGGAGCGGGTGTTGTCGCAACTCAGCAGTAACGGTGAACTGCGGCAGGCCTGGTCGCGCTACCATCTGGGGCGCCAGGCGATGCACGGCGACCTGGTGGCGCATCCCGACTGGGATATCTCTGCCAGGGTGCAGGAGGCACTCGGCGGCGCCGCGACCGCGAAGGAGAGTGTCGGCCAGCGCCTGTTGCGCCCGCTGATCAGTGTCGGTGTGGCGGCGTCCGTGGCGCTTACTGTGGTGGTGGGAGGGCAGCAACTGGCCGGTCTCGGCGACCCGGCCGCCTATCCCAATGAACAGTCTGTGGCAGCGAGCCCATCGCCGGTCGGGATGCTGAACAGCTTCGGCGCCACCACACTGCAGGCCAGCTACGGTACACAACAGGCCATTCCGCAACTGCAACCCGTCACCCGTGCCGCCTACGAGGATCTTGCCCGCCAGCGTATGCAGCAGTATATGCAGCAGCACGCAGAGCAGGCGGCGCTCAACTCCCCGCAGGGTCTGGTGCCCTTTGCCCGGGTGCCCGAGATACGCGAATAGGCATCTATACTGTGTTTCCCAGGCGCAGAAGCGGCGTACATCACTATCATCGGTTGGCTGTGATTTTCCTGTTGGCGGCGTGCGGCGCGACAGCGGGCGCGGTGGCAAATGAGTGTCCGGACGTCGATGCCGCCGCACTGCAATGGCTGGACAAGATGTCGAGAAGCCTGCGGCAGGCCAGTTATCACGGCGTGGTGACACTGCAGCGCGGTGACGAAACGCATGTTATGCAGGTCTCGCACTCTGTCGCTGGTGGCATCAGTTCTGAACGCCTCACGGAACTGACAGGTCAGGGCGCGCAAGTGGAGCGGGTCGCGCATCCGCTGGACTGTATCCATCCGGGTGACAGGATTCTGCGGCTGGAAATGCTGTCTGCGGAGGACCGCTGCGGAATTGCCAGGCAGTACCGTTTCAGTATCGCCGACAGTGAGCGGGTGGCCGGACGCAATGCCGTGCGCCTGAAAATTGAGCCCCGCGATATGTACCGGTTCGGCTATGTCATGGCGCTGGACAGGGAAACCGGTCTGCTACTCAAGTCCCAGACTGTCAGCCACGGCCAGAAGATACTGGAAACGATACAGTTTGCACACCTCACCCTGACCGACGACAGCGCTGCCGCAGGGGCCGCAACGACAGGTGATCTCGGGGCAGGCAATGTCGAACTTGTGCACGAGGCACAGCACCCCGCGCCCGGCAGCGCCGGTAATGCCAAAGCCGTCGGGCGAGCCTGGACAGTGGGCTGGTTGCCGCGCGGCTTTACCGCTACCGATGCCCCGGTTGGTAACAGCGGGCGGAGAACCTATACTGACGGGCTGGCCGTTTTCTCTGTGTTCCTGGAAGACCTGAATGTGGAGATGCGTCCGGGCGAGGGAGCGATCCGGCAGGGTGGTACCACCACCTATACGCGCGGCCTGCGGATCGCGGAGCAGCCGGTGCTGGTAACCGTAATTGGCGAAGTGCCGGTGAATACGGCGCGGATGGTGGCAGATTCAGTGAAGTGGGTGCAGTAGTATGCTGACAGAAACGGGGCGGGTTGTCGGTGTTGAAGCCGACGGACTCTGGGTGGAGACCATCCGCCGCAGTACCTGTGGCACCTGTGCCGCGCAAAAGGGCTGTGGCCACGGGTTGCTGAACAGTATCTCCGAGGGCAAGAGGGGCTATATCCGCGCGCTGCCTGGTGAGCACCCGGTCGATCACTACAAGATTGATGACCAGGTGCTGATCAGTATTCCGGAGGAGGTGATTCTGCGCAGTTCGTTCATCGCCTACGTGCTGCCGCTGTCGGGCATGCTTGTAGGGGCGTTGTCGGCGGTCAGTTGGCTGCCCGGCAGCGAAGATGTGCTGGCTGTACTCGGTGCTGTCGGTGGCTTGCTGCTGGGCTATGCCGCTGTGCGCTGGCACGGTGTCCGCCACCGTCGCGATCCGGAATTCCAGCCGGTACTGCTGCGCGTCATCGCATCCCCGTCGCCGGCGCACGCCGTGACCCTGGTTTGAAATCCCCTGTTTTAACCCTATAAACCGTATTAACCCTCTGTGTAGGTAACTGGATGGATAGTATGAACGTCAGAATGTCTTTTTTCGGTTTTGTATTATTGACCCTCGCTGCGTGCAGCGCCGCGGTCAATGCGGCACAGTTGCCGGATTTTCAACAGATTGTTCGCGACAGCTCGCCCGCGGTGGTAAAGATCATCGTTGAGCAGGGCAGCGGGTCACGCCAGCCGGGGGTGGATGAGATTCCCGAGGAACTGAGGCGGTTTTTCGAGTTCCGCGGCGCGCCGCCATCGCAACAGGAGCGCATGGGGCTGGGATCCGGATTCATTATTTCCGAGGACGGCTACATCCTCACCAACAACCATGTGGTCGAGGGTGCCGACAGTGTGGTGGTCCGTATGAGTGATCGGCGCGAGTTCGATGCGGAGATTATCGGCACCGATCCGCGCTCCGACCTGGCGCTGCTGCGCGTAGACGCAGATGACCTGCCCACCCTGAAACTGGCCGCTGACGACGATCTGGAGGTCGGTGAATGGGTGCTCGCCATCGGTTCTCCATTCGGTCTTGATTACTCGGTGTCGGCCGGTATCGTCAGCGCCAAGGGGCGCAGTCTGCCAACGGAACAGAATGAAAACTATGTGCCTTTCATCCAGACGGATGTGGCCATCAATCCCGGCAATTCCGGTGGCCCGCTGTTCAACCTCGACGGCGAAGTTGTCGGCGTCAATTCGCAGATATTTACCCGCAGCGGCGGCTCTATCGGCCTGTCGTTTGCGATACCCGCAGCGGTGGCCCGCAATGTCGTAGAGCAACTGCAGGAGAGTGGGCGTGTCACCCGTGGCTGGCTCGGCGTTACCATCCAGGATGTCGATAAGAATCTGGCCGAATCCTTTGGCCTGAAACGGCCGCGGGGCGCACTGGTGGCCGAGGTGTCCAAGGACAGCCCCGCCGAGAGGGGCGGTTTGCGCAGCGGCGATATCGTCATCACGTTCGACGGTAAGGACATCCCCACCTCTGCCGACCTGCCACATGTGGTGGGGCTGGTGGCGCCCGGTACCCGCGTGGACGTGGAGGTAATGCGCGATAAATCACCCAAGACGCTTACTGTTGAGGTTGGCGGGCTGGGCGCGGACGAGAGCTACACGCTGACGTCCGGCAAGCTCAGTGGCGACACCGGCGGTCGCCTGGGAATGGAGGTGGAGGCTGTGCCAGCCGAGAGCCTGGAGCGTTTCGGCATCAATGGTGGCGTTGTCGTGAGGGATGTCACGCCCGGTTCGGTGGCGGCTGAGGCGGGTATCAGGGTCGGTGATGTGATTACGCTGATCGATACCAGCCCCATTAAATCCACCGAAGCGTTTGAGCAGGCGGTGGACAGCCTGGCGGAGGGCAGTTCCGTGCCCATGAGGCTGATTCGCGATGGCTCGCCACTGTTTATCGGCCTGAAATTACCGAAATAATGCCGTCCTGCCGGCGCGGCGTCCCGGCAGCGGCGGATCGCCGTTTCGATGGCCAATGACGTGGCGGTTGTATCTCCATTGGGGTACAATCGCGCGTTTTTTGAACCTTAGGGCGGGCGCGGTGTCTGGCTCAATTCAGCTTCAGTCGGGCAAATAAATAGTGAGCGATCTCAGGCACATCCGGAATTTTTCAATCATTGCGCATATCGATCACGGCAAGTCGACGCTGTCCGATCGATTCATCCAGCACTGTGGTGGACTCAGCGCTCGTGAGATGGACGTGCAGGTGCTCGATTCCATGGACATCGAGCGAGAGCGCGGTATCACCATCAAGGCCCAGAGCGTCACGCTCGACTATCACGCACGCGACGGCCAGACCTACCAGCTCAACTTCATCGATACCCCCGGCCACGTGGACTTTTCCTACGAGGTCTCCCGCTCACTGGCGGCCTGCGAGGGTGCCCTGCTGGTGGTCGATGCCGGGCAGGGCGTGGAAGCCCAGTCGGTCGCCAACTGCTACACGGCGATTGAGCAGGGCCTGGAGGTGCTTCCGATCCTGAACAAGATGGATCTGCCGCAGGCGGACCCGGACCGGGTGAAGCGCGAGATAGAAGAAATTATCGGTATCAATGCCAATGACGCCTGTCTGGTGAGTGCCAAATCCGGGCTCGGCATCGAGGATGCGCTGGAACACCTGGTGGAGCATATCCCCCCGCCCGAGGGCGACAGGGATGCACCGCTGCAGGCGCTCATCATTGACTCCTGGTTTGATAACTACCTGGGTGTGGTGTCGCTGGTGCGCGTCAAGCAGGGCGTGCTGCGCAAGCGTGATAAAATTGTCGCCAAATCCGTGGGTCGCACCCAGCAGGTCGACAGCCTCGGCATATTCACCCCGAAACGCCTCGAAAAGGATGTGCTTCAGGCCGGGGAAGTGGGCTTTGTGGTGGCCGGGATCAAGGATATCCACGGTGCCCCCGTCGGTGACACGCTGATTCATGCCAAGGATCTGTCGGTGCCCGCGCTGCCCGGCTTCCAGCGGGTGAAACCCCAGGTCTACGCCGGTATTTTTACAATATCGTCTGACGACTACGAGGATTTTCGCGACGCCCTGGCGAAACTGACGCTGAACGATGCCTCGCTGCAGTACGAACCGGAAACCTCCGACGCCCTCGGTTTTGGCTTCCGGTGTGGTTTTCTCGGTATGCTGCATATGGAGATCATCCAGGAGCGGCTGGAGCGGGAATACGACCTGGATCTGATTACCACCGCGCCCACGGTGATCTACGAGGTGGTGAAGAAAAACGGTGAGACGATACAGGTCGACAATCCCTCGGCGCTGCCCGATGTCGGTGACATCGAGGAGATGCGCGAGCCCATCGCCCGCTGCAATATACTGGTGCCGCAGGACTATCTGGGCAATGTCATAACACTGTGCGTGGAGAAGCGCGGCGAACAGCGCGATATGCAGTTCCTGGGCACGCAGGTATCGGTGGTGTACGACATACCGATGGCGGAAGTGGTGCTGGACTTTTTCGATCGACTGAAATCGGTGAGCCGCGGCTACGCCTCGCTGGATTACAGCTTCGAGCGCTTCCAGGCCGCCAGCCTGTCCCGTCTGGATGTGCTGATCAACGGTGAGCGCGTCGATGCATTGGCGGTTATCGTCCACCGCGACCAGGTCCAGCACCGGGGCCGCGTGTTGACGGAAAAAATGAAGGAACTGATTCCCAGGCAGATGTTTGATGTGGCCATTCAGTCAGCCGTGGGTGGTAAGATTGTGGCGCGACAAACGGTGAAAGCCCTGCGCAAAAACGTCACTGCCAAGTGCTACGGCGGCGATGTCAGCCGCAAGCGCAAGTTGCTGGACAAACAGAAGGCCGGGAAGAAGCGCATGAAACAGGTGGGCCGGGTCGAAATACCGCAGTCTGCGTTTTTGGCAGTACTGAAAGTGGATGGATAATACGTGAGTGAATTGACCCTGGATTTTCCCCTGATCCTGTTAGTGCTGGTGTTCGTCAGCGGTATGCTGTGGTTGCTGGACGCGCTGTTCCTGGCGCCGGGTAGGAAGCGCATCATCAGCGAACTGCAGGGCCAGTACCCGCGGTGGCAGAGCGAGGGAACTCCTGATGCCGGTGCATACCAGGCCAAGGTGGCCGAGAAAGCGCGCGAGCCGACCGCGGTAGAGTACGCAAAATCTTTCTTCCCGGTGCTGTTTATTGTTTTTGTACTGCGCTCCTTCATCGTCGAACCCTTTCAGATCCCGTCGTCATCCATGGTGCCAACACTGCTGGTGGGCGACTATATCCTCGTCAACAAGTTCACCTATGGCATCCGGCTGCCGGTGGTCAGGACCAAGGTGATTGACATCAACGAACCCCAGCGTGGCGATGTCATGGTGTTTTTCCCGCCGCATATGAACGACACCTATTTCATCAAGCGGGTTATCGGGCTTCCGGGCGATACGGTGAGCTATCGCAACAAGCAGGTGTATGTGAACGGTGAGAAGCTGTCCCGTGTGCCGGCGGATGATCCGGGCCTGGATCCCAGATACCGCATTGAGGAGGAACTGATCGGCGACAGCCAGCACCTGATGCAGGTGGACAAACTGCGCCCTTCGGCTGAGTTCAGTGAGGTGGTCAAACCAGGTCACTACTTCATGATGGGTGACAATCGCGACAACAGCAGTGACAGTCGCGTCTGGGGCCAGGTGCCCGAAGAGGATATCGTAGGCAAGGCCTTCGCAATCTGGATGCACTGGGACAGCTTCCTGAGTTTGCCGGGTTTTGATCGCGTCGGGAAAATCCAATAATTACCCATAGATAGGGAGGAGAGTCCTATGAGAGCAGGAAAAAGCCAGGCCGGTATGTCGCTACTGGGTATGCTCTGTATTCTGGCAATGCTGGGTTTCTTTGCGATGTGCATTATCCGCATGTTGCCGCCGTATCTTGAATACCTCAGTGTGAAGGACATCATCTCCCGTATCGCCATGGAACCCGATACCGCCACAGATTCCGCATCGGATATCCGGCGAAAAATTGCCAATATCTTCAATACCAACCAGATCTACCTGCTCGACCCTAAAGATGTCGAAGTGTTCAGCAAACGCGGGCATACCTACATCGATGCCAACTACGAGGTGCGCCTGCCGGTAATGTGGCGTATCGACTCGGTGCTGAAATTTGACGACCTGCTCTACGAAGTGGGCAATCCGGTGCCGCTTCCCCCGATGTCGCCTGAAGACAAACAGTAAGCGATGGCGGACATCGCTCGACTGCAGAGAACACTCGGTTACCAGTTCGGCGATCCGGCGCTTCTGCAACTGGCGCTTACGCATTGCAGCGCCGGCAGTCGTAACAATGAGCGCCTGGAGTTCCTCGGCGACTCTATCCTCAATCATATCGTGGCGGAGGCACTTTACGATCGCTTTCCCGGGGCCAGTGAAGGTGAGATGAGCCGTATGCGCGCTTCACTGGTGAAAGGGGATACGCTGGCTGAGATCGCCAGTGAACTGGCGATCGGCGACTGTCTGGTGCTGGGCACGGGTGAGCGGAAAAGCGGAGGGCACCGGCGCACCTCCATACTGGCAGACGCACTGGAGGCGGTCGTCGGGGCCATTTTACTGGACAGCGATGTGGAGTGCTGTCGGCGCACGGTCCTGGCCTGGCTGGACTCGCGGTTGCAGACGCTCTCGGCGGTGAGCAAGGATGCCAAGACCCGCTTGCAGGAGTTTTTGCAGGGGCGCAACTACCCGTTACCGGACTACGAATTGCTCCGTGTCCAGGGCAGCGATCACGAGCAGGAATTTCATGTCATGTGCCGGCTGAAGAAGCCGCAACTGGCGGTAGAGGGCAGTGGCAGCAGTCGCCGCAAGGCCGAACAGAGTGCCGCGGGTTCCGCGCTGGAGAGGCTGTCCCGGAATGGCCGCTGACACGCCGAAGCGCTGTGGCTACGTCGCCATCGTCGGGCGACCGAATGTGGGCAAGTCCACGCTGCTGAACCATATTCTGGGCCAGAAAATCAGCATCACCTCGCGCAAGCCGCAGACCACAAGACACCAGGTTCTGGGTATCAAGACGGAGGATAATCACCAGATCATATTTGTCGACACCCCGGGTTTACATAT
The DNA here is from genome assembly GCA_020443425.1 of Halioglobus sp. Classification (GTDB taxonomy): domain Bacteria; phylum Pseudomonadota; class Gammaproteobacteria; order Pseudomonadales; family Halieaceae; genus Marimicrobium. The sequence goes on from JAGRIE010000017.1 coordinate 69,645, forward strand.
GAACGCCGGTAAGGCCATCAACCGTTTTATGAACAGGGCGGCGACTTCGGCGATCCGCGATGTGGACCTTATCCTGTTTGTGGTGGATCGCACTGCCTGGACCGAGGAGGATGCCATCGTGCTGCAGCAGATAAAGCAGTCTGGCTTGCCGACGCTGTTGGTGGTCAATAAGGTCGACCTGCTGGCGGAGAAGGAGGAGTTGCTGCCGCACCTGGAAGTGTTGGCCGCAAAGGGGGACTTTACTGCGATACTGCCCGTATCAGCGCTGCGCCAACACAATGTGCAGGCGCTGGAGGAGCAGATCCTGGCACTGCTTCCAGAGTCAGAGCACTTCTTCCCCGAGGACCAGATCACGGATCGCAGCCAGCGATTTCTCGCGGCAGAAATCGTGCGGGAAAAAATCATGCGGCAGTTGGGTGATGAAATTCCTTACGCGATCACCGTCCAGATCGAGGAGTTCGCACAGGAGGGCGCGGTGCTGCATATCTCCGCAGTGATTTTCGTCGAGCGCAACGGACAGAAAAGAATATTGATCGGTGAGAAGGGCGCCCGCCTGCGCTCGATCGGCACTGACGCAAGGCGCGATATGGAGGCCCTTTTCGACAGCAAGGTCATGCTGCGCCTGTGGGTCAAGGTCAAGTCAGGCTGGTCTGACGATGAAAGGGCGCTGCGCAGCCTCGGATACGACGACAAACGGGAGTAGGTCCCAGCACATGCGTGTCAATCTGCAGCCGGCCTATATTATCCACAGTCGCCCCTACCGCGACACCAGTGCGCTGCTCGATGTGTTCACGGCAGAGTACGGGCGTATCAGCCTGGTGGCGCGTGGCGCGCGGCGACAATCCCGGCGCGGCAGCAGCGCCGCATTGCTGCAGCCCTTTATCCCCCTGTTGCTCTCGTTCACGGGGCATTCCGAACTGAAAACGCTGGTGGCCGTTGAAACACCGGAGCGCCGACTGTCACTGCGCAACGAGCGTGTGTTCAGCGGTATGTACCTGAATGAATTACTGGTACGCCTGCTGCATCGCAACGATGCACACCCGGCGCTGTTCTCGGCGTACGACCAGGCCTTGCAGTCACTCGCCGGCGATGGCAGGGTGGACACTGTGCTAAGGCGTTTCGAGTACCGGTTGCTGGAAGAGTTGGGGTACAACTTTGACCTCGGCGCCGACGGCGCCAGCGGCCGGCCGGTGGAGGCGGCCCATACCTACTGCTACGAGCCGGGGGTGGGCCTCGTCGAGGTCATTGGCGCGGACAGTGCGGTTAGCACGTATGACGGCGCTGAACTGCTGGCGATGGCGGCCGGTGATTTTGACGCGGCTCGCACAGCGGCCAAACGCCTGCTGCGCGAAGCCCTGGCAGAGCACCTGGGCGCGGCACCGCTGCGCAGTCGTGAACTGTTTCGGGCGGCGGCTGGCAAGGTGTCTGGGCCGCGCAACAGCGGTGCGGCGACGACAGTCACACAGGAGGGAGTGCCGTGATCGCTGTCGGAACCGATATCTTACAGATTGAACGCATTGAAGAAGTCACTTCCCGGCTCGGCGCGCGTTTTGTACAGCGGATCCTGACGCCTATTGAACAGCAGGAGTACGCCGCGAGCAAGCAGCCTGGTCGTCTGCTGGCGAAGCGCTTCGCCGCCAAGGAAGCGATCGCCAAATGCCTGGGAACGGGTATTGGCCGCGGTGTGAGCTGGCAGGATATCCAGATAGACCATGACAGTAACGGAGCGCCACTGGTGCTGTTGCACGGCGGGGCCAGGCGGGTGGCCGAGGAGCGCGGAGGCACACGCGTCGCGCTGAGCCTCGCAGACGAAATGGACTATGTGGTCGCGTTTGCCGTTTTGGCGGAATGACACGCTGATGCGCGCCCTGCCCAAATCGACGTGGCCATTGATGGTGCTATTTCTATATAATCCCGAATTCGAGTCGCGGTAGCTTTTTTATGCCAGAGTATCCCACTATTGAAGCTTGCATTGGCAATACGCCACTTGTGCGCCTGCAGCGTCTGCAGGGGGACACCAGCAACACGATACTTGCCAAGTTGGAAGGCACCAATCCCGCCGGCTCCGTCAAGGATCGCCCCGCGCTCAGCATGATCGCCGAGGCCGAGGCGCGCGGCGATATACAGCCGGGCGACACCCTGATCGAGGCGACCAGTGGCAACACCGGTATTGCGCTGGCGATGGCTGCCGCTATCCGGGGCTATCAGCTGGTATTGATCATGCCCTCGCATATGAGCCAGGAGCGAAAGCAGGCGATGTCTGCCTATGGTGCGCAGCTTGTCGAAGTCTCCCAGTCCGAAGGCATGGAGGGCGCCCGTGATCTCGCGCTGTCGATGCAGGCCCGGGGCGAGGGCAAGGTGCTGGATCAATTCGGCAATCCCGATAACCCGCGGGCCCATAGGGTCGGTACCGGCCCGGAAATTTGGCGGCAGACCGAGGGCACGATTACTCACCTGGTCAGTTCCATGGGCACGACGGGCACGATTATGGGCTGTTCCGCCTATCTGAAACAGCAAAACCCCGATATCCAGATAGTGGGGTTGCAACCGCTGGAAGGGTCGAGTATTCCCGGTATCCGGCGCTGGCCCGAGGCCTACCTGCCGAAAATTTATGACGCCGCTCGTGTCGACCGGGTGATGGATATATCGCAGGCAGAGTCTGAACGTACAATGCGCGCGCTGGCGTCCCGGGAGGGTATCTTCTGCGGGGTCTCCTCCGGTGGAGCCGTCGCCGGGGCACTGCGACTGTCCACCGAGGTGGAAAACGCTGTCATCGTTGCAATCATTTGCGATCGTGGTGACCGCTATCTCTCTACTGGCGTATTCGCCGGTGATTAAGGGGGGCTCACTGTCATGGTTCAGGTTCGTCAGCAAACACTGATCGATGAGCAGGGCACAATCAATGTAGAGCAGTGGCTGCAGCAGTTGCCGCTGGCGCTGGACGACTCGGATCGGGCCCGTTTGTTGCAGGCCTGTGAACGGGTGCAACAGGCACAGCAGTTGCCCGCCGCGGATTCCGGCGACTGGGCAAAGGAGTCCAACTGCCTGATCGCCGGTCTGGACATCACTATCATTCTGGCTGACCTGCACGTTGACCCGGACTGTCTGTTGGCAGGTGTGCTCTACCGGGCAGTGCGGGAAGGGCGTCTCGATCCCGAGCAGGTGCGGGCACAGTTTGGTGACGCCGTGATCGGGTTGATCGAGGGTGTGCTCCGCATGGCGGCGATCAGCGATCTGCCGCTGCAGAATGAGAGTCCGGTCCTCGGCCAGGCGCATGACCAGAAAGACAATATACGCAAAATGCTGATTGCGCTGGTCGACGATGTGCGCGTCGCGCTGATAAAGCTGGCGGAGCGCACCTGTGCCATCCGCTCAGTGAAAGAGGACGAGGAGCGGCGCCGGCATATTGGTCGTGAGGTGTTTGAAGTCTACGCACCGCTGGCGCATCGACTGGGTATCGGGCAATTGAAGTGGGAACTGGAGGATCTGTCGTTCCGCTATACCCACGCAGAATCCTATCGAAAGATTGCCCGCCTGCTGGACGGCAAGCGACTGGAGCGTGATCGATTCATCGCAAAAGTGACGGATGAACTGACCGAGATACTGCACGAGGCCGGTCTGCAGTTCAGGATTTCCGGTCGAGCCAAGCATATCTACAGCATCTGGCGAAAAATGCAGCGCAAGGGCATAGGCTTTTCACAGGTCTACGATATCCGCGCCGTGCGCATACTGGTTCCCGAAATCAAGGACTGCTACGCCACGCTGGGGTTGGTGCACAGCCTGTGGCGCAATATTCCCAATGAGTTCGATGATTACATTGCCAACCCAAAAGAAAACGGCTACCGCTCCCTGCACACCGCCGTTATCGGGCCTGAAGGCAAGGCCCTGGAAGTCCAGATTCGCACTGAGAAAATGGATTACGAAGCGGAGTTGGGTGTCTGCGCGCACTGGCGCTATAAGGGGTCGGACATCGTCAGCGGGCTGGCCAGTAGTTACGAAGAGAAGATAGCGTGGCTGCGCCAGGTGCTCGATTGGCATGAGGAGACCGGTGATGCCCGCGGCGTGGCCGAGCAGTTCAGCTTCAGCGTTGCCCAGGACAGGGTGTATACCTTCACACCGGACGGCGACGTGGTCAACCTGGCTTACGGCGCCACCCCGCTGGATTTTGCCTACCATGTGCATACGGAAATCGGCCACCGGTGTCGTGGTGCGAAGGTAAATGGCTCGCTGGTACCGCTCACGTACCAACTGCAAACGGGTGAGCGGGTTGAAATACTCACAAGTAGCAAGGCACAGCCGCGCAGGGACTGGCTGCAACCCGGCCTGGGCTTCATCAAAACGTCGCGCGCCAGGGCAAAAGTACAGTGCTGGTTCAAGTCCCAGACGCGCGAGGACAATATCGATACCGGGCGTCATCTGTTGAAGAAGGAGTTCAAGCGACTGGCGCTGACCAGTGTTGACTACCAGCGAATCGCTATGAAAGTACAGTTCAACAGTGTGGAGGATATGTTCGCCGCAGTTGGCGCAGGTGACCTCACCTCCGCCCAGGTATTGAATGCGGCGCAGGAATTGGTCGGAAGTGCCCCGGAACCACATTTGAGGCTGAATGCGACTCTGGGCAGCCACAGCCGCAACCAGGACGCCGTGCGCGGTGTCGGGAGCCTGCATACCCGTATGGCAGGTTGCTGCAAGCCGCTGCCAGGCGATCTCATCGTCGGCTATGTCACCAAGGGCAAGGGCGTGAGTATACACAGGGCCGATTGTGCGAGGCTGATGAAGCTGCAGGAGACGGTGGCGGGTCGTGTCGTCGAAACCAGCTGGGGCGCGGGTCCGGAGGACAACTACGAAGTCGATGTGGCGATTGAGGCCTACGATCGACAGGGCCTGTTGCGCGATATCACCGGCCTGTTCGCCAATGCGAGGATCAACGTCCTCACGATAAACACACAAACCAATAAACAGACCAATACGGCGACGATGAAGCTGCGCGTGGAAGTGCCTGACCTGGGCTCTCTATCAAAACTCCTGGAACGCATCGACAGGCTCAAGAATGTAATCTCTGTGTTGCGGGTATCTGATTGAGGAGCGATACATGACGGCGGTGCAATACACGACAACCGATTTGCTGCAGGTAATGAGGAAGCTGCGCGATCCTGTGGCGGGTTGTCCCTGGGATTTACAGCAGGACTTCAGGAGTATCGTGCCCTCGACGCTTGAGGAGTGCTATGAACTGGCACAGGCTATAGAACATGGGGATTTCGATCACGTCGCCGAAGAACTCGGCGATGTGCTGTTCCAGGTGGTGTTTTACACGCAACTGGGAGAGGAGAAAGACCTGTTCTCCTTTCAATCCGTGGTCAATACACTGGTACAAAAGCTGATTCGGCGCCATCCTCATGTCTTTCCCGAGGATGGAATTGACGGTGTTGCCGAGACCCCAAGTTCTGTGGAGGAGGTCAAGGCGAGCTGGGAATCGATCAAGCGGGCTGAGCGGCAAGCCCGCAACCAGTCCGGGGTACTGGCAGATATTCCCCTTGCCCTACCGGCGTTGTCTCGAGCGCAGAAAGTTCAGAAGCGAGCCGCCCAGGTAAACTTCGACTGGGCGGA
>JAGRIE010000180.1 GCA_020443425.1 Halioglobus sp.
CGCTATAAACAAGTAATCGCAAACGACGATACTTACGCTTTAGCAGCTTAAACCTGCTAACCATTTAGCTGAATTTGCTTGTAGGTTTGGTTAAATGGTCATCTTATACAAGATCGCATTAATGTATGCTTTGGGCATTGATGTTAAACTTTACAAAGCTCGCGTTGACCACCCTGTTCGCCGGGTCAGTCAACGTCAAATTCAAAGGTGAAACTAAGCATGTAGAGCTTTGTGGCAGCGGACTGGCGGACGCGGGTTCAATTCCCGCCGCCTCCACCAATTTCAGATATTCCGGGCTCAATGCCTAAAAACTTTTTCTCGGTGATACGCAAGATAGTCCTGATGCTTGTGGTCTAGCTTGACTGACAACCAGTCCTCGACGCCAAGTACTGCAGCCTCCTCCAATTCACTGGACACCCAAATCCTACCTGATTCTTCAAAACTGATATATCCCAGATCAAATACTCTATCGAGATTGGGCAATAGTAATAATCCGTTGAACGGATCGAGCCGCTCTTCATTGTTTGCCTTCGACCAAGGCTTAATGTGGGATGCGACCAGGAACCGGGTGTCACGGTA
>JAGRIE010000181.1 GCA_020443425.1 Halioglobus sp.
GGGAAGCCAAAGCGCACCTCGCCGTCCGGCACCACGTCCATCAGGTAGAGCCCGCCCCGGGGCGGAATGTCGCCAGGCTTGATCAGGCCCGAAATCCGCGAGCTGCCCGACTTTGCGTACGCACCCATGGATTTCTCCTCGATGGTGGTCAGCCCCCCATCGGCATTGCCCGCCGCGAAGCTGCCGAAGCCGAGGGTCGCATAGTAGCGGGCCGCCTTTTCGACCGAGGCGCGCAACTCCCCCGCAAGTTCTGGCGTGGCCGCGCGCGCGGCCATGATCTCCTCGCAGCCGATCAGCTCGCCGGTCTCCTCGAAGATGCACGCCGCGCCCTCGGCGACGAACCGGTCGAAGGCGCGCCCCACTGCCGGATTTCCGGATATGCCGCTGGTTCCGTCGGAGCCGCCGCAGACGGTCCCGATCACCAGCTCGTCGACCTCCATCGCGACACGCTGCTGGTTGGCGAGACCATCGATCGTTTTTGCGAGCCAGTCCTGCCCCTGCGCGATCGTCGCCGCCGTGCCGCCGTCGCGCTGGATGACCAGCGTCTCGACGGGCCGTCCGGAATCGCGCACGATCCG
>JAGRIE010000182.1 GCA_020443425.1 Halioglobus sp.
TCGCCGACCCCACTTCCTGAGCCGACAGCGCACGAAGCCGCGCGACCTCGCAGATTATTGGCGGCACGCTCCCCAGCCAGGCCTCTGCTTGCCGACCGAACGCAGGAACCGCACCGAAGGCAATTGCGAGGGCGCGCAGATGGTAGTGCCCGGTTGGCCAATGGAACAGGATCAAAACAGGCGAACGCCGAACTCCTGCTGCCCGCAGGATTCGCCAATCATGGCCTCCAGCATAAGATCTCCCAGTTCTCTGCGATAGTGTGCCGGCTCCCAGAACCACTTCAGCGGGGCACGTTTAACGCCGGCGCCGGGCACAGTCTCGTGAATGTAGGACGAGTCTGCTGAAAAATCCCAAAATTCGACATTTTTGCGCCCTCGTCTTTGTAGTCGCTCGGTAATAATGTTCAGCCATTCCTGGTGCTGCCCCGCCAATTGCCTATCCTTCAAGACCTGCCAGAACTGTTCGTGAAACGGATTAGTGAACATAATGACTCGGACATCCCTCTCTTCCGCGTTGGTCAGAAATTTAAAGAAAAAAAAAAAATCTTCTGACAGGCTTCCATCCTCGTGGCGCAAA
>JAGRIE010000183.1 GCA_020443425.1 Halioglobus sp.
GTAGGATCAGGCTGTCCCCCTCAGGTAACATCCAGCCCGCCTGCAGCGTATCCATCCAGGGGCCGCTTGTCCTCTTGTTGTCCATACACAGAATCAGGCCGTCCCTGGCGCGTGTCAGCGAAACGTACAGGAGCCGCTTGGATTCCTGGACTTCCTGTTCCAGCGCGTTTTGCCCGTCCTGGCTCTCGGTAATAGTATCCAATACCTCGACATTGGTGCTGTGGTTTCCAAAAAACCTGGGCCAATAGCGCAGGGTACGATTAGCCAATGGATCATCCAGGTCGATGGGCGAAGGGGAGGGCAGGACTGTCAGTCCCCACAGTCGCGGCTTCAACTCTGTGCACAGATCCATGGCAACCACAATGGGCCACTCCAGACCTTTAGCTCCATGGTGAGTTACCAGTTGTATCGCATCCTCGTTGCCGCCGCTGGCCTGTGTATCTTCTTCAGCATCGGCCAGTGCCCGAAGCCATAGGATAAGACCTGCGGTGGTAGCGGGCTCACTTTGTGCCCTGCACTGGTCGAGGTAATTCTGGGCGTGATTGAGAAGTGCGGCTAGGTTGTTGAGTCGATGCT
>JAGRIE010000184.1 GCA_020443425.1 Halioglobus sp.
GCCTTGCCGTACCGGTCAGCTTCGTACTTGAATTGAGTCGATAAACAGGGTCAGAAACACTTTGCCATGGGTGCTCCGGAAAACACCGCACAGAAAACTGATTTCATCCGTCAGCGTATCGCCGCCGACCTCGCGCAGGGAAAGTATGACGGCCGGGTCTGTACCCGTTTCCCGCCTGAGCCCAATGGCTACCTGCATATTGGCCATGCGAAGGCCATTTGTATCAATTTCGGTATCGCGAATGACTTCAACGGCGTTTGCAACCTGCGCTTCGACGACACCAATCCGGAGACTGAAACCGACGAGTTTCAACGGGCGATCAAGCAGGACATACAATGGCTGGGGTTTTCCTGGGGCGACCGGCTGTTCCACGCATCCGATTACTTCCAGGCCCTGTACGATTTCGCCGAAGTCCTGATCAACGACGGCAAGGCGTATGTTGACAGCTTGTCTGCGGACGAAATTCGGCAGTATCGGGGGACGTTGACCGACCCCGGCAAGGACAGTCCGCATCGCAACCGCAGCGTTGAGGAAAACCTTGATCTCTTCCGCCGCATGCGAGCGGGCGAATTCGCC
>JAGRIE010000185.1 GCA_020443425.1 Halioglobus sp.
GATGCCAGTTTCGATATCACCCCAACAACAGGTCTTTGGCCTGATTGATCTGTGCGGCAAGGTAGTCGTTGCCACCACGATCCGGGTGCAGTTTTTGAATGAGTTTACGGTGCGCTGCGACTATGTCTTCTGAGGTCGCGCCTTCCTCAAGCCCCAGCACGGCCAGTGCCTCTGAGCGCCCCATGGAGCTGCTGTCACTCGGCCCCGCCTGTTGTTGGCTGCCAAAGGAGGACTCTCCCGGAAACCGTTGTTGCAGGTAGCTGTCCAGCAGTTGCAGTGAATCGCTGTCTTCATTGCGGCAGTATGCGAGGAGTTGCTCGAGTTGCTGTCTGTCCATATCTGCCAGAAGCCATCCCTTGAATGCCCCCTTGAGTACCTCGCCCTGTAATGCTCCGCTGTCATGATCCAGCTGCATGCGCACAATGGCTGTTTCCACCGTGGAGCTGTGGCCACTTGAAGGTGTGCTCTTATTGCGGAAACTGGCGAGCATTGGAAACAGCCGCAGTGCCAGCGGCGCCCCCTGACGCAGGGCAACCAGTAGGCCCGTGAAGGCCGCACCAAGCCAGTTCATACGG
>JAGRIE010000186.1 GCA_020443425.1 Halioglobus sp.
GGTCACCCTCGAGGAAGATCAGCATCGGCGCCACACAGACATCGGCGAGGCGCGCGCCCAGCATCTCCTGCGAGGATTCGTCGGGCAGCTCGATGCGGCAACCGGCAGTCGTTGTCATCAGGGATTCACCAGGCCGCGCAGGCAGTTGATCAGATCGCCGGCGAGCAGACCGCGCTCGCCGCCCATGTCGGCCGCAACGTCACCGGCCGCTGCGTGCAGGCAGACACCGGCCTCGGCCGCATCGCGCACCCCGAATCCCTGTGCCAGCAGTCCGGCAATCACGCCGGTCAGCGCGTCCCCCATGCCACCACTGGCCATGCCGGGGTTGCCGTCGCTACAGATCGCAGGCGGGGTGCTGCCGGTGCTGGCGACCACACTGCCAGCCCCCTTCAACACCACGCTGCCACCGAACCGATGCTGCAGGTCCCGCGCGCTCTGCAGGCGCTGACCCTGGATCTCGGCGCTGCACACCGCCAGTAATGCGGCCGCTTCGCCGGGATGTGGTGTGAGCACCCAGTCGTCGCGTCGTACCGGCGCCTCAGCCAGCAGATGCAGTGCATCGGCGTCCAC
>JAGRIE010000187.1 GCA_020443425.1 Halioglobus sp.
TGCGGTTGCCCCAGTGCCACAGCGCCAGTGCGGCGAGCAGGATGAGGCCGGTAATGATCGGTTTTTTCACGCGCTGGAATCTGTCTGGCTGTCAGGGGCGCATGGTAACAGCGGCGGTTGCGGCGTGCCATGCGCAACCGCCCGTCGCGGTGTCAGTGCGGCGGTGGGTCCCGCTCAGGCCCGCACCCCGAAACTCTCCCGTGCGAGGGCAATTTTCCGGTCGTGGTCGTCGGTTTGCGCGGCGATTTTCCGGGCAACCGCCAGCCGGTGCCGCAGGCCCGCCATATTGGCCACCTGGATGGCGAGGCCGGGCCGGGCGTTGAGTTCCAGCAGCATGGGGCCGCGAATCTCGTCGAGCACGATATCGACGCCCAGGTAGCCCAGCCCGGTCATTTCCACGCACCGGCCGCCGAGATCGAGAATACGGTCCCAGTGCGGCAGCTGCAGCTCGGCGAAGACGGCGTCGGTGTCCGGGTGCCGGGTGACGAGGTGGCCGTGTTGTACCGCCCGCACGCTCCTGCCGGTGGCGATATCGATGCCCACACCCACGGCGCCCTGGTGCAGGT
>JAGRIE010000188.1 GCA_020443425.1 Halioglobus sp.
CCTCTGCACTGGGTCGGGAAAACTTCATCTGCCTTCTCTGCGGCGGGTAGCAGTTCGGTGCCGCATGCAAGCACTGTCGGCGCACGATGATGGCACTACAATTGGGTTGACAAGTCCGGCAGAAATCAGCAGAATCCCCGCTTTCGCAGCGCCCGTAGCTCAGCTGGATAGAGTACCTGGCTACGAACCAGGCGGTCGCACGTTCGAATCGTGCCGGGCGCGCCATAAAAATCAATTGGTTAGCGTTTTATCCGCGTTAACATTTTTCGATTAAAAGTTATTAAACCTTCCTGCACCCACACTGCACCCACATTTTTTGTTTGGTACTCCTCTTTATAGAAATAGGCTTTCCTGCTTCGTGGTCTTGCTAAATCATTTAGGACGGTTCTCTATTTTTTGACCGAATTCATTAGCCAAACTACACGCTACAAATCAAATTGCATTCCAAACCGCATCATTGTTGCTTGGTCAATCTGAATCTTCAACCGCTGGTACTTGAGATAGAGCCTATCAAACGTCTTTTGGTGCATTCCTTTTCGTTTCCGCCAGCCATAGCCGTCATA
>JAGRIE010000189.1 GCA_020443425.1 Halioglobus sp.
AGCAGCCGATCGCAGATACCGATAGCCAGCGCACCGCCCGAACCGCCCTCGCCGATCACCACGCTGATGATCGGGATGCGCAGCACCACCATCTCGAAGAGGTTGCGGGCGATCGCCTCGCTCTGGTTGCGCTCTTCGGAACCGACTCCCGGATAGGCGCCGGGGGTATCGATGAACGTGATCAGCGGCAGCGAGAAACGCTCTGCCAGCCGCATCAGGCGCAGCGCCTTGCGGTAACCCTCGGGCTTGGGCATGCCGTAGTTGCGGCGTACACGCTCCTTGGTATCGCGTCCCTTCTGGTGGCCGATGACCATCACCGGCCGGCCGTCGAGCCGGGCCAGGCCACCGACGATCGCCAGATCGTCGCCGTACATCCGGTCGCCATGCAGCTCCTGGAAGTCGGTGAAGATCATCGACAGGTAGTCGAGCGAATACGGCCGCTGCGGATGGCGCGCGAGCTGGGTGATCTGCCAGGACGTGAGGCTCGAGAAAATGCTGGTCGTCAGCTGCCGGCTCTTGGCCTGCAACCGTGCGATCTCGTCCTGCAGGTTGAGGTTCGG
>JAGRIE010000018.1 GCA_020443425.1 Halioglobus sp.
AGCTCTACTTTTGTCCTGTCTTCGTGTTGGGGAAGCTTACGCCGTTTCCTATGTGTTGCCTCCCGCACTGCAAAAAAAGTATATGTAGCCGAAGATATACTGTCCCTTACGTTGTTCTCAAATAAAAAAGTTGATTTGAGATATTTTACGCTCTCTAACAATGTGGATCGTTACACTGATAACGCAATACATAGAAAACTGTTTCCTGGCGGTAGTCGGAATTTGTCCGTACTGTCTGGCAGGCATGAATATTTTATCAGTAGTACGACGGACAATTATGAGAGTATCAGGCAAGCCTTGTCCATTCGGAGTGATGAAAGTAGTGAGTCGGATTGTAGTATGAAATAAGCTTTTTGATTTGGAAAACTTTACTGCCAGAACAGTCGTGCATCAGAAACTGGAATAATAAATGGCAAATGCGTTCCATCTAGTTTCTTGGCTTGTTAGCCCTGATTCTCGTGAGTTGTTCCGATAGTGATAATAGCACTCAGGGTGATACCCAATTCGAAGGCGAGGTCCGCATCCAGATATCGGGTGAGGTTCCCGCCGGGGAGGAGACGTACTTCTTCCTGCCGTTCGAAGTGCCCGAGGGGGTCGATGAGATCGAGTTCAACCACGATGACCTATCTGGCGAGAATATCCTGGACTGGGGTCTGGATGATCCGGTGGGTTTCCGCGGCTGGGGTGGCGGCAAGTCGGAAGCGGCGATTGTAGGCGTCGATGCGGCGTCGCCGAGCTATGTCCCGGGACCGATTCCGGCCGGCACCTGGGAGGTTGTTGTCGGCAAGGCCAAGGTCGCAGAACAGCCTGCGCGCTACGAGGTCGAGGTGATCCTTCGGGCCACCGCGACGCTCGCGCCGCAGACCGAGCGACGGCCTTATGAATCGCCGCCGGGGCTGGAGTCCACCGCACGCTGGTATGTCGGAGATTTCCACTCGCACACGGTGGAGTCCGATGGCTCGCCGACAATTGCCGAGCTTATCTCACTGGCGGAGAGTCGCGGCCTCGACTTCGTTCTCATGTCCGAACACAACACGGTGAGCCAGCTCAGCTGGTTCCCCTCATACCAGATGACTACATCAGTCCTGCTTCTGCCTGGCATGGAGTTCACGACGTACGCCGGACACGCGAACACAATCGGCACGACCGAGTGGATTGATCACCGCACCGGTGTCAGGGGCGCCACTATTGAGGGTGCAATTGCCGACGCCCACGCGCAGGGGGGGCTGTTCTCCATCAACCATCCCCTGCTGAATGTGGGCGACCTGTGCATTGGTTGCGGCTGGCAATACGATGTCGCGCCAGAGACCATCGATGCGGTCGAGGTCATGGGCGGTATTTTCAGCGGTGTCGCCTTCTGGGAGGATCTTCTCGACCGTGGCGGGCGTGCCGCCGCGTTGGGCGGAAGTGACGATCACCGGGGCGGCAATGGGGAAGGGCCGCTGTATTCCCCGCTGGCGATGCCCGCCACACGGGTATGGGCTGAAGAGCTGAGTGTTGCCGGCATCCTCGACGGGATCCGCAGCGGCCGCACTGTGGTCCAGGTTTACGGCCCCGACGGACCGATGATCGAAGCAGGGATGGAGGGTACGCGAAGGGGAAGCACCGTTTTCGCGGACACGAGTGTGCTTCGGGCCAGCGTCACAGCCGCCGCCGGCATGGTCCTGCGACTGTGGAAGAACGGCGAGGTGATGGCGACCTTTGATGTCACGGGTGACCCCTTTGTCCACGAAGTCGCCTTGGAAGCGCCTGCGAGCGGCGCAGACCGCTACCGGTATGACATCCTTGATGGTAAGAGCCTGGCCGCGCTCACCAGCTACATCTGGCTTCGGCGCGCAGGGGATTAGTGTGGACGTATGCCGCTTTCCCTGTCAGGTGACTATAAACCATGCTGGCGACTACTGAGCCTCGCGCAACAGGACCGGTTCCACGCTGCAGGAGTCACTGCCATTGTCCAGATACGCCACGCCCCCCACGATGCTGACATTCAGTTGCACGGTGCGATCGACCAGCGCCGTGGCAGCCTGTATCTCTTCCCAGTCCAGTTGCCAGACCTGTAGGTGCGGCAGGGCGCTGATTGCCTCGCCGTGCAGTTTCCACCAGGTCGGGGCGCTTTTGCCGAATGCGTAGACGCTCACCAGGCGCGCACGGCCGCAGGCTTTGCGCAGCCGGGGTTGCTCAGGCTGGCCAACCTCCATCCAGTGCTCGATGTCACCATGGTCACTGTGCACCCATAGGTCCGGCTCATCGGTGCTTGAAATGCCCTTGGTAAACTCCAGGCCCCGGGTACAGTTCAGACAGTAGACCAGCAGGCGAGCGGTCATCCGTTCCAGTGTTTCCGAAGGGTGTTGTGCCAGTGTTAGCGAGAGCGATTCGAAACAGTTGCGATCACTGTCGGCGAGCTCGATCTGGGCTTTGTAGATCGTGGGTTTCAACGCCATGTTGTCGATGCGTCCTTATCCTGGTGTGTGAGTGGGGTGTGGCCGCGATGCCGCCAGCGTCGCGACGTCATGCCTTCGGTTGGCGGTGCGATTCCCATAAGGCCACGGCGCACAGCAGTACGATGACGACATCGACGGCGATACGCAGGGTGTAGGCCTGCTGGGGATGAGCCATATTGTAAATCAACACACCGGCTGCGACGCAGGGTATGACGATGCCGAGGTAGACAGAGAATTTGGAACGCCCGTACAGGCCGATGCCTATGATAACGTACACAGTGCCCCAGAGGCCGTCGATCAGGGCCGCCCCCGTCAATTCCCGCAACCAGAGTGCGGCGACCTGGGCGGTACCTGAAATGCACATCAGTGTGGCTGCCGTATTCCGCAGCATCGATCCTGGGCCGTGTGCCATGTCAATTCCGGTGATGGTTCTGGTGAGGCCGCCGCGTGCATGCGTGTGCGACCATTGGCCAAGAGTAGCAGAAAATCCGCTCGCGGCGATATCGCACTGACAAGTTGGCACGGGAGGAAAGTGTTCTGCCGCATCGGTGCGATCGGATGCGCTACATGGCTGCTGTGGTCGCAGCTATTTCTTTTTTCGCTTACCCAGTGCTGTCTGGCACAGAGCCTGCACTTCGTCAAGGCCCGCCAGCATGTCATCAATATCCTTTTTCTGTTGCAGCAGCCTGTCTCTGCGTACTGCGATTTTGTCGATCAGGGAGTTGAGCTGCTGTGTGTTGTTGCGGGAGGGGTCGTACATGTCGATCAGGTCGACGCTCTCCTGTAGCGACATGCCGATACGCTTGCCGCGAAGGATAAGCTTGATGCGAACACGGTCAGCGGGTGTGTACAGGCGCTTCTGGCCGTCGCGCAACGGCTGCACCAAGCCCTTTTCCTCGTAAAAGCGGATGGTGCGGGTCGTGACGCCAAACTCCTTTGCGAGCTCGGAGATCGTGTAGGTTTTACTTCCCATTGTATCGGGCCCTGGCAACCGGACTGGCAGGCCGAGTGTAGTGGATAATGACGTTGACGCAAACGTAAACTAATCACACCGCCTGCCAGATCGCTGGTGTTCTTTGTTATCATCGCGCGACGATCGATTCACTGGGTGCCGCTGTCCATGTCCAAATCCACACTGTTGCCACTGCTGGCAGATGGTGAGTTCCGCTCCGGCCAGGAACTCGCCGATGTCCTCGGTGTGAGCCGGACCGCCGTGTGGAAGCAGGTGAACCGGCTGGCGGAGGAATCCGGTATCGAGATCGAGTCGGTCAAGGGCAAGGGCTACCGCATTCCGGGCGGCATCGACCTGCTCAGTGCCGATGGCGTGCTGGACGCTCTGGCGCCCAGGCCGCTCTCGCTGTTGTCCCGGCTGGCTGTACTGGACAGCGTCGATTCCACCAATGCCGAAGTGTTGCGCTGGGCGCAGGAGGGTGGCGCGCCGGGCATGGTGTGCACCGCTGAGCAACAGACGGTCGGTCGCGGGCGGCGGGGCCGGCAGTGGGTGAGCCCCTATGCCAGTAATCTCTACCTGTCGCTGTTGTGGGAGTTCAGCCAGGGGGCGGCAGCGCTCGAGGGGTTGAGCCTCGCGGTTGGGGTGGCTGTGGCACGCGCGCTTCGCGCCTGTGGCGCAGCGGCCGTGCAACTGAAATGGCCGAACGATGTGCTCCACGATGGGCGCAAGCTCGGCGGCATACTGCTGGAGATGAGTGGCGATGCCGCCGGCAGCTGTCGGGTGGTGGTCGGCGTGGGCCTGAACGTTGCGATGCCGGCGACGGCGGCGAACGCGATCGACCAGGCGTGGACCGACCTCAAGACCATCAGTGCCGGTGAGCTGCCGGGTCGCAATCGCCTGCTGGCTGAACTGTTGAATGAGCTGTTGCCGCTAGTGGCTGATTTTGAGCAACAGGGTTTCAAGCATTGGCGTGAGGAGTGGATGGCACTGGATGCATTTGACGGCGCGCCGGTGGTGCTGCACACCGGGTCCGGCGAGTTGGCGGGCATCGCGCGCGGTGTCGATCAGCGCGGTGCGCTGCAACTGGAGTCGACCACGGGTGTGCAGTCTGTTTATGGCGGCGAGATTTCGCTGAGGGCCGCGCAGTGAGCGCACCGGTAAACTGCCTGCAGTTGGATGTCGGTAACAGCAGTGCGAAATGGCGCTTGGTGCGCGACGGGCGGGTTGTCGCCAGGGGCGTTTACCGGGCGCATGATGCCGAGTCACAGGCCGCGCTGCTGGCCTGTGCCGAGCAGCTGGACGCCATCTGGGTGGCCAGTGTGGCCGCACCGGCCGCGGAGAGCGCGCTGACTGCGCTGCTGGTGAGGCGCTGGGGCGTCGCGCCCTGGTACGCGCGCACCGAGGCTCGGACCGGAACGCTCAGCAACAGCTATGCCGAGCCCGGGCGTATGGGCGTAGACCGCTGGCTGGCGATGTTGGGCGCCCGCGATCTGGAGCAGGGCAGGCTGTGTGTGGTCGATGCCGGCTCGGCGCTGACGATCGATATCGTCGCCGCAAGCGGCCAGCATGAGGGCGGTTATATCATTCCGGGGCCGGCCCTGATGGAGCGCGCACTGTTGCTGGATACCGATCGCGTCCGGTTTGAGGAAAATGTCGGCTATGCGCTGGCCCCCGGACGCTCGACGGCAGAGGCGGTGCGGCACGGGATTGCACTGGCCCAGGCCGGCGCGGTGACGCTGGCGCTTGAGCAGGCGGGTACTGAACCACTGGCCGTGTTTTTCTGCGGCGGTGCCGGTGAGACCCTGATGCGGCTGATACCGCGGGCGGGCCACTGGGTGCCGGATCTGGTTCTGGACGGGCTGGCGGCGATGGCGGCGCTGCGGTGAGCCCGATGCGGCGTTTTGGCGCGCCTAGTACGACAGTGTAATGATGATGTTGCTGCCGTCGTAGGCGAGATCCTGGATATTATTCCGAAATGGAAGCAGGTAGGGATGCGGCGGGATGTCCGCGCGCAGCGGGTCGGTCACCTGCGCCCGCCAGGCGCTGTCAATCTCATTGAGAAAGCGCTGGGTGGTAGCGGAACTGCGTTCAAATTCGAGTTTCTCGATTTTTGGTGCACGCAGCAGTATCTGCCGCTGGCTGCTGTCGTACCCCGGGACACCTGACACGATTGCCCGCCCGGTTTCACTGATCGCAACACCCTGGGTGGGGCGATGGTCGTAGGCTTGTACCCGCACTTGCAGGCCGACGCGCTCCTCGTCCAGGAACAGTGCCACCGGTTCGCTGAGGAAGAGCTTGCCGTTGCCCAGGCTGACGGTCACGGGAAACATATCCGCGGCGATACCCGTGGCCAGGCCCGCCGAAATCGGGATGCGTGTCCCGGGTGCGGCGACCCCCGTCGGGGCGATAAGCGAAATCGCGAACGCCACGATAACGGCGATTGTACGCAGCGCACTGGCGCCGGTTGCAGAAGGTGCTGTACTCATGTCGGTACTCTTTGACTCCAGTGGGGTGCGCGCCAGCGTGTATCAGCCGTGCGGGCATGTCGGTGGGACCCCGGAAATGCCATTCCCTATCATGGCGCCCTGGTCGTCCGGAACAATCCGTTCATTGATGATGAGGGGCTGGCTGAGCTGCCCCTGGAACTGCTCTTCACCGAGTGGGTTCATGCCGATATAGGTCGGATTGGCATAGCCCTGCGTGTTCAGCGCGGGATTCTTGCGGGTGCGTTCGGCCACTCGCACGCCATTGACGTACAGATCCATCAGGGATTTATTACTGCTGGGCCGAACCGGTGAGATATTGAACTGAGTGCTGACGACGACTTCATTGCATTGCCCGGCCGTCAGCGCGGGGGCTTCCATGGTCTGCCCCAGCACCTCCAGACGCAACCCGCCGCTACTGGTGGTCTGCAATCGCCAGCGTTCGGCCTGTTCGGCGATCACCGCTGGCGCCGTGCCAGATGTGGTTGGCGGCGTGACACCGATCGCGAGTGTAAAGCCGGCGTAACCGGGACTGCGTTGCAGGTCGTCACCGCGCAGCACGGCGCCGCCCCGGGCATTGAGTGACTGATAGTCCACGCTCACCAGCCTGGTCGCCTTGCGCCACCGCAGGTAGTTGCTGGTCAGTCTCGCAGCCACCTCGGGATACTGGCTCTTCACATCCTGTCTGCCGGTGGGGTCGGCCTCGAGATCAATCAGTCCGACAGCGTCGTAAAGCGTAAACAGGCGCCAGCGACCGTCCGCCGAGAGCACCGAGTACTGGTGGTTCTCAGAATTGGAGTACTCCCAGTAGAGTTCGGGAAACTCCGCGCGCTGCGGGTCCAGCAGGCTTCTGCCGATCAGGCCGTCGGGTGGTGTGGCGTCACTCGCCTGCGCGATGGTGGGAAAGATATCGTAAATGCTGACGAGTTCATCCGAGACGCGGTCCGGCTCGATATGCCCCGGCCAGCGCATGAACATCGGTGTGCGCTGGCCGCCTTCGGTAAACAGGGATTTCGCGCCGACGAAGGGACGGTTGTTGTCCGTCATTTTGTTGGTGCCACCGTTATCGCTCAGCACGATCACCAGCGTGTTGTCGGCCTGGCCATTGCGATCCAGTGCCGCCATCACCTCGCCGACATTGAAATCCAGCTGGTCGATGAGTGCGTGGTATTTGCCCTCTTTGGTGTCGGGGTATTTTTTCCTGAACCTGGGGTCGGGCTGTATCGGTGCGTGCGGCGCAAAATACCAGAGGTTCAGGAACCACGGTTGCGACTGCGACTGCTGTTGATCCAGGAAGCTTATCGCCCGCTCTGTCAGTAGGTCGGTGAGGTGTCCCGGCTGGGGTTCTGGTGGCGCGTCGTTGTCCCGCAGCCACGGTTTGCGGTAGGTGGGAAAGCGGTAGTGGATGCCGTCCGGCGCCGGGCCGTTCAGTTCGTTGTTGTGCAGGAAGCCATACCAGTTGTCAAAGCCGTATTGCGTTGGCGCCTGTTCCATTGTCGCGCTCGCGATATGCCATTTGCCGATATGCTGCGTCCGGTAGCCTCGCGCCTTGAGCATGGAGGCGATGGTCGGGGTGCCGACCGACAAGCCCAGATGATTGGGGCGCAGACCGTGTGCCGCTGGAAATGTGCCTGTCATCAGTGCCGCTCGCGCGACGGAACATGTCGCATCCGCGTAGTGCCGGGTGTACCGCACGCCCTCAGCTGCCAGCGCATCGAGGTTTGGCGTCGGCGCCTCCGGGTTGCCGTTGGCGCCGAGGTCGTTGTATCCCATGTCATCCAGCACGATCAGGAGAATATTGGGCGGTGCGCTGGCGGTTTCGGCCGGGGCGGCTGCCCGGGTCGCGGTACAGGCAGCGAGACTGATTACAACCGGCACAATCACGCGAAGCCAGCGCTGCATGTGGGGCGCCCTCAGGCTGAAGCCGGGCGATGGCATCGAGCCACCCCGGCGGCTGTGCAATTCATGAACCCTCCTCGCTTTCCATGATGCCCAACTCGATGTCTTCCCTGATCTCCTCATCATCGCCGGATGAGCACCCAAACTCCTCGGACACCTGTTCCGGGTCCATGCCGGTATTGACGCACTCGTAACTCTGGGCATCGTCGGCGGCGCCCTCTTTGTCGGCGACGATGCCGATATTGAAAGCCGCGTAACCGGGCAGCATGAACTGGTTCAGCGCCATGCCCAGCACTCTGCCGGAGTACGGGGAAATGACATCGAAGGATTCATTGGTGATCGGGTTTACCATTGCACCCAGCACCGCGCCCTCCCAGACACGCTCGCCCACGTCGACTTTCGAAATCAGCAGTCCACCCGTGTTTACCCTCACCCAGCGAGAACTGTAGAACACGGGCTGCGAGCCTCCCACCGTCCACAGCTTGCGAGTCATGTTCAGGCCGCTGAGTACCGTCTCTATGATCTCTACTCCCTCCTCGACATGCTCCTCCTGCAGGCTGCCGGGCTCCCCCAATTCAAGGGCGACGGCGGGTATGCCGTAATTGGTGGCGGCACTGCGCAGGTTCCCGCGCAGCTTGCCGCTGTGCAATACCGCGGTAGAGCCGAACTTGGTGGTGAATTCGAGGACTTCGGGTATCTGCAGGTTGGCCCGTACCTGCGGCATGTTGGTCCGTGTGAGCGAGCCGGTATGCAGGTCGATCAGCAGGTCGCAGTGGCGCACGATATTCTCAAAGAACGAGAAGGCGATACGCGAGGCGGAGCTGCCGTTGGGGTTGCCCGGGAAGTAGCGATTGAGGTCGCGCCGGTCCGGCAGGTAGCGGGTGCCCCGGGTGAAACCCAGCAGGTTCACGATAGGGACGCCAATCACCGTGCCGTAAAGCTTTTTCGGTGCCAGGTCGCTGACCAGGCTGCGTATGATCTCGACGCCGTTCAATTCATCCCCGTGGATAGCCGCTGTCAGGCACAGTGTGGGGCCGGGATGCTTGCCGCGGATGACGTAGACGGGCGTCTCCAGTTTGCTGCCATAGGTGGTCTCGCCGGCAATCCACAGCAGGCGGTCTGATTCGCCGGGGGCGACACGGGTGCCGAGAATCTCCAGCGTTTGATCGGCCTTTTTCTTGCCGGATTGCGCCGGGCGTTCCGGGGTGGCGGGGGCGACAGTGAGTTTGCGGGCCAGCACTTGCACCGGTTGCAGTTTGTCACTGCCCGATGGCTGTGCTTGCTGCGCGGGCTGCCCCGGTGTGGCGTCTTCGTTCGGCGGTGTCGGCGCCACCGTGTCCCCGCTTGCACTGCTGTTGCGCTGTGCCTGCTTGGACGCCTGTGGCGCGGGTTTCGCCTCGACCGGTTTCGCAGCGGCGTCCGGCGCCGGCACAGCCCGCTCAGCAGGGCGGGCACCGGGCTGTGGCGTCGCCGGGGAGGGGGCCTGCAGTTGCTCCGACGGCGCCGCCGGGTCGGGCTGCGATGACGGTTCAACCTGGGCAGTGGCCTGCAGTGCAATCAGCACCAGAACGGTGAATAGCCAGGCCGGATATCCCCAGGAGCCAAATACTTGGTGTCGCCGCATTGATTGAACCATTGAGTTATGAAAAGACCATCCGCCAAGCAGGCTTTGGGTGCGGGCTGCAGAGATGTTGTTGCGCGGTTGTCGCGACAGCCATTGAGAGATTTATGTGGGGTTTACTGGTGAATAACTATGCTTGATTGTCAGGGGTAGATGCAAGTTTTTTGTCCCCGGGACCTGTCGCGCGGCGATGCCGCCCGGGCCGTGTCCGGACACCGGTGACCGGGGCGGGTGAACGCCCGGTCGCTGGCGGCGCCCCGAGGTTGCATGAGAGGAGAGCGGGTTGCCCCGAGTGCGCTCAGGACGGGCTCTCCATGGCGCTCTGCAGGTAATTCTGGATGCCGACTTTATCGATCAGGCTGAGCTGGGTCTCCAGCCAGTCTACATGCTCCTCCTCGGACTCCAGGATGTCCTCCAGCAACTCCCGCGAGATATAGTCCTGCACCGACTCGCAGTAGGCAATGCCTTCGCGCAGGTCGGGAATCGCTTTCAGCTCCAGCTTGAGGTCGCACTTGAGCATTTCCTCGGTGTTTTCGCCGATCAGCAGCTTGCCGAGGTCCTGCAGGTTGGGCAGCCCCTCCAGGAACAGAATGCGCTCGGTCAGCTTGTCGGCGTGCTTCATCTCATCGATGGACTCGGCGTACTCGTGCTCTGCGAGCTCCTTGAGCCCCCAGTCCTTGTACATGCGTGAGTGGAGGAAGTACTGGTTGATGGCAATCAACTCATTGCCGAGGACTTTGTTGAGGTATTGGATGACTTTTGCGTCGCCTTTCATGGGGCACCTGCTGAGTTACCAAAGGGTGCATTATGGCGCTGACACGCGCACGGCGTCAAATGTAAGTCTTTGATTAATAATAAAAATTAAGAATAAAAATACGAAGGATTCGCAATTCCATTTTTATCCGGGGTGCCGTGAGCGCGCCGCGGCAGGCGGGACGGGCTAGCTGAGGGCGTAGAACAGCTCTTGTTCCTGGAGATTGTCCGTCAGTGTCTCGCGCAGGATTTCGCGTGTCAGGATGCCGCATTTCCCGCATTGGCTGGCCACGCCCAGCGTGTTGCGCACGTCCCTGAGCGAGCTGGCGCCATCCTCGATGGCCGCGCGGATCTGGGTATCGGTTATTCCCTTACAGAGGCAAACGTACATGGTGCTGACCGGGCTACAGTTAACGAAGGGCAAGCGTAATAATAATGAGAATGATTGTCAACACGGCCTTAGTGTAAATTTCGGTTCTGCACGGTTGACCGCGGTGGGGGGCGTCCCTATAATGCACAGCCTCGAATTTGAGCTCCAGTGACGAGTAGGGTTCAAGGGGACTTGCCGAGGGGCAGTTCACAATCGAGGAAGTTTTGATGCGGGGTGGAGCAGCCTGGTAGCTCGTCGGGCTCATAACCCGAAGGTCGTCGGTTCAAATCCGGCCCCCGCTACCAATTGGCACTGTCGGCTCCAAACTAGACAGTGTGAAGACGAAAAAGCCCCTTTTTAGGGGCTTTTTCGTATACGGAGTAAACAAACCGCCCGTGGCGAGTAAAGACCAGCAAATTGCGGACATGTTGCAACCCATGGTGGCCGCCCTGGGTTATGAGCTGTGGGGCGTGGAATACGTCGCGCAGGGCAAGCACAGCGTTGTGCGGGTCTATATAGATAGTCCTGCGGGTATCTCCGTTGATGACTGTGCAGTAGTCAGCACACAGGTGAGCGGCATTTTTGATGTCGAGGACCCCATCGCCGGCGAGTACACCCTTGAGGTCTCCTCGCCGGGTATGGACAGGCTGCTGTTTACGCTGGAGCAGTATGCGGCATATGTAGGCGAGGTCGTGGAATTGCGCCTGCGCAGCGCGTTTGAAGGGCGGCGCAGGTTCAAGGGTGTATTAAAAGGTATTGAAGGCGAAGACGTCGTGGTGCAGATCGATGATCACGAGTTCCTGTTGCCCTATAGCGCGATAGAAAAGGCGCGGGTCCAACTGCGTGTCTGAACGCGAAAAGAAAACTGGCGAGGCTTGAGATGACGAAAGAAATTCTGATGGTGGCTGAGGCTGTCTCCAATGAGAAAGGGGTGTCCGAGGACATTATCTTTGAGGCCATTGAGTTGGCGCTGGCGACTGCGACCAAGAAGCGCTACGACGAAGAAGCCGACATTCATGTCACCATCGACCGCAAAACAGGCGACTATGTCTCTGTGCGTCGCTGGCTGGTTGTGCCCGATGATGAAATGGCCCTGCTGGGTACCCAGTTCACCACCGAGGAGGCTCACGAGCAGGACCCGAACCTGAAACCCGGTGATATCTACGAAGAACAGGTAGAAAACGTCGAATTCGGGCGTATCGCCGCGCAAACCGCCAAGCAGGTGATCGTGCAGCGCGTGCGCGACGCCGAGCGCGCACAGGTTGTGGAGCAGTACCTGAGCCGGGTTGGCGAGCTCGTTGCGGGCACGGTCAAGAAGGTGACACGCGACAATGTTATCGTCGATCTTGGCAACAACGCCGAGGGCCTGCTGCCCCGCGACCAACTGGTCGGCCGCGAAACCTTCCGGGTCAATGACCGGGTGCGCGCCATCCTGAAGGAAATCAGCACTGAAGCGCGCGGCCCCCAGTTGATACTGAGCCGCTCTTGCACCGAGATGCTGATCGAGCTGTTCAAGATAGAAGTCCCCGAGATCGCCGAAGAGGTGATCCAGATCCGTGCCGCCGCGCGCGACCCCGGATCGCGCGCCAAGATCGCGGTCAAGACCAACGACCAGCGTATCGATCCTGTGGGTGCCTGTGTCGGCATGCGCGGATCGCGCGTACAGGCGGTGTCCAACGAGTTGGACAATGAGCGCGTGGACATCGTGTTGTGGGACGACAACCCGGCGCAACTGGTGATCAACGCGATGGCCCCGGCGGAAGTCGAGTCCATTGTCGTGGATGAAGACAGTGGCACCATGGATGTGGCGGTTTCCCAGGATAACCTGGCACAGGCTATCGGGCGCTCCGGGCAGAATGTGCGCCTGGCCTCGCAGCTGACCCAGTGGACCATCAACGTGATGAGCCTGGAGGATGCCGCGGAGAAACACGAGGCCGAGGCCGGGCAGGTGATCAAGGTGTTCGTCGACAGCCTCGATATCGACGAGGATGTCGCTGAGATCCTCGTCGAAGAGGGCTTCACCACACTGGAAGAAGTGGCCTATGTGCCGCTGGAAGAAATGACCGCCATCGAAGGTTTTGACGAGGACATCGCCGAGGAGTTGCGTGCGCGGGCCAAGGACGCCCTGCTCACTATGGCGATTGCGTCAGAGGAGCAACTCGGCGCCCGTGAGCCGGCGGAAGACCTGTTGACGATGGACGGGATGGACCGTCATCTGGCCTACATTCTGGCCAGCCGCGAAATCGTTACCATGGAAGACCTCGCGGAGCAGGGCGTGGACGACCTTATGGATATCCCGGACATGACAGAAGAGCGTGCCGGTGAATTGATTATGACCGCAAGAGCACCCTGGTTTGCCGAAGCAGAAGAGTAATCTGGCACGGCAGAGTCAATCATATACGACAGGGTAGCAAGGAGATTATTGAATGGGTCAGGTGACAGTAGAGCAGCTCGCGGAAGTGGTAGGTGCGTCCTCGGAACGTCTGCTGACGCAGATGAAAGAAGCGGGGCTGCCGCACACGCAAGCAGAGGAAGCTGTGTCCGACGAGGACAAGCAAACCCTGCTGCAGTATCTGAAGCGAAGTCACGGTGAATCCACAGACGCGCCCAAGCGCATTACCCTGAAGCGCAAAACGCTGACCACCTTGCGCACCACCGCGTCGCAGGGCCGGAAAACCGTGAATGTGGAAGTGCGTAAGAAGCGCACCTACGTCAAGCGCGACGCAGAGCAGTTGGAGGAGGCTCCGGCAGTCCCGGAGGAGGCTTCCGCGCAGCCAGCGCCCACGCCCGAACCCGCGCCGGCACCGGAGCCCGTGAAAGAACCGGAACCGAAGGTTGAAGAAGTCACTGCCGAGGCAGCGGCGGAGGCAGCGGCAGACGCAGTGGCCCTGGACGCCAAGGCGGCGGCAGCGGCAGAGCGCGAGCAGCTCGCTGCGGTAGTCTCCGAACTGGAAGGTGATCCGGACGAAGACCCGGCCAACGTCGATCCAGAGATTCTGCGCCAGCGCGCCGCGGCGCGCCGCAAGCTCAAGGAAGCGGATGAAGCCGCTGCGCGACAGGCGGCTGCCGAGGCGCGCAAGGCCGCTGAGGAGCAGGAAAAAGCCGAGGCACTGGCAAAAAGCCAGGAGAAAGCCAAAGAGGCCACCAAGCGTCCGAAACGCCTGCACGAAGTGCCTGCCGCCGGCCGTGTCGCCGATGATGACAATCGCAAGCCGCGCAGTCGACTGGGTCGCAACGCGCCCACGGGTCGCGGCAAACAGCGCAACCACAACCTGTCGCTGGCCGATCTCGATTCCGAGACCGGTGTCGGTCGCCGCCGCGGTGGACGCAAGAAACTCAAGTCTTCCCACGCGGAACACTCCAAGCATGGATTTGAAATGCCAACAGAACAGAAGGTTCGTGAGATCGGCCTGCTCGATATGATCTCTGTCGCCGACCTGGCGCAGCAGATGTCGGTCAAGTCCGGTGCCGTCATCAAGGAGCTGATGAAGCTGGGTGTCATGGCGACCATCAACCAGATGATCGACCGCGACACAGCGACGCTGGTGGTGGAGGAGTTCGGTCATGAGGTCAAGCAGCTGAGTGCCGATGCGCTGGAGGAGAAGCTCGAGGAAACCCTGTCGCAGCACGAGGGGACACAGGAGCCGAGGGCACCGGTGGTGACGGTCATGGGCCATGTCGACCACGGTAAAACCTCGCTGCTGGATTACATCCGCAAGAGCAAGGTGGCATCAGGGGAAGCCGGCGGTATTACGCAGCATATCGGCGCCTATCACGTCGAGACGGATCGCGGCATGATCTCCTTCCTCGACACGCCGGGGCACGCCGCTTTCACCGCGATGCGTGCGCGGGGTGCGAAGAGTACCGATATCGTGATCCTGGTGGTCGCGGCCGACGACGGTGTGATGCCGCAGACGGAAGAGGCGGTGAAACACGCCAAGGCGGCCGATGTGCCGATCATTGTCGCGGTCAACAAAATGGACAAGCCGGGCGCAGACCCCGAGCGCGTCAAGAGCGAGCTCGCCGCGAAAGAGGTCATCCCCGAGGACTGGGGTGGCGATACGCAGTTCATTCATGTGTCCGCCCTTACCGGTGAAGGCATTGACGACCTGCTGGACGCGGTGTTGCTGCAGGCGGAAGTGCTGGAGCTGACAGCGGCCAGGGACGTTCCCGCACAGGGTATTGTCATCGAGTCGCGCCTCGACAAGGGACGCGGTCCGGTGGCCTCACTGCTGATCCAGAGCGGTACCCTGCGCAAAGGGGATATCGTGCTGGCCGGCCTGCAGTTTGGTCGCGTGCGCGCCATGCTGGATGAGAACGGCCAGCCGATCGATGAAGCCGGCCCCAGCATACCGGTAGAAATTCTCGGCCTCGATGCCACGCCGGCAGCCGGCGACATCTTTGCCGTGGTGGAGAACGAGAAGCGCGCTCGCGAGGTGGCCGATTTCCGTCAGGAGAAGACGCGCGACATGAAACTGCAGCGCCAGCAGGCCGCCAAGCTGGACAATATGTTCGAGAGCATGACCGCGGGCGAGAGAAAGTCGCTGAACGTGGTCGTCAAGGCCGATGTTCGCGGCTCGCTGGAGGCCATCCAATCGGCGCTGATGGAAATCGGCAACGACGAGGTGCAGGTGAATATCGTTACCGGCGGTGTCGGCGGTATCACCGAGACGGATATCAACCTGGCGGTCACCTCCGGCGCTGTGGTGTTCGGCTTCAATGTGCGGGCGGATAATGCGGCGCGGAAGATTGTGGAGGCGGAAGGCGTTGACCTGCGCTACTACAACGTTATCTACGACTTGATCGACGATGTGAAAGCGGCCCTCACGGGGATGCTGGCGCCAGAGCTGCGCGAGGAAATTGTCGGCATCGCCGAGGTGCGCGATGTATTCCGCTCGCCGAAGTTCGGCCAGGTTGCCGGTTGTATGGTGATCGAGGGCACCGTGTATCGCTCCAAGCCCATCCGGGTCCTGCGCGACAGTGTGGTGATCTACCAGGGCGAACTGGAGTCGTTGCGTCGCTTCAAGGATGACGCCAATGAAGTGCGCAACGGCGTTGAGTGCGGTATCGGCGTGAAGAACTACACTGATGTGAAAGTGGGCGACCTTATCGAGGTGTATGAAGTCAAGGAGATTGCCCGCTCCCTGTAAGCGGCATCCTGGAGAGTAATCCCGATGGCCAAAGAGTATGCCAGAACCCAGCGCGTTGCGGATTACCTGCAGCGCGAGCTGGCCACCCTGATCCAGCACGAAGTGCGGGACCCGAGGGTCGGTATGGTCAGTATCACCGGGGTGGATGTGAGCCGCGACCTGGGTCACGCGAAGGTGTACTGCACCGTGATGGGCAGCAACTCCAGTGAAGAGGCCGCTGAATCACTGGAAGTGCTGAACAAGGCGTCGGGCTTCCTGCGCAGCCAGTTGTCCCGCGACAGCACCATGCGCACGGTGCCGCAGCTGCGCTTTTATTTTGATGCCAGCGTCGGGCGCGGACGCGACCTGGAGGACCTGATCAAGCGCGCGGCGAATGCCGATCGCGAACTGGGCTTGCGCACCGACGACGGGTCCGAGGTCTAACGGTGGCAAGACGTCGCAAGGGACGTGCGATAGACGGCATCCTGTTACTGGACAAACCCATGGGTGTGAGTTCCAACCGCGCCCTGCAAACGGTAAAACACCTGTATGGCGCCGCCAAGGCGGGTCATACGGGCAGCCTGGATCCGCTGGCTACCGGGGTGCTGCCACTGTGCCTCGGCGAAGCGACCAAATTCAGCCAGTATTTGCTGGACGCCGACAAGGCCTACGAGAGCACGTTTGTGCTCGGCAGCATCACCGATACCGGTGACGCCGAGGGCAAGGTACTGGAGGTCCGCGATGCCGGTGGGATCACCGAACAGGCTGTGCGCTCGGCGCTGCAACAGTTTGAGGGTGAAATCGAGCAGGTCCCGTCCATGTTCTCGGCCATCAAGCAGGGCGGGCAGCCACTGTACAAGCTCGCGCGGCAGGGGCTGGAGGTGGAACGAAAGTCGCGGCAGGTGGTCATAAAAGAGCTGCAGCTGCGCGCGTTCCGGGGCGGGGACAAGCCCGAAATCGATGTTTACGTGGCCTGTAGCAAGGGCACGTATATCAGGTCGCTGGCCGAGGACCTGGGCCAGGTGCTGGGCTGCGGTGCATTTGTCAGTGCGCTGCGCCGGACCAAAGCCGGCCCGTTTACGATAGAGAACAGTGTGACAGTGGCCGCGCTGGAGGCACTCAAGCTCAACGCCGGCCTGCCCGCCATTGACGAGCTGTTGCTGCCGGCAGACGCCGCGCTGGGGGAATTGCCGCTGGTGAGCCTGAGTGAATCCGGTGGTTTTTACATCCGCCAGGGCCAGCCAGTGATGGTGCCAAACGCCCCCCGTGATGGTATTGTGCGCGTCGCGCTGCACAGCGGCGAGTTTTTAGGTGTTGGAGAGATGTTGGACGACGGGCGCGTGGCGCCGCGTCGCCTGATTGTCACCGAAGGGTGACGTGAACCTGTCTGTAAATCTGCATGGACAGGCTCTTTTATTAACGAAGGGCGGTGCGCCGCCTGAGGCAGATTGAGAAAGAGGAATAGAAGATGGCTTTATCAGTAGAAAAGAAAGCAGAAATTGTTAAAGAGTACCAGGTAGGCGAAGGTGACACGGGCTCCCCGGAAGTACAGGTAGCACTGCTGACAGCAAATATTGAGCAGCTGCAGGGACATTTCCAGTCGCATTCGCACGACCACCACTCCCGCCGGGGTCTGATCCGGATGGTGAACCAGCGCCGCAAGCTGCTGGATTACCTGAAGCGCAAGAACACACAGCGCTACAGCGATCTGATCAAGCGACTCGGTCTGCGTAGATAAGCTGTACCCCTGCCGGGACGTTCATGGGAACGTCCCGGTATCATATAGAGAATTGGAGAAATAATGTGAATCCAGTAACAAAAACATTTCAGTACGGCGGCCAGACCGTCAGCCTGGAAACCGGGCGCATAGCCCGACAGGCAACTGGCGCGGTTCTGGTGACCGTCGAAAATACTTCAGTACTGTGTACTGTGGTTGCAGAGAAAACAGAGCGCCCGGGCCGGGATTTTTTTCCGCTGGCCGTTCACTACACCGAAAAAGCATACTCTGTCGGTAAAATTCCCGGTGGTTTCTTCAAGCGAGAAGCACGCCCCAGCGAAAAAGAGACGCTGACCTCGCGACTGATTGACCGCCCTATCCGCCCCCTGTTTCCCAAAGGGTTTATGAACGAAGTACAGGTCATCTGTACGGTCATGTCCGCCGATAAAAACATCGATCCTGATATCCCCGCGATGATCGGCACATCCGCGGCACTGGCCATTTCCGGCTGCCCGTTCAACGGGCCCATCGGTGGTGCACGCGTCGGCTTCAATGAGGCCCGGGGCTACTTCCTCAACCCCACCTATGAGCAGTTGAGTGAGAGCAAACTGGACATGGTGGTCGCGGGAACCAAGGACGCGGTATTGATGGTGGAATCCGAGGCCAAGGAATTGACCGAGGACCAGATGCTGGGTGCTGTGTTGTTCGCGCACCAGGAAATGCAGGTTGTCATCCAGGCGATCAATGAGCTGGTGGCTGAAGCCGGTAAGCCGCGCTGGGAGTGGACCGCTGCCGATGTCGACCAGGAGTTGGTGGCCGCTGTTGAAGGCCAGGTGAAGGCGGAGCTCGGCGAAGCGTACCGCATCACTGAAAAGGCCGAGCGCTACGAGCGTGTGGGCGCTATTCGCGATGCAGCGGTTGCGGCGCTTGCAGTAGAGGGCGGCCCCTCGGAAGATGATGTGAAAGGCGTCTTCAAGCAGGTCGAGAAGAATCTGGTGCGCAAGCGCATCCTGGCTGGCGAGGCCCGTATCGACGGCCGCGACAACCGCACAGTGCGACCCATCGCCTGCGAAGTCGATGTACTGGGCAAGGTGCACGGCAGCGCGCTGTTCACCCGCGGTGAAACACAGGCGATCGGTGCTGTGACCCTGGGTTCCACACGCGATGCACAAATCATCGATGCACTGGAAGGCGAGCGTCGCGACCCGTTCATGCTGCACTATAATTTCCCTCCCTACTCGGTGGGCGAAGCCGGTCGTGTCGGCTTTACCAGTCGTCGTGAAATCGGTCACGGCCGCCTGGCGCGCCGTGGTCTGGCCGCTGTACTGCCCAACACTGAGGAGTTCCCGTACACCATTCGCGTGGTATCGGAAATCACGGAATCCAATGGTTCAAGCTCCATGGCGTCTGTGTGTGTCGGCTCGCTGGCCATGATGGCGGCCGGTGTGCCGCTGAAAGCGCCGGTGGCGGGTATCGCCATGGGCCTGGTAAAAGAGGGCAACCAGTTTGCCGTGCTGACCGATATTCTCGGTGACGAGGATCACCTCGGTGACATGGACTTCAAGGTGGCGGGTACTGCCGAGGGTGTCACTGCACTGCAGATGGACATCAAGATCGAGGGTATCAACGAGCAGATCATGGAAGTCGCACTGGAACAGGCGCAGGTTGCCCGTCTGCACATTCTCGGGCAGATGAACGATGTGATGCCCACAGCGCGAGCAGTGACATCTGCCAGTGCGCCCAGCATGACCACGTTGAAAGTCGATTCCGACAAGATCCGCGACATCATCGGTAAAGGCGGTGTGACCATTCGCTCCATTACCGAACAGTCCGGCGCCACAGTCGATATCGATGACGATGGCACGGTGCGTATTTTCGGCCAGGACCAGGCGTCACGCGATGCCGCGGTCGCCATGGTGCAGGAAATCACCGCCGAGGCGGAAGTCGGTGCGGTCTATGAAGGTACTGTGGCCCGCATCGTGGACTTCGGTGCGTTCGTCAACATCCTGCCCGGCAAGGACGGTCTGGTGCATATCTCGCAAATCGCCAACGAGCGTGTGGAGAATGTGTCTGATCACCTGAAGGAAGGCGATGTCGTGCGTGTGAAAGTGCTGGACGTGGACCAGCGCGGCCGCATCAAGCTGTCCATCAAGGAACTGCTGGAAGACGAGGCTGCTGAGGCCGGCGAGAGTTCCGTGCAGGAAACTGTCGAGTAAGCCCCCGCTCCCGCTAGCGGATACGCAGAAGGGATGTGCTGAAAGGCACATCCCTTTTTTATTGACCTGCGTTCGGTGTGCCGCCCGGTCGTCGCCGGAGTAGCGCTGTCCGTGGGCTCACCAATGCAGTGCACAGATGCACTGTTTTCACTCCTTTGCGGTGCTTGCGACCGGGTGCCGGTCACCGTCTATCTCACGCCAGCCCTTGTAGTTGGCCGCTTTTGCAAAAGTTGGTCTGATAGTTGCAGTCCCTTGTTGTCCCCACCAGCTTGATGGCAACGAAGCCCGCCAGTTCTCTCCAAAAGAGTGAGCTGTGTGGGTTTTTGTTTTTTTGCAGGAGCAAAATCATGCCATTCATCTCAATACGCCGCTCAATCCTGGTTGGCGCCACGCTCTGCATGGCGCCGCAATTCTCATTCGCAGACGGCGCAGCCGCCGAAGGATTTACCGATATGTTCAGCCAGGGCAGCATCGGGATCGATTTCCGCTATCGCTACGAGTATGTGGATGACGACAGTTTTGGCCAGGACGCCAACGCCTCCACGCTGCGATCGCTGCTGACCTTCGAGTCGGCAAGCTACGCGGGATTTTCCTTGCTCACGCAACTGGCCAATGTCGCCTACATCGGCGCTGATGATTTCAACTCCACCGAAAATGGTAAAACGCAGTACCCCGTCGTACCCGACCCCAAGGGGAGTGAGGTCAACCAGGCCTGGCTCAGGTACAGCCACAGCGATGTATCCGGCACGTTCGGGCGGCAGCGGATAGTACTGGACGACCAGCGATTCATCGGCGATGTGGGCTGGCGCCAGAACGACCAGACATTTGATGGCTTCCGCTCACAGTGGCAGTCGCAGGTGGGGCTGGCGCTCGATTACGCGTATGTATACAGGGTGAACCGGATTTTTGGTCCCGACAACACCAGCGCGCAGCCAGCGCAGTGGCGCGGCGACAACCACTTTATTCACCTGCAGTACACCTTGCTGGAAAATCACTCGATCGTGGGTTTCGCCTATCTGCTGGATATCGATGACCGTACCGGCTGGGCGCCGGGGCGGTCGGTGGACAACTCCAGCGACAGCTACGGCCTCAGGTACAGCGGCGTGTTCGGGGCATTTTCCCTGAACGCCTCCTACGCGTACCAGACGGACGCCGGCGACAGCAGTCTGGACTACGCGGCGAACTACTATGCGGTGGAAGGCGGCGCAAGCCTCTTCGGCGTCAAGGCCACCCTTGGCTATGAGGTGCTGGCGTCCGACAACGGGGTGGGTTTCAAGACACCGCTGGCGACGCTGCACAAATTCCAGGGCTGGGCCGACAAGTTTCTCGTGACTCCGGATGACGGGATTCAAGACCTGTACCTGGGCATCGCCGGCGCGGTGGGGCCGCTGAAACTCGCCGCCACCTGGCACGATTTCCAGGCCGAGCAGGCCAGCCAGGATTTCGGCACGGAACTGGATCTGGCCGCCACCTGGCCGGTCAGTGAGCGCTGGAGCCTGCAGTTGAAATACGCCAGTTTCAGCGCTGACAACTCGGCGCCGCTCGAGGATACGCAGAAGCTCTGGATGACGGTACAATTCAGCATCTAGCGGGTCTGCCCCGGAACACCCCGACCGAAGTGTACATTGACACAACCCTGGTATCCCTGTGACTGACGCCACCAAGCACCCTCAAGCGCTGCGATTGATCCTGGTGGATGACGATCATCAGCGCGCCGCTGCGGTTGAGGAGGACCTGAGGCAGGCGGGTTTCACGGTGCTTTCAGTGATCCCCACCGGCTCTGGCCTGCTGTACCAGATGGCGCAACAGGAGCCCGATGTGGTGATTATCGCGCTGGATTCTCCCGACCGCGACGTATTGGAAAGCCTGGCCATTGCGTCATCACACAATGCGCGACCTGTGGTGATGTTTTCGGAATCCGGTGACCAGCGCTTTATTACCGATGCTATCAGCGCCGGGGTGACGGCCTACCAGGCCGAGGATATCAGTCCGCGGCGAGTGCGGGCGGCCATTGATGTGGCCATCGCGCAGTTCTCCGCCTTCAACTCCATCAAGCGGGAACTCGACCAGACCAGGCGGCAGTTGAGCGAGCGCAAGCAGGTGGAAAAAGCCAAGGGCTTGCTGATGGCGGTGCACAATGTGAGCGAGGACGCCGCCTTCAGCACCCTGCGTAAACTGGCGATGAACGGCAACAAGACGCTCGGTGAAACCGCGGCCGACGTCATCGCCATACTTGAGAAATCCAGCCGCAGTGGAGCTGAAAATGACTGACGCCAGACGCCTGCCCCCGGCGGAAAAAAACAGGGTGAACCTGGGTTACCTGCGGCTGACCGACAGCGCGCCCGTGATCATGGCGCGGGAGTTGGGCCTGTACGCCAGCTACGATCTGGACGTTGAACTGCAGCGGGAGGTCTCGTGGGCCAATCTGCGCGATAAACTGGTGACTGGTGTGATTGATGCCGGACAAATGCTGGCACCGCTGCCACTGTCCACCTCCCTGGGGCTGGGTGGACTGCGCGCGGATGTCATCACCGGACTCGCGCTCAGCCTGAACGGCAATGCCATCACCCTGAGCCCGTCGCTGTCGGCCGCTATTGGGGCGCTCGGTGGCGACGCTGAAACGTCCGCGCGCAGTACCGCCGAGGCGCTGGGCAGCTGGCTGCGCGCCCGCGGTGACAGTGAGCAACTCACGCTCGCCAGCGCGCACTCCTTCTCCTGCCATACCTTCCTGTTGCAAATGTGGCTGCGGGCCGGTGGCATCGATCCACAGCGCGATGTGCGTATCATCGTACTGCCGCCGGAGCAGATGGTCGACAGTCTCTCTCGCGGCAGTATCGACGGGTTCTGTGTCGGCGAGCCGTGGAACAGTATTGCGGTGCAATACGGTGTCGGGGCGGTGCAGGCCAGCGGCTACCAGATATGGAACAACGGCATCGAGAAAGTGCTGGGGGTGCTCGCCAGTTGGCATCAGCACTATCCGGCAACGCACCTGCGCCTGCGGCTGGCACTGCTGGAATCGTGCCAGTGGCTGGCAGATCCGGCGAACCGGGATGAGGCGGCGCGGATACTGGCGATGCCTGAGTATCTCGATACACCGGTGTCGCAAGTGGCGCCCTCGCTCACCGGGCAGTTCGTGTACAGCAAAGGGCGTGCGCCGGTGGCAATGCCGCACTTCCATGTGTTCGGGCGCTTCCAGGCGGGATTTCCGTGGCGGTCAGACGGTGAATGGCTGCTGCAGCAAACGGGTGCGCTGGTCGGCAAGACACTGTCGGCCGAGCGTATCAAATCACTGGTGCAACAGACATACCGCACCGACCTGTACCGCGAGGCAGCGCGGCATTTACAGTTGCCCAGCCCCAGCGGCGATTACAAACCGGCTAACCGGCACGGCGAGGTGTGGGAGCTGGAACCCGGCATCGAACTGGGGCCGGATCTGTCGCTGTAGCGGCCTGCGGTGCACTGTGTCGGATCAATACCTCCCCGAAATGGTGCGCAACAGCCGCCCCGGCCCGTGCCGGAGCACAGTTTTTTTCCCGTCTTTTTTCTCATGTTATTGATCTTAAAGATAAAGTTTCACAGTGGCACAGCTCTTGATACCTGAACGGTAGAAAGTTCATTTCACACTGGTTATCTCCTCGGGCAATGGCGCCCTTGCGTTCCGGCTGATTCGTCAGCTCCTCGCAGGGGTGTCCATGTGTGTCCAGTTAGTCGTGTCCGGGGAGTCACCTATGTCCAATCTGCAAATTCCATCCGCTGTGCGTCGCCTGTTACTGACGGTGGCATGCACACTGTTCAGTGCGCTTGCGCCGATAGCTGTGACGGCGGGCACCGTTGGGGAGCCGGAAAAAGACGAGCTCAAATTCGGTTTTATCAAGCTCACGGATATGGCGCCGCTGGCCATCGCCTACGAGAAAGGTTACTTCGAGGACGAGGGGCTGTACGTCACCCTGGAGGCGCAGGCCAACTGGAAGGTGTTGCTGGACGGGGTGATCGACGGCCAACTCGACGGTGCCCATATGCTGGCGGGCCAGCCGCTGGCCGCGACCATTGGTTACGGTACCAAAGCCCATATCGTTACTCCCTTCTCAATGGACCTCAACGGTAACGCAATTACCGTTTCTGCCGAGGTGTGGGAGGCGATGAAGCCGCTGGTTCCGCACGAGAACGGCAAGCCCGTCCATCCTGTCAAGGCCGACTACCTGAAGCCGGTGCTGAAGCAGTACGCCGATGCAGGCAGGCCGTTCAGGATGGGCACGGTGTTTCCGGTGTCGACGCACAACTACGAGTTGCGCTACTGGCTGGCAGCCGGGGGCATCCACCCCGGCTATTACGCGCCGCACAAGGGCGACACCTCGGGGCTGCTGAATGCCGAGGCGCTGCTGTCGGTCACACCGCCACCGCAGATGCCGGCTACGCTGGAGGCCGGCACGATTGACGGCTACTGCGTGGGCGAGCCCTGGAACCAGCAGGCTGTGATCAAGGGTATCGGGGTGCCGGTGATTACCGATTATGAAATCTGGAAGAACAACCCGGAAAAAGTGTTCGGGATGAGCAGGGCATTCACCGAGAACTATCCCAATACAACGGTGCGCGTGGTCAGGGCATTGCTGCGCGCCGCCAAGTGGCTCGACGACAACAATAATGCGAACCGCCCCGAGGCCGTGGAAATCCTGTCGCGCTCAGAGTATGTCGGCGCCGACTACAAAGTGATCGCGAACTCGATGACGGGTACGTTCGAATACGAAAAGGGCGACAAGCGCGAGGTGTCTGATTTCAACGTGTTCTTCCGTTACTTCGCCACGTATCCCTACTACTCAGACGCCGTCTGGTACCTGACGCAGATGCGCCGCTGGGGACAGATTCCCGAGCCGCAATCAGATGACTGGTATTTCGAGGTCGCCAAAAGCGTGTATCTGCCGGATATCTACCAGCAGGCGGCGCAGTCGCTGATTGAGGAGGGGGTGATGTCTGCCAGTGATTTTCCGGACTTCGCCAGCGAGACTGGTTTTCGCGAGGCGCAGAGCGAGTTTATTGACGGCATGGTGTTCGATGGCACCACGCCCAATGCCTACCTTGAGCAGTTTCCGATCGGGCTCAAGGGCGACGACGTTTTGTAACTAGCACACCACTGTGGAGTCGGGATTGAACGGTATGAGAGACACAGCATTACGCACAGGATGGCCGCAGCGACTGGAGCCTGTCATCGGGAGGCTGAAAAGCGGAGAGTGGATCAGGGCGCTGGTGTACCCGATGCTGGGTGTGCTGGCCTTCCTGATGGTCTGGCAATTCGGCGCGGGCAGGATTGAGACCTCGCTGGGACAGTTTCCCGGACCGGTGCAGGTGTGGGAACAGGTCAAGAGCCTGGGTGCCGAGCACGTGAGGGAGCGGGAGAAGGCCAGGGCATTCTACAGCCGTCTGGAGGAGCGCAACGCCAGCAAGCTCGCTGCCAACCCGGATGCGGTGATCAAACACAGGCAGTACACCGGCAAGCCGACCTTTGCCGACCAGATTGTCACCAGCCTGCTGACCGTTGCCGCCGGCTTTCTCATCGCCAACATGATCGCAATACCGCTGGGTATTGTCTGCGGCCTGAGCGCCGGCGTTTACAAGGCGTTGAACCCGGTTATCCAGGTGTTCAAGCCCGTGTCTCCGCTGGCCTGGCTGCCGCTGGTGACGATGGTGGTGAGTGCGACCTACAGCTCGCAGGACGCACTGATAGACAAGTCCTTCCTCAACTCGGCGATCACCGTCGCACTGTGCTGCCTGTGGCCGACACTGATCAACACGATTGTCGGCGTCACCAATATCGATCGCGACCTCGTGAATGTGAGCCGGGTGATGGCGTTGTCGCCGATGGTGCACATACGAAAAATTGTCATCCCCGCCGCGATACCGATGATTTTCACCGGCCTGCGCCTGTCACTTGCCACCGGTTGGATGGTGTTGATTGCGGCGGAGATGTTGGCCCAGAACCCGGGGCTGGGCAAGTTTGTCTGGGATGAATTCCAGAACGGCAGCTCATCGTCACTCGGCCGGATCATGGTCGCTGTGCTGACCATAGGCCTGATCGGTTTCATGCTGGATAAATTGATGCTGACGCTGCAAAAACGCGTGAGCTGGGACAAGAACGCGCTGCTGCGCTGAACGGAGCACCCTGGTGATGAATACACGATACCTGGATATCACAGACGTCGGCATTGAGTTCGACACCAACGGCAGGAAATTCCGCGCACTGCAAAAGGTCAACCTGAAGCTGGACAAGGGTGAGTTTGTATCGCTGATCGGGCATTCCGGCTGCGGCAAGTCGACCGTACTGAACATTGTTGCCGGCCTCTACCAGGCGACGGAAGGAGGTGTCTGCCTCGATGGCAAAGAGGTCTGTGAGCCCGGGCCGGATCGCGCTGTGGTGTTCCAGAATCACTCCCTGATGCCGTGGCTGAGTGTATACGACAATGTGGCGTTGGCGGTAGACCAGGTGTTTCGCAAGAGCAAAAGCAAGGCCGAGCGCCGGGAGTGGATAGAGCACAACCTGCGACTGGTGAATATGGAGCATGCGCTGGACAAGCTGCCGGGCGAGATATCCGGTGGTATGAAACAGCGTGTTGGCATTGCCCGCTGTCTCGCGATGCAACCCAAGGTGTTGTTGATGGATGAGCCGTTCGGTGCACTGGATGCGCTGACGCGCGCGCAGTTACAGGACTCGTTGATGACCATCCAGTCCGAGCTGGGCAATACCGTCATCATGATCACCCACGATGTGGATGAGGCCGTGTTGCTGTCTGATCGCATCGTGATGATGACAAATGGCCCGGCCGCCACCATCGGCGAAATCCTGCCGGTGAACCTGCCGCGCCCCAGGGATCGCCTGGCGCTGGCGGAAGACCGTGAGTTTGTCCATCTGCGGCAGCAGGTGTTGGAATTCCTGTACGCCAAGCAGGCAGTGCGTGAGCCAGCTGCGGTCGCAGTGGCCGCGGTACCCCGTCCGGAGCGGAAACCCGGGCCGCTATCGCCCGCATCGGCGGCGGTACCTGTCAGCACTGCCGGGGAAGGTCCCGACAACGATTTCGAGGCGGCCTGAGGTATGGCGTCACGACTGGTTATCGTCGGCGCCGGCATGGCGGCCGCCTATCTGTTACAGGAGCTGGCGGCGCGGGAGCACACCTGGCATATCACCCTGATCGGCGAGGAGCGCGATGCCTGTTACAACCGTGTGATGCTGTCCGCTGTACTGGCGGGTGAGACACCGGATGCCGAGCTGCAGATGTTGCCGGCAGGGCGTCTCCAGGACGGTGTGACGCTGCTGGCCAATTCCCGGGTGTGTGCGGTGGATACACAGACGCAGACTGTGTTCACAGACAGCGGCGATGTGGTGGCTTACGACAAGCTGGTGTTCGCCACCGGCGCCTCTGTGGCCAGCCCCGGTCTTGTCACCGATGGGTTGGCCGGTGTCAGGGTATTGCGGACACTGGACGATGTGCGCTATCTGCGCGAACTGCAGGCGACAGGGCGTCGCGCCCTTGTCGTCGGCGGTGGCCTGCTGGGATTGGAAGCCGCGCACGGTCTCAATGCGATGGGGTTTGACACTGCGGTGATCCACCGCCAGCACCACCTGATGAATCGGCAACTCGACGCCAGGGGCGGGGACTACCTGCGCCAGAAAATGGCGGATTCCGGTATCCGGTTTCACCTCGGAGCATCGGTTCGCGCGCTGCACGGCTGTGACGGGGAGCTGTCCGCTGTCACCTTGCAGGATGGCCGCCAGCTCGACTGCGAGCTGCTGCTATTTGCCACCGGTATCGAACCGCGCAGCGCGCTGGCGCGCGATGCCGGTATCAACTGCGGTCGCGGCATCCTGGTGGACCCGCAGCTGCAGACCTCCGCGCGCAACTGCTATGCCCTCGGCGAGTGCTCCCAGCTGGGATCCCGGTGCTTTGGCCTGGTGGCGCCGATCAAGGCCCAGGCCGCTGTACTGGCAGCGCAACTGTGCGGTGACGCGGCCGCGCGATTCGTGCTGGAAGACTGGCCGGTACAGCTGAAAATCTCCGGTATTGAAATCTTCAGCGCGGGGTCGCTGGGCGCTGCCGGGGAACAACTGGTGCTGCTCGATGAGGCCGCCGGTGTCTATCGTCGGCTGGTGCTGCAGGGTGATCGCCTGGTCGCCGCGGTACTGGTCGGTGATAAACGCGATGGCATCTGGTATGCGCAGTTGATTCGCAACGCCACAGATATATCCCGCTACAGGCCCGGTTTGATGTTTGGCCGGGCAGTGAGCGAGGCAATGCAGGTGTCTGCAATCGCCGCTTGAAAAACAGGAGAAGAGTAATGGCAACACGCAGGATTGTAGTGGTCGGTAACGGCATGGTGGGTCACCATTTTCTGGACACACTGGTCGGTGCGAAAACCGGAGACCTGATCACTGTCATCGGCGAGGAACCTCGCCCCGCCTACGACCGGGTTCACCTGTCCGAGGTGTTCTCCGGCCGCTCGCCGGAGGAGCTTGCGATGGGCTCGCGCAAGATGTATAGCGACTGGGGAGTGGAGGCCCATTTCGGCGACCCGGTGGTGCGTATTGAGCGCGCAGCAAAGCGTGTGGTGACCGGCAGCGGCCGCACCTTTGCCTATGACAGGCTGGTGCTGGCGACCGGCTCCTACCCATTTGTGCCGCCGGTGCCCGGTGCCGACAATGAGCGCTGCCTCACCTATCGCACCATCGACGACCTGGGGGCCATCAAGGCCGCGGCCAAAGGCAGCAGCATCGGCGTGGTGGTCGGCGGTGGCCTGCTCGGTCTGGAGTGCGCCAACGCCCTGCAGAACCTCGGGTTGGAAACCCATGTGGTTGAGTTCGCCCCCGGCTTGATGGGGGTGCAGCTCGACGATGGAGGTTCCTCCATGCTGCGCAGCAAGATCGAGGCGCTGGGCGTGCGGGTGCACACCGGCATGAATACCCAGGCCATCACCGGCGGCAGTGCCTGTGCGCTGCAGATGGAGTTCGCCGATGGCACCAGGCTCGACACCGACATGATTGTGTTCTCCGCCGGTATCCGGCCGCAGGACGCGCTGGCCCGTGACGCTGAACTCGCCGTGGGTGAACGCGGCGGCATTGTGATCGATTACAAGTGCAAGACCAGCGATTCGGATATTTTTGCGATCGGTGAGTGCGCCCTGTTCGGCGGACGCATCTACGGCCTGGTTGCACCCGGCTACCGCATGGCGGAAGTGGTTGCGGGGCAGCTCGCGGGTGAAGCCGTGACTTTCCAGGGCGCGGATATGAGCACCAA
This sequence comes from Halioglobus sp., assembly GCA_020443425.1. Classification (GTDB taxonomy): domain Bacteria; phylum Pseudomonadota; class Gammaproteobacteria; order Pseudomonadales; family Halieaceae; genus Marimicrobium. Next base: position 28,860 of record JAGRIE010000018.1, read on the forward strand.
ATTGAAATTGCTGGGGGTCGATGTGGGCTCCATCGGCGATGCACATTGCCGCACCGAGGGCGCGCTGTCCTATGTGTACAGTGACGGGCGGGAGGCCTGCTACAAAAAGCTGGTAACCAGCGCGGACAGCAGCCGGCTGTTGGGGGCTGTGCTGGTCGGCGATTGTTCTGATTACGACACATTGCTGCAGTATTTTCTCAACGATATGGCACTGCCCGCAGACCCGCAGGCGCTGATCCTGCCGGCAAGCGGCGACAGGCCACAACTGGGCGTCGCTGCTCTGCCGGCCACGGCGACAATCTGCTCCTGCCACAACGTCACCAAGGGAGATGTGGTGGCCTGCATTGACGCGGGCTCAGTGTCCCTCGCCGATGTGAAATCCACGACTCGGGCGAGCACTGGCTGCGGCGGTTGTTCAGCGATGCTGAAAAACCTGTTCGATGACGAGCTGACGGCACGCGGTGTGACGGTGGACCGCAGTCTTTGCGAGCACTTCTCGCACACCCGACAGGAGCTTTACCACCTGGTGATGCTGGGTGAGATCCACAGTTTTGAGGAGTTGCTGCAAAAACACGGTCGCGGCAGGGGGTGCGAGATCTGCAAGCCGGCCGTCGCCTCCATCCTCGCGGCCCTGTGGAACGACCATGTGCTCGATCGCAGGCATGTCGGCTTGCAGGATACCAATGACAATTTTCTCGCCAATATGCAAAAGGACGGTACCTACTCTGTCGTGCCCCGCGTGGCGGGCGGTGAAATCACGCCAGCGAAACTCAGTGTGCTGGGTGCGGTGGCAAGCAAGTACCAGCTCTACACCAAAATCACCGGCGGCCAGCGTATCGACCTGTTCGGGGCCAGGCTGGAGCAGTTGCCGGCTATCTGGCAGGAGCTGATCGACGCCGGGTTTGAAACCGGGCACGCCTACGGCAAGGCGCTGCGCACTGTGAAATCCTGTGTGGGCAGCACCTGGTGTCGCTACGGTGTGCAGGACAGTGTCGGCATGGCGATCCGCCTGGAGAATCGCTACAAGGGTTTGCGCGCGCCGCACAAGATTAAGTCCGGTGTGTCGGGTTGCACCCGCGAGTGTGCCGAGGCCCAGTCCAAGGATTTCGGTGTTATCGCGACGGAGAATGGCTGGAACCTCTATGTTGGAGGCAACGGCGGCATGAAGCCGCGGCATGCGGACCTGTTCGCTGCCGATCTCGATGATGACACCCTGATCCGTTATATCGATCGCTTCCTGATGTTCTATATCCGTACCGCCGACCGCTTGCAGCGCACCTCGGTGTGGCTGGATAACCTGGAGGGCGGGATTGGCTACCTGCGCGCGGTGGTGATTGACGACAGCCTGGGCCTCGCCGCTGAACTGGAACAGCAGATGGCGCATATCATCGGGACCTACGCCTGCGAATGGCGGGCCACGCTGGCAGACCCCGATAAACTCAAGCGCTTTCGCCAGTTTGTCAATTCAGACGAGTCCGACAGTGGCGTGGTGTTTATCCAGGAGCGCGAACAGATTCGTCCCGCGCGGCCCGAGGAGCGGCTGCGCCTGGTAGCCGTGTCAGAGTGAGAGGAGCGAGACAATGACAGCATTGGAGCGAAGTGCCTGGGTGGTTGTCTGCGAGCGGCAGGACCTGGTCGCCGGTGGCGGAGTGTGCGCGTTACTGGGCAATGAGCAGGTGGCGCTGTTCTACCTGCCGCAGGAGGACTGTGAGGTCTACGCGCTGGCAAACCGGGACCCGATCGGCAAGGCGAACGTACTGTCGCGCGGAATCGTCGGCGATATCGGCGGCCAGTTGGTGGTGGCATCGCCGCTGTACAAGCAACATTTCAGTCTTGAGAGCGGTGTCTGCCTGGAGGACGAGCGCATCCGGATACCGGTCTACGCGGTGCGCCTAGATGGGGACAGCGTGTTGCTCGCACAGCCATGACGCAGTGCCGAACCACCTGCCCGTACTGTGGCGTCGGCTGCGGCGTCACCGCTGAAGTCCACAGTGACAATGTGGTGACGGTGGCGGGTGATCGGCAGCACCCCGCCAATGCCGGTCGCCTGTGCGTGAAGGGTACTACCCTGGCTGAGACACTGACGCCGGAAGGGCGGCTGCTGCACCCGGTGGTCCGCGGCGAGCGGACGTCCTGGGACAGCGCGCTGGACCAGGTCGCGCAGCAACTGCAATCGGTGCGGCAGCAGTATGGCCCCGGGTCGGTGGCCTTCTACCTGTCCGGCCAGCTGCTGACAGAGGACTACTACGTCGCCAACAAGTTGATGAAAGGCTTTCTCGGCAGCGCCAATGTGGACACCAACTCCCGGCTGTGTATGTCAGCGGCCGTAGCCGCGTACCAGCGCGCATTTGGTGCGGACTATGTACCCTGTTCCTACTCGGACCTCGAGGAGAGCGATCTGGTGGTGATGGTCGGCTCCAACGCCGCCTGGACTCACCCGGTGCTCTACCAGCGTCTGGTGGAATCGCGCAAGGCAGACTCGCGCAAACAGACGGTGGTGATTGATCCACGCGGTACCGCCAGCTCCGAGGCTGCGGATATGCACCTGCAGATCGCACCGGGCAGTGATGCCTACCTGTTTGTCGGCCTGCTCAACTACCTCAGCGCGACCGGCAAACTGGATCAGTGGTACATTCAATCCCACACCACCGGGCTGGGGGATGCGCTGGCATTGGCGGCCGCTATGACGCCATCCGTAGTGGCGGCCATGACCGGCCTTGAGGTGCGGCAAGTGGAGCAGTTCTACCGCTTATTCGGCGACACGGAGAAAGTCGTCACGCTGTATTCACAGGGTGTCAACCAGTCCGCCACCGGTGCGGATAACTGCAATGCGATCATCAACTGCCATCTCGTCACCGGACGTCTGGGGCGGCCGGGAATGGGGCCTTTCTCCATCACCGGGCAGCCCAACGCCATGGGCGGGCGCGAGGTGGGCGGTTTGGCCAACCAGCTGGCCGCGCATATGGGCTTTTCTGACAGTGACATCGAGCGCGTGGCGAGATTCTGGAATGCACCTGACATCGCCCGCAGTCCCGGCCTGAAAGCCGTCGATATGTTCCGTGCTGTCGAGGCGGGGGAGATCCGCTTTCTCTGGATCATGGCGACCAACCCGGCTGTCAGTATGCCCGACACCGCGCAGGTGCGCCGCGCATTGGACAACTGTGAATTTGTCGTGCTGTCAGATTGCGTCGGTGACACAGACACTGCGGCCTGCGCGGATGTGCTGCTGCCGGCAATGGGATGGGGTGAGAAAAGCGGCACCGTCACCAACTCCGAGCGCTGTATCTCGCGCCAGCGTGCGCTGTTACCGGCGCCCGGCGAGGCGCGCCCGGACTGGTGGATGGTGACACAGGTGGCACAGCGACTGGGGTTTGCCGCAGCCTTCGACTACCAGCATCCGGCCGATATTTTCACCGAGCATGCACGCCTGTCGGGATTCGGGAATGCTGGCAGTCGCGACTTCGACATCAGCGCGCTCGCCGGTTTCAGCGAGGCGGAGTATGAGCAGATGGAGCCGACCTACTGGCCCTGCCCCGCCACACCGACACCGGGAGCACCTGTTGTCGAGGGTCGTTTCCACACGGCCAGCGGGGCGGCCAATATTGTCGCCGTGAACCCGGCGTTGCCGGTGTTCGCCGCAGACTCAGCGCACCTGCCGACACTCAATTCCGGGCGCCTGCGCGACCAGTGGCATACCATGACCCGCACCGGCCGTGTGCCCAGGCTGATGCGGCATCGGGATTTCTACAGCGTGGCACTGAGTCCGGCCGACGCGCTGGCGCAGGGGCTGGCGGAGCACGACCTGGTGTCAGTGCAGGCGGGCGAGGCGTCTGTCACGGCACTGGTCCGCATTGAGGAGGCGATGCCGCAGGGCCAGGTATTCAGCCCGATTCACTGGAGCAACCGCTTTGCGGGCAGCGCCTGCGTTAACACGCTGATTCCCGCGGTGACCGACCCGGTGTCGGGCCAGCCGCAGCTGAAATACTCCCGTGTGTCATTGTCGGCTGTTCCTGTGTCCGGCTGGGGGCTGCTGCTGACGCGCAGCCTGCCCGAGCTTCCCGGCCTGGCCTACTGGTCACGTATTGCCGTCGGCGACGGACACCTGACACTCTTCGCCATTGCTGCAGCTACGCCTGTAACCGATGTGCACCAAGCCCTGTTGCTGTCGCTGCAGCGGGGGGGCGTACGCAACAGCAGTTACCAGGATGCCGGTTTGCATGACTATCGCGATATCGGCATCGAGGCGGGACAGCTGCAGTACGCCTGTTACCTCAATGCCGAGCGCCAGCGCCTGCCGGACAGGGACTGGTTGTGCACACAACTCGCCGCTGTGGGCGTGGATGACAGGGTGTCGTTACTGGCCGGTTTTGATCCCGACATACCGTCAGTCGGTCGCATGGTCTGCACGTGTTGGGAGGTCGGTGAGAGGGCGATACAGGAGGCCGTCAGTGCCGGCGCGCGCAGCGTCGAAAGCCTGGGCCAGCAGTTGCGCTGCGGCACACAGTGCGGATCCTGCGTGCCGGAGTTGAAGCGCATGCTGCTGGTCGCGACGGGATAACGCCCCCCGACGCTTTACGCCGGCCGGTTGTCGATCAGGTCCTGCACCACAGACGGGTCCGCCAGCGTGCTGGTATCGCCGAGGTTCTCCAGCTCATTCTCAGCGATCTTGCGCAGTATGCGGCGCATGATCTTGCCGGAGCGCGTTTTCGGCAACCCCGGCGCCCACTGGATAATATCCGGCTTGGCGATCGCCCCGATTTCTGCGGTGCACAGTGCCAGTAGCTCTGCGCGCAGCTCCTCGGACGGCTCCACGCCCTGCATCGGGGTGACGTAGGCGTAAATACCCTGGCCCTTGATGTCGTGCGGGTAGCCGACCACGGCCGCCTCGGCGATTGCGTCGTGCAGCACCAGCGCGCTCTCGACTTCGGCGGTTCCCATGCGATGCCCCGAGACATTGAGTACGTCGTCGACGCGGCCGGTGATGCGATAGTAGCCGTCGCTGTCGCGGCTGGCGCCATCGCCGGTGAAGTAATAGCCCGGATACGGCTTGAAGTAGGTGTCCACCATGCGCTGGTGATCACCGTACACGGAGCGAATCTGGCTCGGCCAGGAGGATTTGACCACCAGGTAGCCGGCACCAGGACCCTCAATTTCAGCGCCGCTTTCGTCCAGCAGCGCCAGTTCAACACCAAAGAAAGGCTGTGCGGCTGACCCCGGCTTCAGGTCTGTCGCTCCGGGCAGGGGAGTGATCATGTGCGCGCCGGTCTCGGTCTGCCACCAGGTGTCGACAATGGGGCAGCGCGCATCGCCGACGACATTGTAGTACCACTCCCAGGCCTCCGGGTTGATCGGCTCGCCGACGGTACCCAACAGGCGCAGGCTGGCGCGGGAACTGCGTTTCACCGGTTCGTCGCCCACCGCGTGCAGGGCGCGGATGGCGGTGGGTGCGGTGTAAAAGGTGGCCACCTCGTGCTTGTCGACGATCTCCCAGCAGCGCCCGGCGTCAGGGTAAGTGGGCACACCTTCAAACATCAGGGAGGTGGCGCCATTGGCCAGCGGCCCGTACAGGATATAGCTGTGACCGGTGACCCAGCCGACATCCGCTGTGCACCAGAACACCTCGCCCTCGCGGTAGTCAAACACGTACTTAAAGGTCATCGCGCACTGCAACAGGTAGCCGGCGGTGGTGTGCAGTACCCCCTTGGGCATGCCGGTGGAGCCGGAGGTGTAGAGAATGAACAGCGGGTCCTCGGCAGCCATCGGCTCCGGTGCACAGTCGCTGTCGGCGCGATCCACGGTCTCGTGGTACCAGATGTCCCGGCCCTCCTGCCACTCGATATCGCCGCCGGTGCGTTTGACCACCAGGCAGGTGTGAACATTGGGGCAGGATGCAAGGGCCTTGTCGGCATTGATTTTCAGCGGGATTTTCCTGCCGCCGCGTACGCCCTCGTCGGCGGTGATGACGGTCTGGCAGTCGGAATCGAGTATCCTGTCCTTCAGCGCCTCGGGGGAGAAACCGCCGAACACCACCGAGTGCACAGCGCCAATCCGTGTACACGCGAGCATGGCGTAAGCCGCTTCGGGAATCATCGGCATATAAATACAGACGCGGTCGCCCTTGCCGACGCCGCGCGCTTTCAGTGTATTGGCGAGGCGGCAGACCTGGTCTTTCAATTCGCTGTAGGTAATGTGCTTGCTGTCGGCGGGGTCATCGCCCTCCCACAGCAGGGCCGTCTGTGCGGCCCGTTGCGGCAGGTGCCGGTCGATGCAGTTGTAGCTGACATTCAGTTTGCCACCGCCGAACCACTCGGCCTCACCTTTGTTGAAGTCATAGCGGACCACGTTATCCCAGGGCTGGTCCCAGGACAGAAAGGTCGTCGCCATCTCCGACCAGAAATTGTCCGGGTCATCCAGCGAGCGCTGGTACATGGCCTGGTAGGCTTCAGCATTGATATGCGCGTCTTTAAAATTATCAGGTACAGGTCGGACAGGAAAATCAGACATGAGGTGTTTCCGTTGTTTTTAAAGTGAGAACAGAATAATACGTGCCCGACTGTGTAGTGCAAGTCGGTCTTGCAGCGGGCGCTGTCGCGCCCGATGCCGGTTGGACGCGGCTTAGTGGCCGCCGGCCAGCATGCCCCAGTCGGAGACCGGGTTCAGTGACAGCTTGACGTTGTCGATCAGGCGGGTGGTGCCGAGGCGAGCGGCGGCGAGGATGGCGATCTCCTCGGTGCTCTCGGTTACCGCCTGCAGTGTGGCGGCATCGCGAATGGCGAAGTAGTCCGTTTCAAAGCCCGCCTGCAGAAGCTTCATGCGGGCGTGGGACTCCAGTTGCAGGAAATTGTCAAAGCCACAGGCGATGGCTTCACGGCAGCTGTTGAGTGTCTGGTTGAGCACCGGGGCGATGCGGCGCTGGTCCAGCGACAGGTAACCGTTGCGGGAACTCTTGGCGAGGCCGTCTTCGTCGCGTGTGGTGCTGACACCGACGATAGTGATCGGCAGGCACAGGTCCCTGACCATTTTGCGGATGATGGACAGTTGCTGGAAATCCTTCTCGCCGAATACGGCAACGTCCGGTTGTACGATATTGAACAGTTTGCTGACGACGGTGGTCACACCGTCAAAATGTCCCGGCCGGCTGCTGCCGCACAGGGTATCGCCCAGTTCCGGCACATGCACGATGGTCTGCGCATGCATGCCCTGCGGATAGATGTCATCGACGTCGGGAGAGTAGAGTACCTGGACGCCTTCACTGAACAGTTTTTCCTTGTCGGCGGCAAGGGTGCGCGGGTAGGCGTCGAGATCTTCGTTGGGACCGAACTGCAGGGGGTTGACGAATATGCTGACCACCACCACGTCGCACAATTGCCGGGCCTTGCGAACGAGGTCGAGGTGCCCCTCGTGCAGGTTACCCATGGTGGGGACAAACGCGATGGTCTGGCCATTGTGGTGGAACCCGCGGAGTGCGGATTGTAACTGAGCGCTGCTGCTGTAAGTTCGCATATCTACCTGATCCCTGTTGCCCGGAATGGTGACGCTAAACCAGTAAAGAACACTAGTTTTTAACCCGGCCCCGGCGAGTGCCGCTGGGACGGGCTGTGAAGTATGCCCCAAGCCCCCCTGACGCGGCAACGGCTTTTTAGGGAAAATTCACAATTTTTGTTACCAAAAGAAGCGCCTGCGCTACCGCAATGTGTTCAGTCTACACATTGTTGTAAGTAAGCGCTCGCTATTGGTTTCGCGCAGGTGCCGCGCTACTGAGCGTGTTCACTCAGTTGTAGCAGTGCTCTTCGCGCGGGTATTCACCGGATTTGACGGCATCGACGAAGGCCTTCACCCCGTCCTGCACGGAGGCCTGGCCTACCATGAAGTTCTGTACAAACCGCGCCGTGTGCGATGTCAGCCCCAGCAGGTCGTGCATCACCAGCACCTGCCCATCCGTGCCCGGGCCGGCGCCGATGCCGATCACCGGGATATCCAGTTTGCTGCTGATGTCGGCAGCCAGATGTGAGGGTATGCACTCCAGCACCAGCAGGCGGGCGCCGGCGTCCTGGATCTCCACCGCGTCGGCCAGGATGGATTTCGCCTCTTTCGGGGTGCGGCCCTGGACTTTGAAGCCGCCGAAGGTATTGACCGACTGTGGGGTGAGACCGAGGTGTGCGCACACCGGGATGCCGCGCTCCACCAGTTTGCTGATGGTGTCGCTGAGCCAGGTGCCGCCCTCCATCTTGACCATGGCGGCACCGGCCTGCATCAATTGTGTGGCACTGTCCATCGCCTGTTCGGCAGTGGTGTAGCTCATGAACGGCAGGTCGGCGATGACCAGTGACTCCGGCGAGCCGCGGCTCACGCAGCGGGTGTGGTAGGCCATGTCGCTGATGGTCACGGGAATGGTGCTGTCATGCCCCTGCAGCACCATGCCCAGCGAGTCGCCCACCAGTATGGTTTCCGCGCCCGCTTCGCTGACGATACGTGAGAAGGTGGCGTCATACGCGGTAATGCAGACAAACTTGTCGCCGTTGGCTTTCATCTTGTCCAGCGTACTGATCGTAACTTTGCCCATGGCTATGTGTCCTGTCCGGTGTGTCGCTTCACGTGAAATCCTGCAGGGGAGAGGTGCTATCGGAAAAATGTCGGGTTGAAGTAGTGGCGACCGCTGCGAATATCGAGCAGGTAGTCCACCAGTGCCGTGTAATCCTCCGCGCTGTTGACCAGGTCGATTTCGCTGGCGTTTACGATGAGCAACGGAGCATCATCGTAATATAGAAAGAACTCACTGTACACTTCGTTCAGGCGCTCCAGATAGCCCTTGTCGATGTCGCGCTCTATCGCTATCCCGCGCTGCTCAATGCGCGAGAGCAGTACGTCCGTGGGGGCTTGCAGGTAGACGACGAGGTCGGGTTTGGGGGCGTCTATGGTCATCTGGCGATAGACTTTTTCATACAGCTCGTACTCGTCCCGGTCGAGGTTCACCCGGGCGAACAGCGGGTCTTTGTCGATCAGGAAGTCAGTCACACGCGCCGGCTGGAAAATGTCCTTCTGCCGCATGTCCTGGATTTTCTGCGTTCTCTGGAACAGGAAAAACAGCTGGGTGGCCAGCGCCGCCTGTTCGCGGTTGCGGTAAAATCTTTCCAGGAAGGGGTTGAGCTCTGACTCTTCCAGCAGTGCCGCGTGGTTAAAACTGGCGGCGATCTTTTTTGCCAGCGTGGTCTTGCCCACGCCGATAGAGCCCTCGACGGCGATAAATGAAGGTGGTGTACGGCCCTTTAAGTCGATGGGGATGGCGTCTGGCATCAGGATGCAGTCCTGTCGTGTGGGGCACCCGGTGCGGGGCTGCCCAGCGGGTGGCGGGTTCTCACCAGCCCTGTCTCGGGGCAGTGTTGGAGCAGTGTCTGCAGTACTTTGCCGCAGGGCAGCCGATAGTGCGGGCCGCAGAGTTCGCGCAGCGGGTAGAGCACAAAATGGCGGTGCGCCATCTGCGGGTGCGGCACAGTCAAGCGCGGGGTTGAGAGGGTTTCGTCCCCGTACAGCAGCAGGTCGAGATCCAGTGTGCGCGGGCCCCATTTGATATCGCGGATGCGACCCTGGGCCTGTTCTATGCCTTGCAGTGCGTCCAGCAGTTGCAGTGCGGGCAGGTCTGTCTGCAACAGCGCCACCGCATTGAGGTAATCAGGCTGTGGCCCCGGTCCCACGGCAGCGCTGCGGTAGACACTGGAGACGGCGTCGAGTCGCGATTGCGGCAGCGCGGCGAGCGCCGCCACGGCCCGGCCAAGCTGCTCCGCAGGGTGTTGCAGGTTGCTGCCGAGTGCGATGTAAGCCGCTGTCATGGCGCGGGATTGGGGCGCCGTGTCCTGGTTCGTCTCGGTCGCTTGCGATTGTCGTGCGACGTCGACACCTTTTCCAGGCGCTGGTCTGCCGTGAGGTCCTGGATTTCAGTCCACCACTGGCCCAGTCCCCCTGTATCTTCACCGGCCTGCTCGCGCAGCAGCAGGAAATCGTAGGCGGCGCGAAAGCGGCGGTGCTCGATCAGTTCGGCGGCCTTGCGCCCGGTGCGCCGCTGCAGTCGAAGCTGGAACTCCCAGATCTCCCGCATCGGCTGGCTGAAGCGGCGGGGGATGGAGATGTGATTGACCGCATCCCCGATAGCGGACTGGGCAGCCGTGTGCATCGCCACCATGGCCGGTTCACCCCGTTCCACCAGACGCGCCTGCTGGGCCTCAACGACTGGCCACAGCAGGGCGGCGAGGATGAAGGCGGGGGTCACGGGTTTGCCCTGGGCGATACGCTGATCCGTGTTTCCCATTGCCGCCTGCACCAGCGCCAGTGCTCTCGCATCGTCCCGTATGCAGCGGCTGGTCTCGGGAAACAGGTAGCGCAGCAGGTCGTACTCGAGCAGGTGCTCCAGCGTGCTGGCGGCGTATCCGGCCAGGAACAGCTTGAGAAACTCATCGAACAATCGCGCGGCGGGTATCTCGCCGAGCAGGTGGGCGCAGCGCGGTATCGCGGCAGCGGTCTGTTGCTCGATGCTGAAATCGAGTTTCGCGGCGAAGCGCATCACGCGCAACATGCGCACGGGATCTTCGGTATAGCGCTGTTCCGGATCGCCGATAATACACACAGTGCGGTTTTTCAGATCCTGCAGGCCGTGCACATGGTCGTAGACTTCGAATGTACCCGAGTCATAGTAGAGCGCGTTGACGGTGAGGTCGCGGCGCACCGCATCCTCTTCCAGCGTGCCGTAGACATTGTCGCGAAGCAGCAGGCCGCTGGCGGACTGTCGCGAGTGATTGCCCCCGGTTTCCGACTGGTCGCCGCCGCTGTCGCCACTATCGTGGTGGCCGCGAAAGGTGGTGACTTCGATAATCTCGCGCCCGAACCGCACGTGTACGATGCGAAAGCGCCGCCCGATGATACGCGAGTTGCGGAACAGGTCGGTCACTGCTTCCGGTGTGGCGTCCGTGGCGATGTCAAAATCCTTGGGGTGCCCTCCCAGCAGGAGGTCGCGCACTGCGCCGCCCACGAGATAAGCCTGGTAGCCACTGCTACGTAAGCGCGACATCACTTTGAGTGCGCCGTCGCTGATGTTTTTGCGGGATATGCAGTGTTCATCCCTGGGAATGATATTCAAGCGAATTAGGGCCTGTTGCGGTCTACTGACAGGCGCGCAGTCTACCATACAAGCGCGGGCTGTGCCGTGTAGTCAGGAAGGGGAAAGTGAATGATGGGGAAAGCTGCGCTTTCCCCATCCAGGTCTCACATCAAGAGTTATTGTTATTTCTGTGCGTTGTTATTTTTATAGCGTGAATACAAACACACATGTATTTGAATGCCTAATATCCGGAGGGCGTTACCGTGAACACTCTCGAACTGCCACCGACCACATTGGGCAAATGCCCGGGGCCTGACGCAATAAGCAAAGGTGGAAATTGAGGGGAAGTATTCTTCCCCCATCCAGGTCCATGTCTAACTCTGTTATTTTTATTGTCGTGGCTATTATTTTTATTATTGTGACGCCTATAAGTAAGCACTTCCCGTGCCAACTAAAAAATATACTTATAAATCAGATACTTAATGGTTTGGCTTGTTTCGTTTCGTGTTGCAAATCGCATCCAATGTTACCGATCTACTCCCCTTTGTGGTGTTGGTGTCGGTTTAGGTAACGCCTATTTTCCATCAATTGCGGTCATTTTGCCCCGCGTCGAGAGGTTGTTCTTGTTTCTGGGGATGCCAAACCGCTGTCGTCTTTCCCACAGGCATTTGCGGCTGACGCCGAGTTTTTGCGCCAGCTCGGTTTCGCTCATCGAATCCTGGTGCTCCAGCACAAAGCGCTGGAAGTAGTCTTCCAGTGACAAATCTTCAAGCGGGTCATTGCTGGTATGTGAAGTACTGGCGTGGGACGCGCCCGACCCCTGTTGGCCGCGTATACGATTGATATTGACCAGTTCCAGATCGATGCCGAGCGCGTCGTTGTCGATCTCCTCGCCGTCAGACAGGATTACCGCCCGTTCAATTGCGTGCTCAAGTTCCCGGACATTGCCGGGCCACTGGTAGGTGGTGATGGCCTGGATGGCGCGTGGCGACAGTCGCATCATCGGCTTTCCGAGGCGTTCGGTCTGGGTTTGCAACATGCGTTCAGCGAGGTGCAGTATATCCTTGCCCCGCTCCCGCAGCGGCGGGAGGGAGAGGCGCAGGACGTTGATGCGATAGAACAAATCCTGGCGGAACAAGCCCTCGGCGGACAGGCTCTGCAGGTTGCGGTGGGTGGCGCAGATCAGCCTGACATTGACCTTGCGCGACTGCACCGAGCCGATGCGGCGTATCTCGCCCTCCTGGATGAAGCGGAGCAATCGTGCCTGTGCCTCCATCGGCAGCTCGCCGATTTCGTCGAGAAACAGCGTGCCCCCGTCGGCGGCTTCGATCAGGCCCATGCGGCTGGCATGGGCGCCGGTGAATGCGCCTTTCTCATAACCGAACAACTCGGATTCGATCAGGGTGTCAGGAATGGCGGCGCAGTTTACCGAAATCAGTATTTTGTCTGCCCGCAGGCTGTTCTGGTGCACGTTGCGGGCGACCAGTTCCTTGCCCGTGCCGGTCTCCCCCAGTACCAGTACGGTGGAGTCGGTGGGGGCCATCCGCTCGATGTGTTCAAACAGGGTCCGGATGGCGGGGCAGTTGCCGACAATGCCGGTCGAGGAGTTGGCGGGCGCAGCCGGGGCCGTGCGCTCTTCCGTGCGGCCGGTGGGGTGGTCGGCGATGATGCGCTGTACCGCACTGACCATATCGCCGTGATCAAACGGTTTGGCGATATAGTCCACCGCGCCCATGCGCATCGAGTCGACCGCCGAGCGCAGGCTGGCGTAGCTGGTCATGATCAGGACCGGCACGTCGCCGGCCTTGCGGATCAGGTCCGTACCCGGGGCGCCCGGCAGTCTGAGGTCGCTGATGACCAGGTCAAAATCACTTAAGGTGTGTTCTTTCTCCGCTTCCTGGACCGACCCGGCCTCGCTGATCTCGTAACCATTGCGTTCCAGCAGCCGGCGCAGGGCCGCCCGGATAACTGATTCATCTTCAACAACGAGGATTTTGTGCATACATCGTTACCTTTGAGTACTTCCTACTCAACATACTACGTCAAAATGGAAACTTCCAGCGCAGCGACGGCGCGGGCACCTAGAGTTCAAATAAGCCGTAAGTGGTGCGGGGCAAATACAGGGTGATGCGGGTTCCGGGGTTCTTGCCGCGTGAGATCGGGCTCGCAATCTGCACTTTGCCATTCATGTCTTCCATGATGCTGAACACCAGCGCCAGCCCCAAACCCGTTCCGGCGCCCGGCTCCTTGGTGGTGTAGAACGGTTCAAATACCTGGCTCTGCAGTTCCGGCGGGATGCCGCAGCCATTGTCCTCGACGTCGACACGCACCTGGTCACCGATCGTGAGGGAGGTGATTTCTATCTGCGCGTCCTCTTCATCGCAGGCGTCCCTGGCATTGCCCAGCAGGTTGATGAAGACCTGCAGCAGGCGCTGGCTGTCGGCCAGTACCACCACCTCGCGGTCGCAGTGGTTCTGGAACGACACCGGCTTTGCCTCCAGGTCCAGCTCCAGCAAGTGGATGGCCTCGTCCACGCAGTCGGCAAGGTTGGTCGGTGCCAGCTTGGTTTCAGCGGACTGGGGGCCGGTGTGCGAAAAGTTCATCAGGGATTCCACAATGCGCGTGACCCGCCCGGTCTGCTTGAGGATGTCCTGCGCCATATAGCGGATCTCCTCGGGGTCGGATTCGTACTCAAGATTCTGTGCCAGGCAGGCGATACCGGTGACCGGGTTGCCAATCTCATGGGCCACCCCCGCGGCCAGGCGCCCGATGGAGGCCAGGCGTTCGTTGTGCAGCAGCTCTTCCTCCAGCAATTCAAAGTCGGTGATGTCCTCCACCATGATGACGGTGCTGCTGTTGGAGCCCTCGTCAATGGGTGTTTTATGCAGGACAATCCAGCGCGACGGCCCTTTGTCGACGACCACCTCTGTTTTCAGCGCGGTATCGCTGTCGCCGTACAGGAAGGTCTCGAGAGTCTCGCCCCAGGGCGGTGTGATGGAACCCAGCAGCGAGCCGAGGACATCCGTGGGCGCGATACCGGTGATCTGCTGCATGCTCTGGTTCCACATCAGCAGTTCGCCATCCGAGCCGATGGAGCAGGCGCCGATGGGCAGTTTGTCGAGTGTCTCCCGGTGGTGGCGGCGCAGGTTGTCGAGGTCGGCGGCGAGACCGGTGAACTGCGGTTGCGCCTGGTCGAGGTTGCGCTCAATCAGGTGGATGTCCTCGGTGTCTGCATGCGCGCCCGGCAGGAACGGGATGCGCCGCTCGATGATGCGGTGGGCGACGGCCGGCCCGAGCAGGCCGGACAGGTTGGCCTCGATGCGTGCCCGCAGGCGGCGCAGCGCGTAGGGGCGGGTTTCGTCGCGGGTAAACTGCAGTTCTTCCAGGGCGCGGTTGACTTCGGTCTCCGCTGTGCGCTGGCCCAGCGAGGGCGCGAGACGCTGGCTGAAATCGGCTGCGCTGTACACCGACAGGACCTGGCGTGTGGGACGGGCCTGGTCGTCCATCGAACAGATTTCCGCGGCAACGCGCTCCTCCTTGCTGGTCCGGGTCAGTAGGGAGACCACCACAAACACGGTGGCGTTCAGCAGCAGTGACACCAGTGCCACGGCGGTCCACAATTTCTCGCTGTCGCCGAGCAGCTGCCGGTACAGGCCGGTGAGCCACAGCGGCTGATCACCGCCCGCCAGCGGCAACAGCATGGAGAAACTCCAGACACCGAGCCCCGCTGCCAGTCCGCACAGCAGTCCGGTGCGGTTCGCTTTCGGCCAGTAGGGCGTGGCGACGACGCCGGGCAGAAACTGCAGGGTGCCGGTGAACGCGACCAGTGCCAGCTCCGAGAGGCTCTGGCGGCCGTCGAGGGTTACAAAAAAGATGTATCCGGAAATAATGAGAATGGCGATCAGCGAGCGGCGCAGCCACTTGAGCTGCGTATAGATAGTCTGCTCTCGGTCGATCTGCAGCGGTCGCAGCGGCAGTATCAAGTGGTTGAGGCACATATTGGCCAGCGCCAGCGTGGTCACGATAATAGTGGCGCTGGCCGCCGACAGGCCCGCCACGAACGCGGCCGCGCTGAACGGGATGGAGTTCAGTGCCATACCGATCGCCAGTCCGCTGTACTCCATCGGCAGGTCGTGGCCCAGCTTGATACCCGCCCAGGCCACGGGCAGGATGGGCAGGCTCAGCAGCAACAGGTACAGCGGCAGGCCCCAGGTGGCACTGCGCAGGTCGCGGCTGTCGTTATTTTCGGCAAAGGCCATATGGAAGATGTGCGGCATGCACACCGCGCCGGCGAAAAAGATCACCAGCATGATGCGCGCGTCGTTGCCCTGGATGGACTGGGTCAGCCGGCCCGCAATCTGCGGGTTTTGCAGCAGCCACTGCTGGAGGCCGTCAAAGCCGTCAAATATCGAGTAGACCGCCGCCAGCAGTAACACCATCAGGGCCGACAGCTTCACCAGTGACTCGAACGCGATCGCGGTGACGAGGCCGGTGTTGCGGTACTGCGAGGACACATGGCGGGTGCCGAACAGGATGGAAAACACCGTGATGATCACGCAGAAGAACAGTGCCAGGCGGTTGTGTCGCGGGCCGCCGGACGACAGCGCCGCGCCGTCGCCGGCCAGGATGTGGATACTGTCGGCCACAACCTGGATCTGCAGTGCCAGCAGCGGCAGCAGGGTGATACACATGGCGACAGTGACGGCGGCACCGACCAGCGGGCTGCGAAACCTGAATGTCAGTACATCGGCCAGTGAGGCGAGCTGGTAGACCCGGCACAGACGCAGCAGGGGAAACAGCAGTAGCGCGGCGACAACGAACATCAGCACCACACCGAGGTAGTAGAGCAGGAAGTTGTAGCCGTACTGGTAGGCCAGGGCAATGACGCCGTTGCTCGCCATCGCGCCGGCAAACACGCCCAGCGACAGCACATAGACAGCCGGGTGGCGGGTTATGCGCTCGGGGATGATACCGCGGTCGGCAAGGTGGGCGACTGCAAACAGGCCGGTCAGGTAGGCGATGATGAACAGTAGTATCTGCGCGAGGCTAAAGCTCATCCGGATACCTGGAGCGCTGGTTCCAGTACGCGCCGATGACCACCAGCAGCCACAGCTGATAGGGGCGGTACCAGGCCGTCTCCGAACTGAACATCCAGGTCTCGATGGCCGGGAAGAAAATCAGTGTGACGCCGGCAAACAGCAATAGCAGGCGGTTGATATACATGGCCCTGTTTTCCCCTGTCTGGTCCCGAGTGGGTTGCGCTGTTGGATAGTACTGAAGCGTCCGCCGCGGGTAAAGTTCAAGTCTCCAGGCCCAGGGTGGCGGCCGCGATGGCGGCAACGGCCGGCACCCGCTGCAGTGCCCAGTGTGCGGTGGCGTGGGCCACTACCTGGTCGACACTGTCGAGTTCGGCCGGTGGCTCACTCTGGCGCAGAAAGCGCAGGGCGTGGCGCAGGTTGTGTACGGCGTCCTCATTCACCAGTGCGGGCGCGAGGTTCTGCTTGCTGAATTTTTGCCCCTGCCGGGTCGTGATGACGGGCAGGTGGCAGTACTGCGGCGTGTTGTACCCCAGCAGCTGCTGCAGGAATATCTGTCGCGGTGTCGAGTCCAGCAGGTCGCTGCCGCGCACCACATGGGTAATGCCCTGTTCAGCATCATCGACCACCACCGCCAGCTGGTAGGCGTACAGCCCGTCCTTGCGCTTCACCACGAAGTCGGGGCCGGTTGCGCCCAGTGCTGCACGCTGTGTGCCCTGCAGCCTGTCGCTGAACTGTATCTCGCAGCCAGCCGGGACGGCGGTGCGGATTGCATACGGCGCTGCGATGGCGTCGCTCCGGTCGCGACAGTGTCGCTGGCAGCTGCCGTCCGGTCCCAGTGCGGCGCGGGTGCAGTCGCAGTGGAACAGGTGGCCGCCCTGCGCCAACCGGTCTAGTGCGGCCTCGTAGGCCGCGGTGCGCGCGCTCTGGTAAAGGACATCCCCGTCCCAGTGCAAGCCGTGGCAGCGCAGGCTGTGCAGGATGTCGGCGGCGGCACCGGCTTGTTCCCGGGGCGGATCCAGGTCCTCCATGCGCAGCAGCCAGTGGCCACCGCAGTGGCGGGCATCGAGGAAACTGGCGAGTGCAGCGATGAGGGAGCCCAGGTGAAGTGGGCCGGTTGGGGAGGGCGCGAAACGCCCCCGGTAGTGCGTGCCGGAGTCAGGCACGGCCAGCGCCCGTTGCGGGCTTAGCCCATCTCCTGGCGTTCCTTGATTTCAGCCAGTGTCTTGCAGTCGATACACTGGGTCGCCGTCGGTCGCGCCTCCAGCCGCTGGATGCCGATCTCCACGCCGCAGGCCTCGCAGTAGCCGTAATCGTTGGAGTCGATAAGCTCCATGGTGGAGTCGATCTTCTTGATCAGCTTGCGCTCGCGGTCGCGGGTGCGCAATTCCAGGCTGAATTCCTCTTCCTGGGTGGCGCGGTCCGCGGGGTCGGGGAAATTGGCCGCCTCGTCCTTCATGTGGCTCACGGTGCGATCCACTTCCTGCATCAGGTCTGATTTCCAGTTGAGCAATATGCTCCTGAAGTGCGCGCGCTGTTGCTCGTTCATATACTTCTCACCCCGTTTTGGCTTGTAGGGCTCGAAGTTCTTGAACTCAAGGCTGCCGGTTTTGGCGGCGGCTTTCGGTGCTTTGGTCGCTTTTGTAGCTTTCGTTTCTTTGGCTGCTCGAGGCATGGTTATGTTCCCGCGGCATTAAGTAACTCGACAATACTGGTGATCGCTCGGACAGGGTTGTCTGGGGGTCCCAAATCCAAGGGCGGAGAAACTACCAGATAACCGCTATGGGTGCCACTATTTCCTTGTGATTTTCCCTCCGGCCTGTCCCCGCCTGCCACGCCGCGATTTCGCTGCGGCGCAGGCCACTCCGGGTCAGTTCATCTCCCGGGTGGCGGTATCGAAATTCAGTTTCAGGTAGCGATCCTCATGGATGAAAGAGATCTCCCGCGCCGGAAACGCCGCCTGGCTCCAGGGGTTGTCGTAGCGCGCGTAATTGTCCAGCTCGACGGCCACGCCGTTGTGCAGAACGGCGCCGTTCCAACCCATTTCGATCAGGCCCTGTGAAGGTGACTCGTAGCGGATATCCAGCGTATTGGCATCGGCGGTGAGGTCAGCCTGCCCGATGGCCGTCTTGAAGCTCTCGAAGTCCCCGTAGGCGGCGGCATCGCCCAGTTCACACAGCCAGATGGTCTTCTCGCCCTGTGCCACGATGTCGTAATCGCCGCCACCGCCATAGCTGCTGTTGGCGCTGGGCAGCCAGTCGGCGGTCGGGTCGGAGGACCAGAGCGCGAGGTAGGCGTCACCGCTGCGGGCGAAGAACCAGTTGCCTTCCTTGACCGTCTCGTCAAATTTGGCGCGCGGCAGGAAGGCGTGCGTGTACAACGGCTGCTTGGAGATGTACAGGCCCTCGCGGGTGTCCACGTCGTACAGGGAGATCACCACGTTCTTGATCTGGGCGGCACGCGGCAGTGTGCCTGAGCCCTCCCAGTAGTTGGGGGTGCCGCCATCGACATCGTCACTGCCGGGGTGGGTGGTAAAGACCACCGCTTCCATGCCCAGCGTCGCCTGCCAGATGGAGGACTGGTCTCCGCCGAAGCCCTTGCGCCAATCCTGGGCGGTGCTGAGCATGTAGCTGGGGGTGCGGTAGGTGTAGAGGTTCGCCTCGGGGCGCATATTGCGCGTGATATCCCATTCGAACGCCTTGGCCGCGAAAGCGCGGACAGCCGGGTCGTCCAGCAGTGCCTTGTTGTCGTTGAACGGTTTGAAATCCCTCAGGTCCCACCAGTTGTAGGTATTGAGCATCTCATAGAAGGTGTCCATGAACAGCGGGTGTGTGTAGGGCTCCATCGTGAGCAGCAGCATGCCGTCGTCGATACTGGTGACATCCAGGCCCCAGTCTGCGGCCTCTTCCAGCTTGATACCCATACGCTGGCGATTCTCCATCTCTGGCGTGGCCTGCTCCGTAGCGATTCCCCGCAGGGCCGCCGGTACAATGTACCGCTCTGACAACGACAGCATGATCGCAGACGGATTGGCGGTGTGCCGGGTGTGGACACCGAACGCCAGGTGCATGGCGCCGCGCGTGGAGTCGTTCCTGCCGGACATCCTGCGCAGATAGCTGCGGCCATGGGTGGCGCCGAAATTGCCGTTGAAGTGATTCAGCGCCATGTCTGCCATCAGCAGGTCGAGCACGATGCGCGTCTTGTCCACCAGCTCCTGGTCGTCCGCCAGGTCGATCAGCGCGACCAGTGCGGGCATGTCCTCGTCGTAGTAGACATTGGAGAGCCACTCGCTGAAGCCGCTCTCGTAGCGCAGCCGCAGCCAGCGCAGGATGCGCGGCTTGTAGACCGCCATCATTTCACTGCCGGTGCGGCCCGACGCGGTGAACACCCTGTCCGGATAGAGCTGGCCGGCGAGATAGGCGCCAGACGCGAACAGGATGTAGTGATTCTCGGTCCACATCACCATATTTCTGGCGTCGGTGGTGCCGGGAACATCCTCCTGCTCGTCGGGCCAGTACTTGAAGTTGATCACGGCGTCCTCGATGGCCTGCCGCTGTGCGCTCTCCAGTAACTCGCTGTCATTGTATTTCGCCAGGATAGCCAGCAGGCCGGGCAGGGCGAAATCCGCTGTATCCTCGCGCCCGTTCATGCGTTCCAGTGCCGCATCGAAGCTGCCCTCGGGGGCCGGCAGGCCCTGTGACAGGTGTACCAGGCCACCCCAGACGCCACCTCGTTTGTCGGCGATGACCTGGGCGATGAAGTCTGCCTGCGCCTGGCGGTAGGCGCTGGAATCGATAGGCGGCCAGGGGTCGACCGGATCCACAGGGTCGACTGGATCGATCGGGTCAACCGGGTCGACCGGGACCTCGGGCTGTGTCGGGTTGGCAGAGGTCGACGCGCCGCCGCCATTGCTGTTGCTGCAGGCGGTGACAACGGCAGTAAAACAGGCGAGGAGGCCGAGCGTCAGTATTGTCCGATTGGGTTTAAACATTGAGTGCTCCTTCGGGAGTGATCCTGTTCTTGCGGTGTGCCACCGGAGTATGCGCGATCGTATATGACCGCTGGTTCGAGCTTTTGTTCAACGCGCCAGCCAGCCGCCGTCCACCGCCAGCGTATGCCCGTTGACATAGGCTGAGGCGGGGCTGGCGAGAAAGACCACAGCGCCGGCGAGGTCCTCGGGTATCCCCCAGCGGCCGGCGGGGATGCGGGCGAGGATTTCCCGGTTGCGCGTTGCATCGTCGCGCAGCTGCTGGGTGTTGTCGGTGGCCATATAGCCCGGCGCGATGGCGTTCACATTGATGCCCTGTGATGCCAGTTCATTGGCCATCAGCATGGTGAGGCCCTTGACGCCGGATTTGCTGGAGGTGTACGACGCCACGCGGATGCCGCCCTGGAACGACAGCATCGAGGCGATGTGGATGATGTTGCCGCCCGTGCCCTGTGCGAGGAACTCTTTCACCACTGCCTGCGACAGGAAAAACAGGGTTTTCAGGTTCAGGTCCATCACCGCATCCCAGTCCTCCTCGGTGAAGTCGACAAAATCGTTGCGGCGAATGGTGCCGGCGTTGTTGACCAGCACATCGATATGCCCAAAGGCCTGCCGGGCCTGCTCGACGATGCGCGGTACACAGCTGTGGTCAGTCAGGTCTGCCTCAATGGCCAGATAGCGCCGCCCCAGTGCTTCAACCGCCGCTCCGGTGCCGCTGGAATCAGAAACGCCGACACCGACGATATCGGCGCCCGCCTCGGCCAGTGCCAGTGCAATACCCTTGCCAAGGCCGCGCGACGCGCCGGTGACGATGGCGACTTTGCCGGTCAGTTTGAATTGCTCCAGTATCATGATATGTGGTCCCTGTCGTTCCTAGAATAGTGTGTCGTAGCCGAGTCCTTTGAGGTGGGCGACGCTGTCCGCGACCTCCTCAAACGGCCTGGCGGTGGCCTGCTCGATGGCCATGTACTGCACTTTGTGGGCGATGCAGCTGTTCACAATGCGGGTGAAATCCAGATTGCCCTTGCCGAGGGCGGCATCGACCGGTGTCAGCTGGAAGTATTTCCAGTGCAGGCGGAAGTCGCGCAGGTGTACGACTTTCACCCGCCCGCCGTGATCGGCGATGGCATCCTGTGGCGAGCGGCCGCCGCGCGCGGTCCAGTAGGTGTCCAGTACCAGCCCCACATTGTCGGCGGCGGTGTTCCGCAGCAACAGGTCCAGCCCGCACTCGCCGCCGTAGTCGCGCAACTCGAAATCGTGGTGGTGATGGCAGAGCTGCAGGCCGCGCTCGCGGTAGTAGCGGCCGAGTGCATCCAGCTGTTCGGCAAACCGCAGCAGCCGGTCGCGCTTGCCGACAATGGCCGGGAACGGCAGCACTGACACGCTGGTGGTGGTGCAGCCCAGCTGCTCGTGCATGCGCAGCACCCAGTCCCGCTGTTTGCTGAGAAAGTCGAAGGTGATCTGGGTGCTGCCGACGGTGACGCCGTGTGTCTTGCCGGCCCGTGCAACCGCGTTGATCTCCTCCGGCCTGAGCTTGATATAGGCCAGCTCGATGGCGTTCAGGCCCATCTCGCTGACACGGGCGATGCCCGCTTCGATGGCGGCGGGCGATGTCATGAACTTCCGGATCGTGAAAGTCTGCAGGGCAAAGCGCGGCGGTGGCATCACTGCGGTTATTTCAACTCCGCCGGGCGCAGGTGATCCATGTCGTCAAACGTCTGGTTCTCACCCACCATGCCCCAGATGAAGGTGTAGTTGCTGGTGCCGACGCCGGAGTGGATAGACCAGCTGGGAGAGATCACCGCCTGCTCGTTGGCGACCATGATGTGCCGGGTTTCCTGGGGCTGGCCCATCAGGTGTACGACTCGCGATTCCGCGTCCATGTCGAAATAGAAATACACCTCCATGCGGCGCTCGTGCGTGTGGCAGGGCATGGTGTTCCAGATGCTGCCGGGTTCCAGCACTGTCAGCCCCATCACCAGCTGGCAGCTCTGGCAAACGGCGGGGTGCACGTACTGGTAAATCGTGCGCTTGTTGCAGGTTTCATTCTCGCCCAGGTGCAGCGGGTTGGCCTGCGCGATGGCGATAGGGGTGTGGGGGTAGGACTGGTGGGCCGGTGCGCTGTTGAAGTAGAAGCGTGCCGGGTCACTGGCGTCATCGGAGGCGAACAGGATTTCTTTCACGCCCATGCCCACGTACAGGCCGTCGCGCTGGCCGAGTTCGAAACGCTCGCCGTCCAGCGTGATGCTGCCCTTGCCGCCGACATTGATGATGCCGGCCTCGCGCCGCTCGAAGAAGTACTCGACGCCCATCTCCTTGCCCGCCTCCAGGCCGACCTCGGTGCTTACCGGCATGATTCCGCCGGCGATGATCCTGTCGACATGGGAATACGTGAGCGCCGCGGTGTCGGCGACGAAAACTGATTCCACGAGGAAGTGTTGGCGCAGTTGTTCGGTGGTGTAGTGTTTTACATCCTCGGGATGGCTGGCGTAGCGAATATCCAAATTCATCACAGTCTCCGGTGGCGGTGTCGTGGGTGGCTGCTGCGGTGGGTCGCAGATGCATTTCAAGGTTGGCAATTCTAATCGAATGTTGTACGATCGTACAGTTTTATTCAATCCCATCACGTCGAGTCCATACCCTTTGCAAGCAACCAATCGAAAAGCCGCTGTGCAGCTGGCGGGCGCCCGCGCAGCCGGCAGCGAGGCCACGCGCATCAAAATGCTGGATGCTGCACTCGATATCATGATCGAGGAGGGGATACGGGCAGTGCGCCACCGAGCGGTGGCAAAGCGTGCGGGTGTGTCGCTGGGCAGCACCACCTATCACTTCGCCAGTATCGAAGAAATCATCATCAGTGCGTTTGAGTACTGGCGCTCCAAGGCGCTGATCACGGACAGCCCTTTCTACCGCAAGACCAGGGCGCTGCTGGCGCCCTATGTGGATGGCGTGGTGCCCGCTGCGGAGCGCCCGCGCATCGCCGCCCAGATCTACCAGATTTCACTCGGTTACCTGCGCAGCCAGCTCTCTGGCAAGCGCGATGACCGCCTGCTTGAACTGGCGTTTCATCATGAATCCGTGCGCTACCCCACGCTGCACCAACTGGTTGTGCGCGAGGGCAGGGAGCAGCTGGCGTACCTGGAAGTGGTGCATCGCGCCATGGGTTCGGTCGCGCCTGCGGAGGACGCCCGCCTGACGTTCTCCCTGTTCCGGCAGCTGGAGCAGTCCGCGGTGATCGAGGGGGCCGGGCGGCTGGATGTCGGGCGGGTCCGGCGTGTGCTGCACCGCCACATGGTGCTGTGTTTTGATATCGATCTACCCGCCGGGGGTGATGGTGATGGGTAGTCCAATGAGACAAGGAGGCAATATGCCAGGCAGTGCGGGTGCGTCACAGGGCCGGGGCGCGGAGCAGTATTTCTCACGTGTCGTGGATCTCGCGGATGATTCCGTCAAGCGCTACGACCCGGCCGGGTTGAAGTGGATGTGGGGCGAGGCGCTGTATACCTACGCCCTGCACCTGCTCGATGACGCGCTGGGAGAAGATCGCTATCTGGGCTATATCTGTGCCTACCTCGATGCCCATATCGAAAAGGGGTATCGCGTTGACCAGTCCGATACCATGGCGCCCGGGCTGGCCGCTTATGCGGCCTACCAGCGCACCGGGGAGCCGCGCTACAAGGTGATTGTGGACCGGGTCGTCGATTACCTGCTGACCTCGGAGCGGGTGCTGGACTACATGCCCAACCACCTGGGCTCTTCCTGGGAGGGGAAACTCTACCCGAAAAGCGTCTGGGTGGATTCGGTGATGATGTACGGGGTGTTTTCCGGCTGGTACGGCAGTGTCGCTCCCGACGCGGCTATCTATGACTTCGCGCGTCGCCAGCCAGCCCTGTTCGCCCGCTACCTGCAGGACCCGCAGGACAAGCTGTTCTACCACTGCTACTGGACGCGCGGGCAGCACACCTACCCGAAAAACAAGCTCTACTGGGGCCGCGGCAACGGCTGGGTCATCGCCGGCCTGCCACTGGCGCTCGACCATTTCGCCCCCGACAGCGAGGAGCGCGACGAAGCGATCCGCATCCTGCGCGAAACCTCGCAGGCACTGCTACCCTACCAGCGCAGCGACGGCTTCTACGAAACCGTGTTCAACCGCCCCGGCAAGACCTATATCGAGAGCAGTGCCACCGCCCTGATCGCCAGTGGCTGGATGCAGGGTGTTGCCGACGGCTACCTGGACGAGGGCTACCTCGCGCCCGGCCTCAAAGCCTACCGCGCAGTCGTGGACACGCTGGAGATGAAAGACGGACTGCTCAGCATGCCGCTGATCAGCGCGCCGACGATACCGGTGCAACTGGTGCCCTATCTCGGTTATAAATACACGCCGCGCGGCAACGACTGGACCTATGGTTTGGCGTCACTGTTTTTTGCCGGACTCAATTATAAGAAACTACTGGATCAAGGCAGGCTCAGCTGATGTCGACACCGCCCCCTATCACCCTGCGTGAGAAACTGATTTTCGGCTCGGGTGATATTTTCATCGGCGGCTCACAGGTCATCATGGCGTTCTACTACCTGCGCTTCCTGACTGATGTGGTGCAGATATCACCCGCCCTGGCGGGCACAGTGGTGCTGATCTCCAAGGTCTGGGATGCGATCTCCGACCCGGTGATGGGCGTGATCACCGACAATACCCGCACCCGGTGGGGGCGGCGCAAGCCCTTCTTCGCGCTCGCGGTGTTCGGCATTATCAGCTCGTTCATCCTGCTGTGGTACCCGGTGGACTTCAGCACCGAAACCAGGAAGTTCCTGTATGTGCTGTGTACCTACGTCTACTTCTCGACCGTGTCGACCGTGTGCCTGATTCCGTACGCCTCAATGAGCAGTGAGATCAGTACCGATTACGAAGAGCGCAACGCGATCAACGGTATCCGGCTGTTCTTCTCCCAGCTGTCTTCACTGGTGGCCGCAGTGCTGCCACTGACGATTGTGGAGCTGTTTGACGACGCGGCGCTGGGCTGGCTGGTGATGGCGACGGTGTTCTCTGTGTTTTACGCCATCCCGTGGCTGCTGATGTTCCTGTTCACCTATGAGCGGGTACCCCTGACGAATGACCGGAGCCAGTTCTCGGTCGCCTCGTTCCTGCGTCCGTTCGAGATCAAGACCTTTCGCAAGCTGCTGGCGATGTATTTCCTGGCCTATCTGTCCATGGATGTGGTGGCGGCGGTGTTCCAGTACTACATGTACTACTACCTGAACCGGAAAAGTGAGGCTGACCTCGTAATCGGCACCATGCTGATCACGCAGATTGTGCTGATACCGGTGGTGGTGACACTCGCGAACCGCATCGGCAAGGCCGCTGTGTATCGCTACTCGATTGCGCTGTGGCTGTTCGGCGCCTGCCTGATGGCCATCTACCGGCCGGACTGGCCGGACTACGCCATCTACCTGGTGGCGGCTTTGATCGGCAGCGGCGTGGTCGGCTGTGTGGTGATGCCGTGGTCTATTTTTCCCGATGTGACTGATATCGGCGAGCTGCGTTTCGGCCAGCGTATTGCCGGTTCATTCAGCGGTGTGATGACCTTCTCGCGCAAGTTCTCCGGCGCGATCGGGATCTTCACCGTGGGGATGATTCTGGAGGTGTCAGGTTATCTGCCGCCCATCCGGGAAATGCGTGATGGGCGCTATACGGAGATTCTGCAGGCGCAGCCGGAGAGCGTCATCACCGCACTGCAGCTGATTGTGTTTGTGGTGCCGATTGTGCTGCTGGTGCCGGCCTTCATCACCGCCAGAACCTATGCGCTGGACAAGATGACGCACAACCGCCTGCGTCGCTACCTGGAGTTCAAGCGCGGTGAAGCGCCGACGTCCAACCTCAGCGAGAGCGAGGTGGAGGCGATGAAGCGCCTGCTGATCTAGCGCGCTGTCCGCTTTCGCCGAGCAGTGGCAGTTGCTAGAATGCCGCGCTCGCCGCCGCAGGGGCCCCAAATGCCGGATTCACATACCACCAGCCACCGCACCCGGGGATTCGCCCGGCGTATCGACGATATAGAGCCGTTCAGGGTGGTGGAGGTGCTCGCGCGGGCCACCGAGCTGGCAGCGCGCGGTGCCGATATTGTGCACATGGCCGCAGGCGAGCCCGATTTTGCCACCGCTGCACCCATCGTTGAGGCCGGGCGCCTGGCGCTGGCGAACGGGGCGACCCACTACACCCAGGCAGCCGGTATTCCGCAGCTGCGCGAGGCGCTGTCGCAGTACTACGCCGACACCTACGGACTGGATGTCCCGGTCTCGCGCATCATGATCACTCCCGGGGCCTCGGGTGCACTGCTGTTGATCGCCGCGCTGTTGATGAATCCCGGCGACGGCATGCTGATGACTGACCCCGGCTATCCCTGCAATCGCCATTTCATGCGGCTGGTGGAGGGGCGGGGTCAGCTGGTGCGGGTGGATGCGAGCAGCAACTACCAACTGAGCGCGGAACTGGTCGCCGCGAACTGGCAGGACAACACCATCGGTGCGATGGTGGCGTCGCCGGCCAACCCCACCGGCACGGCGCTGTCGCGCGAAGAACTGGCGGCGCTGTCGCGGGCGGTGCGGGCGCGCAATGGGCACCTGCTGGTCGATGAAATCTATCACGGGCTGGTCTACGAGGGCGCTGCGCCCTCGGTGCTGGAGGTCGATCCCGACGCATTCGTCATCAACAGCTTTTCGAAATATTTCGGTATGACAGGGTGGCGCCTCGGCTGGCTGGTGGCGCCGGAGGCGGCGGTGGCCGAGATGGAGAAGCTGGCACAGAACCTGTTCATCTCCATGTCGACACCGGCACAGTACGCGGCACTGGCGGGGTTTGAGCCCGCAACACGCGAGATACTGGAGCAGCGGCGCGAGATCTTTCGCCAGCGGCGGGACTTCCTGTTGCCGGCGGTGCAGGCGCTGGGCTTTTCGGTGCCCTGCAAGCCACAGGGTGCCTTCTATATCTATGCCGATGCCAGCCGCTTTACTGACGACAGCCAGCGGTTTTGCCTCGACCTGCTGGAGGAGCACGGCGTCGCACTGACACCCGGGCTGGATTTCGGACACTACCGCGCGAGTGAACACCTGCGCTTCTCCTACACCACCGGAATGGACAGGCTGGAACTCGCGGTGGAGCGTCTCGCCCGCGTGCTGGGCTGAACGCGCGGCGCGCCTGCTGAGAGCGTCAGTCGAGGTAGATGTCGCCGCCGCTGAGCGTGAACGGGACAGGGTTCAGTGACTCGCCGAGGCAGGGCCCGCCGACACACTCGCCGGTCTGGGCAATGAAATTCGCAGCGTGGCGCTGGCATTGGATCAGCAGGCCGTCGCTGCTGGCGACTGATCCGCCCTCCGGGTCCAGCGTCTCCCGGGTGTGTGGGCAGAGGTTTTCATAGACGTATAGCTGTGTATTACTGCGCACAATCAGCAGTGCCCGGCCACCGCTGTGGATGCCGTGGGCGCTGTTGTCTGGAAAGTCATCGAGGTTGCCGATCAGGCTCATGCAGTACTGCTTTTCCCGGGTTCGCGGTAGGATGTGGGTGTATTGTGCCGAATCCGGCGCAGGGATGAAAACGCTTTTTGGAGTGGCCATTGATGCCCAGTACGCTCACCCCCCGACAGTTGACGGGACTGGACGACTCTCATCTGGTGACGCTGGCCGACGGCCACCGCCTGCAGGCTGAGGTCGCGCAGGCGTTTGCGGCGCTGCAGGCCGCGGCGCTCACCGCGGGATTTGAACTGGCCATCGCCAGCAGCTTCCGGCCGTTCTCGCGGCAGCTGGCGATCTGGAACGGCAAGGCCAGCGGCGCACGCCCGGTGCACGATGACGCCGGCCGCGCGGTGTCGATGGCGGCGCTGTCGGCGCGGGAAAAACTGCACGCTATCCTGCGCTTCTCCGCGATACCGGGCACCTCCAGGCATCACTGGGGCACCGATCTCGATGTCTACGACGCGGCGGCGATGCCGCTCGGCTACCCGTTGCAGTTGTCGCCACCGGAGGTGGCCACCGGCGGCCTGTTTGACCCGCTGCACTGCTGGCTGGACGAGCGTATGGCGGCGGGTGAGTCGCACGGCTTTTACCGGCCCTATGCCAGCGACCGTGGCGGCGTGGCGCCGGAGCGCTGGCATCTCAGTTACGCGCCGCTGTCGGTGGTCTGTGCACAGGGCTGCGACCGCGCGGTACTGGCCGCCTGCTGGCAGTGTGACGACAGTGCGGATACGTTACTGTTGCGCGAGGAGATAGAAAAGGATCTGGACGGATTGCTGGCCCGCTATGTGCACGTGCCGGAGGGATGGTGTCCGCCGCCCTGAGGCGGGCGGCGGTGCAGTGCGCGGGGTTACTCTTTTGATTTCGCTTTCTGGTGCAGGTGGCCGTAGTGGTTCTGGTAATCCAGTTCCGCAGCGGCGATCACTTTCAGCGCTTCTTCGCGACCGTAGACGTAGTCCACCTTGATGTCGATTTCCTTGCCGGGCACCATTTTGTAGGTAGAGAAATAGTGCTGCAGGCGCTCGGTCTTGATCGAGGGCAGGTCATCGATGTCGTAGACGTCACCCCAGATATTGTCACCCTCCAGTACCGCGATGATCTTGTCGTCGGCTTCGCCGCCGTCAATCATCTGGATACCACCTACGACGCGCGCTCTGAGCACGATGTCGGCGCGGGTGATGTGGCGCTCGGAGTACACGCAGATGTCCAGTGGGTCGCCGTCCGCAACGTCCACGCCATCACAGCGTTTGGCCACTTCCTCTGCGCAGTAGGTACGGGGAATGAAGCCGTACAGTGCGGGGGGGCTGGAGGTGGTGCGCTGGGGGCGGTCTACCATCAGGAAGCCGGACGCCTTGTCCAGTTCGTACTTGACCACATCGCTGGGCGTCATTTCGACGTAGACCTGGACGCATTCCTCAGGCTGGCCATCCGCCCGTGTGTGCAGGCCGTGCCAGGGGTGGCGGCGCCATCGGTTGAAATCGCTGTTGTTGTACATGGATTCTCCTCAGATCAAGTGGGGTTAATAGGTCGTTTTCCGTGCTCAGGAGGCGCGCATTGTACCGATAACAGCGGGCGAAATCTTGCTACAATCGCGCAAAATTTCGCCTATCGGTGTGCGCCGGACTAGAGTTTGAAGCGGGTCTTCAGCTTGCGGGGTACCGGCAGGTTTTTCAGCCGCACATAGTGGGGCAGGCCGTTTTTGTACGGCGGGTAGGCCTCGCCAGCGATCAGCGGCGCCAGGTATTCGCGGGCGGCGTCAGTGATGCCGAAGCCATCGCGGGTGATGTAACTGCGCGGCATTTTCTTCTCCACGTTGGCGACATCCTCCAGCGCCGCCTCGCCAATGGACCAGCTGTAGCGTTTGCCCTTGCCGCGCACGATGCACGGCATGATTGCGTTGTCGCCGCGCAGTGCGAATTTCACCGCGGCCTCGCCCAGCGCATACGCCTGGTCAACATCGGTCTGGGACGCGATGTGGCGCGCCGAGCGCTGCAGGTAGTCGGCCACGGCCCAGTGGTACTTGTAGCCGAGTTCCGCTTTGATCATCTGGGCCAGTTGCGGCGCGAGCCCGCCGAGCTGGCTGTGGCCGAAGGCGTCCTTGAGGCCGGACTCTGACAGGAAACGCCCGTCTTTATACTGGGCGCCCTCGGAGGCGACGATGACACAGTAGCCGTGCCGCTTGACCGTGCGCTTGACCCGCGCCATGAACTTGTCGCGGTTGAAGGCGATCTCCGGGAACAGGATGATGTGCGGGGCATCGCCCTCCTCGTTGGCCGCGAGGCCACTGGCCGCGGCGATCCAGCCCGCGTGGCGACCCATCACCTCCAGGATGAACACCTTGGTGGAGGTCTCGCACATCGAGGCGACATCCATTGCCGCCTCGCGGGTGGAGATGGCGATATATTTGGCGACTGAGCCGAAGCCGGGGCAGTTGTCGGTCAACGGCAGGTCGTTGTCGATGGTTTTGGGGACATGGATGGCCTGCAGCGGGTAGCCCATAGTCTGGCTCAGCTGGGATACCTTGAGGCAGGTATCGGCGGAATCACCGCCACCATTGTAGAAGAAGTAGCCGATATTGTGCGCTTTGAAAACGTCGATCAGGCGCTCGTATTCCGCCCGGTTCTCCTCCAGGCTTTTCAGCTTGTGGCGGCAGGAGCCGAAGGCACCGGCCGGTGTGGTCAGCAGACCGCGTATGGCGGCCGCACTCTCCTTGCTGGTGTCGATCAGGTCCTCGCAGAGTGCCCCGATGATGCCGTTGCGCCCGGCGTAGACTTTCCCGATCTGGGGGCGGTGCTTTCTGGCGGTTTCGATAAGGCCGCAGGCAGTGGCGTTGATCACGGCTGTGACACCGCCGGACTGGGCGTAGAAGGCGTTCTTCGCTGGCATGTGCTGATCCATTCCTATGTAGCGGGCGCTGTCCGTGGCCCGGTCAATTACATTCGAGGGTGAGTTGTAGGCCGATCATACGGGAATTACCGCAGCTTGTGGACAGCCGCGCCCATTTTGTCCGCCTGACTGTGGCACAAGTCACACCCATGCTACTATGCCCGCTGTTTTGAGGAGCGCTTTTCTTGAAAGGTCATATTCATATTCTGGGTATCTGCGGTACCTTCATGGGCGGTATTGCACTGCTTGCCCGGGAGTTGGGCTATCGCGTCACGGGTTCGGACGCCAGTGTCTATCCGCCGATGAGCACGCAGCTGCGCGCGGCCGGAATCGACCTGATGGAGGGCTACCTGCCGGAACACCTGCAGCCGGCGCCGGACTGTGTGGTGGTGGGCAACGCGATGACGCGCGGCAATCCGCTGGTGGAGCACCTGCTGAACAGCGGCCTGCCCTACACATCGGGGCCGCAGTGGCTGGCAGAGCATGTGCTGCACCACA
Source organism: Halioglobus sp. (assembly GCA_020443425.1). Classification (GTDB taxonomy): domain Bacteria; phylum Pseudomonadota; class Gammaproteobacteria; order Pseudomonadales; family Halieaceae; genus Marimicrobium. Next base: position 59,855 of record JAGRIE010000018.1, read on the forward strand.
AATGGGTGCTGGCGGTATCCGGCACGCACGGCAAGACCACCACCAGCAGTATGCTGGCCTGGATATTGGAACACGCGGGCATGGCCCCCGGCTTCCTGATAGGCGGGGTGCCGGGTAATTTCGGCGTCTCCGCGCGCAGCGGCGCATCCGACTTCTTTGTGGTGGAGGCCGACGAGTACGACACGGCTTTTTTCGACAAGCGCTCCAAGTTTGTTCACTACCGCCCGCGCACGCTGGCCATCAATAACCTGGAGTTTGACCACGCCGATATCTTTGCCGACCTGGCGGCGATACAGCGGCAGTTCCACCACCTGGTGCGCTGTGTGCCCGGCGCGGGGCTGATCGTGTACCGGCACGGTGTGCCGGCAATCGATGAGACCCTGGCCATGGGCTGCTGGACGGAGTCCGCCTCCTTCGGGCTCGGCGGTGACAGCGGCGCCGACTGGCGCGCTGAACTGCTGGCGGAGGATGGCTCAGTGTTCCGCGCCACGTCCCCGGCGGGCGAGACCGTCGATGTGAACTGGTCGCACTGCGGCCGGCACAATGTCGAGAACGCGCTGACGGCGATGGCAGCCGCGCGTCATGTCGGTGTCGCGCCGACAGTCTCCGCCGCCGCACTGGCCGCATTCGCCGGTGTTAAACGGCGGCTGGAGCTGCTGGGCCAACCCGGGGGGGTGTCGCTGTATGACGATTTCGCCCATCACCCCACGGCCATCGCGACCACCCTGCAGGGGCTGCGTGCGCGCGCCGGCAGCGGGCGTGTCATCGCGCTGATTGAACCGCGCTCCAATACCATGCGTATGGGTGAACACCGCGGTCAGTTGACGGCGGCCACAGCGGCGGCCGACAGGGTGTTCTGGTTTGAGCCCGCGGGCATGGACTGGTCGCTGGAGTCTGTGGTGGCGGACAGCGCAGTCCCGGCCACCACGGCCAACGATATCGATGAGCTGGTGCTGCAGGTGTCCCGCGAGGTGCACAGCGGCGACCAGGTGGTCATCATGAGCAACGGCGGTTTCGGCGGCATCCACCAGAAGCTGCTGGCACAACTGCAGGAAACCTCCCCCGAATGAATTCGTCGCTGTTGTCTTTCTACGATGCGCTGGTATTGCGGCGCCCCTGGCTGTCGCTGCTGGTAATGGCGCTGCTGACAGCGGCGATGGCGACACAGTTGGGCAAGATCAAGATCGATGCCTCCGCCGATTCGCTGATGCTGCAGGGCGACCCGGCGCTGGAATTCTACCGGCAGGTCACTGAGGAGTACGCCACCGAGGACTTCCTGCTCATCACCTGGCAGCCGAAGGCGCCGCTGCTGTCGCCGGAGTCCCTGCAGCCGCTGCAGGAGATGGCGGATGCGCTGCGGGTGCTGGACGGTGTCTCCTCTGTCACCACGATCCTCGATGTGCCACTGCTGGAGAGCCCGCCGGTGACGCTGTCCGATATGACGGCCAGCGACCCGCTGCCGACACTGGCGCAGCCCGGCCTGGATCTGGATATGGTGATGCGCGAGTTCACCAGCAGCCCGATCTACGCCGACCTGCTGGTCAGTCGCGACGGCCAGATCAGCGCCGTACAGATCAACCTGCAGCGCGACGAGCGCTTCCAGACCCTGTTGCAGGCGCGCGAGGCGCTGCGTATCAAGCGCAGCAAGACGCCCTTGTCTGCAGACGAGGCAGCGGAGCTGGCGACGGTGGAGGCAGCCTTCAAGGAGCGCTCGGCGGTGGTGCTGGAGCGCGACGCGCAGCTGGTGAAACATGTGCGTGAGATCGCGGCACAGTACCGCGATGTGGCGCATCTGTTTGTCGGCGGCGTGCCGATGATCGCCGCCGATATGGTCAGTTTTGTAGCCAGTGACCTGCTGGTGTTTGGCAGTGCCATCCTGGGGCTGATGGCCCTGGTACTGGCTGTGATCTTCCGGCGCCCGAGCTGGGTGGTTATCCCGCTGGTGACCTGCGGTATCACTGTCACCCTGATGCTAGGCCTGCTCGGTGCGCTCGACTGGCGCATGACCGTGATATCCTCCAATTTCGTCGCCGTGTTGCTGATCATCACGTTCTCGATCGTGATTCACCTGATCGTGCGCTATCGCGAGCTGCACGCGCTGGACCCGGATGGCGATTTGCACGAGCGCGTGCTGCGCAGCATGGCCCTGATGGCCGTCCCCTGTTTCTATACCAGTATCACCACCATCGTCGCGTTTGTGTCGCTGGTGGTATCGGGTATCCAGCCGGTGATCGATTTTGGCTGGATGATGACGATTGGCGTCTGCGTCGGCCTGTTGACTGCGTTTATTGTGGTGCCCTGCCTGATGCTGGTGTGGCCTGCGGGCAAGCCGCATCCGCACACCGGCGCAGGGCCGGCCCTCACTGCGCATTTCGCGCGCATCACTGACCACTACGGCCGCAGTATCCTGCTGGTCACGGTATTGCTGGTGATCCTCACCGCTGTCGGCATCAGCCGGCTGCAGGTGGAGAACCGCTTCATCGACTACTTCAGCAAGACGACGGAAATCTACCAGGGTATGGAGCTGCTGGATATCCAGCTCGGCGGTACCATACCGCTGGATATCATCCTCACGCCGCCGGACGAGGATGCGCCGCTGCCCGGCCTGGAGAACGTAGCGGTCGCCGCTGCACCACTGGATGCAGACGACGAGTTCGCCGACGACTTTGCCGACGATGGCTGGGATGACGAGTTCAGCGACGATGTCGGTTTTGCCGGTACCGAGGACAGTTTCAAGCCGAGCTACTGGTTCAGCCTGGCGGGTATGCGGGAGCTGGACAGGATTCACGCCTATGTCGACCAGCGGCCGGAGACCGGCAAGGTGTTGTCACTCTCTACCGTGTTTGCCGTGGTCAAGAACCTGATGGGGGAGGATATCGGCGGTGTGGAGCTGGCCATCGTGCAGAAGAGCTTCCCCGAGGATATGAAGAAGCTGATGGTCTCGCCCTATTATTCCGCGACTACCGACCAGGCCCGGCTAACGGTGCGGGTGAAGGAGACCAGCAAGGAGCTGCGCCGCGATGAATTCCTGCGCAGCGTGCGCAAGGACCTGGAGAACTCCCTCGGGCTGGCCCCGGACCGCGTGCAGTTCACCGGCATGCTGGTGCTGTACAACAATGTGCTGCAGAGCCTGTTCCGCTCGCAGATACTGACCCTGGGAGCGGTGTTCGCCGCCATCCTGCTGATGTTCATGCTGTTATTCCGCTCCGTGCCGCTGGCGTTGATCACGCTGGCCCCCAATGCGCTGGCGGCCGGTATTGTGCTGGGCACCATGGGCCTGGTCGGCATCCCGCTGGATATCATGACCATCACTATCGCGGCAATTGTGGTCGGCATCGGTGTCGATGACTGCATACACTATGTGCACCGGTTTATTGTGGAATTTGCCCGGGACCGCGACTACCGCGCCGCGATGTACCGCTGTCACAACAGCATCGGTCGCGCGATGTACTACACCACGCTGACGGTGGTGATCGGTTTTGCGACGCTGACGCTGTCGAATTTCAATCCTAGTATCTATTTCGGCCTGCTGACGGTGCTGGCGATGGTCGCCGCAGTACTCGGCGCATTGCTACTGCTGCCGCGATTGATTATCGTGTTCCAACCACTCGGCCCCGAGGGCGTGAAGGATGCAGTGTCGAACTGACTGCGGTGCCTGCTGCATCGCCATTTCCATACACCGGCCATTTTTCGGCATGCCCGCCGGCAAACCCGCCGGGGTGCGCTGCGTACACCTGAGTGAGTCCATGCGCTGCGGCGTGTTCGGTGATCCACGCCGACCGCCGGTCTGTGATGCCTTCATGCCCGAGCGCGAATATTGCGGTGACAGCCGCGAGCAGGCGCTGGCGCGGCTGTCGCAACTGGAGCGGGAAAGCGCGCCGGACACGGTCAGCGCCGGGAGTGCTGTGTGACTGAGCTGCCGCTGTTTCCGCTGTCCGGTGTCCTGCTGCCGTTCGGGCGCATGCCGCTGCAGATCTTCGAGCCGCGCTATCTCGACCTGGTGCGCGATTGCATGAAGTCCGACAGCCCCTTTGGGGTGGTATGGATACGCCGCGGTGCGGAGGTGGCGCAGCGCGGTCGGGCCTCCCCTGAACTCGGTGACTACGGCAGCTGTGCCCGCATTGTCGACTGGGACCAGCTGCCCAATGGCCTGCTCGGTATCACAATTGAGGGTGCCCAGCGCTTTGAGCTTTTTGAGACCAGCACCCGCAGCAACGGCCTCGTGGTTGGCCAGGTGGAACTCGAACCTGCGGTCGAGCCGGCACCGATGTCGGATGTGTGGGCATCACTGCTTGATGTGCTGCGCAGCCTGGAGACGCATCCGCACGTGGAGCGCATGAGTTTACGGGTGGACTACAACGACGCCTGGCAGGTCGCCTATACACTGGTGCAGCTGCTGCCGTTGGATGAGGCGCTGAAGTACGAACTGCTGGGTATCGACAGCATCGATATCCTGATGGCGGAGCTGCAGGCCCTGTTGAACCAGATCAGCGGCGAGGCCTGATGCTCAGCTGAACTCGGGCATCCAGCCGCCGGACTCCTTCCAGCGATTGACGATGTCGCAGAACAGCTCGGCGGTGCGCTCGGCGTCGTAGGCGGCCGAGTGCGCCTCGTTGTTGTCGAAAGCGATGCCGGCCTCGGCGCAGGCCTTGGCGAGTACGGTCTGCCCGTACGCCAGCCCCGACAGCGTGGCGGTGTCAAAAAATGAGAACGGGTGGAAGGGGTTGCGCTTGATGCCGCAGCGCTCGGCGGCGGCGTTGATAAAGCCGGCGTCGAAGTGCGCGTTGTGTCCCACCAGAATGGCGCGTGTGCACTTCTGGTCGCGTATTTCCTTGCGAATCACCGTGAACAACTCCTCCAGCGCGACCTCCTCGGCCACTGCCTCCCGAAACGGGTGATAGGGGTCGATGCCGGTGAAATCCAGCGCCGATTGCTCGATATTGGCGCCTTCAAACGGCTGTACGTGGAAGTCATAGGTGCGGTGCACGGCCAGCAGGCCGTCCTCATCCATGCGCACGGTGGTGGCTGCGACTTCCAGTATCGCGTCCGTGCTGGCGATAAAGCCGCCCGTCTCCACATCGACTACCACCGGCAGGAAACCGCGAAACCGGTCGCTCATCTGGTGTTCCGTGACGATTTTCACGCGTCACTCCCGGTGTCGACAAGCTGCCAGGCGACGGTCTCTGCGGCGCGCAGCGGAGTCAGGGTGCGGTCTCCCAGCGGTAGTTGCGGCGGTACTTCCCAGCTGTGCCGGCGCAGGGTGATGGTGTCACTGTTGCGCGGCAGGCGGTAGAAGTCCGGCCCGAAGTGGGAGGCAAATGCCTCCAGCTTGTCCAGCGCCTGCAACTGCTCGAAGACCTCGGCATAGAGCTCGATGGCCGCGTGCGCCGAATACACCCCGGCGCAACCGCAGGCGGTCTCCTTGGTGGCGGTGCTGTGCGGCGCGGAGTCGGTGCCGAGGAAGAATTTGGGGTTGCCGGAAATCGCCGCAGCCTGCAGCGCCCGCTGGTGGGTATTGCGCTTGAGTATCGGCAGGCAGTAATAGTGGGGGCGGATGCCGCCGACCAGCATATCGTTGCGGTTGAACAGCAGGTGGTGCACGGTAATGGTCGCTGCCACGGTGTCGGGCGCGTCGCTGACAAACTGCACAGCATCGGCCGTTGTGATGTGCTCCAGCACTACACGCAGCGCCGGGAAGCGCCGGGTGATGGGAGAGAGGTGGCGGTCGATAAAGACCTTTTCACGGTCGAAAATGTCGATATCGTGATCCGTGACCTCGCCGTGGACCAGCAGCGGCAGGCCCGCCTCCTCCATCGCCGCCAGTGTCGGATACAGCGCCTCCAGCGCGCTGACCCCGGCATCCGAGTTGGTGGTGGCCCCCGCCGGATACAGCTTCACGGCGTGTACCCCCTCGGTGGCGGCGGCGCGGTGTATCTCCGCCGGATCAGTCTGGCCGGTGAGGTACAGGGTCATCAGCGGCTCAAACTGGCGCGGCAGGCCGCGCATGGCTGCGACGATGCGCTCGCGATAGGCCAGCGCCTGGGCGACCGTGGCGGCGGGTGGCGTCAGGTTGGGCATGACAATGGCGCGGCCGAAGTAGCGCGCGAGGTCGGCGCAGGTATGCGGCAGGGCGGCGCCGTCGCGCAGGTGCACATGCCAGTCATCGGGGCGGGTGAGGGTCAGTTCGGTCACTAGAATCCTTGTGGGATGAAATACAGGGGTGAATGCTACAGTAAAGGCCCCAGCGCGGGAATACGGACTGTAAATTGAATGTCCCCGGCGTTAGAATGTGCGCCCATTTTGAGCACTAGTCTGCGGAGCGTGTGATGTCGGATATAAACAAAGTTGTACTGGCCTATTCCGGTGGTCTGGATACCTCGGTCATCGTGCGCTGGCTGCAGGACAACTATGGCTGTGAGGTGGTGACCTTCACCGCAGACATCGGCCAGGGCGAGGAGGTCGAGCCGGCCCGCGCCAAGGCGCAGGCCATGGGCGTCAAGGAGATCTTTATCGATGACCTGCGCGAGGAGTTCGTGCGGGATTTTGTATTCCCGATGTTCCGCGCCAACACCATCTACGAGGGCGAATACCTGCTGGGCACCTCGATCGCGCGCCCGCTGATAGCCAAGCGCCTGATCGAGATCGCCAACGAGACCGGTGCCGATGCCATCTCCCACGGCGCCACCGGCAAGGGCAATGACCAGGTGCGTTTCGAGCTTGGCGCCTACGCATTGAAACCCGGTATCAAAGTTATCGCACCGTGGCGGGAGTGGGACCTGAACTCCAGGGAATCCCTGATGGAATACTGCAGGAGCCGCGATATTCCTGTGGATTTTTCCAGTGCGAAGAAGAAGTCTCCCTATTCCATGGATGCCAACCTGCTGCATATCTCCTACGAGGGTGACCAGTTGGAAAACCCCTGGACGGAGCCCGAGGAAGACATGTGGCGCTGGAGCGTCAGCCCCGAGACCGCGCCCGATACTCCCACTTATATAGAGCTGGATTTCCAGTGTGGTGACCCCGTGGCCGTCGATGGCGTGGCCATGAGCCCGGCGACACTGCTGGAGCACCTGAACAAAGTGGGCGGCGCCAATGGCGTCGGGCGCGCCGATATTGTCGAGAACCGCTATGTCGGTATGAAAGCCCGCGGCTGTTATGAAACTCCCGGCGGCACCATCCTGCTGAAAGCGCACCGCGCCATTGAATCGCTGACGCTGGATCGCGAGGTGACCCACCTCAAGGATGAACTGATGCCGCGCTACGCCAAGCTGATCTACAACGGCTACTGGTGGTCGCCGGAGCGCCGTATGCTGCAGGCTGCGATTAATGACTCGCAAGGGGTTGTGAACGGCAAGGTGAGGTTAAAACTCTACAAGGGCAATGTGATCGTGGTGGGCCGCCAGTCCGACGACAGCCTGTTCGATGAGCATATGGCGACCTTTGAAGCGGACGCCGGGGCCTACAACCAGGCCGACGCCGAAGGGTTTATCAAACTCAATGCACTGCGCATGCGGATTGCTGCCAAGAAGGGGCGCTCGCCGCTGTAGTTCTGTGGGGGCGGGGTGATCGTGCCAGGGTGAGGTAGTGCTGTCTGTTCCCGTGCCCGAGCGTGAACCCCACCCCGAAATGTGGCCCGATATCCAATTTCGGGGTGGGGTTCACTCTCGGGCACTGTGTTTGTGGCCGCTGCGACATCTGAAATGCTAATCGACTTTAGCCAGTGATTCCGGCTTGTACCAGATCGGTGCGGTGTAGGCGCGATCCTGGGTGCTGGTGGGGGCGCCCTCGGGGATGCTGACGCCGAAGCGGAAGGCATCGTAGTTCGACCAGCGCGGCTTGGGTATTTCCAGTACGCGCGCGTAGTAGAACGCGCTCTGCTTGGGGTCGAAGTCCGGGTCTGTCCACACGGTGCCCAGTTCTGAGGCGCCGATTGTGTTGGTCCAGGAGGCGGTTTCCACGTCAACGGTATTGCCGACGGCCGGCACTTTGCCATCCGGGCCGGGTTTGCGGTCGCCCGACCAGGCCACATCGTAAACCTTCTCGTGGGTCTTTTCGCCGTCGTACCAGCCCTTCACGATCTGGATACGGTCCAGGTTGGCGCCGATGGCGTCGCGCAGTGCAAACACCATAAAGGTGGGGGCCTTGCCCGCAGCCGCCGGTGGTAAATCACCACCCATCGGTACACCCTTTTTGTAGCCGACAAACGCGGGCTCGCGATTGTCGAGATCGCTCTCCTCAAACTCCCAGCCGCCAAACAGGCGTACCATCATGCGCGAACCTGTGGTGGCGTAGACCTCCTTGCGCTCCATCGCGTCAAACAGCGCTTCGCGGGTGTTGTCGGTCGCCCACACGGCCGCCAGCCCGGAGGCCACCATCTGCCAGCCCATAATGGCGCCCTCTTCGGTGGCCATGAAGGGGTGCATCATTCGCTCGGGTGAGGGCTCGGCGCCGGTGTGCTTGCCGAAGAAATTATCCTCCTCGGCAGTCGACAGGGAGGTGTGGCTGTCGGTGGAGCCGATCATGCCGTATTTGTAGGGGTTGACGCCGAATTTGGCCTGCAACTCCAGCCCGCGTTTCAGGCCTTCCCGGGCGTACTCGCCCGCCAGCATCGCATCGGTCTTGGCTTCGGAGACATCGAGGTTGCCGATATCCCAGGTTTCGTAATCGGCGAACTCGTCATCGGGTGACAGGAAGGGATGGGTTTCCCCATCGCCCTTCATCTGGGTGGCTTCGTACAGCGGCTCCCATTTGTCCCGCTGCTGCACATAGCTCGCATCCAGCGGTTCGCCGTCGCTCTGGCTGGCCATCGGGAACATCAGGCCGTTGGACAGGTTGCCGTTGTGGGCGATGGCCAATACCTCACCGCCGGTTTTCTGTTCGTAGTTCGCCATCCACTCCCACAGCTTGCGCGGTGTGGTGCTGCCCAGCGGCGGGGCGGTGGTAAACGGCACCATCTGTCCGCCCTTGTCGCCGCCGTCGCGGTAGACCACCACGCGGTGCAGGTTGTTGCCTTTTACCAGAGAGGTCCACTCATAGCCGATGAAGGCGGTGAAATGACCGGGTTCGTTGTACTTTTCAGCGGCCTCCACGGTTTTATCCCAGGCGCTCTTGTAGGGGGCGGAGTCCGGGGAGTACACCAGTGCCGGGGGAAATTTATCCTGGGAGAACAGGCTGATGATTTCCAGTGCGACGCCGACGCCTTCACCGGCCTTGATGCGGTCGTACCAGTCCTTGCCCTTGGGGTCTGACAGGATAAACGGCGCACCTGCCAGCAGGTCGGGGAAGAACCCCATATTGTCCGAGTGATCGGCCACCACCAGGAAGTCCAGTGGCCGCGACAGTCGCACCGGCCCGCCGCGCGTCGCCGTCACCTGTTCGCCGCGGGCAAATTTATAGGCGGCATCCAACCCGAGTCGGTCTCCAAAGGCGCCGGCATCCATGGAGATATCGGTGTGCAGGTGGGTGTCGCCAAAATAGACGTTGCTGGGAAAACTGCGGTCCGCGTAGGGGGAGTAGACCTTGCCGGTGTAGTCGCTGGACAAAATCTGGTTGTCAGGTGGTGCGGGCACCTGTGCAACAGCGGAAAGTGTCGTGGCACTCAGTGCCAGTGCGGTCAGCCAGTTTGTCAGTGTGTTTTGTTGCATGATCCAGCCTTTTTATCTCAGAGGGGACGCGGTGACGCCAGATTTCTTTATTCCAAGGATAATGGTTAATCGCAAAATCGCCATAATTCAGATCAACTTTCATCGCCTGTGTGCGCACCCCGCCCCACACCGGGTTAGTGGAAATCCCGCGATGGCACACGCAGTTGATCCAGTTCTTCGGTATAGTCAAACAGCGCGCCGGCAATCACGTGTATGACATTGTCCTTGCTCTCCACGATACCTTTAACCAGCAGTAGTTTCGCACTCATCAGCGCCTGGCGGAAATGCTGCTGGGTGCGTTTCCACACCACGATATTGCTGTTGCCGGTTTCATCTTCCAGTGTCAGGAATAATACACCTGAGGCGCTGCCGGGGCGTTGCCGACAGGTGACGAGACCGGCGATACGCACAAAACGTCGGTTGCCCATCGCCGCCAGGTCGCTGTGGCGCTTGCAGCGATTGAACGGAGGGCGATCGCGCAGCAGGCTCATCGGGTGAGCGCGCAGGGTGAGACCGGTGGCGCGGTAGTCGGAGAGCACTTCCTCCGCTACCTGCGGGGCGGGTAATTGCACCCCGTCGTCGAAGTAACTGGCACTCTGGCGCTGCTCTTCATGCAGCAGGGGTTTGGGCTGCTCCAGTGCCATGATCTGCCACTGTGACTGATGGCGGTGACCGCTCAGTGATTGCAGTGCGTCGGCATCGGCGAGCGCCTCCATATCGCGCTTGTCCAGCCGGGCCCACTGGCGCAGGTTGTTGACCTGGCGAAACGGCTGGCGCCGGCGCGCCTCCATCACGCGCTGGGCACCCTCGCGGCTCAACCCACGCACCAGCCGCAGCCCCAGCCGCAGTGTTGGCTGGCGGTTCTGCGCTGCGCGGTGATCCAGCAACTGGTGATCCCAGTCACTGTGGTTGATATCGACAGGCAATACCGCCACGCCGTGACGGCGGGCATCCTGTAGTAGTTGCGACGGTGAGTAGAAGCCCATCGGCTGGCTGTTGAGCAGGCCGGCAAAAAACGCCGCCGGATGGTGCCGCTTGAGCCAGGCGGAGATATACGCCAGCAGCGCGAAGCTGGCGGAGTGTGATTCCGGAAAACCGTAGCCGCCAAAGCCCTTGATCTGCTCGAACAGGCGCCGGGCAAACACTTCGTCATAACCGCGCTCTATCATGCCGTGTGTCAGCTTCTGCTCGAAGGTGAGCAGCTTGCTGTTCTTGCCCCAGTTGGTAATGGCGCGGCGCAGCTGATCCGCCTCGCCGCCGGAAAAGCCCGCCGCGACCATCGCCAGCCTGATCACCTGCTCCTGGAAAATAGGCACACCCAGTGTGCGCTGCAGTACCGCCTTGATATCCCCGCTGGGGTAGGTGACGGCCTCCAGCCCCTGCTTGCGCCGCAGGTAAGGGTGCACCATGTCGCCCTGTATCGGGCCGGGGCGCACAATGGCGATCTGAATGACGAGGTCATAAAAACAATCGGGCTTGAGCCGTGGCAGCATCGACATCTGCGCGCGCGACTCGATCTGGAATATGCCGACGGTGTCGGCCTGTTGCAGCATACGGTAGGTGGCGGCATCGTCCTTCGGAACATCACTCACAGTTTTGATTGTGGGGCAGTAGCGGTGCACCATCTGCAGGCTTTTGCGAATAGCCGACAGCATGCCGAGGGCGAGTATATCCACCTTGAGCAGGCCCATGGATTCGATATCTTCTTTATCCCACTGGATGATAGTGCGATCTTCCATGCTGGCGTTCTCCACCGGCACCAGCGTGGAGATAGGGCTGCGGGTAATGACAAAACCGCCCACGTGCTGTGACAGGTGGCGGGGAAATCCCAGAATCTGTTGCACCAGTGTATAAAATAGGTTCGCCTGCTGATTGTGCCCGGCCACACCTTGCTCTTCAAAGCGCCTGGCGAGATCGGCCGTGCGATCCCACCAGGCCATGGACTTGGCCAGGTCGTCGACAAAGACAGGGTCCAGCCCCAGCGCCTTGCCCACATCCCGCACTGCGCTGCGCGAGCGGTAGGTGATGACTGTGGCAGCCAGCGCAGCGCGCTTTCGGGAGTACTTGTGGTAGATGTACTGGATGACTTCCTCGCGCCGCTCGTGCTCAAAATCCACGTCGATATCCGGCGGCTCGTCGCGCTCGCGGGAAATGAAGCGCTCAAACAACAGTGAGATTTGCTCGGGCGATACCTCGGTGATAAACAGGCAGTAGCACACTACCGAGTTGGCAGCCGAGCCACGGCCCTGGCACAGGATGTCGCGCTCGCGGGCAAAGCGCACGATGTCGTACACGGTGAGGAAGTAGTACTCGTATTGCAGTTCCTCAATCAATGCCAGTTCGGTGGCAATGCGTTGTTGTATCTCCGCCGGAACGCCCTGCGGCCAGCGCACGGCGACACCCTGTGTGACCAGCTCGCGCAAATACTGGCTGGCGGTGTAACCCTGCGGCACGACCTCCTCAGGGTATTCGTAACGCAGTTCATCCAGGCTGAAATTGCACAGCCGTGCGATGCGCAAGGTTTCATCCAGCAGGGCAGGGGGGTAAAGCCGCTGCAGCTTGTCCAGGGCGCGCAGGTGCTGCTGGCTATTGCCCAGCCGCCGCCTGCCCAACTGGGCGATGCTGGTATTGTGGTGCAGCGCAGTGAACACGTCATGCAGCGGCTTGCGGGTGGCCACGTGCATACGCACATCGCCGCAGGCCACCATGGGAATAGCAAGCTCATGAGCCAGCGCCTGCAACGCGAGGTAGCGCTGCACCTCATTATTGCCCAACAGGTGACTCACACCCAGCCACAGGCGCTCCTTGCACAGCCGCTTGAGTTGCAAGCCATAGGCGTAACTGTGCTCGTCATTGCCCTGCGGCAGCCAGATCAGCAGGCAGCGCTTCAGGTGAAAGATTACATCGCGCAGCGCGACACGATACTCGCCTTTGGGGCTGCGCCGCCGCGCCATGCTGATAAGGCCGGACAGTTCGCTGTACGCCGCCCGCGAAGGCACCAGTGCCACCAGGCGCAGCCCTTCCTCCAGCACCAGTTCACTGCCGATGATTAACTGCAAGCCCAGCGTTTTAGCCGCCACATGGGCTTTCACAATACCGGCAAAAGAACACTCATCTGTAATCGCAAGCGCTGAATAACCCAGCGCAGCCGCGCGCTCCACCAGCTCGTGGGGGTGGGAGGCAGCGCGCAGGAAGCTATAGCAGCTGAGGCAGTGGAGTTCGGCGTAGGGCATAGAGGTAGCCAGAGAATCGATACTGTATATACATACAGTATCGATTGGGTGTAAAATTGCAAGCCGCCTGCAAGGGGTATGTCTGGATGCGCGACAGGTGCATGGCCACAATTCCTGAGGGAGGTGCTGCCAGCCGAGGGGTGATTGATGCCACCGCCTGAACAGTGTCAGGAGTCGACCGGACTGATCACACCCATCGCGCCGCGACCCAGCACATGGGTGTAGATTTCAGTGGTGGCGACATCCTCGTGGCCAAGTAACTTCTGG
>JAGRIE010000190.1 GCA_020443425.1 Halioglobus sp.
GAAGAGGCGATCTCGCGCTATCACACCAACGCCATCAGCACGGTTGAGGTGCTGCAGGAACTGATCGCGTTGGCGAAGGAAGTGCGTGATGCCAGAAACCGTGGCGAGGAAACCGGGCTGACGCCCGAAGAGATCGCGTTCTACGATGCCTTGGCCGACAATCAGAGCGCTGTCGATGTCCTTGGCAACGACCAGCTCAAGATCATCGCGCATGAGTTGCTGAATGGACTGAAGGCGAATGTCAGCATCGATTGGGCACACCGCGACAGCGCCCGGGCCCGTTTGCGGGTTCTGGTCAAACGCATCCTGCGCAAGTACGGCTACCCACCGGACCTGGAGGACGCCGCTGTTCGGGGTGTTTTGGCACAGGCGGAAGCGATGCTGTCGGAAATATCAAGCTGATGTTTTTCATGACACCTTGGGTGAGAAATAGACGTTCAATGCATCGCTGCCGGAACGACGAGCCGATGCAAACGAAATCGAAGTGGATGGCCGTCATTGCGCCCTATCCAAATGACCGGAACGGACCGAGAGCGCCCCCTCCCATGGTTCCTCCC
>JAGRIE010000191.1 GCA_020443425.1 Halioglobus sp.
CGAGCTGGCTTCGGCCAAGCGCGCTGACAATGCCGTGGGTCACGGTTTGACCCACACCGAAGGGGTTGCCGATGGCCAGGACGATGTCGCCGACACGCAAGGACTCCGTCGGCGCAAAGGTGATGGTGGGCAGCTTGCCGCCGTTCTGGATCTGCAGCACGGCGAGGTCGGTTTCGGGGTCGGTGCCGACGATGCGGGCGCGGAAGCGGCGGCCGTCGTTGGTCGCGACCTCGATCTCGTCCATGTTCTCGACGACATGGTTGTTGGTGAGGATGTAGCCGTCGGTGCTGACGATCACGCCGGAGCCGAGTCCCGACTGGCGCTGCGGTCCGCCGAAACGGTCGCCGAAGAAGTAGCGGAAAATCGGATCCTCGGCGAAGGGATGGCGCTGCGCCTTCACTTCCCTGACGGTGTAGATGTGCACTACCGAGGGCAGCGCTTTTTTTGCCGCATCGGCGTAGGAGGCGGTCGCGCCGCGCGTTCCTGTCGCGGAGGCGGGCGCGGCCTCCTGCAGTGACACCACCGACGGCCCCGGCCTTGCACCGAGCCAATC
>JAGRIE010000192.1 GCA_020443425.1 Halioglobus sp.
TATGTCAACGCCAGCCGCCATAAAGCCCGCGATCCGGCGAACGCGATGCCCGTTGGCAGACGGTTGTATCACTCGCCTTATACGCAACACCCCCTCGTGTCATAAAATCTTCACACAGCGGTCATCGATCACTAACGCACCAGTCACAATTGCCCTTTAATCTGCTCAGCCGTGAATAATGAGGTCCGGCTGATGAGCGCGATTGAAATTTCGGCACTGAAAAAATCCTTTGGCACGGGAAACCCTGTTCTGAAAAGTATCGATACCTCGGTCGATGTGGGCGAGATGGTCGCGCTGATCGGCCCTTCCGGTTCCGGCAAATCCACCCTGCTGCGCCATCTGAGCGGCTTGTGTGTGGCCGACCGTGACAGTCAGTCGCACATCACCGTCAACGGGCGCGCGGTGCAATCACAGGGCAAGCTGGCAGCCGATATACGACAGACCCGCGCGCATATCGGTTGCATCTTCCAGCAGTTTAATCTGGTCAACCGGCTGTCGGTGCTGACCAACGTGGTCATAGGCGGCCTGAGCCGTATGCCGCTTTACCGCAGCA
>JAGRIE010000193.1 GCA_020443425.1 Halioglobus sp.
CCGGAATTGGTGGGCCAGAGCCCGCGCTTCCGCAAGATTATCGAATTCATCAAGCAGATCGCGCCGGCTCAAAGCACTGTGCTGATTACCGGTGAGAGCGGCACCGGCAAGGAGGTGGCGGCAACGGCCATCCATCACTACAGCAACCGGCGCGGCGGGCCGTTTGTCAAGATCAATTGCGGGGCAATTCCGGAGAACTTGCTGGAGTCAGAATTGTTCGGTTACGAAAAAGGAGCCTTCACCGGGGCGCAAAAGCAGAAGAAAGGCAAGATTGAATTGGCCGATGACGGAACCCTGTTCCTGGATGAGATCGGCGATCTGGCCCGTCCCATGCAGGTCAAACTGCTTCGGGTGCTGCAAGACGGCGAGATTGAGCGGGTAGGGGGGACCGTCACCATTCAAACCGATGTGCGCATCGTTGCCGCCACCAATACCGACCTGGCCGAAAAAGTGGCGCGGGGGGAGTTTCGTGAAGATCTTTTTTACCGCCTGAACGTCATTTCAATCGACATGCCCCCCCTGCGGGAGCGACCGGAGGATGTTCCCCTGCTG
>JAGRIE010000194.1 GCA_020443425.1 Halioglobus sp.
GGCAGCGGCCACCGCCCGGGCCTGCTCGCGGTTCTTGACGATCGTGTTGTACAGCGCACCATGGGGTTTGACGTAACCGACAGTGGAGTCCGCCGCCTGGGCCAGTGCCTGCAGCGCGCCGATCTGGTAGATCACGTCGGCGGTCAACTCGTCCGGTTCCACGTCGATGTAGCGCCGCCCGAAGCCCCCCAGGTCGTGGTAGGCGACCTGGGCCCCGATGCGCACCCCGGAGGCGGCGGCGGATCTGCAGGTGCCCGCCAGTCGCACCGGGTCGCCGGCGTGGAAACCGCAGGCGATATTGGCGCTGGTGACGATGTCGAGCATGGCGTCGTCGTCGCCGAGTTCCCATATCCCGAAGCTCTCGCCCAGGTCCGCATTCAGGTCGACAGATACCACCCGGCCAGCCTAGGCGCAGGCCTCGGTGTCGGGCCCCGAGATCGCCATCAGGGTCGTCGATCCGCGCGATTCACAGCCCAGAAGTCGATTTCGCGATCGTCCGTCAGGCCGCCGCCGGGTCGTGGTGTCGCCTGCTGACCGCCCAGCACACCAGG
>JAGRIE010000195.1 GCA_020443425.1 Halioglobus sp.
CGATCTGGTGGGCGGCGTTCAGCGCCTCCTCGAGATCGCCCTTTTCGAGAATGCCCTTCTGGTCCGTATAGCGGCCCCAGATGCCCGCATAGCAATCGGCCTGGAGCTCGACGCGAACCGACATCGCATTGGCTTCGGTCTCGCTCATCGACTGGCGCGCGCGGTTGAACTTGGGCAGGACGCCGGTGAGGTTCTGGATATGGTGCCCGACCTCGTGGGCGATCACATAGGCCTGCGCGAAATCGCCCGACGCCTTGAAGCGCGTGCGCATTTCGTCGAAGAAGGCCGTGTCCAGATAGACCTTCTGGTCCGACGGGCAATAGAAGGGTCCCGTCGCGGCGCTCGCCGTGCCGCAGGCGGAGGGGTAGGAGCCGCTGAAAAGCACGAGCTTGGGCGCGGCATAGCGCTCGCCCGCCGCCGCGAAGATCCCGCTCCAGGCATCCTCGGTCTCGCCGAGCACCTTGCGCACGAAGACCACGGATTCGTCATTGGCGTCCTGGGTCTGCACCGTCTGGCTGTCGCCCGGCCGCGACGATGTCGTGGTTCCGTCG
>JAGRIE010000196.1 GCA_020443425.1 Halioglobus sp.
TCGAGCACGATCTCGCCGCGCTCGCCGGGCTGCAGCGCCGCGACCCGCTGGCCGTCGGCGAGCAACGCGATCACCCGCCCCTCGCCTTGCGTCCGCCCGTAGCCGTCGAAGCGGCTGTGCACATCGAGCTGCACCGCACGCTGATCGACGCCGAAACGGCTCGCGGCGCGGGCACGTTCGCGCTGCGCTGCCATCGCGGCCTCGAAGCCGGCCTGGTCGATCCCGAGGCCGCGCTCGCGGGCCACGTCGGCCGTAAGGTCCACCGGAAAGCCGTAGGTGTCGTATAGCTTGAAGACGGTTTCGCCGTCGATCACGCGAGTGGCGGTCCCCGTTTGCGCTACGGATGCGGGTTGCGGACTGATCTGCGCCGGCAGCGCAGCGATCGCCCCCTCGAGCAATTCCATGCCCTTGGCGAGCGTCTCGGCAAAGCGTTCCTCTTCCTGCCGCAGCACCTTCTCGACCTGCGCCCGCCCGCGGCTGAGCTCAGGATAGGCCGCGCCCATCTGTCGTTCGAGCGGCGCGACCAGCTTGTAGAAAAACGAACCTTCG
>JAGRIE010000197.1 GCA_020443425.1 Halioglobus sp.
CGGATCTCGAACCACATCGTCGTCCTCGACCACGGCGAGAAGATCGCCGAGGGCAAGCCCGAGGAAGTCAGCCGCAACCCCAAGGTCATCGAGGCCTATCTCGGAACGGAGGCCGCCCATGCTTAGCGTCCAAGGCCTGCGTTCCCGCTACGGCCGCATCGAGGTGCTGCACGGCATCGACCTCGCGGTGAACTCGGGCGAGATCGTCACCGTCGTCGGCGCCAACGGCGCCGGCAAGACCACGCTCCTGCGCTGCCTTTCCGGCGTCCAGCCGGTGACCGGCGGCGCGATAACCTTCCGCGGCGAGAATTTCACCACGGTCCCGGCGTACAAGCGCCTCGGATACGGCCTCGCCCAGTCGCCCGAGGGCCGGCAGATCTTCACCAACCTGACCGTGGAGGAGAACCTCCGCCTCGGCGCCTTCCTCTATACCGACGACCGGGTTGCGAAGGACATGGCCAACGCCTTCGCCATGTTCCCGATCCTGAAGGAGAAGCGCAACCTCACCGCCGGCGGCCTCTCCGGGGGCCAGCAGCAAATGCTCGCC
>JAGRIE010000198.1 GCA_020443425.1 Halioglobus sp.
CGGTCAATGCCTCCGACAAGCTGGGGGTACACGCCAGGAGCATGCAGTGGACCCAGCTGCAATTCCACACCCGGGGACTGCCCGACGCCGAAAGCGTCACCCGAACCCTGCTTGCCGCGCAGACACTACTGGCCACTACGGCCCTGGGCATGATTGGCCGCCGACTCGGCGTGGGCGCCAATCGCAATGCCAACCGCATGACCCAACTGATCGGTGATGTCGGCGCAGGGGTCGCCGGCCTGGAGTTCGATGTGGAGGGCCGCAAACACCTGCAGCAAAAGCGTCCGGCGATTTTCATCTTCAACCACCAGAGCCTGCTGGACTCAATGGTGCTGGCGCACCTGTTGCGCAAGGACGTGGTGGCATTCTGCAAACAGGAAATGGCCTCCAACCCTCTGGTCGGGCCCTTGCTGCGGCAGATGGACACGGTATTTGTCGATCGGGACAGCAAAGACCAGGCGGCGGTGTTGCAGCAGGCGCTGGAAGTGCTGGCCAGTGGCCGTTCCCTGGTGATCGCACCGGAGGGCACTCGCAGTGTCCTGGGTG
>JAGRIE010000199.1 GCA_020443425.1 Halioglobus sp.
CGCTTGCGTTCACCAAGACCTATTCGATGGCTGCGGCAGCAATCCTGGCGATCACTCTGATTCCGGTGCTGATGGGCTACTTCATCCGAGGCAAGATCACCCCGGAGCATCGCAATCCGATCAATCGCCTGCTCACCGCGACGTACAGGCCCGTCATCAATCAGGTCGTGCGCTCTCCAAAACTGCTGCTGGTCGGCGGCATCGTGGTGATTCTGGCCGGGCTCTGGCCGGCCTCGCAGTTGGGTTCGGAGTTCATGCCGCCGCTGGACGAGGGCGACCTTATGTATATGCCCTCGGCCCGCCCGGGCATCTCGGCCGACAAGGCACGTCAGGTTCTGCAGCAGACCAACAAGCTGATCATGAGCGTGCCCGAAGTGAAGTCCACCTTCGGCAAAATGGGGAGGGCGCAGACGGCAACTGATCCGGCACCGCTGGCCATGGTCGAGACCATCATCCAGTTCAAGCCCGAGTCGGAATGGCGCCCCGGCGTAACCCGGGCCGATATCCGCCGTGAGTTGGAGCAACGCGTGCAGATGCCAGGATTGA
>JAGRIE010000019.1 GCA_020443425.1 Halioglobus sp.
CCAGCAGCAGGACCAGAGCCAGCAGCAGGACCAGAACCAGCAGCAGGACCAGAGCCAGCAGCAGAACCAGGACCAGCAGCAGGACCAGAGCCAGCAGCAGGACCAGGACCAACAGCAGGACCAGGAACAGCAGCAGGACCAGGACCAACAGCAGGACCAGAGCCAGCAGCAGGACCCGGATCAGCAAGAACAGGCACCGTCGCAGCCAGAGGACGCGGAACCGGAACCGGCGCAACCCGAGGACAGCGAGGAGCAGCCGTCGTCGCAGCAACAGGTGGCCGCAGGTGAGGAAGCCGACGACCAGGACTCGGAAGAGGACCAGGCCATGCAGCAGTGGTTGCGCCGTGTGCCGGACGATCCCTCAGGCCTGTTGCGGCAGAAATTCCGCTATGAAAGCCAGCAGCGTCAGCAACAGGGAGTCGGGAGGAATGATGAAACCTATTGGTAACCGTATCGGAAACAGGCTCGTCGCGGTGGCCATACTCCTGCTGGCGCTGGGCGCGAGCCTGGCCCACAGCGCGGTGACAGCCACTGTGGACCGCAATCGGGTGGCGCTGGGGGACACGGTGCGGCTGAGCATCACCGCGGATGATAACGAAAACCTCGATGAGGACGAGTTGCGGGTGTTGAGAGGCGACTTCGATATCCTGCAGCGTTCCACCAGCAGCAATACCAGTATCATCAATGGCGAGGTATCGCACAGCCGGCAGATGAACGTCGACCTGGCACCACGCCGGGAGGGTAACCTGCAGATACCCGCGATGCGATTCGGCCAGAGTGTGACACCTGCGATAACCATTGCGGTCGGCCCCGCCTCCGATACTCCGACCGGCGGGCAGACTGTCGTGTTCGAAGCGGAGGTGGACGCGCGGGAGGTTTATGTACAGGGCCAGGTGATTTTGACATTACGGGTGCAGCAGGCGGTCAATCTCGAGGGGCGCAGTATCTCGCCGCTGGATCTGGAAAACGCCTTTGTAAAACCGCTGGAGCAGCGCTCTTTCCAACGGGTCATCGACGGAAGGCCGTGGTTGGTGGATGAGATACGGTACGCGATATTCCCGGAACAGAGCGGCACGCTGGAGATTCCGGCGCAGGTGTTCTCCGGCCGTATCGACCGCGGTCGGCGCAGCTTCTTTGACCTCGGTGGCGGTGGCCAGCTGGTGCGGCGCACCACCGCGCCCATCACGGTGGAGGTCCTGCCCAAGCCGTCCAACTACCCTGCCGCGGACTGGTTGCCGGCACAGAACCTGACCCTGCAGGAGACGTGGTCGACGCCGCCTGAGCAGTTACAGGTGGGAGAATCGGCAACCCGCACCATCCGCATAATCGGCGAGGGCCTGCAGGGTGCACAACTACCACCGATACTGTTTACCGCGCCCGAGGGACTGAAGTACTACCCCGACCAACCCGTAATCAGCGAAGAGGAAATCGCCGGAGGCCTGGAGGGTATCCGGGAAGACAGCGCAGCCATCGTACCGACCCGGGCGGGGTCGTATGTGATACCCGAGATCCGCATTCCCTGGTGGAACACAACAACGCAGACACTGGAGTACGCGGTGCTGCCCCAGCGGCAGATCACGGCCACCGGAACCGGGCCAGCCACCGCGCCTGCAAGCCCTGACAGCACCGGCGCTCCTGTCGCTGCACCGGCGCCGGACACCGCCATTGCAACCGACCCGGTCGCTGCCCCCGATCAACTGCCGGCGCTGCCGGGTACTGCAGGTATCTGGCAACTAGTGGCCGCGGCCAGCACCCTTGGCTGGTTGCTCACACTGCTTTACCTGTGGTGGGGGCGATCCCGGACGCCGCGCGAGAAGCCCGCATCAGGCGACAACCGGTCGGAGCAACAGGCCTTCAAGGTTTTCATCCACGCCTGTGAGCGCGGTGATCCCGCCCGCGCCCGCACTGCACTGGTCAGCTGGGCCGCGACGTTCATGCAGCCGGCAGCGTCCTCGCTTGAACAGATTGCCAGCGCGCTCGGCGACGAGACGTTCAAGCAGCAACTGGATGCACTGGATGCCGCGCTGTACCGCCCGGGCAGTGCGAAATGGAATGGCAGCACACTGGCCGCCTGCGCGCGCCGCGTGCGCAAACACACGCTCGGGAAACGCAAGTCAACTGGCGAGGAAAGCCTGCAGCTCTACCCGTCTGCAGCAGAAAGCTGAACAAAAAAAAGCAGCGGGGCGTTGAGCGCCCGCTGCTTCGTTGGAGCGGCTACAGACTAGCCAGGAATAACATTGTTCGCACAGGGGCCTTTCTGCCCTTGGCCAACTTCAAACTCTACCGCCTGACCATCGCTGAGCGTGGCATAACCGCCACCGCTTTTGATTTCTGAATGGTGTACAAAAAGATCCTTGCCGCCATCTTCAGGTGTAATGAATCCGTAACCTTTATCTGCATTGAACCACTTAACCGTACCTTTACTCATATTACTTACTCAAAATGATTGGTGAATGATTGTAATTTCCGGGCTTCGCATTCACCGGTACGAAGTGGAAATACCTGCAACGGGATTACTCCACGTCTGTTACTGTCGCAGCGGGCGGCTGCCCATCAGTCGCCGCGCTATCGTGTTCCGCATATTCGCTTACTGTAGACTTTTTCAGGCGTTTTTCTTCTTTTTTCTTTTTCTTGGCGAGTTCTCGCTGTCGCTTTTCAAAGCCGTAATTGGGTTTAGCCATCAGAATCCTCTGTCAGGTAGTCGGCAAACGCCATGGGGGCGAGACCGCAGTCGCTCCAATCTAACACACCTGAGGCGCAAATGCTGTCAGTGATATAACGCGCAGCAGATGTAATACCCCGCTCAGCCCAGCGATTTTGTCACGATTTCGAAAACATCCGGTGACAGCGCCGGCTCCGCAGCCAGGCGCTGCAGTTCCGCGCGCATCAATTCTGACCTGCCGGCGTAGCTGCGCCACTTGGTGAGTGGTGTCACCAGGCGTGCGGCCAGCTGCGGGTTCTGCTTGTTCAAGGCGATGATCATGTCGCCGAGAAACCGGTATCCGGAGCCATCCATACAATGGAAATTCACCGGATTCTGGTTGGCAAAGCCACCGATAAGCGCCCGCACCTTGTTCGGGTTGCGCAGATCAAAGTCCGGGTGATCCAGCAGTGATCGCACCCGTGCCAGCGCGCTGCCATCGGGTATTGCCGCCTGCAGTTGCAGCCATTGATTGACCACCAGTGCCTCGTCACGCCACTCCTCGTAAAATCCCTGTAGCGCGCTGTCGCGCTGGGCGTCATCGCCGTAAAACCCGATCTCTCGCAGTGCGGCCAGGCGATCGGTCAGGTTGTCTGCCGCCCGGTACTGGCTGGTCGCCAGGGACAGGTGGTCACGGTTGCCGGCGACCAGGTAGCTGAGGCAGACGTTGCGCAGGCTGCGTGCGGCGATCTGCTCGCCATCGGGCGCGTAGGGACCCTGTACTGCCAGCGACTGGTAGCGCGCCAGCAGTGCTGTCTCCAGCGCTGATCCAAGCGCGGCACGCACGCAGTCACGCGCGCGATGTATGGTGTCGACATTGGCGCCGTCGCCCTGGCTGGCGAGTTCGGCCAGGTAATCCTCGCTCGGCAGGCGCAGCATCTCTGCGACCAGCGCCGGATCCAGTGACTCATCCTGCAGCAGATCGCCGGCGGCGGCGACCAGCAACGGGTCCACCACAGGGTCTTCTGCCGCCACCAGCTGTGCCTCCACTTCGCGGATCACACGGGTAGCCAGCGCCTGGGCACTGTCCCAGCGCACAAAGCCGTCGTCGTCGCGGCGCATCAGCGCACAGAGATCGGCTTTGCTGTATTCGTAGTGCAGGCGCACGGGGGCGGAAAATCCGCGCAACAGTGACGGTACCGGGCGCTCGGCGACGCCCTCAAACACGAATGTCTGCTGCGGCTGGTCTACTGTCAGCACGAGGTGGGTGTTATCACCGGTCTCCGGATCGGGCGACTGCCCCGCCAGTCGCAGAGGCAGGTTGCCCGCATCGCCCAGCAGGCCCATGGCCAGCGGGATCACAAACGCCGGCTTCTCTGCCTGTCCGGGCGTGCCGGGGCATGACTGGGCGACATGCAGTGAATAGCGCTGGCCCGCCTCATCGTACTCATCACTGACGGCCAGGCGAGGTGTTCCCGCCTGCGAATACCAGTTGCGGAACCGGGTGAGATCCACCCCGCTGGCATCTTCCATCGCGCGCACAAAATCCTCACAGGTGACGGCCTGGCCATCGTGGCGGTCAAAATAGAGATCCGAACCGCGGCGGAACTGCTCGGGACCCAACAGGGTATGAATCATGCGCACCACCTCGGCACCTTTTTCATACACTGTCAGGGTATAGAAATTGTTGATCTCCATATAGGATTCGGGACGCACCGGATGGGCCATCGGGCCGGCGTCCTCGGCGAACTGCGCGGTGCGCAGCATGTTCACGTCCTCCACCCGCTTGACCGTGGGTGAGCCCATATCCGCCGAGAACTGCGAGTCCCGGAACACCGTGAAGCCCTCCTTGAGACTGAGCTGGAACCAGTCGCGGCAGGTCACGCGGTTGCCGCTCCAGTTATGGAAGTACTCGTGCGCCACGATGGCCTGCACGCGCTGGAACCCCAGGTCGGTGGTGGTTTCCGGGCTGCACAGGACACAGGAGGTATTGAAGATATTGAGGCTCTTGTTCTCCATCGCCCCCATATTGAAATCATCCACGGCCACGATGTTGAAGATGTCCAGGTCGTACTCGCGACCGTAGGCCTCCTCGTCCCAGCGCATCGACTGCTGTAGCGAGCGCATCGCGTGCCCACACTTGTCGAGGTCTTTCTCCTCCACATAAATTTTCAGCGTGACCTCACGTCCCCCCATGGTAGTGAAGTGGTCCTCGACACAGGACAGCTCACCCGCAACCAGGGCAAACAGGTAGGCCGGCTTGGGGAAGGGGTCGTGCCAGACCGCCTGGTGACGCCCCTCCGGCAGTGTCTTACTGTCAAACAGGTTGCCGTTGCTGAGCAGTACCGGATAGCGCTCGCGATCGGCCTCTATGGTCACCGTGAACACCGACATCACGTCGGGTCGGTCGAGATAGTAGGTAATCCTGCGGAAGCCCTCGGCCTCGCACTGGGTGCAAAACAGGGACCGCGACCGGTACAGTCCGGACAGCGAGGTGTTCAGCTGCGGCTGGATCCGCGTGCGGCAGGTGACGATGCACTGCTCCGGCACAAAGTGTATCAACAGTGACTCGTCGCTGACCCGGTACTCAGACGGCTCCAGCGTCACACCGTCGATGGCTACCGACAGCAGCTCCAGTTCCTCGCCCTGCAGTTCCAGCGATTCGCCGATGGCCACCCCGGCGTCGCGCAACAGGTGCAACCGCGAGGTCACAATGGCGCAGTCCTCGTACAGTTCGACATGCAGTTCCGTGCGACCGATGTAGTAGGCCGGTGACTGGTAGTCCTTGAGAAATATCGATACAGGATTGGCGTCGCGCATAGGTTTACTCTATCAGTTGCAGGGACACATTGTAGCCACCGTACTTGCGCATATTGATGACACCGGTATCAAACATCAGGTACTGGCCCTTGATGCCCAACAGGGTGCCGCCAACAGACGGTGTCTTGTCCAGGTTGAGTGACTTCACTTTGGCCGGATACTCCAGCACGGGGTACCGGATATGGACATCGGGCGCGTCGGGCAGTTCCGTGATCGACTGGATGCCGTGAGTCTGCACCAGCGCGTCCAGCTCTGCAGCGCACTCCGCCATCAGCTGCGCGCGCACGGCCTCAAGGTCCACGGGCTCGGCATCGCCCTTCAACATCGCCTGCCAGTTGGTCTTGTCCGCGATATGTGCCTTGAAGGTCGTCTCCACCAGCCCGGATGCCAGCCGGCTGGAGACGCGAAAGATGGGCCGCGCCTGGGTAGCGCCCTGGTCCATCCAGCGTGTGGGGACCTGCGAGCCCCGCGTGATGCCGACCTTGATGCCGGAGGTGTTGGCCAGGTAGACGAAATGATCAATCATACAGTGCTGCTCGCCCCACTCCGGCTCGCGGCAGGTGCCTGCGGCGTAGTGACATTTTTCCGGGCTCATGATGCAGCTGTCGCACTGTGCGAGCGTTTTAAAACAGGGATAACAGTAGCCCTGGTTGAAGCTCTTGGATGTCTTGCGGTCGCAGTGGATACAATTGATGACACCGTGGTATTCCAGTTGCAAACGCTTGCCCAGATAGGGGTTCAGTGGGATATCGTGCCCGCCCAGTACCATGGTGTACAGCACGGGTTCTGCCAACCCGGTTTTCATCTTGCGCACTGCGCCTGTCGCCAGTAAATCAGCCACCTACTCTCTCCACTTCAGGGGGGTTTCCAGCGGTGTGTCGCACTGCTCACCGGCTTTTTCTTTCTTCTCGATATAACCGACACGCTCCTGTTCCGGCAGGTGCAGCTCACCCCAGGCAATAATTGCCCCCATCGCATGAGTACGCTGCTCACCCGTCAGCACCCTGCCATCGGGCCATTTGCCGAGTTCAACCGCGCGCAGCAGGCGCTGGTAGACCTCGGGCGACATGTTTGCAATCGTCTGCTGGTAATCCATGGACTCGCTCATACACTCAGGCCGTGTGATTGTACTTGGAAAAAAGACCGAACACAGCGCCGAGCACGGCGCCGCACAACAGGCCGCCGACATGCGCCGCATTGGCGATTGCGCCAAAGCCAAGCACCTCCACCACACCCAGCATGCAAGCGACCAGCCAGCCGACCATCAGGATCATAATGCTGCGGGACGGCTGGATAGACCACTGTGGCTGCAGCAGTGGCGCCACCCAGGAGAAACCCAACATGCCGTAGACAACACCGGACATCCCGCCGAACAGGCCCGCGCCTCCAAACCCGAACTGGCTGACATTGGAGACAATAGCGATCACCAGGAACAGCATGAACATATTGAAGTGACCGAGCACCCGCTCCACCCGGCCTCCCAGGTCCCACAGCCACAGGCTGTTGAAAACGATGTGCAGCCAGCCAAAATGTATGAAGACCGGCGTCACCAGGCGCCAGTACTGGTCACTCATACTCCCGAACACCAGCTGCCCCCCGGCTTCCCGGATCGGGGAAAATGTCAGGTAACTCAGCCACCCCAGCGGCGCGTGCAGGTAGACCAGCAGAAAACCGCAAAAACTCAACACGATGAGGGCCAGGGTCACCGGCACCTGCCGCCACTGAATCGCGCCGGTCGCCACAGCTGCCGGGGCCTGTTCCCGCCGTGACAGTTCGATACGCACCTCACCCGCGCGCCAGGCGCGGTAGAGCTCCTGCACCTGCGCAGCCTGGTCGGCGCGCGCGACCATCACCACCTGCTGCCCACCTTCTTCAAAGATACGGTGCATCACACCGCGCTGGTGCAACAGTGCGCTCAGGGGCAGCAGGTCTTCCTCAACGGCGACATTGAGGGCCGGGTAAAAATCCGCCATCAATTGACCAACGCATTGCTCCAGCGCAGTTTATCCCTGCAACTGGCATAAAAGCTGTGACCCAGCGGATGCAATAACGTCAGCCGGTGCGGATACTTGGTGATATGTACAGAATCGCCAGGCCGCGCTTTCACAGTGGCGCGGCCGTCGCAGGTCACTGGCGGGTGAATGCGGTTTCGAGCGAGGATATCCAGCCGGATTTCCGAATTGCCATCAACCACGATGGGCCGGCTGCTGAGCGCGTGAGGGAACATCGGCACCAGCACGATTGCATCCAGCGCGGGATGCATGATGGGTCCCCCGCCGGACAGCGAGTAGGCGGTGGAACCGGTCGGAGTCGACACAATCAGCCCGTCTGCGCGCTGGCGATAGACAAAATCCCCATTGATGCACAGCTCGAACTCGATCATCTGGGCGGAGGAACCGGAGTTGACCACAATATCGTTCAGCGCTTCACCGCGCCCGACCACCTCGCCTTCGCGCCGCACTTGGGCATCCAGCAGAAACCGGCTTTCCCGCTCAAAGCCTCCATCCAGCACAGCGGGTATCTGCTCGGAGATGTCATCGGGCATGATATCAGTGAGAAAACCCAGCCGGCCGCGATTGACCCCCAGCACCGGGGTATCAAACTTCGCCAGCGTGCGCGCTGCACTGAGCAGGCTGCCATCGCCGCCAACCACAATCACCAGGTCAGCGGCGGCGCCGATATCGTCCAGAGAGGCCAGATGCGTGGCGTGATCCGGCAGTACATCCCCCAGTGCATCTTCCAGGATCACGTCCAGGCCACGCGCTTCCAGCAGCCCGATCAAGTCCCTGAGCACTCCCGTCTGTCCACGCTGCCGGCTGCGACCGGCCAAACCAATTGTCTTGAAAGATGCCTGCATTGACGCTGCTGCTCTACCCCAGGGGCTGCTATTATAACCATGAACCCACAGTGTAGCGCAGCGATCATCAATTTTTCCTACCAGACACAAGCCGTGCGGGATCTCGCATGGGCCTGCTTCGCACCCCCGCTGCTGCATATCGCCGATGCGACATGGGGCACAGCTGCGCCCGCGACAACTGCGATATCGGCCTGCTCATTGACACCGACAGCGTCCAGATTGGACTGGCTACAACGCCTCGACCACGATCCCGCACCACTGCTGGAGCACCTGTCGAAGCGGCCCAGCCACAGGTTGGGTGTTTACTTTGAGCTACTCTGGCATTTTTTCCTGCAGAGGGACCCGGACATCGAGTTGGTGGCACACAACCTGCCGATACACGACAACGGCACGACGCTGGGCGAGTTCGACTGCATCTATTATGACAGGGTGCGCGCCCGCCATGTGCACCTGGAACTGGCAGTGAAGTACTTTCTCGGGGTGCCGCGCGGCGGCGATACCACGACACCGGCAACCGCGTATGAATGGCTGGGGCCGGATCAACGCGATCGCCTGGCAACGAAGCTGGAGCAACTCCTGCAGCGCCAGATTTTACTGGCGGACACGGCGGCGGCCAAAGCGGTGCTGGCGCAGCGGGGGTTGGGCGAACTGGCACGGGAAATTGCGCTCAAAGGCTATCTGTTCCAGCCACCTGTCGATGCCCCGCCGCCACCGCCCTCGTATAACAGCGAGTGCACTATGAGCCGCTGGGTGACTGCACAGCAGCTCGACGCCTGCTGTGCGACCCTGGCGGCCGCGTGCTATACCGTACTGCCCAAAATGTGCTGGTTGAGCCCGGTGTACTGCGCCCCGCCCGACCAGAGACTGGACCGACAGCAATTGCGCCAGCGGTTGCATGCGCTCTGGCGGAGCGATCACTATCCCGCGCTGGTCGCCGCACTGGACCGCGAGGGTACAGAAACCAGTCGCTTTTTCGTGACACCGGGGACGTGGCCCGACCCTGTCAGCAGAGATGACAAATAGCACCGGCTGGTACAATTGTGCTGCCCAGCACTCTATACTCCCAACGCAGTCAGTCACATGAGCAGTATGTATGGCAAGCCCTCAAGACGCTAAATGGCCGTTCCGCTGGGATCTTCTCCTGCGCTACCGTTTTATTGAAACCCTCGCCCTGTGGGAAGGCAGGCTGACAACACGGCACCTGTGCGACACCTTCGGCATCGGCCGGCAACAGGCCAGCAAAGACATCAACAACTATATCCGTGAGGTAGGCCCCGGCAATCTCGAATACGACAAATACCTCAAGGGCTACAAGCCCACCACCGGCTTCACACCGCAAGTGACGCAGGGACTGGCGGATGAATACCTGCACCTGATGGCGCGCAATAATGAACTGATGAACGTATTCGAATCACTGTCGCTGGATGTCGCCAATGTCGAGGTACTGTCAGTACCGGTGCGTGATGTCAAACCCGAGGTACTGCGCCCCATCATGCAGGCCGCGCGGCAGCAGCGCCGGCTTGAGGTCGACTATGTCTCGCTCAACCACCCGGACCGCGAGGGGCGCATCATTGTGCCCCATACACTGGTCTACAGTGGCCTGCGGTGGCACGTGCGGGCCTGGTGCGAAAAGAACAGCAGCTACCGTGACTTCGTGCTGAGCCGCTTTCGCGATATTCCTGAAATCATGGACGAATCCGGGCACGGCAGCGACGGCGATACGGAGTGGCACACGCAAGTGGTGGTTCGCATTACTCCCGATCCACGGCTGAGCGCGGCGCAGCGTGAAGTGGTGGAGGTTGACTACGGTATGGTGGACGGCGCGCTGGCGATCCCGACCCGTGCGCGACTGGTGCCCTATGTGTTGCAATTACTGCACATCAAACCCGGCGAACCGGCGGAAGACCCCACAGCTCAGCAAATCGTGGTGGAAAACCGCGACGAACTGGCACCCTGGTTATTCGGCTAGAGGACAGTGAATCATGGAAAAGCAGAACAAGTTTGAAATCGCCTATTCCGAGAGTGGCTTCTGGAGCAAGCTGAAGCGCTATGCCACTACCGCTGGCAAAGAGGTGGTCGAGAAAGCGCTGTTGCTGTACTACGCGGCCCAGCAGGAAAAAGCGCCGGCCTGGGCCAAGGGGACTATCGCCGCCGCACTCGGGTACTTTATCGTACCGCTGGACGCGATCACCGATCTCGCACCGGGGGTTGGCTACGCTGATGATCTCGGGGTGTTGGTACTGGCCATTGCCGCGGTGGCGGCCTATATCAACGACGACGTGCGCGAGAAAACGGCCGGCAAAATGCTCGATTGGTTCGGGGATGACCCCGGTGACGAGCCAGGGGCTTCCGAATGAGTGCACACTGTACCCCCGGAATGATGGGGCGCGGCCGTGAGAATACAGTTACACGCCGGCGTTATCCCTCCCTGCGCAACCACACCAATGGAATTTTGCGCTGCGCCTTCGCCTGGTAAGCACTTTGGTGCTTGTTGCTCGCGATAATGCTTTTCCACAGTGCGTCACGCTCCTCATCGGGGACATCCTCGGCGATGGCCCGGTAGCGCTGCCTGCCTCTTTGCACCTGCACCACCGGGTTGGCCTGCATATTGAGGTACCACACCGGATGGCTGTCCTTCCCGCTGTTCGATGCAGAGACCACAATGGAATCCCGGTAGGGGTAGCAGGCTATCGGCACACAGCGCGGCAGGCCACTCTTGCGACCAATGGTCTCGACCAGCGCCACATCGATGCCGCCCATACGGGCGCCGATACGCCCGCCACTGACACGGTACAGCCACCGGTGCGCTTTACCAAAATCTTTCCAACTCAGCATGACTGCCGCCTGTTTACTTCCTGTTCCAATTGCACCAGGCCCTTCCGCGCTCAGGAGCGCAGTTTATCCAGCAAATCTATCGGTACCGGAAAGACCAGTGTCGAACTCTTGTCGCCGGCAATCTCGACCAGCGTCTGCAGGTACCGCAGTTGTATCGCCTGGTCCTGTGCCGACAGTACTTTGGCGGCCTCCGCCAGTTTCTCGGATGCCTCGGCTTCGCCCATCGCGTGAATGACCTTAGCGCGCCGCTCACGCTCAGCTTCGGCCTGTTTCGCCAGCGCCCGCACCATACTTTCGTTCAGGTCCACATGCTTGATTTCCACATTGGCCACCTTGATGCCCCAGGCCGCCGTCTGTTTGTCCAGTATATTCTGGATATCCGCGTTCAGGCGCTCGCGTTCGGCCAGCATATCGTCCAGCTCGTGCTGGCCCAGCACCGAGCGCAGCGTGGTCTGTGACAGTTGGCTGGTGGCTTCGAGATAGTTCTCAACCTGCACAATGGCGCGCTCAGGGTCCACAACCTTGAAGTAGATCACCGCGTTGACCTGCACTGACACATTGTCGCGCGAAATCACATCCTGGGTCGGCACATCCATCACAATGGTACGCAGGTCGACCTTCACCATCTGTTGCAACACGGGAATGATGATGATCAAGCCGGGGCCCTTGATTTTGTAAAAGCGGCCCAACATAAAAATAACCCCGCGCTCGTACTCGCGCAGTACGCGAAACATGGCAAACAGCAGCGCGGCTACCAGGAAGAGAATGATGCCTAAAAACGGAAATCCGAACACAGTTATTACCCCTCTTTGTGTTTGCTGACGTGCAGCGTCAGGCCGTCGATCGATTCGACCGTCACTCTATCATGTGGCGCCAGCGAATCCTCGCAGGCTACCGTCCATAATTCACCGTCAAGGTTGACACGGGGGACTCCACCGGGCACCGCCTCCACTTCTGCGGTGGCGCCAACCAAGTGGTCCAGCCCGTTGCGTACCGGCCGCTGGCGCGCCCGCATCATCAGGCCAACACCGAGCACCAGCAGTACCGCGCTGAATACTGACACGCCCAGTATCACCGGCAGAGCGATCTGGTAGGCGGGCATCTCGGTATCCATCAGCAGCACCGAACCCACCACAAATGCCACCAGCCCCCCCAGGCCCAGCACGCCGAAACTGGGGCTGAAGGCCTCGGCAGTCATCAGGGCTATCCCGAGCAGGATCAGCCCCAACCCGGCATAGCTGACGGGCAGGGTCTGGAACGCGTACAGCGCCAGCAACAGGCAGATCGCCCCGGTGATACCCGGCAGGCCACCGCCGGGATTGTAGAACTCCAGCAGCAGCCCATAGACACCGACCAGCATCAGGATGTACGCGACATTGGGATCAGTGATGACGGCCAGGAATTCACTGCGCCAATCGACGGGGTGCTGGTAGACCGCGAGGTCAGCGGTATTCAGCACCACAGTGCCCTGCCCAGCGGGAACCTCCCGGCCGTCCAGCTGCACCAGCAGGTCCGGTATCGAGGACGCGATGATCTCAATCACGCCCTGCTTGAGCGCCGCATTCGCCGACAGGCTGGCACCGTCGCGCACCGCCTGTTCCGCCCACCGGGCGTTGCGACCGCGCAGTTGCGCCAGGCTCTGTATGTAGGCCACGGCATCATTGACGATTTTGTGTTCCATCGCCGTTGCGGGCTGCGGTGCGGACGACTCCCCTGTGGCAGGGTCCTCCGCTGTGCGCTCCTTGCCGAACTGCGGCAACTCAGGCTTGCCCATCTGCACCGGCGTCGCTGCGCCCAGATTGGTACCGGGTGCCATCGCGGCGACACTGGCGGCATACAGCAGGTAGGTGCCGGCACTCGCTGCGCGGGCACCGCCGGGCGCAACGTAGGCCACCACCGGCAGCGGTGTCGCCAGCATCGCCTTGATCATCTCACGCATCGCTGTATCCAGTCCGCCCGGGGTGTCAATGCGCATGATCACCAGCTCCGCATTGGCAGCCTCGGCCTGTTCCAGCCCGCGCACGAAGTGGTCTGCAATCGAGGGGCCTATCGCGCCGTCCACCTCAATCAGCCAGGCGTCCGCGCGGGCGGTGGTGCTCAGCGCATACACCGAGAGCAGTAACAACAGGTATCTGTATATCATTGCGGCCATATCTCACTCACCTTACACGGAGTATAGATCACCTTGCAAAGCCGGGAACAGGCGCAGGGTCACACAGCTCCCGGACCCACCTGTCGCTGCAGGAACAGGTCTACACGGACTCAGTCGCGCGGCGCGGCGCTTACCCTGCGCCGGATCATGGCGAGAAACAGCGCCGTAGAGATTCCGGAGGAGGCAAAAATCATACACATCACCACGATCTGGTAGCGGGCGGCCACCAGCGGCGACACCCCCGACAGGATTTGCCCGGTCATCATACCCGGCAGCGAGACCAGGCCGACGGCGAACAGGGAATTGATGACCGGTATCATCGCCGCCTGGTACGCCGTCAACCGGGCCGACTCCCAGGCTGAACCGTGTGCCAGCTCAGCGTACAGTCGCTCCGCCGCCAGACTGACCGCCGTCATCGCGTTCGCAAATACCATACCCGCCAGTGGAATCATATAGTTGGGCAGGTACCAGGGTTTGATCTGCAGCACAGCCTGGGTAACCAGTGCCAGCGTCAGGCCGCCGCCCACGGTGATGGACAGCACCGCGGCGGTCAACAGCGCGCGGCGCTGCTGCGGCACCGTGCCCAGTGCAATCCAGCTGGAAGCGAGCAGCATGATGGCCAGTACCAACATCACCAACACGCCGTTGCCGGCACCGAAAATCCACGCCAGCACATAACCGATGAGCAGCAACTGTGCCAGCATGCGCGCGAGGGCGTAGACGGCGTGCCCGAGGTCATAAGACCACTTGAACAGAATCACGAGTGTGATCACAACAGGCACCAACGCCAGGGCCAACTGCGAGAGCGAGAGATTGAGCGCGGGACTATCCATACCCGACTCTAGCGTATCCAGACGCCGCCGGCATCTGTCGACAGTGGCGACGCAAGCGCGACATCGCGACTCAGTAGGGTCCACCGGCGGGCATGGGCGTGGTATCCGTGCGCCCCTGCAACGCCAAAATGCCGCGCCGCAGATCAGCACCCCAGCTGGCAAAGACCGCATTGAGTGCCGGGTCTTCGCCATTCACCTCGTTGAACGCCCAGATATTCTCGCTGGCCCGGGTATCCACAGACCGCAGCAGCACCTTCTCGGTAGCGACGTTGACCACCGCCAGGCTCACCGTGATGGAGCCACCGGTTTGGCCGGCGCCGGCAGCCGTTGCGCGGGCCTCATCAGGGTGGACAGCGACCACCGCAGTATTGACAATCAGCTGCGCCTCTTGCGGGTTGTTCACAATCGTGAAGTCCAGCCCATAGGTGAGTGCCAGCGTGAATTCATGTGCGATGGTGCGCTGCAACAGCGTGTCCTCGCTCTCCGTCACCCACCACTCGGGGTCAGTGCGGGCGCCCTCGGGCTGGATCACCTGCATGTTGGCCAGGTTCGCGGGCGCGATATAGACCCGGCGATACACTGCCAGGTCTGCGGGCGTGTTCTGGGCAAGATACAGGCGGTCGGCAGGCGCTGCGGCAGCGGGCGGGGTCGCAGCGGCACCGAGGCCCGAGCTCCAGGCATCAAACTCCGCACAGCCGCTCAGAATCAGCAGCGTGCACGGCAGCGCTATCAAGGCATTTTTCAACATGCAGACGTCCTTTGGTCTCTGGCGGGCGCAACAAAGCGCGGAAGTATACCGAAATTTTCACCGCCGCCCAGCCCGGATACAGCCCCATTGGGATGCCGGGCTGAATCCGCTACAATCTGCCTCTCCCTGGCCACCGGTCTGCCCCATGCCCTCCCGACATCGACGGCGCCTGAACTACCTTGTCCCTGCGAGCCTGTTGCTGCTGGCACTGCCGGCCCGTGCTGAACCGGTGGAGGAAAACGTGCTGGTCACCGCCAGCCGGGTGCAGGAGGACGCGCTGAAAATGCCGCTGTCCTGGTCCACCGTCAACGCGGCGACCCTTGCGCTGGTGGACCCGGTGCACATCAACGAGATCATGCAGCGTGTGCCGGGGGCATGGATCAGTCGCGGCAACGGCCAGGAGAGCATCATCGCGCTGCGCTCACCCGTGCTGACCGGCAGCGGCAGTTGCGGGGCGTTTTTCTCCGCAGCAGATGGCATCAGCCTGCGCGCGCCGGGATTTTGCAACGTCAACCAGCTGTTCGATGCCAATTTTGAACAGGCCGGCCGCATCGAGGTGATACGTGGCCCCGCCACAGCCCTGTACGGCTCCAGCGCGATGCATGGTGTGATCAACATCATCAGTGCCGCCCCGACCGAACAGCTGGACAGCCTGCTGTCACTGGAGGGCGGCCCCTACGACTACTACCGCGCCAAGTACCGCTACAGCGACACCATTGGTCGCCACGGCATCAGCGTCAGCGCCAATGCGACCACCGACGGCGGCTATAAAGATGATTCCGGCTACGACCAGCAGAAGGCGATTGTGCGACACGATTACAGCGGCCAGCGCTGGCATATCCAGACCGTGCTGGACAGCGCCAACCTGAAACAGGACACCGCCGGCTACATAGCCGGTTACAAAGCCTATCGCGACGGCGACCTGAGCAAAAGCAACCCCAATCCCGACGCCTACCGCGACGCCTGGTCGGTGCGGTTGTACAGCGCTGCAAGCCTGGCCCTCGACGACAATAACACGCTGACAGTCACACCCTACCTGCGCGCCAACGATATGGAGTTCCTGCAGCATTTCCTGGCCTGGCAGCCGGTGGAGAAGAACGCCCACGACAGCCTCGGGCTGCGCACTACAGTGAACACCGACACCAGCACCCTGCACTGGGTGAACGGCATCGACCTGGAGTACACCGACGCCACCCTGAAAGAGACCCAGGATGAGGCGTTCGGGCCCAACCAGCCAGTGGGTGTGCACTACGACTACCAGGTGGATGCCAGTGTCGCCGCGCTCTACAGCCAGCTTCGCACACAGTTTGCCTCGCCGTGGGAATTCGATGCCGGGGTGCGTTTCGAGTACACCAACTACGACTACCATAACCGCACCGACGACGGCGCACCCTGCGGCCCTGACGCCAGCGCCTGCCGGTTCTACCGGCCCGCCGACCGCGAGGACGATTTCTCCGACTGGTCCTTCAATACCGGCGTCAGCTACAGCCTCACCGAGGACCACATCGTCTACCTGCGCTACGCCCACGGCTTTCGCGCACCGCAGGCTGCCGAGCTGTACCGGCTGCAGTCCGGCCAGGAGAGCGCGGACCTGGACTCCGAGAAAATCGACAATGTGGAACTGGGCCTGCGCGGCTACTGGCAGCGCAGCACGCGGTATGACGTCGCCGTGTACTACATGAACAAGGACGATGTGATCTTCCAGGATGCCGACCGGCAAAATGTCAGTGGCGCCCAGACCAATCACTACGGCGCCGAGCTAAGCGTGGATTTCCTGCTCAGTGAGCAATGGTCGCTGGGGCTTGATGCCAACTACGCCTCCCACACCTACGACAACCACATTGAACTGCTGGGCAGTGACGGTGATATCAAGGGCAATGACATCGACACCTCACCCAGGGCCTTCGGCAGCGCCCGCCTCGGCTGGGATTTCTCGACGCTGGCCGGGCGCGACAGCCGCGCCGAATTGGAGTGGGTGTATATGGATTCCTACTACCTGGAGCCCGAGAACGAGCACCAGTACAACGGTCACTCGCTGCTCAACCTGCGCCTCACCAGCGCGCTGACACGGCGCTGGTCCGCCGGGTTGCGACTGACCAACCTGCTGGACGTGGAGTACGCCGAACGCGCGGACTACGGTTTCGGTGAATACCGCTACTTCGTCGGGCAGCCTCGCGGCGCGTACGTACAGGTCAGCTATCAGTTTGGCGGCTAGCTGTACCGTCGCACGCACAGGCCACCCGGTGTCGGAATTGTGTACACTACAGCGTAAATAAAGAATAACAGGAGTGGGCTTCCAATGTGGTCATCTCGATGCCGCTGCGACCGGTATGCTGTCGCCCTGATTGTCGCCACCGCTGTCGGTGGCTGCAGTTCCAATGATGCAAACAGTCCCCGCATCACCGGGCAACAGCCGGCGAATTTTGCGGAACTCGCAGTCAGCGAGGGCGCCCCCAGCCTGCCGAACCTGCCGCTGGGCGAACCCGCGAACCTGGCACTGCTGGAACCGCTTGAA
This sequence comes from Halioglobus sp., assembly GCA_020443425.1. GTDB lineage: Bacteria > Pseudomonadota > Gammaproteobacteria > Pseudomonadales > Halieaceae > Marimicrobium. The sequence goes on from JAGRIE010000019.1 coordinate 17,402, forward strand.
CAGGAGGTTGTTGCCGCCGCGAATGCCCGTGCTGCCGAGCTGCGCGCTACCACTGTCAACTTCTGGGTCGACCAGCCCGGTACCGAGGTATCCGTTCGCCAGCTCCGCCACGGTTATACCTTTGGCTTTCCCATAGAGCTGAAACGCTTCCGGGACCCGGATGACTTGCAGTGGTATACCGCCCGCATGTCAGAGCACTTCAGCCTGGCGGTGCTTGAGAGCGATGCCAAGTGGGGTGTGGTAGAGCCCAGTGAGGGTGTCAGGGATTTCAGCGAAGCCGATGCCAATGTCGCCTGGGCACAAGACAACGGTTTCGCAGTGAAAGGGCACACCCTGCTGTGGGGCCTGCCGATGCCGCTATCCAGCGCCGCACTGCCCAAATGGGCCGAGGAGAAATTCCCCTCCACTGACCTCACTGCCGGGGAGGCTGCGGAGCTGCGACGCATCCTCAGGTCTTTCATCCAGGACAGCGTCGCTCATTTCAAGGGGCGGCTTGCGTACTGGGATGTCACCAATGAAACGCTGCAACCGCTGGCACAGTGGTTTATAGATCGACTCGGACCACAAATCGTGGAAGACGCGTATCGGTGGGCCCACGAGATAGATCCCAATGTCGCACTGGTGTTCAACGAGTGGATAGTCGAGGTGTTTACCGGTTTCAACTCCCCAACCGCAGCCGATGTCCGCGACCGTATCATGCAGTTGCAGGCCATGGACATCCCGATTGCCGCCATCGGCCAGCAGGGCCATTTCGCTCCCACCTTGTCCTTTGCAGACCCGACCCGGGATATCAGTGGGCGCACCAACATCGCCGAGTACGCCGAGGCGTTAGACATCCTCGCTGAAACTGGCCTGCCGATTCACATCACAGAAACCAATTTCATCGCCCCGGAAGAGCCTGAACTGCGCGCAGCCCAGGCCGAGGCGCTGATGCGACTCTGGTGGGGTCATCCGGCCGTTGACATGGTGGTGTTCTGGGGGCCCTGGAACAAGGTGGCCGGACGGGACGAGTTCAATGTTGGCTTCTGGGATAACGACCGCGCCGTCACGCGTCATGGCGAGGCGGTGTTCTCGCTGCTGAACAATGAATGGCGAACCAATGTGGACGTCGTGTCCGGCGAGGATGGACAGTTTCACATCACTGCCTTCTATGGCGATTACGTTGCCTACTGGACTGTGGAAAATGTCACCTATAGCGCCTTCTTCTCGGTCCAGAAAGCAACAGGTATCGATGGTTTTGCACTGAAAACACCGCCCGCCCCCAGCCCCTGACATTACGCCTCATGGTTCCACCACTGTACCGTTAGACACAGTGGTGGAGGGGCGCCCGGCAAACACCGCTGTACGCCTCAAGCCGGTGCGCACAGGCACCAAAAGGCGGCACCACGGCCGCGCGGAAACACCGCACCTGTGAACGATCACCCCTGTATTAGCGTGTTATTGCCATAAAATTGACATCTGCAAGCACTACGCTGTGTGCTGGCCGGATTCTTGCATCTCCCACTGTCAATGGGCGACAGACACATACCGCCATACCACTCGCCAGCATCCGCCGCGCGCGGAGGGGTAAACCATGACAGCGCTTGACTACCAACTGCAGACCATTGCCGCCGCCAGCGGTCACCAGCCGACAATTGCCTTCTTTGACCTCGACCGGACGCTGATCGCAGGCTACTCCATTCTGGCAGTCGCCCGTGAAACAGCAGAACAGGGCGCCCGCCGCGGCAAACTGCGCCAGGCGACCAAGGTCGTGCAGGACATCGTCAAACACAAGGTATTCAGTTCCGGCGGCAATTACCACCGCCTCGTCAAGCGCCTCAGCAAAGCCCTGACCGGGGTTTCGGAATCAGTGCTGCGCGATATCGGGGAGCAGGCCTATCGCAAGCACCTGGCCAAGACACTCTATCGCGAAGCAGTCGCGCTGGTGGAGGCACATCGCGCTGCCGGCCACAAACTGGTCATTATCAGTGCCGCCAGCCGCTACCAGGTTGAGCCGGTCGCGCGTGTCCTCGGCATCGATGAAATTCATTGCACCCGACTGGAAGTGGTGAACGGGCGATTCACCGGCCAGGTCATCGCGCCCATGTGCTTCGGTGAGGGAAAAGTTCTGGCTGCACAGCGCAGCACCCGGTTGCACAAAGCGACGCTGGACAACTGCTGGTTCTACTCGGACTCCAGCGACGACCTGCCGCTGCTGCGCAAAGTCGGGCATCCTGTGGCGGTGAACCCCTCAGACAAACTGGGCGCTCACGCCCGCACCCAACAGTGGCCGCAACTGGCATTCTCCACCCGTGGCATGCCCAGCGTGGAAAGTATCGCGCGCACCGTGCTGACCGCACAGACCATTATCGGGACAACCGCGTATGGCATGCTGAGCAAACGCTTCGGCCGCTCGCCCTACCGCTCGGCGAATCAGCTCACACGGCTGTTCGGCGATATCGGCAGCGCGTTTGCCGGACTGGACTTTGAGATTGAGGGGCTCGCCAACCTGCGCCAGCAACGCCCGGCAGTTCTTGTCTTCAATCACCAGAGCCTGCTGGACTCAATGGTGCTGGCGCATCTGCTGCGCGAGGATGTTGTCGCCATGTGCAAAAAAGAGATGGCGGGGACACCGGTGATAGGCAACCTGCTGCGCCAGGCCGACACCATTTTTGTCGACCGCGACGATGCCGATCAACGGGAGGTCCTGCAGCGAGCGCTGGCGGTACTCAAGAGTGGTCGCTCGCTGGTCATTGCACCCGAGGGCAGCCGCAGTACACTGGGCAATATCCAACCGTTCAAACACGGCGCATTTTTCCTGGCCCGCAAGGCCGGAGTACCCATCGTCCCCATCGTGCTGCACAACGTCAAGGATGCCCTGCCCAATGGGGGTTTGTTGATACGGCCGGCCACTATCCGCGTCACGGTGCTGCCTCCGATACCCAGCGACGCAATAGGGAATATTCGCAATGCCTGCCACGAGTTGGAAAACACCTACGCACAACTGCTGGGCAAATCCGAACTGGCAGCACTGCCCTACTCCCTGAACGCCGTCGCCTGACACCGTGGCCGTCATCGGCTGCGCTGGCATGGCACATCGCCGGCAACATGGCAACGCCGCTGAAAAAAAGCAGACCTACGCCGGCACTTATGCCACTATATTGTGGCCGCAACAGGCGAGGCCTGGTGGCGACAAACAACCCTGTACCGCACTATTTTGGAGAAGCTCTATGAAAGCAATCACCCCCGCCATGTTGGCACTCGCGTTGCTGGCCGGCTGTTCAGCGCAGGCGCCAGCGCCAGAAAAAGAAGTCCAGGCCAGCCTCGAGCAGCCCGTGAATTGTGCTACGGCGGCTGCTGATATCAAGACCCTGAACAGCGAGAAAGCGCGGACTTCACAGGAAATCGAGGACGGCGCCAGCTCAATCATTCCGGTGGGAGCCGTAGCGCACATGTTCGGTGGCAGCGAGAAAGATACCTTTGAAATCGGCACGGGTGAGTACAACAAGAAACTGGATGCCAAGATCACCCAGATCAAGACGCAGTGTAACATCCAGTAACTCACGGACTGGACACGGATCCCAGCCAGGGGTAGCCGCGGCGCCCCTGCAGTCCACCGGTATGGATTGCCAGTACAGGCGTATCCGGCTGCCACTCACCCCGCGCCAGCAGTTGCTGGATGGCGTACAACATCTTGGCGGTGTAGACGGGCTCCAGTTCGATGCCCTGCACTGCTTCGAACGCCTGCATGAATTCGCGCAACCCGCCATTGGTGCGGGCAAAGCCGCCGCAGTGAAAATCGTGTCGAATTGACCAGTCGACCACGCTGTCGGAAGCAGCGTCCCGCAACAGTGCCTCGATGCGCTGCTCCAGGTCACTCGCTCCCTTGAGCGCCGAGATGCCATACAGCCCAACGCCGTCGCCAACACTGCAGGCCAGCCCTGCCAGCGTCGTTCCCGTGCCCACCGGCACAACAATGCGCCGCGCCTGCGGCGCCAGCCGCGCGATGAGCCGGCCGATCTCCCTGCAGCCCTCCATGCCCGCGACGGCGGCGCCTCCCTCGGGAATCAGCAGACAGGGCGCGAAGCGCTCGCGAAGCGCGCGCTGGTAGTCCGGGTTGTGGCGCTGGCGATACTCCGTCCGGCTCACGCGAACCAACTCCATGCCCCAGGCTCGGGCGTCCACCAGCATCGCAGTATCACCCTCATCGGCGCCGCTGCGGACGATACCCACCGTCTCGACCCCCCGCTCGTGGCCCAGCGCTGCCAACGCGTGCAGGTGGTTGGACCAGGCACCGCCAAACGATACCAGGCGCCGGATGCCCAGCTGGCTGGCCTCGGAGAAATACGGCTGCAGTTTGAAGGATTTGTTGCCGGGTGCGAGCCCGCCGCCGCGATCCAGCCGCAGCAGGCTGACATTAGCCAGCGACACGCCCTGCACGGGCGCGGCATTCAATCGCTGCAGCACAGGGTCAACTGCGGCGGTCAGGAAAGGCCGACATTGTTCCTGGCCAACACCTGTTCAGCCCGGTAGCTGGAGCGCACGAATACCCCGGACACCACTTCCAGGAAGCCCTTCTCAAGCCCCCACTGTCGGTACGTCTCGAACTGGGCGGGGCTGACATAGCGGTCGATCGGGTAATGGTTGAGAGTGGGCTGCAGGTACTGGCCGAGTGTGAGGATATCGACGCGGGCCGCGCGCAGCTCGTCCATACACGCAATGATCTCCTGTTCGGTTTCTCCCAGCCCCAGCATCAAGCTGGTTTTGGTTAACACCTCGGGGCGGTAGCGCTTGGCGTGGGCGAGCACATCGAGTGTCTGCTGATAGCCGGCGCGCGGATCGCGCACCGGGTGTGTCAGGCGCTGCACCGTCTCGATGTTCTGCGCAAACACCGAAATACCCGAGTCCAGTACGGTTTCCACATCCCTGAATGCGCCCAGGAAGTCCGGCGTCAGCGCTTCCACCGCCGTGTCGGGGTTGAGCGCGATCACCTGCCTGACGCATTCGGCATAGTGCCCGGCGCCGCCATCGGCGAGGTCGTCCCGGTTCACTGAGGTCAGCACAACGTATTTGAGGCCCATCAACTGCACCGAACGCGCCGTGTTCTGTGGCTCCTCGGCGTCCAGCCAGCCCCTGGGGTTTCCGGTATTGACAGCGCAGAAACGACAGGCCCGGGTACACACATCACCCATCAGCATAATAGTGGCCGTGCCGGCACTCCAGCACTCACTCATATTGGGGCACTTGGCCTCCTCGCACACGGTGGCCAGCCTGTGTTCATGGACGATGCCCTGCACTTTCTCGAACGTGGCACCTCCGCGCACGCGCACGCGCAGCCAATCGGGTTTGCGTTGCCGCGCTCCGGCGCTGGCCGCCGATTTGATACCGTCCTTGATCGCGGTAATGCCGCGCTCGTTGACGAACTTGCTGCCGCTGCCCACCTGAACGACGGGAATGCGGTCACTATCTGACATGGTTTCAACCTCGATACGGCTGTGCGCGGCGGACAATTATACCGGATTGACTGCAATCAACACACCCGGCGATCACGCCTATACTTGAGGCAGGACATGGAAACTGGCCGGCGTTGGCGTTTACCCTGTCACCCTTGTGAGATCGATTGTTCAGGAACGCACCTGTCATGCCCGGAAAGTTATCAGCCTGGCCCGCCCGCGTGGACGTACTGCAAAGTCTATCCGGACTGTTGCTGGTGCTATTCGTCTGGGCGCATATGTTCTTCGAGTCCAGCATCCTGTTGGGCGAGGACGCGATGTACCGCGTCACCAAAATGTTCGAGGGCGAACCCCTGTTTGGCAAGCCGTATCCACTGCTGGTATCTGCCGTGGGCATCGCGGTATTGACGCTGGTGGTCGTACACGCAGTGCTGGCCCTGCGTAAATTTCCCGGCAGCAGCCGGCAATACGGGCAACTGCGTCAACATATGGGGGCATTGCGCCACCCGGACACCACACTGTGGTATGTGCAGTGTGTAACTGGATTCCTGCTGTTTTTCCTGGTGAGCGTGCACCTGTACACGGTGATTACCCAACCGGGGAACATCGGCCCCTACGCGTCTGCGGACCGCATCTGGAGTGAACGCTTCTGGATCGTATACGCACTGCTACTGGTGACCGTGCACCTGCACGCGGCCATCGGTGTCTACCGGCTGGCGATGAAATGGTATCCGCCGACGGGCGCAAACCCGCGAGCGCATCGCAGGCGGCGCAAGCGTGCGATGTGGTGCATTCTGGCGTTTTTCCTGACCCTCGGCTGCGCCAGCCTGCTGACGTATATGTACCTCGGGTATCAGCACGCAGATCGCGCTGGCGAGCGCTACCAGCCGGGCACCACCGTGCTGGCCACCGAGGAGGACTAGAACATGCAGATCATTCACACAGATGTACTGGTGATCGGCGGTGGACTGGCGGGCCAGCGCGCCGCCATCGGCGCGAGGCGGCGCGGCCACAAGGCGATTGTGCTGAGCCTGGTGCCGGCCAAGCGATCGCACTCAGCTGCAGCCCAGGGCGGTATGCAGGCCAGCCTGGGCAACTGCCTCGGGGCGTCCGGCGACAACGAGGATATCCACTTCGCCGATACCGTTCGCGGCAGCGACTGGGGTGCCGACCAGGCCGTGGTGCGCATGTTCACCCACACTGCACCCAAGGCTATTCGTGAGCTGGCCGCCTGGGGCGTGCCCTGGAACCGGGTGCAGCGCGGGGAGCGGGACATCACGGTCGATGGACAGCGCCAGCGCATCGAGGAGTCAGACGCTGCACACGGACTCATCACCTCGCGCAATTTCGGTGGCACCGGGAAGTGGCGCGCCTGCTATGTCTCGGACGGTACCGGGCACGCCATGCTCTACACCATGAGCAACCAGGCCATCGCCGCCGGTATCCCGGTGCACGAGCGCATGGAGGCGATGGCGCTGATTCACGACGGTGAGCGCTGTAGCGGCGCCATCGTGCGCGACCTCAGAACTGGCGAACTGCTGGCCTATATCGCCAAGGCCACCTGCATCGCCACCGGGGGCTTTGGCCGCATCTACCGCGTCTCCACCAATGCTGTTATCAACGAGGGCATGGGCGCGGCGATTGCACTGGAGACGGGTATCGCGCAGCTGGGCAATATGGAGGCCATCCAGTTTCATCCAACCGCGATTGTACCGGCGGGAATACTTGTCACTGAGGGCTGTCGCGGCGATGGTGGCCTGCTCCTTGATCGCGCGGGCCACCGCTTCATGCCCGACTATGAGCCCGACAAGATGGAACTCGCCTCGCGCGATGTGGTGTCCCGTCGCATGGAACAACACATCGCTGCCGGACAGGGTGTACAGGGTCGATTCGGTGAGCACCTGTGGCTGGACATTCGCCTGCTCGGCGCGGCGCATATCGAACACAACCTGCGTGAAGTGAAGGAGATCTGCCGCTATTTCCTCGGCATAGACCCGGTCAGCGAGCTGATTCCCGTGCGACCCGCCCAGCACTATTCCATGGGGGGAGTGCGCACCGACCACACCGGGCACAGCCCGCAGTTACGCGGACTCTTTGCGGCGGGTGAGGCCGCCTGCTGGGACATACACGGTTTCAATCGCCTCGGCGGCAACTCGGTGGCGGAGACTGTGGTTGCGGGCATGATTGTCGGCGACAGTATGGCGGATTTCTGTGATTCAGCGGAGGGCTCACTGCAGCTCTCGACCGCCCTGGTCGATCGCTTCGCACGTCGAGAACGGGAGCGGCTGGCCGCAATCGCCAGCGGTAGCGGTGGCGAAAGCGCCTTCGAAATCACGCGGCTGATGCAGGAGACCATGACGGCGAATGTCGGCATCTTTCGCCACGGTGCCGGCCTGCAACAGGCGGTGGAGGCACTGCAGGTGTTGCAGCGGCGCGCTGCCAATATCACACTTCGCAGCAGCGCCGCCGGCCCCAACCCCGAACTGGTCGCGGCCTACCGGGTACAGCGCATGCTGAAACTGGCGCAGTGCGTTGCCTACGGCGCGCTACAGCGCACCGAGAGTCGCGGCGCTCACTACCGCGCAGATTTTCCCCGCCGCAATGATCAGAAGTGGCTGCGGCGCACGCTTGCCAGCTGGCCCAGCGCCAGCGCCGAGCTACCGACGCTGGATTACGAAGTGCTGGATATCATGCGCATGGAGCTGCCACCGGGCTGGCGCGGCTACGGCGACAAGGACTACATCGCCCACCCTGACGCCAGTGCCCGGCAGCGGGAAATCGACGCTGTGGTAGCGGCACTCGGCGACACCGACCGCTACCGGCGCCAGCAGGCGCTGATGCCTTTCAAACACCTGCTGCCGGGCCATTTGCGCGGTCGCAATGCACGACTTGGAGACCCCACGTGAATACCATCCCCGTCTCTGAAGCCCCCCGCAGCCTGCTGATACGGATACTGCGCCACAATCCCTGCGACCCCGACAGCGCACCTCATTTCGAGAGCTTTGAACTGGAGGAGGCGGAGGCCATGACGCTGTTCATTGCACTCAATGAAATCCGCCAGACGCTGGACCCGTCGCTGCAGTTTGACTTCGTCTGTCGCGCCGGCATATGCGGCAGTTGCGGCATGATTATCAATGGTCGACCAGGACTCGCCTGTCGCACCCTGACGCGTGACTTACCACAGTGCATCACCCTGGCCCCCCTCCCCGGTTTCGAACTCATCGGCGACCTGTCCGTGAACACCGGCAAATGGATGCGCGGCATGGCCGAGCGGCTGGAGACCTGGGTTCATGCACAACACCTGGAGCGGGTCGATATCGACCAGCTGGAACAGCGCATGGAGCCAGAGTTGGCGGAGAAACTTTACGAACTGGAGCGCTGCATCGAATGCGGTTGCTGTATCGCTGCCTGCGGCACGGCGCAGATGCATGAGGATTTCGTCGGCGCCGTGGGATTGAACCAGGTCACGCGGTTTCACCTCGACCCCAGGGATGAGCGCAGCGATGCCGAGTTTTACCAGCTGGTCGGCGACGAGACCGGTGTGTTCGGCTGCATGACACTGCTGGGCTGCGAGGACTACTGTCCAAAAGACCTGCCGCTGGCCACACAGATTGCCTTTCTGCGCAGGCGCATGGTGGCGACTGCGCGCTAGTCCAGCAGGCGGCTGACCGCTTTTGACACCGCTATCCTGCCCTCTTCGAAATAGGCCTCGTGGTTTTCCTCGATCTTTGGCAGGTCGTAGAGATAGTTCACCATAATACCGGCAGACTGCTCCCGCCCCTTGGTCGAGAGGTCAGCGCCGCCATGAATGCCGTGCAGTATGGCGCCGTTGCCGAGGTGGAAACGGGCCACCGGGTCGCGCGGCAGGCGACCTGATTTCTCGCGCAGCAGATAGTGGGCACAGAGCTTGATCTGCGCGTCGTAGACCTGGGAATCCACCACGGTTCCCACCGGCGCCTTGACGCGTGCAACCAGTTGCTCGGGCACCAACCCGTCGAGGTCGCCCTCAAGCAACCACTTGCGAAAGCCCGGCACCGGCGACAGCGTGACAAAGTTTTTCAGTGCGGGAATCTCTTTCTTGAGTTCCTCCACCACACTTTTGATCAGGAAGTTGCCGAAGGTAATGCCGGCGAGGCCGGGATGACAGTTGCTGATCGAGTAGAACACCACGGTATTGACCCGCTCGCCGGGGGGGCGCTCGCGCTCCTGCAGTAACAGCGGTGACAGTGCATCCGGGATACGGTCGGTGAGTGCTATTTCGACAAACACCAGCGGATCGTTATCGAGCGCCGGATGAAAAAAGGCAAAACACCGCCGGTCGTCATGCAGGCGGCTGCGCAGGTCATCCCAGCCGTTGATTTCATGCACCGCCTCGTAGTGAATGATTTTCTCCAGCACGCTGGCCGGTGACGACCAGTCGATGCGACGCAACTCCAGGAAGCCCTTGTTGAACCACGAGATAAAGAGGTGTTTTAGATCGGAGTCTACCCCCCGCAACTGGGGGTGCGACCGCAGCACTGCCAACAGGTGGCCGCGCATGGCCACCAGCGTACTGGTGCCCTCGGGCGCCATATTGATCCTGCGGAACAGCTTCTGCCGCGGTGCTTCAGTGGCGTGCTGGATCGCCCACAGGTTCTCAATGCAGTCGTCCTCGCGGTACTTGTCCATCGCCTTGAGCACCGCCTCACTGTCGACATCGAAGTCTGTCGCCAGCGCTGAGAAAAACTCCAGCCGGTTATCCGCCGGCAGGTGCTGGTAGACGGTGGCAATCTCACTGGCCAGCGCCAGTCCCGAGGCCTCACCTCGGTGTTCCAGCAGGTCCCGGCACAGGGCCATCAGGTTCTCGACAGAGTACAGCGCTGCCGGTTGCGACACGCGTCGCCGCGCCAGCAGTTCGCGCCCGACATCCAGCACTGAACTGAGTGTGCGCCCCAGCGACGTAAAAGTGCGGGCGGACAGTTCCATTGGCGTGCGTGTCGCCAGCTCCGTCGAAATCTCGTCTTTGATAGGTTCTTCCGGCATATATTGAACGTCCCTGCTTGGTCCGGCACCACCCTCGCGACAGCCACCGGGGATTGTAAAGTGTGCTCGATTCAAAGGCTGAACGACACGAAAACACTGCCACCACTATAGGGCATTGTGCATCCGGTTGTTACCCTCGCCCGCGCTTTGCAACAGTAAAAACGCTGCAAATTGTGCGTCGGCTAACAGTTCCCGCAGTCACGGTACTGTCGCGCCGTACCACTGTGACAGAAAAAACTCGCTCGCGCGCTTGGCGATGCCGCAGTGAATACCCTATTCTGTAGCCAGTCATCACAAGCCTGGACACAGATTATGAAACTATCCGCCGGACTCTCCGCCCTGGCTATCAGTGCGAGCCTGCTCGCAGGTTGCGCGCAATTCGAAAGCAAACGCGGTGTCGAGGTCAACTGGCAATCCTCCGTGACCGGACAACTGGTCAGCGGCCAGAGCACCCGTCGTGATGTACTGGCGCTGCTGGGCCCACCCTCCCAGGTGATTGCACTCGATGGGGAGTCGGCGCTGTACTACCTGTTCGAGCACTCCGAAGGCGAAGGGGTGATACTGATTTTGTACAACCGCATGCAGATCGATACCCGCTACGACCGCGCCATCTTCTTTTTCAACGAGGACGATGTACTGACCGAGTACGCGACCCACCTGTACCCCGCTGATGAGGCCTAGCGGAACAAGGGCATCTGCTGCGCTGCTCACCTGCGTACTGCTGGCTGCGTGCTCACAGTGGCGCTATGATCTCGGCGCACCGCTGGGCGACATCACGCTGCCCTCCCCCAAGACACCGCTGGCGGAGGCACTTCAGTTACTCGGCCCACCGCTGCTGGTTTCGGCCACCGACAGCGGGTTTGTGCTGGCCTGGGAGCACTGGCGCATCCGCGAGAACTCGGTCGGCTTTCGCCTCGGGGCACTGGGAGCCGATTTCCTGTCAGCGGACTGGGGCGATATGCGTATCAAGGGCGAGTTCCTGCTGCTGACATTTAACAGGGATCACCTGCTCACCAGCGCCACCCGTTCGGACTGGGACAATCACGGCGGTGGTGGCAAGGCCATCCAGCCCCTGTTCGGTTTTGTATCGGTGGTGGACGTGGAAGACCTCACCGAGGCCATGCCACAACACCGCTGGGGCAGCTCGCTGTTGCAGCGCCTGCCCGGGACACTGAACACCAACTCCAATCCCGATACCGGGAAAAGCGGTTTGCAACAGCGCGGCACGCCCACCGCGGCCGGGCAGCAGTCGCTGGGAATGGACTGAAGCAGGCCTGCGAGCCGTCGCGCCCGGCACAGGGTGCATCCACGCGCCGGCCCTGCGATAATGCATCGCCATGCAAGCGATTCCACGACAGCCCGCGCAGGACACACCGGAACTGACCGTGCGGGCGATTCTCACAGGAATCTGTATCGGCGCCCTGCTGACCCCCTGCAATGTCTATGCCGGCCTGAAGATTGGCTGGTCCTTCAATATGTCCATCACTGCGCTGCTGCTCGGCTTCCTGGTGTGGCGTATCCTGTTGCCCGCCATCACCCGGCGACCCTGGGACATTCTGGAAAGCAATATCTCACAGACCACGGCGTCGTCAGCGGCCTCAATTATCTCCGGCGGACTGGTCGCACCGATTCCCGCGCTGGCATTGCTCTCGGGTGTGGTGCTGGCACCCGGCGCACTGATGGCCTGGGTCTTCGCAGTGAGCTTTCTCGGGGTCTGGGTGGCGTGGTACCTGCGCACACCGATGCTCTACCGCGCGGGACTGAGCTACCCGGCCGGCGCGGTCACTGCGGAGGCAATGCTCGACCTGTTTGCCGAGGGCCGGGCCGCGCTGTTGCGTGTCAGGGTGCTGCTGGTTGCTGCCGTCTTCTCGGCGGCGCTCAAGCTCAGCGACGCACTGCTGTGGACCATTCCGCGGTGGTCGCCCGGCGCACTGCCGGCCAAACTCACCTTTGCTTTCGATCCCTCCATGCTGCTGGTCGGATTTGGCGCCATTATCGGCCTGCGTGCGGGCCTGTCGCTGTTGCTGGGCGCACTGCTCGCGTGGGCGGGGCTTGCGCCCTGGTTACTGCACAGCGGCCAGGTTGCGATGGCCGGCGGTGACACCAGCCTGTTCGTGCCGCTGGTCGAGTGGCTGCTCTGGCCCGGTGTCGCACTGATGGTGGCGGCAACGCTGAGCAACCTCGCGGCCAATGTGGTGAAGCGCCGTCGCCGCGGCACCGACACCACCCTCTTACGCCGTGTGGAACCGCACCGGAGAGTCCGTCTGTTCGCTCTCGGCAGTGCCGCCGCCCTGGTCGTGGTGCTGGAAGTGCTGTTGTTTGATATTGCGCTGATGGCCGCGCTGATCGCCATTCCGATGGCCTTCTTCCTCGCCGCCGTGGTCGGTCGCGTGGTCGGCGAAACCGGCATCCCTCCTATCGGCGCTGTGGGCAAGCTGTCGCAGTTGAGTTTCGCCGCCATCGCGCCTGCACAGGCAACCACCAACCTGATGACGGCCAATGTCGCCGGCGGCGCCGCCGGCCAGACTGCCGACCTGCTCAACGATTTCAAATGCGGTATCGAGGTGGGGGCGACCCCGGCACGGCAGGTCGTAGCGCAGTGCTTTGGCATTGCCACCGGCAGCGTTGTCGGCTCACTGGTGTACCTCGCGCTGATTCCCGACCCACAGGGTATGCTGTTGACGGCGGAGTGGCCGGCACCGGCGGTCGCGACCTGGAAGGCCGTGGCGGAAGTGCTGGCCACCGGGCTGGACTCCGTACCCGGGACCGCCGTCCGCGCGGCGCTGCTGGCCGCCGTGATTGGCGGTGCGCTGGGCATCCTCGACGCACTGTCACCGCAGCGTATGCTGCGCCTGGTGCCCAGCGCCAGCGCCATGGGACTGGCGTTTGTGATCCCGGCTTCAACCTCACTGGGGCTGTTTTACGGTGCCCTGCTGGCGTTCCTGCTGTCGCGCTTTTTCCGCAAGTGGTCCGCCGCCTACCTGGTGGCAGCAGCGGCCGGCCTGGTTGCGGGCGAGAGTTTGATGGGCGTGTGTCTCGCGGCGCTGAGCATGGCCGGCTGACCGCGAGCCGGGGCGGTGAATCACTCCAGCAGCGGCGCCTGGGCGTACAGCAGCAGCAGTCGCGCCACACTCAACAGGCTGTCGCGGTGTGTGCGCTCATAGCCGTGGGTCGCATCCGTGCCGAATGTCACCAGCGCATGACGCACATCATGGCCGGCGATGATGGCGGAGTTCGCGTCTGAATAGTAGTAGCGGAAGACATCGGTCTGACAGCCGATGTCGTATTCGCGGCACAGGTTGCGCAGCTTGCGCGTCAACAGGCGATCAAACGGCCCGCTGGTATCCTGGGCACACAGTGTCACCCCCGTTTCCCTGGCATTCTGGCCGGGGGCCACCGGGCCGATGTCGATGCCCACGAACTCGGCGACACTGGCATCCAGCGAGGAGCCGGCACCAGTGCCCACCTCCTCGGTCACCGTGAACATCACCTGTAACTCTACAGCGGGCTGCACGTTGTGATCCAGCAGGGCCTTCAGTGCGGCGAGGTTGGCTGCCGCACCCGCCTTGTTATCGAGGTGCCTGGCGGTGATGTAACCCGAGTCATCACACTCCAGGTCAGTATCAAAGGCGACAAAATCGCCGGGGCCAATACCGAGGGCACGGGTATCCTCAGCACATGTCACCGGCTGGTTGATACGCACTTCCACCTGTGACCAGCCCACGGGCAACTGATCAATCTGTTCGTTGAACGCGTGCCCCGAGGCCAACAGCGGCAGCACCTGACCCCGGTAGCTGGCGTTACCGGAAAATATGGTCACACGCCCCCCCTCGGCAAACCGACTCGACCAGGAGCCGACCGGAACCAGCGAGAGGCGACCGGAGGGTTTGATGGTGGAGACCGCAGCGCCGATGGTGTCGATATGATTGGCGATCGCCCGCGCCTGCGTATTGTCGCGACCGGGCATGACCACCTTGATGGTGCCGCGTCGTCCCAGCGTGTAGTCGAGCCCCAGCTGCTCCAGCGCCCGGCAGATATACCGCACGATCTCGTCGGTAAAGCCCGTGGGGCCGGGAATCGCCAGCATCTCCTGCAGGCATCGGTGCAGGTAGTCCTCATCGACTGGCAGGTTCTGTAACACACCCATTACCGGTTGCGCCTGATTACATCACCCGGATCGATGTCATGACCGTGCCTCGCCGGGAGACTGTCGGCATCAATCTGGTGACTGAAGTCGGAGAATGTGGTGGTGGACGTATCGTGTGCAAAGGTGGGCTGGCTGCAAACATAGGCCAACAACAGACGCACCATATTCTCCAGGCTGCTGAAGTGAGTGCGTTCGACGCTGTGCGTGGCGTCACCGGCATAGGCGACAACGGCCGTTCGCACGTCATGCCCGGCGGCCAGTGCTGCTGCGGCGTCGTTGTGCGAGGCCGCGAGTACCCGGCGCTGGCAGGGTATGCCGCTGTCGTTTGCCAGCGCCTGCAGGTGCGCGGTGAGGTGATAATCATACGGGCCGGAGGCATCGCCGTAGGCGATGGTGAGGCTGTCATAGGACAGTGCCTCACTGGCCGGTACGGAGGCGAAATCAACCGTCACCAGCTCACTCACTTCGGGCAGCATGGCACTGCCGGCCCCACTGCCGACGGTCTCGGTCACCGTGAACAGGATATCGATATCGCTGGGTAACTCACGCTTCTCCTCGACCACTTTCCTGATGGTGGCCAGCACCGCAGCCACGCCGGCCTTGTTGTCGATATTGCGCCCGACGATATAGCCGCTGTCCAGTATTTCTGGGTTGCTGTTGCAGGCGATGAAATCGCCGACCTCTATACCCAGCGCACGGGTCCCGGCTTCATCCAGTACCGGCCGGTCCAGCCGCAGTTCGATATGGTCCCAGTCGCTGGGCGTGTCCTCCACCCCTGCATCGCGGTGCACGCCCCAGGTCACCACCGGCAGCAATGTGCCGGTGTACACTGCGTTTTCCGCAAACAAGGTCACCCGCGTCCCCTCGGCGAAACGGCTGCTCCAGTAGCCTATAGGCGCGACCACGAGGCGACCGTCGGGCTTGATGCGGCGCACCATGGCCCCGATTGAATCGACATGATTAACAATCGCCCTGGCCGGCTCCCTTCCCGGCGTCCCCGTACCGGGAAGCCGCGCCCTCAGCGTGCCGCGTCGCGTGATGTCATAGCTGACACCCATCGCTTCCAGCTGCCGGCTGATGTACCGGGTCACCTCGTCAGTGAAACCGCTGGGACTCGGTATCGCCAGCAGTTCAAGCAGTGTGGATTCCAGGTAATCTCGCTCAAGCACGCCCTTTTACTCCTGATTCGCGGGTGTCATAGACACTGGTCGACAGCGGGAACAACAAATCGACGAAACGCTGCACAGTCGGTTGCGGCTCGTGATTGGCCAGGCCCACTCTCTCGTTGGCTTCAATGATGACATACTCTGCCGAGGTGGGCGTCTCGACAATCAGGTCGATGCCCGCGACCGGTATATGAAGGTATTCGGCAGCCTGCACTGCGGCCGCGGCGAGTGCCGGGTGTAACTCCGCTGTCACATCGTGGATGGTGCCGCCGGTGTGAAAGTTCGCCGCCCGCCGCACGCGCACGACACGGCCCGACTCCAGCACTGTCCCCAGCGACAGCCCCTGCTCAGACAGGCAGCTGGTGGTGTCGTTGTCCAGCGGAATCCTGCTCTCACCCTTGGAAGAGGCGCTGCGGCGTCGACTGAGTTTTTCGATGAGTTCTTCGATACTGCGACTGCCGTCACCAACCACTTCCGGCGGTTTGCGAATGGCGGCGGCCACGACCTTGTAGCCGATCACGACAATACGAAGGTCTTGCCCGGGATGAAAGGATTCCAGCACCACGCGATCGCAGTGTCGCCGCGCTTCAGCCAGTGCCTGCTCCAGCGCCGCCGGCGTTTCCACACCGACGGTGATACCCTGGCCCTGCTCCCCTATGGCCGGCTTGACCACAACCCGCTTGTGCTCCTCCAGGAAGGCGACGTTTGCATCCGCATTGCCGGCCACGCGGTAGGATGGCGTGCACAGGCCTGCCCGCTGCAACCAGCGGTGGGTGACCAGCTTATCCTGGCAGCGGCTCATCGCCACCGCCGAGGTCAGCTCGCTGAGAGACTCCCTGCAGTCGATCTGGGTGCCGCCCCGACTGAGACGGAAATACCCCTCCTCCGCATCGAGCACATCGACCGATATGCCGCGAGACCGCGCCTCGTCGACAATAATACGCGCATAGGGATTCAGGTTCTCTTCCAGTTCCGGACCCAGGAACAGCATCTGGTTATAGGCATTCTTGTTCTTGACGGCGAAGGTATGAATTTGCCGGAAGCCGAGTTTTTCATAGAGCATCTTGGCCTGTTGGTTATCGTGCAACACACTCAGGTCCATATAGCTGCAACCGAGTTCGAGGAAATGATCGGCGAGATGGCGGACCAGTTGCTCACCCACACCGGGATGGCTGGCCTGGGGATCAACCGCCAGGCACCACAGGCTGCACCCTTCGCTGGGGTCGTTGAACAGCGTGCAATGGTTGATTCCCATCACCGTGCCCAGCACGGTGTCAGTCGCCTGATCCACAGCCACCAGCCAGACCAGCTGGTCAGAGGTGCGCTGTGCCCAGATAAATTCCGGGTCGGTGGGCACCATCTGCCGCTTCAGGTAGAGTTCATTGACGCCGCTTGCCTCCGCCAGCGTGGACACCTGCCTGACCACGATGCCGTGCATCTGGCTGTCGTCGACCAGCGGGTTTTCAAGGTCCAGTCGATAGGTGTCCGAGGGATCGAGGAACAGTGTCTGCGGCGCAGCGGCCAGCACCACATGGGGGTCGGTCACATACATCGCGATATCCCGCATCCCCGCGGACTCATTCAGCAGCTCCCTGGCGATATCTTCCGGCCGCGGAAACGTGTGGCCCATCAGCACCCGCCCCCAACCACAGTCCACCCAGACACTTTCCTGCAGGGTCCCCTCCTCGTCAGCCTTTTTATCCTGCATGGTCTTGAGGTGCTGATACGATGGAGGCTGGTCGGAAAATCGCATATTTTCTCTCCGGTCTGCTCGGTTAATCGTCATAGTCCCTGCGTCTGCAGCCACAGTTCGAGCAGACCCACCTGCCAGAGCTTCGAGCCGCGCAGCGGTGTGATGTGTTCCTGCGGGTTCTCCAGCAGCGTCGCGATATAGTCGGCGCGGTAGAGGTTGCGGTGCCTCGCCGTGTCGCTGAGCAGGGCGTCGCGCACATAATCGAGCAGGGGACCCTGCAGGTACTTCAGCGCGGGTACCGGAAAATACCCCTTGGGCCGGTCTATTACCGCTGCCGGCACCACCGAGCGCGCCGCCTCCTTCAATACTTTCTTACCGCCCTGCCCGAGCTTGTGCCTGGCGGGAATACGGGCGGCGAACTCCACCAGCTTGTGGTCGAGGAACGGCACGCGCGCTTCCAGGCCCCAGGCCATGGTCATATTGTCGACGCGCTTGACAGGATCGTCCACCAGCATGGTGTCGGTATCTATGCGCAGGGCCTTGTCGACTGAATCATCTGCGCCGGGCCGTGCAAAATGCGCCCGCACAAACTCGCCGGCGGCATCGCCCTGCGTGTATTCGTCATTCATCAGACGACAGTACTCCGCGTAGTCGCGATCAAAAAAAGCCGTGCGGTAGTCCTCAAACGGCTGCTCGCTGCCGACCATAGGCGGGTACCAGTGGTAGCCGCCGAACACTTCATCGGCACCCTGCCCGCTCTGCACCGCACGGCAGGACTTCGCGACCTCGCGCGACAACAGGTAGAAGCCGATACAGTCGTGACTCACCATCGGCTCTGACATCGCAGCGATCGCCGCCGGCAGTTCCTGCAGCAGTTCCGCTGCCGACACATTGATCTTGTGATGCTGCGTCGCGAACTCCTCTGCGATGATGTCGGAGTACTTGAACTCATCGCCCTGCTCGCCATTGACGGACTCAAAGCCCACAGAGAAAGTATGCAGGCCGCTGGTACCCGCTTCGGCCATCAGGCCCACGAGCAGGCTGGAATCAATACCACCCGAGAGCAGCACGCCGACATCGACTGCCGCCAGCTGTCGCTTGCGCACAGCGTCACGCAACTCCTCCAGCAGCGCGTCGCGCCAGCTCTCGAAACTGCGCGCCTCGTCCTCTGCACTGCGGTCAAAACACAGCTGCCAGTAGCGCCGCTGGTTTATCGTGCCGTCGGCCTCAATCGTCATCGTCGTCGCCGGCGGAAGTTTCCGGACACCGCGCACAATGGTCTCGTCCGGCGGCACTACGGCATGGAAGCTCATGTAGAAATTCAGCGCGCGGGGATCCAGCGAGGTGTCGATGTCACCACCGGCCAGCAGCGCAGGCAGGCTGGATGCAAAGCGTATACGCCGCTCGTCCCGCGAGTAATACAGCGGCTTGATGCCGAGCCGGTCGCGCGCGAGGAAGGTACGGCCGCTGTCACGCTCCCAGATTGCCAACGCGAACATACCCTCGAAACGGGTGACACAGGCCTCCCCCCACTCCCGGTAAGCCTTCAGGACAACCTCGGTGTCACCATCGGAATAAAAGGTGTGCCCCAACTGCTGCAGCTCTGCGCGCAGCGCCGGGTAGTTGTAAATTGCACCGTTGAAGACGATCCCGACACCCAGGTGTGGATCTATCATGGGCTGTTGCGATGCCGCCGA
Organism: Halioglobus sp.; assembly: GCA_020443425.1. Lineage (GTDB taxonomy): Bacteria > Pseudomonadota > Gammaproteobacteria > Pseudomonadales > Halieaceae > Marimicrobium. The sequence goes on from JAGRIE010000019.1 coordinate 36,559, forward strand.
CAGATCCATGATGCGCAGGCGGCGATGGCCAAAGCCCCGATTTCCCTGCAGGCTGATCCCGTGGTCGTCTGGACCACGCGATATCATTTTGTCGTTGATTGCCTGTAACCGCTCCGGCTTAACCATCGCCCCGTCAAATCGAACTTCACCACAAATGCCGCACACAGGCGCTGTATCTCCTCATAGTAAATGATCAGAGCGATGCGCCGGAACGATACGAACCGCCCGTATGGCACCCCGCCCTGCTAGTGGACGTCGGTTGACCGCCGCGTGCAGGCGAGGGGGCTACCCGTCGCCTGCTGCGCCTCCTGTTCAACTGCCCTGCGAGCCGAAATTGGCTTCTGCAAACTCCCAGTTGATCAGCTTGTCGAGCACCGCATCCAGGTATGCACCGCGGTCATTCTGGTAGTCGAGGTAGTAGGCGTGTTCCCATACATCGATGGTGAGCAGCGGTAAACAGGTGTCAGACAGCGGGTTCTCCGCGTCCGAGGTGCTGATGACCTGCAGGCATTTCTTGTCCCTGTCGAACACCAGCCAGGCCCAGCCGGAGCCAAAGGCACCGGCCGCGACAGTGTGCAATTCCTTCTTCAGCGCAGCGACCGAACCGAAATCGCGCTCTATCTGGTCACGCAGCGCGCCAGCAGAGGGCTCGGTGCTGCTACTGGGTGCAATGCTCTGCCAGTAAAAACTGTGGTTCCAGACCTGGGCTGCGTTGTTGAAAATGCCGCCCTGCGAGGTTCGCATGATCTGTTCCAGCGACATCGCGCGCCGCTCGTCGTTCTCCAGCGCCTTGTCGAGTTTTGTCATATAGCCCTTGTGGTGCTTGTGGTAGTGAAACTCCACTGTGCGTTGGCTGATGTGCGGTTCCAGCGCATCCTCGGCGAATGGCAGTGGTTCAAGCGTAAAGTCCATGTGTCCTCCTCAATGGGTCGCGACCGGCTGGCAGCGGCAGTTTGCCGACACCGCCAGCGCGACGATACAGTGTTGCCCCTGAAAAATATGCATTATCCGTGCCACCATCACGGGCTCAGGGGTTATCCGGTGGGTTCTCTGGCAGCTGATCAAAATGATCGGTAAGCAGGCAATCGTAACGCCGTGCGTCGTAAGTGGCCAGTGCAACCACATCCCCGGCGCTGATAATCCCTTTTCCTGCAGCCTCCTGCAGGGCGCCATCGAGATCACTCGACGCCAGCTCGCCTTTGCTGCGTGCCCTGCAGAACGCCTGCCACGCATCGTCCACATCCAACAACATCTGGTAGGTTGTTTCAAGCCGCCCGACCGCATCCTCCGGATCGCTGCTGACGTAGACCATGTTCGCGAGCGCCTCGCGCACCGGATTCGGTTCCATGATCAACTCACCCAACTCCCGGACCAGGTCGTCGCCGGCCGGCTGCACGGCACTGCCGGGTGGCAGGCAGATAAATTGCAGCACGCGCCCCAGCGTGCGCAGCGGAAAGTTGCGGCAGAACGCCGCCAGTGATCGCTGCGCCGCCGCCAGTGACTGTCGCAGTGCGAACTCGGCATGCCTGTCGGCGGCCTCACTCTGGGCATTGGAATCGTGGTATTTCAATATGCTGCAGGCGATGAACAGCTCACTGTGCACGTCGCCCAGCCGCGCCGACAGCAACTCCCGCCGTTTCAGGTCGCCGCCGAGCGCACCCAGCGCCACATCTGCGCACACGGCGAGGGCCGCGCTGAGCTGGTTGATCCGCTGGTACCATCGCCTGCTGAACTGGCTGGCATGAGCGGGCGCTGCGCTGAAACGCGATACTGTGACACCGGTCCACAGCAGGCGGGCGACATTGTTGCCGACATGACCGAGATGCTTCAGGAACAGGGGTTCAAATTCATCGACACCCTCCTGTTCATCATCGCGCTGCAGCGCCAGCATCTCATCGAACAGGTAGGGGTGGCAGCGCAGCGCACCCTGGCCGAAGATCATCAGTGAGCGCGTGAGGATATTGGCGCCCTCAACCGTAATCGCGACCGGCAGCGCATGATACGCGGAGGCCATGAAATTGCGCGGGCCGAGTTGTATCGCGCGGCCACTCACCACATCCATTCCGTGGTTCACCAGGCGCCGCATACGCTCGGTAGCATGGTATTTCGCCATCGCGGTCAGTACCGAGGGTGCGCCTTCATCCAGGCCGCGAGTCACCAGCTGCCGCATGGCTTCCAGCGCATAGGCACCGGCTGCGATATCCGCAGTGACTTCCTGCACGCCCTCGAACTTGCCCACCTCGATATTGAACTGGCGGCGGACACGCGCGAATGCACCCACCGTGAGATAGCACATCTCGCCACTGGCAGTGGCCAGTGCCGGCAGTGAAACACCACGCCCCGCGGCCAGGCATTCGATCAGCATGCGCCAGCCCTTGCCGGCCATTTCAGCGCCGCCGATGATCCAGTCCACCGGGATGAATACATTGTCGCCCTTGATGGGGCCGTTCATGAAAGGCACACCCGGGTTGTGCCGCTTGCCGATTTCGATGCCCGGGTGATCAGCGGGCAACAGCGCACAGGTAATACCGTAGTCCACGGTGTCGGGATCGCCGAGCAAGCCCTCGGGATCACGCAACTGGAATGCCAGTCCCACCACAGTGGCAACCGGTGCCAGGGTGATCCAGCGCTTGCTGAAAGTGAGCTTGAGCCCAAGCACCTGCTCGCCGTCGTACTCGCCCATACAGACAGTGCCGACATCAGGAATGGCGCCGGCATCAGAGCCCGCTTCGGGGCCGGTGAGACCGAAACACGGCAGCTCCGACCCGTTCGCAAGCCCGGGCAACCAGCGCTGCTTCTGCTCATCGGTACCGTACTTGACCAGCAACTCACCCGGCCCCAGTGAATTCGGCACCATCGCCGTCACGGCGGCGGTGATCGAGCGGCTGGCAATCTTGCTCATGATACGGCTCTGGGCGTAGGGGCTGAACGCTCTGCCACCGTACTCCTCAGGAATGATCAAACCAAAGAACCCGTGCTCGCGCAGGTACTGCCAGGTTTCAGGCGACAGGTCCTGCCGCTGCTGTACATCCCAGTCGTCGATCAGGTGGCACAGTGCCTCCACTTCAGTATCGAGAAAGGACTGCTCCGCCTCAGTCAATTGCGCCAGGGCGATGCGGTCGAACCGGTTCCAGTCGGGGCTGCCGCTGAAGATATCCTTCTCCCACCAGGTGGTGCCCGCTTCCAGCGCTTCCCGCTCGGTACTGCTCATCGCCGGCAGCGCCTCTCGCAACTGCCGGAACACCGGCTCCGTCACGAACTGGCGGCGCAGCGTTGCGGCATTCAGCACCGCCGCGACGATCGCGGTGAGCAACAGTAGCAGCCACCCACCATCGCCGAATACCGTCAACACCAGGGCCCCGACCACCATGACCACCGAGCCGGTCGCCAGCGATAGCCGGTAGTAGAACACCGCGGCCAGTAACATCAGGAACAATAGAATGGACAACAACATAGGACTTCCCCTCTCCAGCGAATGACAGCGTCATCGATACCGCTGCGTTAACCATAGTAGACATCGTGAACGGCGTAAAATTCACCGTGCTGTGCTTGTTTCGGGCGACACTGCGCTACGCCTCGTGCAGCCGTCGCAACCAGAGGTAACCGAGCACACCCGCGAGGGCCGATGTCACCAGTATGGCGATTTTTGCCCCGTCCAGCAGCGCGCTGGATGTGAAACTCAGGTCCGCGATGAAAATGGACATGGTAAACCCCATGCCGCCCAGCATGGCGACGCCCACCACATGTCTCGGGGTCACGCCCGTCGGCAGCGTACCCAGTCCAAGCCTCAGGCTGAGCCAACTCAGCAGGCTGATTCCCGCAACCTTGCCGACAAGCAAGCCAAGCACCACACCCCAGGTCACGGGACTGGCCGCGACATTGGCAAGAAACGACGCGCTCACCGGAATACCCGCATTCACCAGCGCGAACAGCGGCAGAATCACCACCAGCACGGGCCGCTCCAGCGAACGCTCCCAGCGGCGCAGCGGTGTGGTCGCTGATTTCGCCACATGTCCCACCGCGGCGACCGTCTCGTGCTGCTCGGGGTCGGTCAGGATGTCCTCCCCGCGACGATCCCTGCGCATCGCCTCGAGCCGGGTAGCCAGGTGCTTGGAGTGATCGACAAACCATTTGCGGCCCCGCTCGGCCCGCGCCGGCACCGTCACTGCCAGCAGCACACCGGCGACCGTGCCGTGGACGCCCCCGGCGACAAGCAGCGCCCACAGCGCGCCGCCCAACAACAGGTAAAAGGTGATATGTCGCAAGCCGAGCCAGTTGCAAAGCACCAGGCCCGACACGCACACCAGCGCCCACTCAATGTAAAGCGGCGTCAGTGACTCGGTGTAAAACAGTGCGATCACGAGAATCGCACCGAGATCGTCGATAATCGCAAAGGCCACCAGGAAGGCCTTCAACCCAGCGGGCACCCGGTCCCCCAGCAACAGCAGCACAGCCAGTGCAAAGGCGGTATCGGTAGCCATCGGGATACCCCAGCCCACCAGTCCGGGCGACTGGAAATTGATGGCGCCATAGATCAGTGCGGGGAACAGCATGCCGCCTGCCGCGGCGGCCAGCACCGTCGTCGCGAGCCGGGCATCCTGCAGTTCGCCGACCAGCAGCTCACGCTTGATTTCCAGCCCGAGCACCAGAAAGAAAATCGTCATCAACCCATCGTTGACGACGGCGTGCAGCTGGAATTCCAGCTGTTGCTCACCGAAGGCGACACTGATGGGTAGATGTATAATCTCAAAATACTGTGGCGCCCAAGGGGAATTGGCCAGAACCAGGGCTGCGACTGTCGCCGCGATCAAAAAACCACTGGACGCGGTTTCATCGCGCACAAACGCCTGGATCGGGGACAGTATGGATTCAACTTTTTGCTCCAGCTGCTTGCTCAAGGTTTCTCCATGGTGGTGTCTGTCATGAAGATCAAGCAAGGAGCGTACCAGCACGCCCGGCGCAATACCCAGGCCTGCCAGGAGTACTACTGAACAGGCTGTCGCGCGGTGACCCGGACCAGTTTCCGGTAGCGTTGACGAAAATCCTTGAGATCGTAATCCATGTGACTGCCGCGCTCAGTGGTCTCGCTGAGTAGTCGCCCCTGCTCGGCAATACACGCCAAACGGTCGGCCAGTGTGGTGAGCTCGGCGAGCCGGATCAGCGAGTCCGCCAGTGAGATCAACACCGGTACATTACTGCTGGCGAACTGGCGCGAGGGTGCGTAGAACGCTTTGAGAATACCGGAGAAATCTGTGTAGCGCGCCAACAGTCGCGGCGCGCCGTCGCCATCGAGAAACACTTTTCCCGGCAGCTGGCGGTCGACAATCTGCGCCACCGCCATGCTGAACCAGTCGATGCAGGTGATGGCCGTGCCCGGGTCATTGATCCCGGGCGACAGCGCCCGGGCCGCCAGCTGGTTCAACTGGGTGATCGGGAATTCAGGATCCTGTACGGGATTGCGCATCGGCCCGGTGCGCACGAAACCGCGCAGCGCTGCGACAGCGGCATCGTCCAGTTCAAGCCCGTCGCCGTACAGTATCACCAGGCCATTTCCGGGCAGCAGGAAATCGCCCGCCCTCACACGCAACTGCGACACACAGTCATGCGCCACGCACCAGGCGACGATGCCGACGTAGTCGACTGTCTGCACGTATCCGCGGGCGCGCGCTCCGATCACGGTGGGCCTGTGGCGGCGCGCCCGGCGACGCCAGGCCAGCGTATCGTCGCTGCGATTGGACTGGTGCTTCGAGGCAGTCAGCTCCCGCAGCGAGGCCTGCAGTTCGCCACCGATTCGCTCGATAATCTGGTCGGCCTGCAGGTCCGTGGCCGTGCGGTGAATGAAGTGGATAAATCCGACCAGCGAGGCAATCGTCATCGCCAGCGCGGCGATCACGGTAATACCCGGTTGGTCGCTCTCGTTGTAGCGGGAGAGGACGAGCAGGCAGTACAGGCTGGTGCCCAGGAACATGCCGAGGCTGACTTTACTGCCTTTGTCACCGAGGAAATGCCGCAGTATCTTGGGCCCGTACTGCCCAGAGGTCAGCGTCAGCGCCACCATCGTTACCGAGAAGACCACGCCCCCGACACTGAGCACGGAGCCGGCAATGACACCCAGCACATCCCGCGCCGAATTGACATCCATCGCAAAAAAGCGCGAATCGGCGGCGTGCCACGCCATCTCCCTTTCCACCCAGGGCAGGCTCACAGCCAGGAAGAGGGCCAGCAGGCACAGCAGCGCGGGAATAAACCAGATGCTTTGTTGCAGTGTTTCGCGCAGTGCGAGCAGTTTCAGCTTCATACATTCATCCGTGCTGTTAACGCGCCCACCCGAGGGGGCGCTTACGGGCTCAGGACTTGGTTTCCACCAACGCCACCCAATAGGTCATCACATTCAACTGGGTGGCGACAAGCTTGAGGCAGACCAGCAGTGGCACCGCTATCAGCACACCGACAGGCCCCCACAGCCAGCCCCAGATCAACAGCCACAGTATCAGGATCAACGGGTTCAGGCGCATGTTCTGGCCGAGCACCGTCGGCGTGACGAACTGCGACTCCAGTGTGTTCAGGCCAAAGAATATCGCGGCCGGCAGCAGTGCCGCCAGTTCGACCCCGTACTGGATGACCCCGGCGATAGAGAGAATGGAAATACTGATGAAGGTACCGACGTAGGGCGCGTAGTTGAGCAACCCCACCATCGCCCCCCACAGCACGGCGTCCTCTACCCCCAGCAGCCACAGTACTGAGCCGGTCACAAAGCCCAAAGTCGCATTGATGACAGTGACCGTGAGGATGTAGCGAGACAACTCCTGCCGCAGCCTGCCCACCAGCAGCATGGCGCGGCGCTTGTTGCGAATCATCGGCAGCAGGTTGATGCAATTGTCATAGAGTCCCGGCCCGTAGATAAGCAGGAACAGCAGCAGGATCAACCAGATCGCACACTGAGCGAGGATGAACGGTGCCACACCCAGCATTGAGAGCACGATATCGATACCACCCTTCTTGACACTCTCCACCAGTGCGCTGTCCGGCGGCGGTTCCGGCTCAGGCTCCACCTGCTCGTCTTCACCGCCGAAGAACTTGGAAAAACTGAAGCCCGTCTCGCGTTCCGGCACCGGTTCGACCGGTTTTGGCGCCTCCGGACTCAGGCTCTCACTGATATCGGTCAAACCCTCTGTGACGGTCTCTGTCAGCTCAGGCAATTTTTCCAGCCATTTTTGCGCCGGCTCGGCCAGTTCTATCGTCAACACCACAAAGGGGCCGCCGAGCAGGCACAGCAGCAGGACGGAAGAGAGCGAACGCGGCACGTGAAGGCGCTTCAACCCCGATACCAGCGGGCTCAGCAGCAGTGAAAAGAACAGCGCGACGGCGATCGGCAGCAACAGCGACCTCGCTGAATACAGGGCGTACAACACCGCCAGGGTCGCCACACAGTACAGCGATACGCGCAGCCCGAGATGCTGGTGCATCAACTCCATCAACGGCTGTTCATCTTGCCGGGGCTGGTCGTGCTCGGACTGGGTCATGGGGTTTCTCTCGCATTGGCGCAGGGCGATGACATCATAGCAGTAACCGTGCCAGACCGTTGCAGCCTGTTTCGCGGGAGCCGATAGCGGCGGCGCACCGAGCCGGACTGCCGGGCGGGCGGCGAACACTGCGCTCAGCGCAGGAAAACCCTGCCCGGCTTTGTAAAAACTACAACCGCTGTTGCAATAATCGGCGCTATGCAACACCGGGAGCGCCTCGGGCTTCTGCCCGGCTACCACCCTGCCACCGGCTTTTCCCGCTGCCGGTCGCTGCACAGCAGTGGCCGGCGCGCCCCTGGGCTGGGGCGCGGAATTTGTTGGCACGGATACTGCTTTCTCTGGTTACACGTTCGCCACTGACGGTGAATCCTCAGCAACCTCACAAGGGAGTAACACCATGAGAGCAACCACGACCTCTTCAGCTACAGACAGTCCGATGAACCCGGCCTCGACAGCTGGCAAAAGCACCGAGGGCGATGCATCCACCACCGCAAAAATGGCCTCCGCCGCGCACTCGGCTGTGGACATCGCGGCGGCCAATCTTGAGCAGGCTGAGAAAGCACTGCGGGAAGCGCGGGCGGCCGCGGGCGAGAAAGTCCAGGACGGCGCCCAGCAGGCAAAAGCCTACTCCGAGGATGCGGTCTCCAGCGTAAAGACCTATATCGACCTGTACCCCCTGCGCTCTGTCGGCATCGCCGTGGCGGCAGGATTCCTGCTCTCCTCACTGCTGCGCAAGTAACGCAGATGGAAAGTCACGCGACACAGCGCGCCGCCGCAGGCGCACCGGAGGAATCCCGGCAGACTGACACACAGTCGCTGGAGCAGTTACTCGCCGGCACGCGCAGCCTCTACGCCGACACGGCCGGCCAGTTCAAGGGGCTTGTTGAACTGGCCATGATGGAGTTGGAACTCGCCATTGCATCAGCGCAGTGGTGGCTGTGGACACTGGTCATGTTCGGCGTGTGCTCCGTCATGACCGGCACGCTGCTGATCACAGCGATCGTGCTTGCGATCGCGGGCGACGCGCTGTCCCCGGCAGCGGTGGTCGCGGTGCTGGGCGTCTGCTGTGCGCTGGCGGCGTCCGTATTGTTCCTGTTCCTGAAAAGCCTGTCCCGGAAAATGGCATTCAAGACGCTGCGGGCACACCTGGCTCAACAACAAGGTAACGACGATGCCAACCCTGGAACATGAGATTGCCAGACATTCTGCTACGCTTGAACTGCGTCGGCGTCGTATCCAGCAGCAAAAGCAGGTGCTGCGCGCTGGCGCGATGGAACTGTGCAAACAACCCGCCACCCTGGCCACGGCAGCTGCGGCCGGCGCCGTGTTGGAGCGGGTACTGCCGGACCCGCGTGCAGAACAGCGCCGCTCCCCTGCAGGGACCGACGGAAGCAGTGCGCGCAGCGGGGTTGGCAGAGCCGCCCGAACGCTGTTCTTTGGTCTCGCTCCCAGCTTGATAAGGCACTTAACCAGCCCGCTGTAGCGGGCCAACTACTGACAGTTCACTGAGGGATACACTATGGAAGTTAGCGGCATTCTCGGCGTTGTTATTCTTGTTCTCGACATCTGGGCAATAGTCCGGGTGATCGGCTCCGGCGCGTCCATCGGGGCGAAAATCCTGTGGTCACTGCTGATACTCGTACTGCCCGTTATCGGGCTTATCATCTGGTATCTCGCAGGCCCCAAGTAGGCCTGCACAGGCGCGCCGGCGAGACCATGCCGGCGCACCCGCAGCCGGCTACCAGCTGTTGCGCAACTCGCGGAGTTTCAGAAATACCTCGCGCGGGTCGGGATTGGCCGCAAGCTCTGGAAAGGCCTCGCGCAGCCGCTCAATCACCGCCGGGCTGCCCAGGCGCATGAAGGTATTGATCTCCCGCTCCAGCGCGATGGTGGAGACCAGCGGCTCGTTGGGATCCTGGTCCTTCACCTGTTCCAGCAGCGCTGCGGCGCGATCATTATCGGGTTCGCGATCCAGGGTGAAGGCGAGATTATTCGCCAGGTAATCATGCCCCGGGTAGACCCGGGTCGCATCCGGCAGTCGTGCCAACTGATCGGCAAAGGTCGTGTACAGCTCTGCCGGGTGCCCGCCGTGGTGACAGTTCCCCGCGCCGGCATTGAACAGTGTGTCACCGGAAAACAGTGCCGGCGTATCCGCGTGCGCGAGAATACAAATATGGCACATCGTGTGGCCGGGCGTGTCCAGTGCCTCGAGTTCAACGGTCTTGCCAATTTTTATCACGTCACCCGCCTGCAGGCCGCGATCGATACCGGGGATTGACGCCCTGGCGTTGGCGTGGGCCAGCAGCCGCGCGCCGGTGGCACTGATAATGGCGTCGTTGCCGCCGGTATGATCCGGGTGCTCGTGCGTGTTCAGCACCATGGTAATGTCCCATCCCAGCGCATCGGCCCGCGCCAGGCACTTCTGGTGATCCAGCGGGTCTACCGCCATCGCCTCACCGGTTTCACCACAGGCGATCAGGTAATTGAAATTGCGATACGCATTGCCCGTCCATATCTGCTCAACGATCATACTGTGACTCCTTGCGATTGGGTAAACGGGGAGAATAGTAGCAGTGCAAGGCGGTGTAATTCCATTGCGGCTCGCAGTGGCTGCCGGGAAGAACTCCTTGTCGTGTGATGGAAAACTTGACAAGATGAAACCCGTTTACCAAACGCGACGCCGGAAATTCCCGCTGTGCCGGCAGACAAAACCCTGCCGCAGCGCGACATCTCCTGCCAGCGCAACATCCAGTCAATAACAGGGGAAAAGCCCATGCAAAAAGCTAGCTTGCTCAAAGTTGCAGCCGTGGCCACAGCAGTCGCGTTTTCCGGCCAGGTGCCGGCACAATCCCCGTCTACCACAGACGATATCGCGGCGATTGCACAGGAGGCCTACCTCTATGGGCTGCCGATGGTGATGCTTTACAGCATCATGTACGAATACGCGATCGACGAGGACTCCGGGCAGTACAAGGCGCCATTCAATACCATTGCCAATGAACCGCGAGTGTATACGCCTGCCGATACTGCCGTGGTGACCCCCAACAGCGACACCCCCTACTCTTTCCTGTGGATGGACCTGAGGGCCGAGCCGATGGTGCTGTGCGTACCCGAGATAGAGCCGGATCGTTACTACTCGGTGATGCTGACCTCACAGTACACTTTTAACTTCGGTTACATCGGTACCCGCACAACCGGCAATGGCGCCGGCTGCTATGCCGTTGCCGGCCCTTCATGGACGGGCACCCTGCCCGCTGGCATCGACAAGCTCTTCACCTCTGAGACCGACTTCGCACTCGCCACGTACCGCACCCAGCTCTTCGAGCCTTCCGACATCTCGAATGTGAAGGCCATCCAGGCCAAGTACCAGGCCACCGGCCTGTCGGTATTTCTCGGCAGCCCCAAAGCGAAACCGACGCCGGCGGTGAACTGGCCGAAAATTGACAAGCAAAGCGAAAAAGCCGAGTTTTTCGACTATCTGGCGTTCCTGTTGCAGTACGCACCCGCCACCGGGTCCGCAGCCGTGGAGGTGCCGCTGAGGGACAAGTTCGCGATGATCGGTATCCGCGCCGGCCGACCGTTCCCCAGCGTGTCACTGACGGCCGCCGATAAAGCCGCCATCGCCGCTGCCGCCGGGCCCGCTGAATCGCTAATTGAGGAGAAACTCAAAACCATCGGTCAACCCGCCGAAGGCTGGTTGATGGTCACCTCGGGCATCGGCGACCGCGCGGTGTACAACGGCGACTGGGTGCAGCGGGCGGCGGTGGCGCGAGGCGGCATACTCGCCAATGACCCCGCCGAAGCCGTCTACGCGATCACTCGCCACGACAAGGACAACCAGCCGCTCGACGGTGCCACCGCCAACTACACACTGACGTTCCCCGAGGGCGCATTGCCGCCAGTGCACGCGTTCTGGTCGGTGACCATGTACGACGGCAGGTCGCAGTTGCTGATCAAGAACCCGATCAAGCGCTACCTGATTAATTCCGCCATGCTGCCCGACCTGGAGAAAAACGCCGACGGCTCGCTGACGCTGTATATCCAGAACGGGGAACCGACAGAACCGGCGCAGAAGGCAAACTGGTTACCCGCACCCGATGGACCGATCTATATGGTGTTGCGCCTGTACTGGCCGCAGGAGGCCGCTCTCGACGGCAGCTGGCTGCCGCCCGGGCTGCAGCGCGCCCCGGAACCCAACTGATGCACTTATTCAGGCAGGCTGCCGTCGCCGGGGCCAGCAGTATTCTCCGGCACGCCCTTCTCCGCGACCAGTTGCTCCGGCGAGACCAGTGACAACAGGGTCCAGCCCGGCTTCACATCGGGTTGGTAGTCATCGGTAAAGGCGCGCAGGTGGCCGTTTTTATCCAGCGCAAACAGTGGGATATGGCTGCTGCCGCGCGCTTTCTGGTAATCGGCCAGATTGAAGTTATCGGTTAACAGCGTCGCCTTGATCTCTGCCCCCTTGGCGATCAGGCTGGCCAGTTTCTGCTGGGTGATTCCCTCACCGAACAAGCGCGGGGCGCGGTAGTTCTCCGCCACACGGCGCTTCTCGGAGGCATCCTTTTCCTGCGAGGTGCGCAGTGTGAATACCCGATTGCGCCCGAACTCCCGACGAAACTTGATCGTCGACAGGGTGTTGAGCGCAGGGCGACGCGACATGGCGAACAGCCGCCCTATCCCCTCAAGTTCCAGATTGCGGTCGGCATGGGCGGACACCGGCTCACCATAGTAGGTATCCAGACCCTCCATGCGCGCCGCCTGCAACTCCGACCAGGTGGTGTCTGTCAGTTTTACGCGAAAGCCCTGCTGCAGCAGCGCTTTGCCGATGGTTCGAGCCACTGGGTTGGCGCCGACGATCAGAATTCCCCTCGGCTCCTCCTCTACCAGGCCCAGTGCACGTGCCACCCAACGCGCGGTGAAACTCTGCACCACCACCGTCACAATAATGATCAGAAACGTGTAGGACACCAGCAGCCCGGCCTCCGGGTAGCCGGCATCCTCCAGACGCAGTGCGAACAGCGAGGAAACCGCCGCAGCGACAATACCCCGGGGCGCTACCCAGGACACCAGGGCGCGCTCACGCCAGCTGTAATCGCCGCCGAGCGTGCAGGCCCAGACCACGACGGGCCTTGCCAGCAAGACAACCACCAGTACTCCCACACCCGCCCAGCCGGTGGCGATGATATCGGCCGGATTGATGCGTGCACCGAGTACGATAAACAGCATGGAGATAATCAGTATCGACAGGCTCTCCTTGAAGCTCAGCACCTCTGACATGTCAACACCGCGCGTATTGGCCAACCACACGCCCATGACGGTCACTGCCAGCAGCCCGGACTCGTGCGCCAGGTAGTTGCTGATTGCAAAAGCCAGCACCACCCACGCCAGCGCGACGACGTTCAGCAGATACTCCGGTATCCAGTGCCTGCGGATCAGGAAACCCAGTGTCAGCGCCGCGACGGCACCGGCCACCGCCCCGACGCCGATGCTCTGGATGAACAACAGATAGGACTCGGTGCCGGCGACAATGAACTGGAACACCAGCACAGCGAGCAGAGCGCCCACCGGGTCGATCAGAATGCCCTCCCAGCGCAGTAACTGGCTGACCTCCGGCTTTGCGCGCATGGTGCGCAATAACGGGTTGATGACGGTCGGCCCTGTCACTATCACCAGTGCCGCGAACAACAGCGCCATCTCGATGGAAAAATCGACAAACACCCAACAACCCGCGGCTATCAGGCCCCAGTTGAGCAGCGCACCCCAACTGACCAGATTGCTGACCGCCGCGCCGTGCCCGCGCAAATCGCTGAAACGGAGCGTCAGGCCACCCTCGAACAGGACCAGGGCAACCCCCAGTGAGACCATTGGAAACAGGAGATCACCGAACATTTCATCCGGGCGCAGCAAACCCGTCATCGGGCCGGCGACGATACCGATCACCAGCAGGGCGAGAATGGCAGGCAGTTTCATGCGCCAGGACAGCCACTGGGCCGACACACCCAATACGATTACGGCCGATATCACATACAGCAGGTTGTCGTGCATGAAATGCTACTCACTTTAAATGCCAAGGCGCAAAGTGCGTTAGGGATGGGGAAAAGTCAATTGATATACGCCCCGCCCCGACGTCGCGGTGCTTGTGACACCGGGGCGCGGTCAGGTACGGCCTATTTGTTGGCGGTTATCGCCCGCAACTGCGCGTGTATGGTGTCCAGTGGCAGACCGAGAACCTGCCCGGCGAGGGTGATAGCGTCGATTTCACTGCGTTGCAGTTTTTTATCGACAACCATGACATCCAGCATCATCCACAGTATTTCGAACTTCTGCTCATCACAGAGCCCGTGGGCAATTGCCTGCAACCGCGTGACGATATCCCGGTCATCGGACAGTGCCATGATGGCGGTGCGCAACCGTTCGAGCGCCTCGGGGCCCGGTATCTCCAGTTGCGTGGAGAGCAGGTCGATCATACGACTGCTCTCCTGCTCCGAAATCTCCCCATCGCTTTTGGCGACATAAACCAGCAGCGTGGAAATCAGGTAGCGGGCGTCATAGGTCTCACCCTCGCGGGGCAGGCCGACAACCAGATTGGTCCCGTCAAAACGGGCGTCGTCTTCGCAGTATTCCATGAGTGTGGCCTGCCCTCGATAGGTTGCTCATCCAAAAACCCAGTCCTTCTGCGGCTTGCTACCGGCCTCGTACTCTATCACCTGGATATCAAACCAGATCGGCAGCAGGTAGTGTACATAGAATGCGTGGGTGACGGTGGGGCTTATCACCAGATCGTCGTACTCTTTCAGGCGCAAGCGGTCATCCTTCTGCTGCCACTGCTTGCACAGTGCCAGTTTCTGATCGACCTCCTCACGCGTCTCAAACAGGAAACCGAGATGGTCGTAACCGGGCGACTGCAGGTGCTCTTCCTGTTCCATCAGCAACAGGAATTGGCTGGTCTCAGCGTCCGTTCGCAGCAACAAGCCGGTGCTGTCGAAGAGCGGGACATCAATTGCTTCGAAACCAAACACCTCACCGTAAAACGCCGTGATTGCCTCGCGGTCGCGCTCCAGGGCACCCATCGGCAGGGTGAGTTCCATATGGTTAAATCGAAGTGCTGGCATGTGAGATTCCTCTATTATAGTGAGCTGACAATACAGTCGGGCAACTATAGCAGACGGAATCAGGGATGGCGCTGCAATCGATGGCTTTCAGGAAGAGAGTGCCCCGGACAGGGCTCAGCTGTTACGGCTGTCCCCTGCCGGGTGCAAGCCATAACAGCGGGGGAAACACGCTAGCCTTTGGAAATTTTCAGTACCTGGCCGACCTGCAGAACATCGGTCTTCTTGCCATTGACCTGACGTAATTGCTGCACGCTCGTGCCGTAGCGATTTGCAATGCGCCACAGGGTGTCACCCCGGTTCACGCGGTGGGTGGTTTCGTAAGTCGCCACCACGTCACTGCCGGCATCACCGGAGGCCGCACCGCTGGGTATGCGTAATTTTTGCCCCACGTTGATCAGGTTACCACGCAGCGTGTTCACCGCACGCAGTTGCGCGACTTGTACGCCGTTGCGCCGCGCGATCTCGGACAGTGTATCGCCTTTCTGCACCACATAGCGCTGGTAGGAACCCGCGTAGGATGAGTTTGAGCCGCTGTCCGCCGACGGTGCCGGAGAGCCGGTCAGCGCCGCCACGCGCGTCTCGTAGTGTTCTGCATACACCGCTACATGGTAGTGCGGCGGGTAGCGCTCCCTGGTCACGTCCACAACTTTTTCCCGCTCCAGCGACAACAGCGTGTTTTCAAGCCAGGAGCGACACTTCGCAGATTTTGGCACCCGCAGGTCAACAGCCATCCCCGTGGGGTGTATCGAGTGTGCGACCGAGTTGGCCGGCTGGCGGTCCCGCGGACGCAGCAGGCTTGTCACTGTGAGCTTTTCCCCGCACTGGCTGTAGTACTGCGAGCTGAGGCGCGACAGGAACAACCGGGTACCGGGCACCGCGTAGGGGAAGGAGACATTGTGCAGGTCCATATAGCGATCTGGCGACACGCGCATCAGGCGGTTGGCCCTGATCGCCGAATTCAGGCCACTGGAGGTATTCACGAAGGTCAGGCCGTAGGACTGTGCGGTGCGATACTGCTTGTCGATTGAGGTACGCGAGCCCTTGAGTGACTGCGCCTGTGCCAGGCTACTACAGAGCAACACAATAACAATAAACTGCGTTTTTATTAGGATTTTCAAGTCGTGTCCCCCCGTGTAAATGCTGTTTGGAGATTGTGAAATCAGACGTTTACGACGCGCTTGAGCCGTGCTTGGGCCTTATACTCTCGTGATTTATCATGAATGTCTAGTACCTTATTGAATTTATTGAGAATATTTTTTCAAGCCTTCCACGACTGCTGACCCCCTGCCCACCCTGGCATCGCAAGCGTGAGGCCTGTTGGCCGCGCTGGCACATCGCAGCGCCTGTCGCGCGCTGTTCTCTGCGGGGGTGGTCTGCTAAATTAGGCCACCCCGGCGGCGCCGGCGGTGCGCCCAGCCATTGTGGCGGCCCCGCTCGGCAGCCTGTGTGCTCGCGCCGACCCCGCAGCCCGGCAAACCATCCATCGCGGAGACCTGACCATGGCATCGTACAAAGCGTTTTATATCCAGGCCAATGATGACGGCACCTTCCGCCGCTCCATCGTGCAGCGCGACACCGGTGACCTGCCGCAGAACGAGGTCCTGATCAGGGTCCGGTACTCCTCGCTCAATTTCAAGGACGCCATGTCGGCACACGGCAACAGCGCCGTGACCCGCGCGTTTCCGCACCAGGGCGGCATCGATGCGGCCGGCGAGGTCGTGGAAAGCACAAGCGAGGCCTTCAGCCCCGGCGACAAGGTCATCGTGACCGGATATGACCTGGGCATGAACACTGCCGGCGGTCTTGCGCAGTACATACGTGTTCCCGCAGCCTGGGTACTGCCCTGCCCCCGTGGACTCAACCCCAAGCGCAGCATGCTGTTCGGGACTGCCGGCCTCACCGCGCAACTGTGCATCAATAAATTAGTGCAAATGGGCGTCACGCCCGACAGCGGCCAGGTGCTAGTGACCGGCGCCACCGGCGGCGTCGGCAGTATTGCGGTAGCGCTGCTGGCGCACAGGGGGTACGAGGTGGTCGCCAGCTCCGGCAAGGCGGAGCAGGCACCGATGCTCAGGGAGATCGGCGCCAGTGAGGTGATAGATCGCGGCGAGCTTGGCGAGGCCAACAGGCGGCCGATGCTGAAAGAGCGTTTCGCCGGTGCCGTCGACGTGGTCGGCGGCGACACGCTGGCCAATGTCATCAAATCGCTGCAGGCCGGCGGCAGTGCCGCGTGTTGCGGGTTAGTGCAGTCCCCTGCGCTTGAGACAACCGTGCTGCCGTTCATACTGCGCGGGGTCAATCTGCTGGGCGTAGATTCTGTGGAGATCGCATTGGCAGAGAAACAGGCCGCCTGGAAACAGTTGGCCCGAGCGGCGAAATTGCCGGCCATTGAGCGGCTCAACACGACGATCTCTCTGCAACAGGTTCCCGCCGCGCTGGAGACCTTGTTCCGTGGTGGCGTGGTGGGCCACACCCTTGTCAACGTGGGGCGCTGAGCGGCGTCGCTACAGCATTCACTGCACTGCAGCGGGCGCAGGTGCGCCGCCACCCTGCGGTACCGGCGCCAGCGCCGCTTCCCGCAGTCGCCCTGCCCTGTCCATCAACGCCCGGTTGACGGCCGTCTTCCGCCCCGCTGCCAACTGCTCCTGCGCCACGGCGATATACGACAGCGCCTCGTCACTGCGCGTATCCAGCAGCAGGAGCTCGGCGACATCAAGCTGCCATTGCGGCGTTGCACGCAGACGTTGATCCAGCTCCGCCATACGCTCAATGGCGGCCGTGTAATTGCCTCGCTCCGTTTCGAGTTCGATCGCGTAGCGCTGCAGGCTGGAGACCGGCCCACGCTGTTCAATCCGTCTGTCCAGCAGTGCCAATGCGTCGTCCACGCCCCGCCCCGGCACGCTGGCCATCAGCCGCGCGGCCGCCACGTAATCACCGGGGTTCAGGGCATCGTTCAGGCGGATGAGGGCTTCATAATCCGCCAGCGCCGCCTGCTCTTCACCGATATCGCGAAGCAGCCGGGCGCGATAGCCCAGCGCACTCCACTGCTCGGGATAGGCTTGCAGGTAACGGTCAAAGTAAGGCCTGGCCGCAGTGTAATCACCCTGCCGGACCAACAGCACACCGTGGGTGTAGGCGACTTTGCGCGGATCTCCCAGCGATTCAGCGGCCCGTACATCAGCCAGTGCCAGGTCGAGCTGGTTAAACTCAAGATAGGCCCACGCGCGCTGCAGGCGCAGATCCTGGTCGTCCGGACGCTGTTCGACCTGTGCCGAGAGCGCTGCGATGCGCTCCCCCTCATCGGCGTCGGCCCACACCAGGTTTACCAACAGCAGCGCAGACGCCAATACAGTGGCAGCAGATATCTTCATCGCGAGAAATCACAGCGGATGCCGTTCCCGGCACCCTTATCAGAAAGAGATCAGGACAGGTTTAGCGGGTCATCACGAAGTAATCCAGCACCGCTCCATTGACATCGACAAAGCTGGCCTGCAGCCGGTTCTCGTCGATATCCAGTACCACTGAGCCCAACTCCAACTGGCTGAAAAAATTCGCCGGATGAGGAAAGCCCTCGGTTGTGTAAGTCACCTTGCCGCCGTTGCCGGCGACCGTGTAGACCACTTTGTCATCCATGCCGTTGCGAGCGATCTGGGTATAGGCCTCATTCCCCTGGCCGCTGGCAGGCTGGTCATCGTCGTTCAGCTCCGCCATTGTGGCGGCATCGAATGTGGTCGACAGCCCGGTATTGCCATTGATGTAGTAGGACCGCTCATAGATATGGCTGTGACCGGCATACGCCAGGTCGACACCGTACTGTTCAAAGATCGGGGTGAATTCCTCACGGATCGCGAAGATGGGCTGGTCTATACCGCCGAGTTCCTTGTCGGAATCATGACTGCCCTTGGTATAGGGCGGATGGTGGTAAATCACGATAGTCCAATCCTGGCTGTGCGACATCAGGTCGTCTTTCAGCCACTGCATCATCGCGGCGCGATTGTCATCGTCGCGGATAGACAGCTGTGAATCGAGACTGACGATGTGAATGTTGGCGTAGTCAAAAGAATAGTACTGCTCCGTGCCACTGGGCAGGCCGCCAACCTCGCCGCTGGTGGGCAGTGTGAAGATATTCAGGTAGGGCATCGGGCTGTCAGGCGCAGGATCAGGCCCGCCCGAGTTGCCATTGCCGATCACCGCATAGTCATCCGGACTGGACGCCATTGAGGTCCCAAAGCTGCCCATCTCGTGGTTGCCGATGGTGGGCCACACGGGGGTGGTTGCCAGCAGGTCCGTGTAGACGTCGAAAATCGCGGCCTGGTGCTCCATGTCCGTACCCTGGTTGTAGGCGTTATCGCCCAGCATCAGGAACAGGTCGGCGGCTTCATCGCCATTGTTGCTGGCGAACGTCATAAAGCCATCCCGCACATAGCCCGCCTCGGGGTCACCTGTGCCGCCGACACCGGAATCCCCAACGATCCAGATTCGGGTATTGCCATCAGCGGGGAGTTCCCCCACTGCCGGTGCGGTATGGAAATAATGCGTGTCAGATGCACTGCCCGCGCCACCGACCGAGTAGTAATAGGTCGTTCCCGGCTGCAGACCGGTCAGCAATACTTCGCTGTGCCCGGTCGCCGTCACTGTCGCCTGAGTCTTGCTCGAGGCAGGCAGGGCCGCCATATCAGTGCCAAAACAGACATTGTCGGCCTCGGGGCCGCCATCGACATTGCCGCGCCATTTGATGATCACCCTGTCGAAGCCCAACTGTTGCAGGAACAGCCGCTCGGGGGTCACCTGGGTGCCAGAGCAATTGATGGCGACAGTGATGCCGTCATTATCATTGTTGTTGTCGCTACAGCCCGCGGCTACGAGGCCGATACCCGCCAGAACAGGAATAATAGGTTTGAACATGAGTCGACCTCAGGGTGCGAAATGTGACTTATTGTTAGGACGCTACCGATCGGATGGTAAATGATCAGGGCTGCCCGGCGCAATAGCGGGGTATTTGCCGGAAGGCCCTGTGCAGGCCGCGGATGGATCCGGGCTAAACCGCCCGGGTGCTGCGCACGGCCACGGGCTTGCCACGCCTTGACTTCCACTCGGCCAGTGCCACCAGCAAGCCGACCAACAGCCCCTTCGCCGCACCGAGGTATGCCCCTCCCGGCGTCATGAACAGTGACGCGAGGATATACCCCGCAAAAGTACACAACAGTAAAATTCGAACATAATTCAACACAGTGCCCCTCCCCACGCCCGGGTTGTTGTCGATCACCCTTACGGCGTTTGACAGCGTGGCCTGAACCGCCACACTCGTGAACATTTAGTCTCTTTGGGTGCGGGACGGTCAACGAATTACTCGGGAAAAGTCCAGATAATCGGAGGAATTTGAGACCTGTTCAGCGTTTCTGGACATTTGGTTGAAGCGCGAGAGCTCGCCCCTGACCCGACTGCCGTGCGACAGTTCGCGCCCGGGGGCTGTGTATTTAGACCGCCGCAATGCGGTGGCATTACAGCAGCTGGCTCAAGGGGGCATCATCGGCCCTGCGCCCCAAACTGGCGCGACGCTCGGGGTTGCCGACCGCCGTGTAGGCGTTGGTCCGGGTACTGTACTGCGCCCGCCGGATATCGAACACATTGCGCCTGTCGGGGTGGCGCAGATAGACGCAGGTGCACTTCCGCGAGGTACATTCCCGCACCGGGAGATGGGGCACCTCATCCATCAGAAAGCGCGTTCCCGCCAGCGGTTTGACAGCGTCACAGGCACAGTCGTCCACCACTATTTCGGCGGCCCGGAACGGATGTTCGGCTTCCGAGGGACTGGGGCGGTGCTGTGTCTGCTGGATACGGGCACGCGTTTGCTGTGCCTTTTTCATCGCCTTTTGAGTGGAACTGCCGGTAAATACACCGACAACACTCGATAGGAAAGACGAGCCCTTTGAGGTTTTTTTCATACTCCCGTGCCCGAGTGGCGCGCGGGGGCGCCGCTCTGGATCATCACTGGTGAACAAATGACGGCGTTGCCGCCCCTCTGTGTTATAGGACACTTCCTACCAATTTTCAACCGCGGGGCGACTGCCTGTGGGCCCCTGTCCCGAAATCCCCCCAGCGCCCTGCCGGGTGCGCTTGGACGCACTGCGGGCGCAGTGGGGCTGCCGATGCGATGACGCCACAATTGACATAGTGCGCGCAGTGGTTAAAGCTAATCCGGTCCCACTCCATAAAAAGTAGCTGCCCTGAGGATAATAGTATGTTGCAAGAATTCAAGAAGTTCGCGATGCGTGGCAATGTCGTCGATATGGCTGTCGGTATCATCATCGGCGGCGCGTTTGGCACCATTGTTAAAAGCCTGGTGGCGGATGTAATCATGCCCCCGATAGGGCTGCTACTGGGCGGTGTCGACTTCTCCGACCTGTTCCTCACGCTGAAGGAAGGCGCAACAGCAGGCCCCTACGCGACGCTGGCCGCCGCCCAGGAGGCTGGCGCAGTCACCATCAGCTATGGCCTGTTCCTCAACTCGGTGATCAGCTTTCTGATCGTCGCCTTCGCGGTATTCCTGTTGATCAAGAGTATCAACAAGTTGCAGGCCGAAGAGCCGGAACCGGAAGAGGAAGTGACCACAAAAGACTGCCCGTTCTGTATCACGGCCATCCCGATTCAGGCCACTCGCTGCCCGAACTGCACCTCAACCCTGTAGCGGGTTAACGGGCGCCTGTACACAAACGAGGGTTCATCTCCACTGTGAGATGGACCAGTTCTTCATGTACCTGCAGCAGACGCTTGATCTCATCCGGCGTCACCACAGCCTCGTCAGACACATACAGCGAAAGTATACAGGCATATTTCCCCTTGCCGACCCGCCAGACATGCAGGTCGGTTATCACAACCTCAAGCGGCGCCTGGGCGATAACCTCCCGGATTTCCCGCACGACCGGCGCGTCCATTTCCGCATCGAGCAACACCCTTCCGGTATCCCGCAGCAGGCCGTACGCCCAGGCTGATACCAGTCCGGCACCCACAATGCCCATCACCGGATCCAGCCAGTTGGCGCCCCACAACTTGCCTCCAAACAGCGCGATGATGGCCAGCACCGATGTCGCGGCGTCTGTCAGCACGTGAAGATACGCAGACCGCAAATTAAGGTCCTGGTGATGATGATGCCCACCGTGACCATGGCTGTTGACGTCGCCGTGGTGGTGATGATGGTGGTGGTGGTGATGACCGTCTTTCAGCAACCAGGCACACGCCAGATTAACCAGCAAGCCCAGCGTCGCCACACTGATCGCCTGGTCATAGCTGATGGGCGTGGGGGATATCAGGCGCTCTATTGACTGGTAGAGCATCAACACCGCTACACCGACCAGGAATATGGCGCTGGTATAACCGCCGAGCACTTCGATTTTCCAAGTCCCGAACGCAAACCGGTCATCCCTGGCATAACGCCGGGCTGCAGTATAGGCGACCACGGAGAGCCCGAGTGCCAGCACATGTGAACTCATATGCCAACCGTCTGCCAGCAGGGCCATGGAGTTGAAGACCCAGCCGCCCGCAATCTCGGCCACCATCATAATGGCGGTCAACACCACAGCCCACCGGGTATTGCGCTCGGCCAGCGGATTGCCTTCATCAAACACATGTGAGTGCTGCCACTGCTCAGACGGCGATGTCGATTGCATGGTCTCGTATCCCTGACGCGATTTCTATATACTATACCCCAGTATACTAATATTCAAAGCAGGCGATACCGCTATGCCACATACCGTCGAGAATAAAAAACCATTGATGTCGCGGGTCAGGCGTATCCAGGGACAGGCCGTTGCTCTGGAACGCGCCATTGAATCTGAAGTGGAGTGCACTGCTGTCCTGCAGCAGATAGCCGCACTTCGCGGCGCTGTCCAGGGCCTGATGCGAGAGGTATTAGAGGGACATATCCGCGGGCATTTGGGCGACGATGCGCTATCACCAGCGCAGCGAGCGGCTGAGACAGACCAGCTTATCGCCGTACTGCGATCCTACCTGAAGTAGCGCGTATTAGACGGCCGACGGACCTGCGGGATTGCGCGGCGGCAGCAGGCCGCCGCAAGCGATCAGCCTGAAGGCATTGACAGCACATCGCAGTCGAGTCGGTCGACAATTTTCTCCACGGTGTTGCCGTTCATCAGTGCTGACCACCCGGAACGCGCCGCGTTGCCGATGACCACAAGGCTGGCATTCAGCTCTTTGGCATTGTCGACAATCACGTCCTCCGGATCACCCAGCCGGATGCGCATCTTGTCACTGTCAATCCCGAAATTCCGGATCAGGGCATGCCGGTCGGGAGCCGACGCCAGGTCCCTGTGTGCATTGATGAAGTGGACTTCGGCCATATTGCGGTCCGCCACTCGCCGTGTAAACTCCAGGATGTGCTCGTTCAAATGCGCATAGGACTCGTCGCCCTCGCGCACATCGATAGCGGCAAGCACCTTACGGCTGGTCTGGTCAGTGCTTTGCTTGATCAGCATGACCGGGCAGGCGCACTCCCTGATCAGCGTCCAGTCCGACGTCCGGTTGAACATGCGCTGCCCCGGGGTATGGGGTGTGGACGATTTCATGACGACATGAGCATCGTTCTTGATAGACGCCCGCACCGCCGCCGCACACCAGTCCTTATCCCACTCAACTTCGGTCGTGACCGTGACGCCCTGTGCCAGCATAGGCGCTACAGCCTCACCCAGCACTTCTTTCTGGCGCTTGATCAGTTCGCGCTGGGCAGCCAGTTGTCCCGACGATTTTGGGATATCTGCGTGGATACAGGCGAACACATGCACGTTGATATCCGTCTCACCGGCGATCAATGCGGTGCGCTCAAGCGCCGGTTGCCGCTCCTGTGTGGGGTCAAAAATCACGAAAAAATTGGTAAATTCCACTGCTCTCTCCTACTCTCGAATGGCTTGCGCCCATACCGTATATATGACGTTTTTTTTCTGGAATAAACAGTCTAAAAAGTCACTTCGCGCGATCATTCCAATAAAGTGTTGACCTGCATCAACCGCTCCGGCGGAGAGACTCCTGCCCCCGGGCCCCTGTCAGACGCTCTGGAAATACACGTAATTGAGCGCCAGGCCAAGTGCATACACGACGGGGAAAGCCCATTTTACAATCCTGTCGATACGCTCCGCTGCTTCACGCCGCCCGCGTTTGCACAGGCTGTTCACCAGCAGGCTCTCGTAGATACACAGGCACATGAAGACAAACGAATAGAGCAACACGGCGTCGGTAAGCGTGAAGTAGGAGATCCGCGGCATATTGCCATCGAGCAAAAACTGGTACGCAACGATGGTCAGGATGCCAATAAAGGCGATGTTCAGGCGATCCGCCAGGTTTTGTATGTCCATCCAGAATACCGCCCACATGAGCGATACCAGCAGAATCAACGGGAACATAATTTTCCAGACCATATTTGACGGCTTGCGCTCCAGCGTGATGGTCAGGTTGATCTCGGAGAACGCCTTCTTGGTACCGTAGTAGCGGAAGTCGGCTACATCCTCCCGCATATCCAGGTTGAGTAGATTCCACTGCGCGATATTTACCTTCTGGTTGACCTCGGCGTACTCCTCCGTGGCGCCAAGCACCTGCTCATCGACAACCAACCTGACCGAGTCGCTGTACTCACCGAACGCAATAATGGAAGCCTGCAGGGTCTGCACATCGAAGGGAAACGGGTGCAGGGCCATCGGCGTCTCAAAGGTGACACTGCGCTGGTCTTTATAACGCACCGTGCCGTCAGAGTGCACCGTGATACGCAGCGCATTGATATCCCCACTGCCGATTTCATTGACAATCAGCAATTGCGGCCACCAGCCGTTGTACACTTCGTTGAACTGGAATTCGCCCTGGAACAGCTTGTAATCACTGCCGTAGGCTCTCGCGTCAAACGCCAATCGCGGATCTTTCCACTCCGCTATCAATATGATTTCAGCCTGGAACGCCTCTTCCACTTCATCCATATCGATAATATCAGCGAGGAACACACCGAGTTTTACCACCGTGGGTGACGCGGGTGGATTCGGCATGCCCGCCTCAACAGCCTGCACCATATTGGCACAGGACAACAGGTACAGGCAGGCGAGAGAGAACAGATATTGCGAGCAAAAACGTTTCATAGCGAGTAGCGCCCTGATGATTCATTGTTATTGGGTATAGCCGGGGACGGACGGGCAATTGTACCCGCCTGCTTTGTACTTTGAACCGCTATTCCCCTAGAATACCAGCCCGTTTGGTTAATCACTGAGACGTAATTCTGTGGCAAAGCATATCAAGAAAGTTCGCGGCCTGAAAATTCTGACGCGAAAACACCCCTCTATCCAATCGCTGATGAATGAGAAGCACGCGCCCAGAATTCACGGTGACAAAGTGTGGGCATCCAGCTACTTCATTATGGACTTTCTCGACGACAACCCGCCGCCAGAGAAAACCTCAATCCTGGAACTCGGCTGTGGCTGGGGGATTCTCAGCCTGTATTGCGCACAGACATTTAAAGCCAACGTGCTCGCCTCCGACGCAGACAGGAATGTCTTTCCCTTTCTGAAACTGCACGCGGCAGAGAATGATGTGAAAATCAGGACCAGGATCAGTCGCTATGAGAAGCTCAGTGATACCGTCTTGTCCAAACAGGACATCATTGTCGGCGGCGATATCTGCTTTTGGGATGAGCAGGTAGATGCCCTGTATGACACCATCAAGCGGGCCCTGAAGAACGGCGTGAAAACCATTATCATCGCCGACCCGGGTCGCCCCACATTCCACGACCTCGCCCAGCGCTGTAAAGCAGATTTCAGGGCGTTCCTGATACCGTACGGGGTCTCGGACCCCGCGAACTATGATGGCTACCTGCTGCTGATCAGCAATTAGACCCTGCTGACGCGCCTAGCTGGCGCGTCGGTTACCGCCTCCGGAATGTGCCCGCGCCCGGTCAGAGCGGCCACCAAAACCGCCGGGCTTGGCGCCACCTGATCCGGCACCGCGCCCATTGCCGCGCGCGCCGCCGCGATTATTTCCGCGACCACCCGCGTTGTTGCGGCCGCCACCACGGCCGTTCACAATCGGTTCCGCCTTGATTGTCGGGTCGACATCAAAGCCCGGCAGGTACACTTTTTCAATCTGGCTACCGAGCAGCTTCTCGATATCGCGGAGCAACTTCAGTTCATCCACGCACACCAGCGACATTGCACTGCCTTCACGACCTGCTCTCGCAGTGCGCCCGATGCGATGGACATAATCCTCCGGGATATTCGGCAGCTCGAAATTGACGACATGCGGCAACTTGTCGATATCAATACCTCGGGCCGCAATATCGGTGGCGACAAGCACGCGCACAGCGCCGGCTTTAAAATCTGCGAGCGCCTTGGTCCGCGCACCTTGCGACTTGTTACCGTGAATGGCGGACGCGGTGATACCATCCTTGCCCAGTTGCTCGGCCAGCTTGTTGGCGCCGTGCTTGGTCCGCGTAAATACCAGCACCTGCTGCCACTGCTCCTCTCCGATCTTCTGGGACAACAGCTCGCGCTTGCGATGCTTGTCCACGGGATAGACGACCTGGCTGACGAGATCAACAGCGGTATTCTCAGGCGTCACCTGGATCTGTGACGGCTGGTTCATGAACTCAGAAGACAGCGCCTTGATCTCGCGTGAGAAGGTCGCGGAAAACAGCAGCGTTTGGCGCTGCGCAGGGATGACATTCAATATCTTGCGAATGTCACGAATAAAGCCCATATCGAGCATCCTGTCCGCCTCGTCCAGGACCAGAATCTCCACCCTGGACAGGTCGATACTGCGCTGCTGAACGTGATCGAGCAGGCGGCCCGGGGTGGCCACAACGATATCCACGCCTTTGATCAACTTTTGTTTCTGGGGATTGATACTGACGCCACCGAAGATAACCGCAGAGCGAAACGGCAGGTACTGCCCGTAATCCCGCACACTTTCGTGCACCTGGGCAGCCAGTTCGCGGGTCGGCGTGAGAACCAGCACCCGGGGGTGACGCTTCTGCCCCTCCTGATGGGCCTGTTGCAAACGCTGCAGGACCGGCAGCGTAAAACCGGCGGTTTTACCCGTGCCCGTCTGCGCACCGGCGAGCAAATCCTTACCCTCCAATACGATCGGGATTGCCTGTTCCTGAATGGGAGTCGCTTCAGCGTAGCCTTGTTTTTCGACAGCACGCAGCAGTTCAGCCGAGAGGCCGAGATCTTTAAATAACATCTGTTTATTACTCCTGAATCTCTCTGAGAGAGAGCGCCTGACCAGAGAGCGCAGTAGCAAAAGAGTACTCGCGTATGGTTCGGTCCAGGCTTGAAATGCTTAATGGAATCGACCGTCACAGCTTGTGAGGCCAATGCGAGGCGCAGACCGAAGTGCGCCAGGACGGGGCGCACTATACCAGAGCGGATAATAAAAGATAGGGCTTGAGGCGCCGTGTTTGCAAAAGACCCTTGTACAGCACCGTACCACCAGGCGCGGGCGCACGGCTCAGTCCAGCCTGCGGATACGCAAGCCCCGCCCTATTCGTCGTGGATAACCAGTTCCAGGTCGTGTGCTGCTGGCGCGTGATCCGGCGTGCGGATGTTCTCCACCAACTGCCGCACCGCGAGTGGCGGCGCCAGTGTGACGCTGGAGACCGCAAAGGCGACAGTGAAATTCACCATCGCTCCCACCGCGCCGAAGGCATTGGGTTCGATCCCCAGAAACCAGTTGGGCGGTGTGGCGCCGAGGAATGCAGTGCCGGGAATGAACATGATGCCCTTGTGCTGGAACACGTAGAAGAGCGTAATCCCGATACCGGCTATCATCCCGGCGATGGCTCCCTCCCGGGTGATACGCTGGGAAAAAATCCCCATCATCAGCGCCGGGAAGATGGACGATGCAGCCAGCCCGAATGCCAGCGCGACCGTCCCGGCCGCAAAGCCGGGCGGGTTCAGGCCCAGATACCCCGCCGCCGCAATGGCACAGGCCATTGCCACACGGCTGGCCAACAACTCCTGTTTTTCCGTGATCTGCGGGAACACCATCCCCTTCAGTAAATCGTGCGATATCGCCGAGGCAATCGCGAGCAGCAAGCCCGCAGCGGTGGACAGCGCGGCAGCGAGCCCGCCGGCGGCCACAAGCGCGATCACCCAGTTGGGCAGGCGGGCAATCTCGGGATTGGCCAACACAATAATGTCCTGGTCGACAGTCGTGAGCTCATTCTCAGCGGCGTCGGCGGTATAGGTGATGCGGCCGTCGTCGTTCTTGTCCTCAAATGCCAGTAGCCCGGTTTTCTCCCAGTTCCTGAACCAC
Source organism: Halioglobus sp. (assembly GCA_020443425.1). GTDB lineage: Bacteria > Pseudomonadota > Gammaproteobacteria > Pseudomonadales > Halieaceae > Marimicrobium. Next base: position 64,496 of record JAGRIE010000019.1, read on the forward strand.
TGCGGCCGCTCCTCAGCCACCAGGTGCTGACCGGGCTCAGGCGCCATCGTTTCAATCAGGTTGAGGCGTGCCATGCCCGCCACCGCGGGCGCCGTGGTGTAGAGAATCGCGATAAAGACCAGCGCCCAGCCGGCAGATGAACGCGCGTCGCGCACCCTGGGCACGGTAAAGAACCGAATGATCACATGGGGTAAGCCGGCTGTGCCAATCATGAGTGACAGCGTGAACATCACCATATTGAGGCTGCTGAGGCGAACATCCGTGGTGTACTCGCGAAAACCGAGGTCGGTGACAACCTGGTCCAGGCGATCGAGCAGGTACCCATCGGAACCGGCCAGCGTGCTGCCAAGTCCCAGCTGGGGTATCGGATTGCCGGTAAGCTGCAAGCTGATAAAGATCACCGGAATGGTATAAGCCATGATAAGCACACAGTACTGGGCGATCTGCGTGTAGGTGATACTCTTCATCCCGCCGAGCACGGCGTAGAAGAACACGATAACCATGCCCAGGTACAAGCCGGTGTCATATTCCACTTCCAGAAAGCGCGAAAATGCCACACCGACACCTTTCATCTGGCCGATGACATACGTCACCGAACAGATGATCAGGCAGACCACCGCCACCGCCCTCGCCGTGCGTGAGTAGAAACGGTCACCGATAAACTCGGGCACCGTGAATTTGCCATACTTGCGCAAGTAGGGTGCGACCAGTAGCGCCAGTATCACAAAGCCGCCGGTCCAGCCCATCAGGAAGACACTGCCACCGTAACCCATGAAGGCGATCATACCGGCCATCGAGATGAATGAGGCCGCAGACATCCAGTCGGCTGCCGTCGCCATGCCATTGAGCACCGGGTGGACACCGCCGCCCGCAACGTAAAAATCCCGCGTGCTGGCCGCACGGGTCCAGAATGCGATGGCGATGTACAGGGCAAAGCTCGCCCCCACCACCAGGTATGTGAGTGTGCGCAGATCCATAGTGCCGTCGCCTACTCGTCGTCCACACCGAACTCGCGGTCCAGTGCTGCCATTTTTCTGGCGTAGTAGAAGATCAGGGCGACAAAGACATAGATCGACCCCTGCTGGGCAAACCAGAAACCCAGCTTGTAACCGCCCAGGCGGATCTCGTTCAGTGCATCCACAAACACTATGCCGCAACCGAAACTGACCACGGACCAGATCAACAGCAGCTTTATCACCAAGGTGATATTCCTGCGCCAGTACTCCCTGGCCCGCTCTTCGTTCAGCTGTGACATCAGAATCTCCTGCGTCTTGTTATTGTGAGACTACTATAAGGCCATTTTTTATTTGATGCATATCAAAACAGTTGAACTCTCTACCTGGCGCAGGCGTTTTTGGGGTCAAAAAATGCGCAAAATTGTGGGCAAAGATTTATTGTATGGGTGTACCTTTGTTGTTATTTTCAAACGCAAGAGACGCCAAGCGTCATTTATCACTGGAGAGCAAACACATGGCCACAGCAAAAAAGAAAGCGCCTGCCAAGAAGCGCACGGTTGCAAAACGACCTGCAAAAGCGGCAGCGGCAAAAAAAAACCCTGTCAGGAAGACAGCCGTCGCCAAGAAAGCTGAGAGCGGCAACTTTTTCAGCGATGCGTTCAAAGAGGCTTGGGATCAGTTGGACCAGTGGGTAGACACCGCAAAACTGAAAGCCAAGGAACTGGCCGCTGAAGAAAAGCTCCAGCAGAAAAAAGCCGAACTCGCCGTCAAGGCAGAGATAGACCACGCCAAGCACCTCGCAGACCAGGCTGAAAAATGGATGCGAGCGCGGATCAAGTCCGATACCAAGAAGCTCAACGCGTACGAAAGGAAACTCAAAAAACAGCTGCGCGATGCCGAAAAGAAATTGAAAGCCCAGGCCAGGGCCGCCGAGAAGAAGGCGAACAAAAAGGGCAAAGAGATCCGGAAGAGTATCGAAGGCGTCACCAAACAGATCTCTTCCAAGGTCAGTGCTGCAACCGGCAGCGGCAAAGCGGCACCCAAAAAGAAAGCGGCTCCAAAGAAAAAAGCCGCTGCCAGCAAAGCGACTCCCAAGAAAAAAGTCGCCGCCAAACGGAAAGCCGCGCCAAAAAGGAAAGCTGCACCGAAGGCAACAGCATAGGGCGACGAGATAGCGAAGTCCGCTTCTGAAGCACCCAAAAGCCCGGCGGGAACACTCCCGCCGGGCTTTTTTACAGGTTCACGATTCTCGCAACCGCACGATAGAGGACTGCGCTGCTAGAACTGCACTCGCTTGGTGAATCCACCGTCAACCACCAGGTTGGCCCCAGTAATGAAGCCCGCCGCCGGACTGGCCAGGAACACAACTGCATTTGCCACCTCATCGGGAGTACCAAGGCGACCCACTGGCGAGGACGCAAGCGTAGTGTCGTAGATGTCAGGCGCGTGGTTTTTTATCATGTCCCAATTGCCGCCATCGACAAAGGTCGGCCCCGGAGACACAGTGTTAACGCGAATACCATCAGCTGCCAGCGACTGACTCAACTGTGAACCGTAAGTGATCAGCGCCGCTTTGAGCGCATTATACGGCTGTGCCACCAGGAAATTCTCGACCGCGGCAGTGGAACTCATCAGGATGATGGACGCCGAATCCGACTTTTCGAGGAATGGCAGTGCCGCCTCGATGCCTCGCGTTGTACCCAGGATATCGGTCTCAAAATTGTTGCGCCAGCCCTCTTCACCCATCACGCCACCACCGGCGCTGGCCATGCCGATAAAGATATCGATACCGCCCAGTTCCTCGGCCGCCGCCGCTACCCAGGCACGGTAGACAGCGTCGTCAGTGACGTCGACAACTGCACCTGTCGCCTTGACCCCTTTCGCGGCCAGCGAGGCCACCGCCTCATCAACGTGCCCCTGGTTGCGCGCACAGATGGCGATATTGGCGCCTTCTGATGCCAGCAATTCGGCCGAGGCACGACCAATACCCCTGGCGCCCCCGACTATGACCGCGTTCTTACCTTTCAGATTGAGATCCATCATGCCCTCTCGTTTGTCTTATTTACGCCACTTGGCCCGGACACCGATAGTAACTGACTGGCGAATAAAAACAATCAGGCTGGCTTGTATTATTTTCCTGGAGGCTGCGGCATAGCAGGGAACATCATTAGCAAAACACGAAGGACACTTTCGAGCACCCCGCATCAAGGGAGGATTCAGCCACGGGTTGTGCGTGATAGAAAATAGAGTAATAACGGAGATAGGGCGGCTCTTCATCATTAACGGGGGACACCGGCATTCATTAAACTGATTTTGCGAAGATCGTTTAATGGAGAGAACACCGATGTCCCACGCAGGAATGATTATAGGCATACCTGGCCTGGAAGTAATCCGGGTCAAAGACAAACGCCGTATTGATGTCTGGGCCAGGCCGTATCGACGACAGGCCAGCTGCCAGCATTGTGGTGGCACCAAGCTGCGGATCAAGGCCACCCATAAACGCACGGTGAAGCACACTCGGCGCGGCAATCAGGTGATGATTCTGCACCTGAAGGTGCCCAAGTATCACTGCCAGAGCTGTGGGCGGTATTTTCGTCATGCCTTCGCCGGTCTCAGGCCGCGCTACCGGTCCTCGGACACCTACCAGATGGAGGTCTATGAAGCCCATGACGGCGGCGTCACCCAGCGTAAACTCTCGCGGACGCACCAGATAAGC
>JAGRIE010000001.1 GCA_020443425.1 Halioglobus sp.
TCCCGCTGGAAATTATCGCCGGTACCTCGGCGCAGGATGTCGACTTTGTGTGGCAGTTCGGTGCGTATGTCAGTTCGCCCAACAGTTTTGTGGTCGCCCCGAGCACGCTGGCCGGCATCACTGAAGTCGGCGGCGCTTTTATCGCCATCAACTACAACGATGACTCCTTCTTCAAGAATGGCCTGGAGCCGGTAGTGGTGCCGTCCAATCACAATCCCTATGTGCAGTTGAACTACAATGTGGTGTCCAATAACGACGGTACCGGTACCATCTTTGTCACCTTGCTCAATCCGGCGGGATTCAAGACACTGCCGACCGCCGGCCCGAATTCTTCTTTTCTGTCTGACCTCACGGTCAGGCTCAACTATTTTTCTGCCGTTACACCGGCTGCAGCGAAGGCTAATTTCAGCGTGGATACCTTCAACAGTTACTACATCGGCATGAACGGGGCGGTGATTCCCGGTGTTGCACCGGTGCTGACGCACACGGTGGATTTGTAGGCGTGTGAAGGACCGGTAGTGGCTTGAGGGAGTGAGAGGTTTTTTAGCGAGTAAAGTTTTCACCAGACAATGCGCATACAGTGCACCGGATCATAACTTCAGGGTGCCGCACAGTTATGGGAATCATTCAGATTCCACTCAGCATGCGCGCGAACGAGATGCCGGATGCAACGGTGCTGGCAAATTGACTATCAGCCGGGATTAGACCTCCGGCAAACACACCTTGGATTGGCCGTTTGCCCGGCGCAACTGCAGATAGACCCGAACGGTAAAGGCTGTGTCGACAGTGTTGACAACGCCTTTATACCGTCTGTGGCCCGGGGCGGGCTGGCTTTTGTGCTATCCTGCCTCGCTATCGGTGTATGACCATGGGGTCTCGGATGATTACAGGTAGTTGCCTCTGTGGCGCTGTGCAGTTCGGCGTCACCGATTTCAGTTCAGCCATCTTCAAGTGTCACTGTTCCAAATGCCGCAAGGCATCTGGCGGCGCTTCCAGCGCCGCGGCACTGGCGGGTGGTGCGCATTTTTCCTGGTTACAGGGGGAGGAGGGTGTGCGGGAGTTTCAGTGTGAGAGCGGCTTCAAAAGGCGTTTCTGTCCCGGTTGCGGCTCCATCCTGCCGCAGTTTCTCACCGAGTACCAGTTGTACTGGATTCCTGTCGGGCTGCTGGACTCTGATCCCGGCATTCCCCTGAAGCACCATATTCACGTTGATTCCAAAGCCGCGTGGGACATTCTGGATGCGGATACCCAGCGATTTGCTGAGGGGTTCGAATCGTCCTGAGTCATCAAGCCCGCGCAGCGAATTGGCGCTGTTGAGCGGGCTGGGTTGATGCCGCCGGCAGCGGCTGCTCCGGCCTTAAGAGCCTAGTACAGATAATTCTTCGACTTGTAGTCATCGTGACACGCTTTGCAGGCTTTCCCGGTGGCCGCTACGCCCTCGACGATGGCCTTGCGGTCAGTGCCCTGGTTGGCGACTACTTGAAGCGCATTCACGGCGGCGGTCAGGTCGTCCATCTTGGCCGCAAAATCCGCTTTGTTTTCCCAGATTTCCGGCTTGGCCCGTGTCGTGCCCTTGTCGGTACCGTCTGCAAAACCGCGCATAACGTCCAGTGTCACCAGTGCCGCCAACTGGTCGGCATAGGCTGCCATCTCGTTCTCCTGCCAGGGGATATCGCCTTTCACCATCGCGGTCATGGGGCCGAAGTTGGCGGCCATCAGTGCGAACCAGGACTGTCGGTACGACTGCGCCGGTTCCTTGTCGTCATAGTGTGAGACGGCCAGCGGGGAGAGCGCCAGCCCGGAGATCAGAAACATTGCCAGATAGAGATTGCGCGGTGACTTTTGCATGCCAGGTTCCTTTTCGAGAGTGGGTGTCGCCTGTTGGAAGGCAGCCAGTGGACAGTGTATTGACCCCGTTGCGGGGCTGACAAGGAAAATTTTCCCCTGATCGGGCTGCGTCGCAGGCAGGCTGCGACCAAATTCTTAAACCTTTGCCTCCTTACGGCAGTCACAGCGCGGCATTGCGCGGTGATTGCGCTACCATGGCGCCAGTATTCAAGGAGTTGGTACGATGGCAGCAGAGCAGAAGTGGGATTACAGTTTTGATGTGGTGGTTGTCGGGTCCGGCAACGGCGGGATGACGGCGGCATTGTGCAGTTACGAGATGGGCACCAAGGATGTTGTGGTTATCGAAAAATCCAACCTCTACGGTGGCACCAGCTCGATCTCCGGTGGTGGCGTCTGGATCCCCTGCAATCGCTACGCCCAGGCTGCGGGCGCTGAAGATTCGCTTGAGAATGCCAAGACCTACCTGCGCCAGTTGATCACGGAGGAGGAGGTGCCCGAGTACCAGCTGGATGCCTACCTCGAGAACGGCCCCAGGATGGTCGATTTCATGCACCAGCGCACCCGCATGCGCTATGTAACGCTGGAGCATTACCCGGACTACTACACCAATCTCGAAGGCGCCATGCACGGCCACCGCTCCATGGAGCCGGAAACCTTCAATGCCGACGAGTTGGGTGAGGAGTGGCGGCGCCTGCGCAGGACCCATCCGATGATGCATCTTGGCGGGCTCATCGGCTTCACCCAGGTGGAGGCGGCACTGCTGATCGGCCAGCAACCCGGCTGGTGGAAAACCGCTGTGAAGCTGGTGGTTGATTACCTGCTCGATATCCGCTGGCGACTGAAGGACAAGTTCCATCGCCGGCTGGCTACCGGCTGTGCCGGGGTCGCACGACTGCGCGCTTCCATGCAGGACAGGGATATCCCACTGTGGCTGAATACGGCGATGACTAAAGTCGTCGACGTGAACGGCAAGGTGGTGGGCGTCGAAGTGATACGCGATGGCAAGCCTTTGCGCATCCAGGCGCGCAAGGCCGTGGTGCTGGCCGCGGGTGGCTTTGAGCACAACCAGGAGATGCGCGAACAGTACCTGCCGAAACCGACCGACCACCGCTGGAGTGCCGGCACCCTGGATAACACCGGGGATGCGATCCGCGAGGGCATCCGGCTGGGGGCAAAAATGCACCGCATGAACGAGGCCTGGTGGTGCAACACGATCTCCGTGCCGGGTGAGGACATTCCCCGCCTCAGCATCATGGAGAAATCCTATCCCGGTTCCATCATGGTGAATCCGGCCGGCCAGCGCTTCAGTAATGAGTCTCAGAACTATATGGCGTTCCAGCAGGAGACGTTTGCCAAGCACTCGCAAGAGAACCCGCTGAATCCCAGCTGGCAGATTTTCGACGCGAACTTCCGCGCCACCTATTTTGTCGGTCCGCTGTACAACAGCAAGTTTCTCCCGGACTGGGCGGTACCGAAGCGCTACGAGGAGGAGGGCTTCTTTGCCAAGGCCGATACCATCGCCGAACTGGCGCGCAAGATCGATGTCGACCCCGATGGCCTGCAGGAAACCGTGAAGAAAATGAACGAGTATGCCCGCACAGGCAGCGACCCGGATTGCCATCGTGGCGAGTCGGCCTATGATCGCTACTACGGCGACCCGCGCGTGACACCCAATCCCTGCCTGGGTCCCATCGACAAGCCGCCGTACTATGCGATGAAGGTCGACCCCGGTGACTTCGGTACCCAGGGCGGGATGGTGATCAATGCCGATGCCCAGGTGCTGCACGAAGACGGCAGTGTGATCGAGGGTCTGTACGCGATAGGCAACTGCAGTGCGCCGACATTGCCCTGTTATCCCGGCCCCGGGTCCACGCTGGGGCCGGCGATGACCTTCGCCTACCAGGCGGCCAAGAGCATCACCGGCTATCAAGAGTAGGTTTCCAGCTTTCCCTGCGTCGTCGTACGGAGCTGTGCGTGGCGGGGCGAAGCGTTGACTCTCTGTAGAGCGGTGCGCCCAGTCCCGGGGGCGCCGCTGCTTGTCCTGCCGTCGATTCTCTGACGTTTTCCCGCTCCTCCGCTGGCCGACCGTACCGCCGGCTGCCACCGTGGTCACAATCCGGGCAAAGTTTGTGATTCATCTGGCGCGCGTATCGTCCTAGAATAATCCATGGCGATATCGAGGGACATCGGAATGACCACAACACCACTCACCAGTGAGCAATTGGAAGCGCACTGGATGCCCTACACGGGCAACCGGCAGTTTAAGCGCGATCCGCGCATGATTGTCGCCGCGGAGGGTGTGCATTTTGTCGACGACAAGGGGCGCAGGATTCTCGACGGGCTGTCGGGGCTGTGGTGTTGCGGCGCAGGGCATAACCGGCCCGAGATCAGCGATGCCGTGCACAGCCAGATGCAGGTGCTGGACTACGCGCCTGCATTCCAGTTCGGGCACCCGGGCGCGTTTGAACTCGCCAACACGATAAAAGCGCTGACCCCGCAGGGCCTGGATTACGTGTTCTTCACCAACTCTGGTTCGGAGTGTGTCGACACGGCCATGAAAATGGCGCGGGCGTACTGGCGGCAGCGGGGCGAGCCCGGCAAGACGCGATTTATCGGCCGTGGGCGCGGCTACCACGGCGTCAACTTCGGCGGTATCTCCGTGGGCGGGATCGGCGCCAATCGCAAGTTGTTTGGACAGGGGGTAGATGCCGACCACCTGGCACATACGCTGCTGCCTGAAAACAGGTTCACGCGTGGTATGCCGGAGAAGGGCGCCGAACTGGCGGAGGAATTGCTCGATCTGATCGCGCTGCACGATGCCTCCAGTATCGCCGCCGTCATCGTCGAGCCCGTGGTGGGCTCCGGCGGTGTGATTCCGCCGCCAGTGGGGTACCTGCAGCGGCTGCGGGAAATCTGTAGCGCGAACGATATCCTGCTGATTTTCGACGAGGTCATCACCGGCCTGGGGCGCTGCGGTGGACTGACAGCCGCCGAGGTCTTCGGCGTAGTGCCGGACATCATGACGCTCGCCAAGCAGTTGACCAACGGCGCGGTGCCGATGGGTGCAGTGGTCGCCAGCGCCGGCATCTACCAGACCATGATGGACAAGGGCGGCCCGGACTACATGCTGGAGTTCCCGCACGGTTACACCTACTCGGCCCACCCAGTCGCGTGTGCCGCCGCCAATGCAGCGCTGGCGCTGCTGCAGCGCGATCAACTGCCGCAGCGGGTGGCCGCTATGGCACCGTATTTTGAAGATATGCTGCACCAACTCAGGGGCGCGCCGCATGTCAGCGATATCCGCAACTTCGGCTTTGCCGGTGCCGTGCAATTGGCGGCCTATCCCGACGAACCCGCGCGCCGGCCGTTCGAGGTTGCGATGCGCATGTGGGAGAAGGGGTTTTATGTCCGCTACGGTGGTGACGTGGTCTCGCTGGGGCTGCCGTTCGTGATCCAGTCCAGGGACATCGACAGCCTGATCTCCGCGCTCAGTGAGACGCTGTCGGAACTCGCATGACGAAGGACAGCCCTGCCACCCTGGTTGTACTGGCGTGTCTGTTGCTGCGGCGGTAACTCGTGTCGGCGGCTGACGCGCTGGCGCTGTTTTACGATGCCCTGGCGGTGTCGCTGCCCACGTTTGCCTGGGTGGTGCTGGGGGTTGTACTGAAGCGGCTCGGGGTGCTGTCAGAGTCACTGAACCAGAAGCTGTCGCGTTTTGCGTTTATGTTCGGTCTGCCGCTGATGCTGTTCGCCGGTGCCGCGCAGGTGGATTATTCCGGGCTTGGCAGTGCGCTCTACCTGTTGGCTGGCGTGTTGGCGACACTGTTGACGGTATTGCTCAGTGATATCTACTCACGCTGGCGCGGTCATCCAAGGGCGTTGCGCGGTATTTTCGTGCAATCCGCCTTTCGCTCCAATCTTGCCATCGTCGGTGTGGCGCTGACATTCTCGGCCTATGGCGAGCGCGGGCCGGTGATGGCAGCGCTGCCGATTGCGCTGATGACGGTGCTGTACAATATTCTCGCCGTGTGGGTGCTCAACAGCACCCTGGGTTCCAGTACCACTATTCGCAGTGTGCTGGCCGGTATCATCCGCAACCCCCTGATCATCGGGATCAGCGCCGGTGTCTGCCTGTCGGTTTCCGGGCTGGGGGTGCCGACAGCGCTGCGGCCGCTGGGTTCTGCGCTGTCGACATTTTTCCTGCCGCTGGTGCTGGTATGTATCGGCGCATCAATGAATTTTTCGCGCCTGTACAAGGCCAGCACGCTGACCTGGGAATCGACTGTGTGGCGTCTTTGTATCGCGCCGCTGCTCGGTGTGGGCCTGGTCTGGGCCATGGGTGTACGCGATGAGCAACTGGGCGTGATGTTCCTGCTACTGGCAGCCCCGGTGGCCGCCTCAAGCCATGTCATGGTGGTTGCCGCACGCGGCGATGGCACGCTGGCCGCCAATATCGTGGTGCTGACGACACTGCTTTCAATAGTGACAATCACCTGCGGGTTTTTTCTGCTGTCGCTGTTCTCGCTCGCGGGACAACTGCATTGATCGGGTGGCCTGGCGCGTTGCAGGCAGCGGTATGCTGCGCTGCGGTTAACCGCGTTTGAGGCCTTTTTCGAACAGGTCGATAGCGCGATCAAAGAACTGTTCCAGCCCGGCTTTCAGGGGTGCGGACAACCGGATACGCTTTGCACGGCCGTCGTTCGGATCAGGTATTTCCTCCACCAGACCTTTCTCAATTGCGTGATCGAGGTACTTTTTAGCGGTTTGGACACCGAGATGGCGCATGAACGTCACCGCTTCCTGCTTTCGCACGGGGGCATCGCTGAGCCATAAGCCGGTAAAGAGATCTGAGTAATTGATGTCGTAGAAATCCTTGTCCTTGAGGAAAGACACCCAGGCAGCATCCATCTGGTTGAGTGCCAGCACAAAGTTCTGCCTTTTGCGTTGTGTCGCCATCGCCCCGCCTCCGCTCAGTGTCGCCGCTGTGATTGCGGTGAAGTATAAGGCGCATTCGCGATCGAATGTAACATCAAAAATACATACAAAAATAATAGTAAAAATGTATTTAAGTTGCTAGAGTGCTCACATTGGGGTCCACAGCGTGTGGCAAGCACTTTGATATCGGCAGCAAGGGTGATCGCTATGAGTTCTTCACAGAAATTTGAGTACACGCCGGACCAGCCGCTACCTGACCGTATCCCGGCCAGGATGCTGGCTCCGGCGCAACAGAGCTTCACCGACCGCGACCGGTTTCGGCGCGAGTTGACGGCGATATTTGACGCTGACTGGGTGATGGTAGGGCGGGCTGGTTCGATTCCCGAGGCTGGCGACTACTTTACCGCCTCGCTGGGCGAGCGTCCCATCATCCTGATGCGGCAGCAGGACGGCACGATCAGGGCGATGGCAAACTACTGCCTGCACCGCTATACACAACTGCTGAAGGGCTGTGGCAACACCCGGCATATTGTCTGTCCCTATCACTACTGGTCCTATGACCTGGATGGCAGTCTGCATGGCGTCACCAACCGCAAGGGTTTCTGTCCCGGTGACCTCGAGAACCAGGCGCTGGAGTCCCTGGCCTGTGACGTCTATCTGGGGTATATCTTTGTCGCCCTGAAACACGACCTGGCGCCGGTCGCTACACGGCTGGCAGGCCTCGGTGAGGTACTGCGCAATTTTGGGCTTGACCGTTACCAAGATCGCTTCGTGGAACACCACGATACCTGGAATGCAAACTGGAAACTTATCGTTCACAATTTTATTGAAAGTTATCACGTCACGTACACCCACAAGAAGTCTATCGGCCCCAGCAACCCGACACGGGCCGCCGAGTACGGTCCGGTGGGTGCGGACTACTACACCGTGCACAGCAATTCGTACACGCCGGAATACTTTCCGGCAGTGTTCAATCCGCACCTGGATACGCTGGAGAAAAAGCGGTTCTACGTCGCAGGTGTGTTTCCGAACGGCTTGATCGCAGTAGATCCCAATTTCGTCTGGTGGATGGCGCTGGAGCCGGTGGCCGAGAACTGCACGAACTCGCGCTGGGGAGTGTCGTTCCTGCCTGAGGCGATGGCGGGTATGGACGACCCGGAACAGTTTATTCGCGATACGGTGGACCTGCTGGTTACGGCGACCTCCGAAGACAAGGAGATGGTCGAGAGAATGCAGACAGGTTCGCAGTTCGGGTCGGCAAATCAGGGCATCCTGCACGCGCCGCTGGAGATTCACATCAAGGAGTTTGACGATTACGTCCAGCGCCAGTCGGGAGCGCAATAGATGAGCACTGCGATGGACCTGAGCGGCCAGACTGCGCTGGTCACCGGTGCGGTGAAAGGCATAGGCGCGGCAATCGCCAAAGCGTTTCTCGAGGCCGGCGCCGACGTGCTGGTGTTCGATATCGCCGTGCCGGATGCCTCTACCTCGCTGGCAGCGTATGCCGGGCAACTGGGCCGCACTATCCACTACTGCCAGGTTGATACCAGCAGTCGCTCCGCGGTGCGCAGTGCACTGCAGGCGTGTCTGCGCGCCACTGATGCCGGCGCCGTCGACATACTGGTCAACAACACGGGGATAAGCAGGGTGACGCCGTTCCTGGAGTTGACGGAAGCGGATTGGGACGCCATGTTCAACACCAATGTCAAATCCGTATTCCACTGTTGCCAGGCCGTGCTGCCGTCAATGCTGGAGCGGGGGCGGGGCAGTATCATCAATATTGCTTCGGAACTGGCCTACCTGGGCCGGGCCCGGTTTGTGCCCTACACCGCATCCAAGGGTGCCATTCTCTCCCTGACCCGATCGCTGGCCAGGGAGTTCGCGCCGGCCATCAGGGTCAACGGCATCGCGCCCGGCCCCTGTGACACCGATATGTTGCGAGCAGAGATCAGCACATCCGAGCAGTGGGAGAGTGAGATTGACCTGCCGCTGCGCCGTGTGGCGCAGCCGGAAGAAATTGCGATGACTGCCGTATTTCTCGCCTCGGGGTTTGCGACCTACTACTGCGGTGAAACACTCAGTCCCAACGGCGGTGCGCTGATGCGGTAATGCGCTGCTGTGCTGCCGGTGTGGATAAAACGATTGCAGGGAAACGACCATGGTAAGAACCGATCAACTGACGTGGACTGAGTATGTTGAGAAGCTGGAGGGAGACCCTCTGGTTTTCCTGCCTGTGGGTGCGCATGAGCAACACGGCCCACATCTGCCGATGGGCACGGACGCCATTCTCGCCACCCGGATGGCGGAGGCGGTTGCCGGCAGGTTGCACGGGCTGGTGTTGCCGACACTGACCTACGGCTACAAGTCACAGGCGCGCTCCGGCGGCGGGCAGACCTTCCCCGGGACCATCAGCCTCGACGGCCAAACCCTGACGGCGATGACACAGGATATTATCCGCGAGCTCGCCCGCCACGGTGTGCGCCGGCTGATAGTGCTGGATGGCCACTATGAGAACCAGTGGTTTTTAACCGAGGGTATAGAGCTGGCGCAGCGCGAGTTGCTGACCAGCGGCACGCAGATGGATATCGTGCGCACGGAGTACTGGGACTTTTGTCCACAGCATGTACTCGATACCGTATTCGACGGCAATTTCCCGGGCTATGACCTGGAGCACGCGGCGCTGATAGAGACCTCAATGATGCTGCACTGGCAGCCGGAGTTGGTCAGGCTGGATGCTATTCCACAGGATGACCAGGCGCACTTTGAGATATTTGACTACTATCCGCAGGACGGGGCGGGGGTTCCGGCATCCGGTGTGCTGGCCCCGGCTCGTGGCGCCAGTGCCGCCAAGGGGCAGCTGATAACAGACAATACCGTCGAGGCGATTATCCAGGCGCTGCAGGCAAAATTTTGTGACAGGTAAGGCCTGTGCCAGCCCTGTTCGCCTGTGGCCCCGCATACCACTGTTGTAGCTCCTGTCTTTCAATCGTGACCGGCGCCGGTGATTCCCTGTGTGACAGGGCCCAGACCGGTCCTCGCCTCTTCGAGGCAGGCACGCCCTTCTGATTCCAGTGACCGAGACCAGGCCAGCAGTGGCCCAGATACCTGGCTGGATAGCTTCGGATCGAGCGAGGTGAGCAGTGCCTGCACCGTCTGTCGGTGCACCTCGGTGTCGTGCCACTGACCGAGGAGGAACTGTAGCCGCTTGCATTGCGCAAGCATGGCGGCGTAATGCGGGACGCTGGATGGTCCCGCCCCTGTGTCGAGTGTGTAATGCAACTCCTTGATGGCAATCCGGAGTTTGTGCCACTTTGCTGGCGTCTGCGCGGCCACGGCTTTGTTCTCCGCGTCAGCGACGCCTGCGATGGCTCTGTCCACCGCTTTGCGGCTGTTGTGACTATTGCCGGAGCGCGTGTGTGCAACCAGGAAGCGATCAACTTTTTTCAGAACACTGGAGGATTTCCCCGCCTGCAGTACCCGCAGTGCCCGCTTGTGGGCATGCCGTCGGCGCCGTTCAAGTTCCGGTTCGAGTAGCCTGAACGTGTGCTGGTCGATATCGCGGCTGGCCCGTGCCCGCAGTGTGTCCCAGTCCCGCGCCGCACTGGTGGCGTCGGCGATGTCGCCGAGGTCTCGGCGCAGGCGGCGCGCTTTGCCCCCGGTCTGCCGCTTCAGAATACTTCGAATCCGACGCAGCTCCACCCGCAGCCGGTGCAGGTCGTCCTCATCATAGCGCGACAGCAGCGCGCGGCGTTTCTTCCTGATAATGCGTGTGGGCCTGTGGGTGGTCGCTGCCATATACCTGTTCTCCCGGCTGCCGCTGCAGACGGCACTCGGCTGTCAGTGGTCGCTGCGCTGTCTCACCGCGGTAGACAGTTTTTCCTGCAGTTGCAGCAGCTCTGCCAGTGCACTGTCTGTCAGTGGGTCGGTATCGAAAATCGCCTGGTGTAACGGCGCCAGTGTCAGGTAGCCCAATAGCATACTGTGAAATGCCATCACTGATGCCGGGGTGAATCCGGGTGTTCCGGCGGCAATCTCGGCGCGGGTGACGCTGAAGAATGGCCGGTACCAGCGCTCCACCAGCAGCGCCAGGTCCTCGCCACCAGAGAGGGTGGCGTGCGCCACAATGCGAGAGATGTTGGGGTTGGCCAGGTGCAGTTGCATGGTGTGTACCTGGCTGCCTCGCAGGTCATCGGTATCGCTTAACAGGTCACTGAAGGGTGAGAACAGCCGCTGCAGCACCTCCTCAAACAGGGCGCGCTTGCTGTCGAAGTGCTTGTACAGCGCGGGGCCCTGTACGCCGACTTTTGCCGCGACATTCTTGATCGTCGTCGCCTGGTAGCCCTGCTTGGCGAACAGCGATTCGGCGGCGTCCAGGATCCGATCCCGGGTGGTGCGTTTTGTTACTCCGGCGGCCATTGACTGAACTCCTGTTTGGCGTTAGGTTAACGCTTGTTAACCAATAACTCAACAAAGGATGCCGTCAATGAACGCGACTGCTAAAAGCGCAGGCCTGCAAATGGCCCAATCCCTGGAATCGATCGCCCTGCAGGAGGCCAGTGCCTCGGAAAAGAATCGCACGCTGACCCAGCCGATGGTCGACGCGCTCTGGGACAGCGGTTTGATGCAGTTCATGAATCCCACCGAGGCCGGCGGGCACGAGCCGGGATTCGCCGAGCTGATCGAGACCTGGATCGAGATGGCGCGACAGGACGGCTCACTGGGCTGGATCGGTATCGCGAATATTCCGTCATCCTGTTTCGCTGCGGCGTATCTGCCGGACGAGGGGTTTGAGGCCGTGTTCACCGCGAATAACAACCGGGTGACGATGGGAGGGCAGTTTTTCCCCAACGGCACGGGCGAGAAAGTGGAAGGTGGTTACAAGGTCAGCGGTGCGTGGCAGTTTGGCAGCGGCACCGGGCACTCCGAGTATGTCTGCGCCGGTTTCCTGCCCATGGATAACGGTGAGATGGTGATGCTCGATGACGCCATGCCGCTGATGACGGTTGCGGTGCTGCCGCGAGAGCAGGTCACATTTACTGACGGCTGGCATGTGCAGGGCCTGAAGGGCACCGGCAGCTTTGACTACAATCTGCAGGAGGTGTTTGTGCCGGATAGCCACACCTACCCGCTGATGACGCGTGAGCCCAGGCGCGGCGGCCATATGTATCGCTTCGGCGTGATGGCGCTCACCGGCTGCGGCCATGCCGCATGGGCACTGGGTGTGGCGCGCAGTGCCATTGACGACGTGCGCGAGCTGGCGATTTCCAAGACCCGTATGGGTGAGTCCAGTTCCCTCGCACACCGCCCGACCTTCCAGCGCAATCTCGCCCATCACGAGGCGATGTGGCGCGCTGCCCACCGCCTGGTAGTCGATACGTTTACCGAACTGGAGGCAGAGGTGGCGGGCGGCGCCGACCTGACACCGGAAATGCGTTGCGATATGCGGCTTGCGGCGACTTACGCTACGGAAGCCTGCCGTGAGATCGTGCAGTGGACACATCTTGCGGCAGGGACCACCTCTATCCGCGAGGGCAATCGCCTCGAGCGCGCGTTCCGCGATATGTACACGGGCACACAGCACGCCTTCATCAGCGAGAACACCTACATCGAGGCGGGCAAGGTCATACTGGGGCTGAGTGACGACAGTCCCGCTCTCTAGCCCGCGTCGGGAAACACAGGGCCACAGGTATAATAATTCAGGAACCATCCTATGAATGACTTCAACAACAAGACCGCCGTGATCACCGGTGGTGCCAGCGGTATCGGGCGCGCTCTCGGCGAACTGTTTCTGGCCAAGGGTATGAATGTGGTGCTGGCTGATATCGAGCAGAACGCACTCGATGCCACTGTTGCCGAGCTGTCTGCCGGCGGCGGCAACTGCATCGGTGTGGTCACCGATGTCGCCAGCGCCGAGCAGGTGCAACAGTTGGCAGACGCTGCACTGGCCGAGTTCGGCGCGATCCACATCGCCTGCAATAACGCCGGCGTCTTTGCCGGCGGGTTGCTGTGGGAGCAGAGTGTGGCGGACTTCCAGTGGCAGTTGGATGTCAATGTCTGGGGCGTGATACACGGCATCCGCACGTTCGTCCCCATCATGGCGGCACAGGACAGCGACTGCCATATTGTGAACACCGCGTCGATGGCCGCTGTGACAGCCATGCCGTATTCCGGTATCTACCATATGACCAAACACGCAGTGCTGGGTATGAGCGAGTCGCTGTACCATGAGCTGTCGTTCCATGCGCCGAATGTGAAAGTGTCGGTGCTGTGCCCGGAGGCGATCAATACCGGTATCGCGGCATCGGAGCGCAATCGCCCCACGCAGTATCGCAAGGACGGTGATATCGTGGAGTCGGATGCGCGCGCGCTGGTGTCCCAGGCGCTGGCGGATAGCGTCGCCGGTGGTATCGGGCCCGAGGTGATGGCGCAGCGTGTGTTCGATGCCATTGTGGAGGAGCGCTTCTATATTCTGTCAGACGAAGCGTGGCGCAACGCCGCCAACGTCCGTCTCGAGGATGTTCGCCTGGGGCGCAACCCCACACTGACACCGCCTTTCTAATTTCACTCAGTTACAGCGCCGGCAATTGGGAGTCCGCTTTATGTCAGCTTCAGTACAACCCGCTTTTAACATCCCCGACGATGACGCGCTGATTGCGAAGTCTCTCGAGGATGCCAGTATCCCGACCTTGATGATGAGCATGGTGCATATGTCCGGCGATGCGAGCCTGCTGGATGGCCCGATTCGCCCGGCGGGTGTGTACATCAATGAGTACCAGGGCTATATGTCGGAGGAGGACAAGGCGGCGGTGCGCGCGCAGGCGCTCGATGTCATCAGGGCATTCCGCGACAGTGGCTGCCAGCTGCCGCCACCGCCGTCGCCAGAGACCATTCATCGCATGATGAATTTCCTGGTGGCGACCGAGGTGCCCGATGACTACGTGCCGATGATGATGGAGGAGATGGAACTCGACGGCACCGACCCGCGCAGCGACGCATGGGGCAGGGAGGTGCCGGTGGAGCGGCGGACACAGCACAAGGTCGTCGTGATCGGCGGCGGCATGTCGGGCGTGCTGGCCGCGTACCGCCTGCAGGAGGCGAAAATACCCTTTGTCGTGATTGAGAAAAACGCCTCGGTCGGCGGCACCTGGTTTGAGAACCGCTACCCCGGTGCGCGGGTCGATGTCGGCAATCACCTCTACAGCTACTCGTTTGAGCCGGCCCATCACTGGAGCCAGTATTTTTCGCAGCAGAATGAACTGCAGGAGTATTTCGAGGGTGTGGTACAGCATCACCACCTGCGTGAGCACTTCCGTTTTGACACCGAGGTGACAGCGGCCACGTTTGATGACGACAGCGGTCTGTGGACGGTAGACACCGTCGACAAGCACGGGGTGCGGGAGCAATACGTCGCCAATAGCGTGATCAGTGCGGTCGGGCAGCTCAACCGTCCTATCCTCCCGGATATTCCCGGCATCGAGTCTTTTGCCGGGCAGTGGTGCCACACGGCTGCCTGGGACCCACAGATCGATTGCAGCGGCAAGAAAGTGGTAGTGGTGGGCTCCGGTGCGAGTGCGTTCCAGCTGGTACCCAGTATCGCCGGCCAGGTAGACCATCTCACCGTCTTCCAGCGCTCCGCTCCCTGGATGTTTGAAAACCCCATCTATCACGAGAAGGTCCCCGAGGGTAAGAAATGGTGTCTGCAGCATCTGCCATTTTACACCCGGTGGTTCCGCTTCCTGATCTTCTGGCCGGCCTGTGACGGCGCCTACGACACGGTTTTTGTCGATCCCGACTGGCCCCATCAGGAGCGCTCCATCAATGAGATGAATGACTTCGTGTACCAGATGTTCTCCGAGTACATCCGCGGTCAGGTCGGCGATGACGAGGAGTTGTTGCAAAAGGTGATCCCCGATTATGCACCGATGGGCAAGCGCACCCTGCAGGATAACGGCAGTTGGCTGAGCGCCCTGAAGCGGGACAATGTCGAGTTGGTGACGCAGGGTGTTGCCAGTGTCAGTGAGCACGGTGTCTACGCCGAGGACGGCACCTTCTACCCCGCCGACGTCATCCTGTATGCGACCGGGTTTGAGACCGATCGCTTTTTGTGGCCGATGGAGATCAAGGGCCGCAATGGGCAGCTGTTATCCGGGCAGTGGGGGATTGAGCCCTCTGCCTACCTCGGCATCACGGTTCCCAACTTCCCGAACTTCTACTGCATGTACGGGCCGGGAACCAACCTCGCTTTCGGCGGCAGCCTGATTTTCAATGGCGAATGCCAGATACGCTATATCATGGAGTGCCTGAAGGCCCTGATGCTGACAGAGAACAACCTCATAGAGTGCAAGCAGGAGGTCCACGACGACTACCAGCGGCGCTACCGTGACCTGCACGCCCGGCAGATCTGGGAGCACGACTCCATCAAGCACAGTTTCTACCAGAACGCCGAGGGCAAGGTCACGCTGTTGTGGCCCTGGAAAATACTGGATATGTGGCGCTGGACCAAGGAAGTGACGCGCGATGATTATCGCTTTTACAGCTGAGTATTTACGGTAAATGTTCCAGGATTAATTACGCAAGAGAGTCCGATATGTCAAAGCTTGAGAATAAAGTAGCCATTGTCACCGGCGCCGCCTCCGGAATTGGGCTCGCCTGTGCGCAGCGCTACGCCGCCGAGGGCGCCACTGTGGTGGGGATAGACAAGAACCTGTCGCCACAGTGGCAATCGGTTGAAAGCACCGCGGCCCAAAGCCGTTTTCACCAGTTGGACGTCACGGATGCTGCGGCACAGAACGCGGCGATCAGGGCGACGGTGGACGAATTCGGTCGCATCGATATCCTGGTGACGGCCGCCGGCGTCGGTGCCGGTGGCCCGGTCAGCATGCTGGATGAAGCGGACTGGGACCGTGTCATCGACATCAACCTCAAGGGCACCTTTCTCTCCATCAAGGCGGTGCTCGATACCATGATGGCACAGCGCAGTGGCAGTATTATCACTGTCGCCAGCGTCGAGGGCGTCAACGGCACCGAAGGCGGCAGCGCCTACAATGCGTCCAAGGGCGGTGTGATACTGCTGAGCAAAAATGTGGCGATCGACTACGGCCGCCTCGGGGTGCGCTGTAATGCCATCTGTCCGGGCTTCATCAAGACACCGATGTTCGACCAGATCATGGGCCAGATGCCTGAGCTACAGGCTGACGTTATCAGGGAGACCAAGCTGGGGCGCCTGGGAGCGCCCGAGGAAATTGCCGGCGCCGCGTACTTCCTGGCGTCGGATGATGCCAGTTATGTGACGGGTCAGACCCTGGTAGTGGACGGCGGCTACACCGCCGGCCACAGCCATGGCATCGTACAGATGCTGGGTCTGGTCTGAGGGGGCGCTGTTAGCGCCCCAGGATCGACCTCGCGACCAGCTCTTTCATGATTTCGGAAGTGCCGCCGTAGATGCGCTGTATTCTCGCATCGGTGTAGAAACGCGAGATGGGGTATTCGATGGTGTAGCCGTAGCCGCCGAACAACTGCAGGCACTGGTCGATCGTCTTGCACTGCATTTCTGTACTGGCGTATTTCAGCATCGCCGCCTCCTCAGCTGACAGGCTGTCCGAGGCGTAGGCTTCCGCGCATTTCTCATAGAATGCCCGGTTCACCGCGATCTCGGTTTTTACCTCAGCGAGGGTAAAACGCGTGTTCTGGAAGCTGGCGACAGTCTGGCCAAAAGCCTTGCGCTCGAGTACATAGTCCACGGTGATATCGAGCGCACCTTCAGCGGCCGCGACTGCCTGCGCCGCAATGCCGAGGCGCTCGCGCGGCAGTTCGGTCATCATGATGACGAAACCCTTGTTCAGTTCGCCCAGCAGGGCCGAGGCGGGCAGGCGCACATCCTGGAAAAACAATTCGGCGGTGTCCGAGGTGTGCTGGCCCATCTTCTCGATCTTCTTGCCCCGGGCAAAGCCCGGCAGCGTGGTGTCGACAATAAACAGCGAGGTGCCCTTGGCGCCTTTGCCAGGGTCGGTGATAGCCGCGACAATCACCAGGTCGGCCAGCATCCCGTTGGTGATAAAGATCTTGGAGCCGTTCAGCACCCACTCATCGCCATCCTTGACGGCGTTGGTGCGGATGCTCTGTACATCCGAGCCGGCACCCGGTTCCGTCATGGCCAGTGCGCCCAGTGCCTCCCCGGTGACCATTTTCGGCAACCACTGCGCTTTCTGTTCCTCAGTGCCGAAATGCTCGATGTAGGGCGCCACGATGTTACTGTGAATGCCATAGCCGGATGCGATGCCACCGAACCCCATGCGGGACAGCTCTTCAATGATGGCAAAGGTCACCTGCGGCGTGGTGCCAGCGGCGCCGAATTCCTCTGGCATGTCCGGGCACAGCAGGCCCGCCTGTCCCAGCGTGTGCCACAGCTGCCGGGGTACCATATGCTGGGCCTCCCACTCCTCAATATTGGGGGAGATTTCCTGCTCAAGAGCGCGTCGTGTCATGTCGCGGAACAGGGTCAGTTCTTCGTTGTCCATGGTATCTGGTCTCTGGCGGGGTATAGGAGGGCGTAATTTTGCGGGATTCCGTAGCGGGAAACAACGGCAGCGCCCCACTTATTACAAAAACCTCTCGCCGAGGGGGTGCAGCACTGGTCAGTGGCTGCCAGAGTGCTTACACTTATGCACCTTCGCAATGTGAACCTGGAGAATAATGATGCGCGACTACAAACAGTTCTATATCAACGGCCAGTGGGTGGACCCCGTCACCCCGAAAGAATGTGACGTCATCAATCCGGCGACAGAGGAGGTCTGCGGCAAGATTTCACTCGGTTCCGAGGCCGATGTGAACAAGGCCGTCGAAGCCGCGAAAGTGGCCTTTGAGAGCTACGGTCGCAGCAGCCGCCAGGAGCGCATCGAGCTGCTGGAAGCCTGCATCGAGACCTATAAGAAGCACTACATGGATATCGCCAGCGCCATCCGCGAGGAGATGGGCGCACCGCAGAGCCTGGCGACCACTGCCCAGGCCTATACAGGGCAGGGCCATCTCGAAGAGGCGCTGCGGGTGCTGAGAACATTTGAGTTCGAGGAGGAGTTGGGCAACCACCGCATCTTCAAGGAGCCGATCGGCGTCTGTGGCCTGATCACTCCCTGGAACTGGCCGGTGAACCAGA
This sequence comes from Halioglobus sp., assembly GCA_020443425.1. GTDB lineage: Bacteria > Pseudomonadota > Gammaproteobacteria > Pseudomonadales > Halieaceae > Marimicrobium. The sequence continues at coordinate 17,936 of JAGRIE010000001.1, forward strand.
TCTCCTGCAAGGTTGCCCCGGCACTCGCCGTAGGCTGCACGATGGTGCTCAAGCCCAGTGAAGTGGCGCCGCTGTCGGCCTATATTTTCGCCCGGGTGATGGATGAGGCGGGTGTGCCCGCCGGTGTTTTCAATCTCGTCAACGGCGATGGCCCCACCGTGGGCACCGCGCTGTCACAACACCCCGATGTCAGCATGATGTCGTTCACCGGTTCCACCCGCGCCGGTTCGCTGGTGGCCCAGAATGCCGCGCCCACCGTCAAGCGCGTGACCCAGGAGCTCGGCGGGAAATCGCCCAATATCGTGCTGGATGACGCCGATCTCGAAGCGGCGGTCACAAGAGGTGTGATGCACATGTACCACAACACCGGGCAGTCCTGTAATGCACCTTCGCGCATGCTGGTGCCGGCTGCCAAGCTGGCGGCGGCCGAGGCCATCGCGGCAAAGGTGACGGAATCCGTCGTCGTTGGTGATCCCGAGGCGGAGAGCACCACCATGGGACCGGTGGTCTCTGAGGTGCAGTTCAACAAGATCCAGGGCCTGATCGAAAAAGGCATTGCCGAGGGCGCGAAAGTGGTGACCGGAGGCCCGGGACGCCCGGAGGGTATCTCCAAGGGTTACTTTGTGCGCCCGACGGTGTTTTCCCAGGCTAACAATGACATGACCATCGCCCGCGAGGAGATCTTTGGCCCGGTGCTGACCCTGATTCCCTATGAGACAGAGGAAGAGGCCATCCGCATCGCCAATGACACACCCTACGGCCTCGCCGGGTATGTGCAGAGCGGTGATATCGACCATGCCAGGCAGGTCGCCTCGAGGATTCGTGCCGGGAACGTCTCTATCAACGGCTCTTCTGCAGGTTTCGATGTGCCCTTCGGCGGCTATAAGCAATCCGGCAATGGCCGCGAGTGGGGCAGCCATGGTTTCACTGATTTCCTCGAGATCAAGGCAGTACAGGGCTTCGTCGGCTAGCTATGGCCAGCTTTGTCCTCGCGATAGATCAGGGCACGACGGGTAGCACCGTCGCCCTGATGGACGCCGCAGGCAAACTGCGCGCGAGTGTCAATTTCGAGTTCCCCCAAATCTATCCCCAGCCCGGCTGGGTGGAACACCGTCCAGCCGATATCTGGGCATCGGTGGGCAAGGGTATCCGCGCCATACTGCGCCGGAAGATCTGCAAGCCGACCGAGATCGCCTGTATCGGCATCACCAACCAGCGCGAGACTGCGCTGCTGTGGGACAGGCGCACCGGCGAGGCGCTGCACAACGCCATTGTCTGGCAGTGCAGGCGCACCACACCGTTTTGTGAATCGCTGCGCGCGGCCGGTCATGAGAAATCGGTGCGTCGCAAATCCGGCCTGGTGCTCGACCCGTATTTTTCCGCCAGCAAGTTCCGCTGGCTGTTGCACCATACACCGGGTATCGCGCGGGCGTTGAAAAACAAGCAGGTTGCGGCCGGCACCATCGACAGCTACCTGATCTGGCGGCTGACCGGCGGTGCTGTCCACGTCACCGATGTCACCAATGCCTCGCGCACCTCGTTGATGAACCTGAAAAGCTGCCGCTGGGACCAGCAACTGCTGGACCTGTTCGAGGTGCCGCGCGATATCCTGCCCTCCATCGTGCCTTCCAGCGCTGTTCTGGGCTACACGCAGGGCGTGCCGGGCCTGCCTGACGGCATACCGGTATCCGGTGTCGCCGGTGACCAGCACTCAGCCCTGTTCGGCCAGGCGTGTTTTGCCGTTGGCGATGCCAAATGCACCTTCGGCACCGGTTCGTTCATCCTGATGAACACCGGTTCGGAAGTTTTGCACTCCAATGCAGGCCTGCTGACCACGGTGGCCTGGCAACTCGGGGAGAAGGGCAAAACTGTTTACGCGCTGGAGGGCGGGGCGTTTGTCTGCGGCGCTGCGGTACAGTGGCTGCGCGATGGGCTGCAGATGATCAGGCGGGCGCCGGATATTGAAAAACTGGCGCTGCAGGTCGCCGATCACGGCGGAGTTGAATTTGTGCCCGCGCTGACGGGCTTGGGTGCGCCACACTGGGCACCGGATGCGCGTGGCACCATCACCGGCCTGACACGCGGCACGGAGCGGGGTCATATCGCGCGCGCAACGCTCGACGCGATGGCGCTGCAAAATGCTGATATCCTCCGGGCCATGGAGAGCGATCTCGGCAAGCGGATGCGACCGCTGCGGGTCGATGGCGGCGCGGCTGCCAACAACCTGCTGATGCAGATACAGGCGGATGTATTGGGCCGCAGGTTGATTCGACCGCAGGTCATTGAAACCACGGTCGCCGGCGCCTGTTACCTGGCCGGTCTGGGCGTGGGCTTGTGGCAGAGCCCGTCAGAGTTGAAACATATCTGGCAGGCTGAGCGCGAATTTGCGGTCAGTATGACTGCGGCGGCAAGGCGCAAGCGCCAGGCGTCCTGGAACGCCGCCATTCATCGCACACTACTATAGTGGTGCGGACGCCCGCCCGTGGCTGAGATCATTCCCTTTCGCAGGCCGTCCCTGAAAGAAAAGCACAAGGGCAATACGCTGTGTCGCCACGGCCACCACAAATGGGCGGTAGACAAGGAGAAACAGTTCGACGTCAAAGCCGGTAAGCTGGTCACCGTGTATCGCTGCACCCGGTGTGGTAAGCAGAAAGTGACGTCACATTGAGCAGTGCGCCCGGCTCCTGTCGGCGCAGCGCCGGTTTCCCAACAGCGAAGTAACAGCATTATACACTGCAGCACGGAGTAAGCCGGTGAACCTGAAGGACAAGACTGAGTACTGGTCGCAGCGTTTTCACAATCTGGACTGTGTCGGGCAGGTGGTGGACTCCAGCGAGTTTGAGGGTTGTACGTTCGAAAACTGCGACTTCACCGAGGCGGTATTCAAGCACTGCAATTTCGTCGATTGTGAATTCCTCCGCTGCAACCTGAGCAATGTGAAAATTGAGTACAGCAAGTACGCTGACGTGAGTTTCCGGGATTCCAAATTGATTGGTATAAACTGGACCAGCGCCACGTGGCCAGGCTTGATTTTCACTTCACCCCTGAAGTTTCACGCCTCCATCCTGAATGACAGTTCGTTCTATGGTCTGTCGCTGCGCGAGTTGGTGCTTGAGGAGTGCCGGGCGCGTGATGTCGATTTTCGCGAAGGTGATTTCAGCCAGGCCAATTTCACTTATAGCGATTTTTCCGGTAGTTTCTTCAGCAAGACAAATCTGTCGGGTGCAGATTTCACTGAAGCGACCAATTACGATATCGATGTATTCCAAAACCGGATCGAACAAGCGCGTTTCAGTCGCTTTGAGGCGGTACGCCTGCTTGACAGCCTCGAGATCGAACTGGTTGATTGAACTGTTTGTGACACTGCGGTGTCGGTATTTTCACTGAGGGGATTCCAATGGTGCGACTGCTGCTCTTTTTCGCCGTGTGCCTGACCGCGATGCCGGGGCTCGCGACCCCAGGGGACGCCCGTGTTTTCGAGTTTACCTATGAGGTACAGGAGCAGGATTTCCCCGCTGGCGAGACGGTAGATATCTATATTCCACTGCCCGCCGAATACGCTGGCCAGAAAATACTGGTGCAGGCCCTGCAGTCTTCTGTGCCCGCTGAGCGCGGTGTAGAGACTGCCAATGGCAGTGCCTACTACCACCTGCACCGCCCCGCAGGCAGCGACACGCCGCTGGCGGCGACGCTGTCCTGGACAGTGTCGCGCAGTGCCGTCGGCGCCACCGTCGCGTCGCTGTCCGCCACTGAGCTGGCGCAGTACCTTGCGCCCGACACGCTGGTGCCAGTGGGCCATGAAATCTTGCAGCCGATCCTGGAGGAGATTCATGCCACGCGGAAAGACGAGTCACCGGCAGCTACTGCCAGGGCGATATACGACTGGGTGGTAGACAATGTGGAGTACAAGAAGGTTGGTACCGGTTGGGGCAATGGCGATACGTTCTGGGCGTGTAATGAACGCTATGGCAACTGTACCGACTTCCACTCACTGTTCATCGCGCTGGCGCGCTCAGAGGGTATTCCCGCGCGTTTTGAAATGGGTTTCCCAATTCCCCAGCACGCAACGGAAGGTGAAATCGGCGGCTATCACTGCTGGGTGCAGTTCTACCTCCCGGAGCGTGGCTGGATACCGATAGACGCCTCCGAGGCTGCCAAGCATCCGCAGTTGCGCGAGGCACTGTACGGGGGGTATCCCGCGGATCGTATCCACTTCAGTACCGGGCGTGACCTGGTGTTGTCGGCAGCCAGTGCCGAGACGCCGTTGAACTATTTTATCTATCCGTATGTGGAAGTCGGTGGCAAACCGTGGTCAGGGAAATTGGCCACCCGTTTCACGTTTGCCGACCTCACTGCCCCCCGCTAGCAGCGCAGTCACCAGACCGGCATTCCACTCAGCCAGGGATGGAGGTATACGACAACAGCCACCGTGACCACCGCGATCAGGGCGGTCACCGCCTCCGCGCCCCAGCCCGGTGGCGCCGCCTTGATCCACACACCCTCGCGGCGGTTGATCGCGGCTATCTCAGCCACTGACCACAGCAGCATGCCGCCGAACAAAACCGTAGAGCGGTTGTCCCCGTTCAGCAGCAGGTGGCTGAACCCCCACAGTGCGACTCCGGTGAGCTGTGGGTGCCTGACCAGCAGCCGCCAGCGCGAATTGCGCGCGCTCACCACCAGCAGCCAGAAGGCCACCACCAGCAGCCCCAGTGCAATGTTATGCAGACCCGGTGGCGGCTGGTACCACAGCCTTGGCTCAACGCTGCGCCAGCCGACGATCATCAGCGCGAATGCGATCAGCAGCAGCAGCGAGAAGACGCCCTTGTACCCGTTCTCACCGAGCCGGTTGAGGCCGCGTGTTTTTAATGCGGGAGCCAGGGAGGGGATGAAGTGGACTCCGGCAAACAACAGCACACCAAGCGTAAGCAATACCATGCGGTCAATCCTCAGGTCGAAGGGCAGTACCGGAAGCATAGCAGGCGGCGCTCTCTGCGCCACCCCGGACTGCGACCCTGTGCGGCCGGGTAGCGAACGCTGCCTGTGCCGCTCGCTACCGCTGACCCGTCGAGGTCAGCGTATTTCATAGCCTCGTGGACGCGGCTCCGTTAGTATTGGCCGATGATATCCGACAGCGTTACCGAACTGCCCATTGCCGAGGTTCTCGACAGCCTGAAACGCCATCTAGGGGAGGGCGATGAGGTTGTGCTGCAGGCGCCTCCCGGCGCCGGTAAAACCACGGTGGTACCGCTGGCACTGCTGGACCAGCCGTGGTTGGGGCCGCGAAAAATCCTCGTGCTGGAGCCCCGGCGGATGGCGGCGCGTGCCGCCGCTGCGAGAATGGCGGAGTTGCTCGGCGAGGCAGTCGGCGAGACAGTGGGCTACCGTATCCGCATGGAAAGCGCTGTCAGCGGCCGCACACGCATCGAGGTGATCACCGAGGGCATACTCACCCACCAGTTACAGCAGGATCCGGGGCTGGAAGATGTCGGCCTGGTGATCTTCGACGAATTCCATGAGCGCAACCTCGATTCCGATCTGTGTTTGGCGCTGGCGCTGCACGGCCGCGAACTGTTCCGCGAGGGGCCGGCGCTGAAACTGCTGGTCATGTCCGCCACTCTCGATGGCGAGGCGGTATCCGGCCTGCTGGGCAAAGCGCCCGTTGTCACATCCAGCGGCCGCCAGTACCCGGTGGAAACGCGCTATGGCGATCCCTACCAACTGCGTAACTCCATTGTCGAACCCACGGTGAATACCGTGTTGCAGGCGCTGCGGGAGCGGGCGGGGAGTGTCCTGGTGTTTCTGCCGGGACAGCGTGAAATCAGTGCAGTCGCCCGCAATCTGTCCGACGCACTGAAGGTGCTCGGCGACGATACTGTGCAGATTGCTCCGCTCTATGGCGGCCTGTCGCTGGAGCGGCAGCAACTGGCGGTGCAGCCGGCACCCCAGGGCCTGCGCAAGGTCGTGCTGTCGACCAATGTTGCCGAGACCAGCCTGACGATTGAAGGGATCACTGTGGTGGTCGACTCCGGGCTGGTGCGAGAGGCCGTGTTTGATCCGCCCACCGGGTTGACCCGTCTCGCAATCAGGCGCATTTCCCGTGCATCAGCGGAACAGCGTCGGGGCCGTGCCGGCAGGCAGGCGCCTGGATTCTGCTACCGGCTGTGGACAGAGCAGCAACAGGAGCGACTGGTGGCGCATGCCACGCCGGAGATTCTGCAGTCCGACCTGGCCCCGATGGCGTTGCAGATGCTGTCATGGGGCGTTGAAGACTGCAGTGAATTGCGCTGGTTGAACAGGCCTCCCGCCGCCTCCTACGCCCAGGCATTATCGATACTGGAGCGATGTGGGGCTGCGTTCCGCAACAGCACCGGTAAATTCCAGCTGACCCCCCACGGTGTGCGTCTGGCCCAGATGCCGCTGCATCCGCGGCTGGCGCATATGTTGCTGGTGGGATGCGATATCCAGGCAGCGGAAACGGCATGCCTGCTTGCGGCGATCCTGTCAGAGCGCTATCCACTGGGCGCGCGCGGGGTCAATATCGAGACGACCGTCGCAGTGCTGATGGGCAGCGGGCGCTGTCCGCCCGAGTTGCAGGGGTGGTTCAAGCGGGTGTGGCACCAGGCGCGTCGCTATGCGCGTATTGCCGCCGATTTGCACAAGCCGCGTAAATTTGCCGTCAGTGTTGCCCAGCAGGATGTGCTCGGCGTATTGCTGGCCAGTGCCTACCCCGACCGCATTGCCCGTTTACGGCCGGACGGGGACGGCTGCCAGTACCAGCTCAGCAGCGGTCGCAGTGCGGTACTGCCGAGGGAGGATGAACTGGCGCGCACGCCGTGGCTGGCGGTGGTGGAACTCGGTGGCCAGGTGGGCGAGTCTGTCGACCGGATCTACAGCGCCACCGCGTTGAATGCCGATGCGTTCTGCGACCTGCTGTCGCCACTGGTGAGCGAGATAGAACACGTTGAGTGGGACTACCGGAAAGAGCGCTTCGTCGCTGAGCGCCGCAGCCTGATAGGCAGTATCGTCTACGCCACCGCACCGCTCGATGAGATTCCAGAGCAGGCGCGGGAGGAGGCGCTCCTCGGCGTCGTGCGCAAGAAGGGACTGGCGATACTGCCGTGGAACAGCAAGTTGCAACAGTGGCGCGCCAGGGTGATGCTGCTGCACCGCGCGCTGGCGGAGGACGGGAACAACCCCTGGCCCGACCTGTCCGACCAGGCCCTGCTCAACACCCTGGAGGCGTGGCTGCTGCCTTTCCTGGGGCCGGTGCGGCGGCTGGAGGATTTCGACAGCCTGGATTTGAAGAGCATCCTGCGCGGGCTGTTGCCCTGGCCGCTGCCACTGGATCTGGAACGGCTGGCACCGGAGCTGTGGGCCGTGCCGTCGGGTTCCAATGTCGCCATCGATTACTGCCAGGATCCACCGGTACTGGCCGTGAAATTGCAGGAGATGTTCGGCTGTGAAGATACGCCGACGATAGCAGCAGGGCGTGTGCCCCTGCTGCTGCACCTGCTGTCACCGGCGCGGCAACCGCTACAGATCACCCAGGACCTCGCCGGTTTCTGGACCAATGGTTACCCGCAGGTAAAACGGGAAATGAAGGGCCGCTATCCCAAGCACCCCTGGCCTGACGATCCCTTGCAGGCGCCGGCGACACGCTACACCAAGAAACGCTCGGGGCTCTAGTTCAAGCGGACCGGCTGCAGGTCGTTGGCCAGCGAGTCGCGCACGATTACCGGCAACTCAACGCCGCTGACAGTATAGGCCGGGTGGTCAATGCCGGCCTGAATTGCGGCACCTGCATGCACCGCCGCGATCATCCCGGGCGCGAGTTCGTAGCGCAGGAAATGCACCGAGGAGGTCTTGCTTTCATTTTCGCGGGGCAGGTCCTCGTCGGCAATGGGGTAGATCCGTGAACAGTCGCGCACCTGAAGCCACACCCTGTCCTCTATTCCGATCAGTCGCGCCAGCTGTTGTGCGCGCTCGTCGGGATCTTCGTATTCGATCATGAAGGTGGCCTTCCAATTGTGGCCATCCGGGACCAGGGGCAGGTAGGCCGCCAGCTCCTCGTTGATCGCCTGTGGTTCAAACACCTTTTCTATTCGCAACATCTCCTGGATCTGGTAGCGGATAGTCAGCGCGTCCTCGAAGTAGAGCCGGGTATGTTCACCGAGCCCGACCTGGCGTGTCTTCTTGTGTGCGATCACCTGCGCCCGGAATGCGGGACGCCGCTCGGCGTACTCCTCCAGCGACCACAGGTCGGCACGTGTGAGTGTCGTCATGCCAGTCTCCCCGCGCTACAGGCCATAGGCCATGCGCAGCAGCGTCATGGGGTGCTCGGCCCTGTCAATGCTGTCGGACAGGACGGCGATATGGTTGGCGGCCATGGGACAGTCACTGATGAAATGATCGGGTTGTTGCTGATCCACTTTGCGCACCACGGGACGGGCGATCTTGAGGGACTTGTCCCGCGTCTCCTTCTTGATCGCGTAGGTGCCGTCATGCCCCGAGCAGCGCTCCTGAGCGGTGACGGTGGTGTCCTGCACGAGACTGAGCACGTCGCGGGTTTTCAGGCCGATATTCTGCACCCGCTGGTGGCAGGCGACCTGATAGGCGATATCGCCCAGCGCGTTTTTGAATACGGTCTCCAGTGCGCCGCCCTTGTGGCGCAGCCACAGGTATTCGAACGGATCGTAAAACGCGGCCTGCACTTTTTTCACCGCGGCGTCGTCGGGGTAGAGCAGCGGTAACTCCTGCTTGTACATCAGGACGCAGGACGGGACCGGCGCAGTGAGGTCGTAGCCCTGGTCGACGAGTTCCGCCAATACCGGAATATTGGTCTCTTTCAGGCGTGCGACCGAATCCAGGTCGCCGAGTTCCAGTTTGGGCATGCCGCAGCACTTCTCCTTCGGCACGATATCGATGTGCACGCCATTGTGTTGGAACACCTTGACGAAATCGACACCGATCTCCGGGCTGTTGTAGTTGCCGTAACAGGTGGCGTACAGGGCCAGCTTGCCGGTCGTGTTGCCGATCGGTGTGGGCGCTACAGGCCGCAGCAGCGGCCTGACCTGCTTCCTCAGGGTGTTACTGTGCAGGGTCGGGATCGGTGCCTCGCGGTGAATACCCATCACTGATTCCAGCGCCTTGCGAAAGCCGGTATTGCTGTTCATGGCGTTCACGGTGACATCGACCAGTGGTATCGAGGTCAGGCCGAACAGGGTGTCGGTACTGGTGAGCACCCGGTCGCGCAGCCTGGCGCCGTGCTCGCGAAATGCGATGGCCTTGGCCCGCAGCATCAGGTGCGGGAAGTCGACATTCCATTCATGCGGTGGCACGTAGGGACACTTGGTCATGTAGCAGAGGTCGCAGAGATAGCACTGGTCCACGACCTTGCCGTAGTCGGCTGTATCGACACCATCCACCTCCAGCGTGGGCGACTCATCGACCAGGTCGAACAGGGTCGGAAAGGCGTCACACAGGCTTACACAGCGACGACAGCCGTGGCAGATATCGTAGACGCGCTCCAGTTCCTGCTCCAGGCTCGCGCGGTTCCAGTAGTCCGCGGATTGCCAGTCGATGGGATGACGGGTGGGTGCCTCCAGGTTTCCTTCTCTCACCGATGTACCCCCTGGGTTGCGATCAAGGTTTCAGGTCGGGATGAATGGGGGTGGCAGTGCGGCCGCCACCCCTGTGGCAGCGTCAGTCGTTCAGCGTGTCCAGCGCTTTCTGGAAGCGGTTGGCGTGGCTGCGCTCAGCCTTCGCCAGTGTCTCCATCCAGTCGGCGATTTCGTCAAAGCCCTCGTCGCGTGCCGTTTTCGCCATGCCGGGGTACATATCCGTGTACTCGTGGGTTTCGCCGGCGATAGCGGCCTTCAGGTTGTCTGCGGTGCTGCCGATCGGCAGGCCGGTGGCCGGGTCGCCTGTCTCCTCAAGGTATTCAAGATGGCCGTGGGCGTGGCCTGTCTCGCCCTCTGCGGTGGAGCGGAACACCGCTGATACGTCGTTGTACCCCTCTACATCGGCCTTGTTGGCGAAGTAGAGGTAGCGGCGGTTGGCCTGGGATTCACCGGCAAAAGCGTCTTTAAGGTTTTGTTCCGTCTTGCTGTTCTTTAATGACATAGCGTATCTCCCGAAGAGTTCACTTCATCACCAGATGGTGTGACATAACACTAGTACAGCAATGGAATACTGACAAATCAATCCGGACTAATTCGTCCATTGGAATTTTTTGTTATCTGCGGCTGCGTGCGTCGCCGCGCAGCCGTTCGCCCGCTAGTGTCGGGGCCGCATTTCTCGCCGCTGCAACAGGCCCGAGAAGTCCTCCAATACCACGATCAGGCAGGGCACCAGGAACAGGGTGATCAGCGTGCCGAACAGCACGCCGAAGCCGAGTGAAACTGCCATGGGCTTGAACAGGCCGGTGGAGATCGTGGTGTCCAGCATCATCGGTACCAGTCCGACAAAGGTGGTGATGCTGGTCAGTATAATCGGACGGAAGCGCACGCTGCCGGCGTGGGCAACCACAGACAGCAGGTCGCTGTCCTGTTGCCGCTGTTTGTTGATATGGTCCACCAGCACCAGGCTGGAGTTCACAACCACGCCGGAGAGGGCGACGATGCCCAGCAGCGAGAAGAACACGAGGTCCATTCCCAGTAACAGATGACCGACGATAGCACCGACGATGCCGAACGGTATCACACTCATGATAATCAGTGGTTGCAGGTAGGATTGCAGCGGTATCGCCAGCAGTGCGTAGATGACCAGCAGCGCCAGCATGGCGCTGCTGAGCAGGGCGCCCATGGACTCGCTGCGCTCCTCGGCCTCACCCGAGAGCCCGAAACTGATACCCGGGTAGCGAGCCAGGATGTCGGGCAGCACCTCGGCCTGCAGTGTGCCGATGATGGACTCGGGAGTGGCAATGGTGCGATCGACATCGGCGGTGACCGTCACCACCCGCTGCCCGTCGACACGGCGAATCGTGGTATACCCCCGCGCCAGCGTGGCGCTGGCGACGCTGCTGAACGGTACCTCGGCGCCGGCCGGTGTGCGTATGCGCATCTCCTCCAGGTCGCCCAGTGAGCGTCGCTCTGCCTCGGGATAGCGCACCATCACGCGGATATCGTCCTTGCCGCGCTGGATGCGCTGGGCCTCGTAGCCGTAGAATGCCTGCCTGACCTGCTGGCCCAGGTCAGTCAGTGTCAGCCCGAGGTTGCGCGCCCCCGGCAACAACGCGAGCTGGACCTCCTGTTTGCCGCCGCGGAACGAATCGCTGACGTCCATCACACCGTTGTAGCTTTGCAGTGCCAGGCGCACTTCGGCAGCCGCATCCCGCATCACCTCGAAGTTCTTGCCGTACAGCTCCAGCGACACCGCTTTGCCAAAGCCGAACGCCTCGGAGGTGAATCCCAGTTCGATTGCATCGGGGATGCTGCCGGTCAGTTCCCGCCAGCGATTGGCGTAGGTACTGGTGGAAATGCCCGAGTAGTTGCGCGGCAGGTTGAGCTCGATACCGACCTCCGCCAGATTGCTCGCCGAGGTCGTACTGCTGATACTCCCTTTGGGAATAAAGGAGCCGATACTGCTGATAACGTGGGCGATTTTGCTGCTCTCTCCCTCGGCCAGGTCCTGGTCCAGTTCCTGTCGCAGCAACTCGCCAGCAGCCTCTATACGCGCGGCGGCCCTGGCCGTACTCTCGATCGGGGTGCCCTCGGGCATGCTCAGTGTCGCGTACAGGTGCGTGCCCTCCACCGGGGGAAAGAACTGGAACTGCATGCGGCCGCTGGCGAACAGCGACAGCATCAGTGCCAGCGCGACGAGGCCCATCGCAATGGTCAGGTAGCGCCATTCCAGCGCACGATTCACCGCCGGTTGGTAGTACTCGGTGGCGACAGTGGTCAGCGAGCCGGAAATTCGCTCCTGCAGTGCCAGCCAGTGGTCCGCCAGCCAGTTCTTGTCCCTGGAGCGTTTCACCGAGCGGTGCGCGAGGTGGGAGGGCAGTATCAATTGCGACTCGATCAGGCTGAAGATCAGGGCGGCGATCACCGTGTAGGCCAGTGGCTTGTAAAAGCCACCCATCGGTCCCGGGATACTCAGTATGGGAATAAAAGTGGCCATCGTGGTCAGTACCCCGAACACCACCGGCAGGGAGACGTCCTGGGTCCCGATGCGGGCGGCCTCCTGTGGCGGTCGGCCGGATTGCTCCAGCGCGTAAACACGCTCGCCGACGACAATCGCATCGTCCACCAGTATGCCCAGCACCAGAATGAAGCCCATCACCGAGACCGTGCTGATCGACAGCCCGGCCACAGGGAAGATCGCCACCGTACCCAGCAGCGCCACCGGAACCCCCGCGGCGACCCAGAGTGCGAGCCGAAAGCGCAGGAACAGGGTCAATACCACCAGCACCATCAGCAGTCCGCTGCGGGCGTTGCTGGACAGGGCGTCCAGCCGGTCGACGAGGTCCTGTGATTCGTCCTGCCAGATCGTGATGGAAATGCCTTCGGGCACTTCCGCGCGCGCCTGCTCGAGATAGGCTTTCACGCGCTCCGCGATCAGTACAATGTCCTCCTCGCCGACGCGGGAGACTTTCAGCGATACCGCCGGATGTCCATCGAAACGCGCCTGCAGGTCACTCTCCTCAAACCCGTCGATCACAGTGGCGATCTCACCCAGCGTTAGGCTGGTGCCGTCGGCGCGAGTGAGAACGATAATGTCCTCAAACTGCTGGCCGCGGTAGGCCTGGCCGGTGGTGCGCAACAGGATCTCCCCACCTTCGGACTTTATCGAGCCGCCGGGTATATCCAGCGACGAGCGCTGTATCGCCTGGCCTATCTCTGCCAGTGTGAGTCCGTGCCGCCGCAGCGTCTGTTCCGATACCTCGATCGAAATCTCGTAGGGACGGGCGAACTCCAGCGCCACTTTGGAGACACCGGGCAGCGCGGCGAGATCATCGCGCATGCGCTGGCCGATAAACTTCAGCGTGCGTTCATCCGCCGGCCCGGACACCGCAATCTCGAACACTGTCGCGATCAGGCTGACCTCGGAGGTAATGGGCTGCTCGGTCTCCGCCGGAAAGGCGTCGATGGCGTCGACCTTGCTCTTGATATCGTTGGCGACCTTGGTCTTGTCGACACCGGCGACCAGTTCGACATTCACTGAGCAGAATCCCTCTGACGCCTGCGAGGTGACCTTGTCGATACCCTCAGTGCCCTCAATCGCCTCCTCGACCCGGACACACACTGCGGACTCGACTTCCTCGGGCGCGGCGCCGAGGTAGGGCACGCGGATCTGCACGGCGTCGACGTCGAGGGTGGGGAACTCCTCCTGGTGGATAAGTGGCAGCGCCAACAGCCCACCGGCCACGAGGATCATCATCAGCAGGTTGGCGGCAACGGGATTGTCGACAAACCAGGCAATCATTTTATGCATACGGGTGTCGTCTTACTCGAAGACGGGCTTGACGAGCATGCCCTCTACCACGGTTTGCATGGGCGATATGCAGACCCGTTCACCGTTGTGTACGCCGCTGCTGACCAGGATGTCGTCGTGCTCCAGTCGCAGCAGTGACACCTGGCGGAAATGCAGTCGGTCGTCAGCGTCGACCACCAGTACCTGGTTGTTGTCGCGCATGGCGGAGCGGGGCAGGCGGATCACATCCTCGACTCTGCGGCCGCGAATATCCGCCTGGACAAACATACCCACGGGTAGCACCGGGCTCTCGTCGTCATTGTCAAGGCGCAGGCGTGCAACGCCGTAGACCATGCGCGACTCCTCGTCGATCTGTGCTTCCAGGCGCACCAGCTCGCCGTCCCACAGCAGTCGCGTGGTGCCGAAATCCGCTGCCACTGTCACCGGGGGGCGCAGTGCGGCGGGGATCTGTCCCCGGGTGGAGAAGGGCAGCCCGAGGTAACCCAGTTGATCGGCGGAGATCGGCAGCCTGACCTCGACGTAGTCTGTCGCGTAGACAGTAGCAATGGACTGCCCGCGGGTGACAAACTGGCCCATATCGACCTGCTCCGATCTCACCAGCCCATCGAAAGGCGCCAGCAGTTCCGTGCGTGAGAGGTCCCGACCGGCCTGTTCCAGGCTGGCCTGCGCCTCGATCAGGTTGGCCTTCTTCACCTGCGCGGCCTGGCGGGCATCGTCCAGTTGTTGCTCACTGGCCAGCTTCTGCCGGTTCAGGCTGGACAGGCGTTTCAGTTCGTCACTGGCGTGATTGTGTTCGGACTGCGCGCGCATCAGCGCCGCTTCGCCGCGCGCCACCAGGGTCAGGTAATCAGCATCGTCGATGCGCAACAGTACATCCCCCTCGCGGAAGGCGCCGCCGTTGACCAGCGCGGGGGATATCCACACGACCCGGCCTGAGACCTCGGGTATCAACTCGCTCTGGCTGCGCGGTTGCACCGTGCCCTGGGAGTTGATACTGAGGTGTTCCGCTGCACTGTTGGCTGTCACCACACGCACCGCCGGCACGATATGCTCGTACGGCTCGGGTGTGACCTGCGGTTTGTTCACAGCAATCAGGTAGGCCGCGAGGAGTCCGACCACCAGCAGCAGAACCGGGTAGATGATTTTCTTGTTCATAGAATGATTACCACGAGTGGCCGCTGTACTGGTCGCTACTGCCGCCGACCTGCCCGGAGCCGGTCAGCTGCCTGCGTTGGCTCGCACAAGTTCCAGTGCCGCGGTCAGTTCCTCATCGCTGAGGGACTCGCGGGTGAAATACTTCACGATGCCATCAGCATCCGTAATGATCAGGCCGCTGCCGCTCTCACCCAGGTCCCAGGCCGCCAGGCCGGTGCCGTTTTCGTCCACCACCATGGTCGCATCGGGGTGCTTGCGCTTGTTTTTCTCAAGCTCTGAAATGACGAACCCGGTGGTGCCCCACATGGCGGCGTCCAGGTTCAGCACAGTGGTGACGTGCACGGTGCCGGGCTCGAGGCTCGTTTGCAGCAGGTCAGTGAAGGGTTCGAAGATCTTGCTGTCGCTCATCGTGGCGCCAAAGTACTGGAATACCTGCACCTTGCCCAGTTTCGCCTCTGCCTGCCAGGGCACGAAGGTGAAGTCGTCACCGGACATGGTCAATTCGCCGCGCTCAGCGATGCTGAGCGGGGGCAGCGGGGCATCCACGGTTGGTGCGGCGGCCAGTACGTTACTGCACAGCAGCGTCAGCAGCAGTGCGCCGAGGGTGCGGGAAACAGTCATGATGATACTCCTTTTATTGTTTACAGGGTGTTGGGTGAGACTGGGACAACCTAGCGCCGCGTCGTGCGCTTGCGCCGCCCGGGTACCTTGACCACGCCGTTGTGCTGGGTGGCGAAGGGGCGGGTGCCCGGCGCGACCACCGGGTGCTGCCTGGCCGGCTGCCGCGCGGGCACCAGCTGTTTGCTGCCGTTGCCGATGAGGTCGGAGCGCCCCATCTTCTTCAGTGCCTGGCGCAGTATCGGCCAGTTGTCCGGATCGTGGTAGCGCAGGAAGGCCTTGTGCAGACGACGCTGCGACAGGCCCCGTACGGTCGGCATGCTGTCGCTTTTGTGTGTGACCCGCTTCAGCGGGTTCTTGCCGCTGTGGTACATCGCGGTGGCGGTGGCCATCGGCGACGGGTAAAAGGTCTGCACCTGGTCTGCGCGGTACTTGTTGCTCTTCAGCCACAGCGCCAGATGCAGCATATCGTTGTCCGAGGTGCCGGGGTGTGCGGCGATGAAATAGGGGATCAGGTACTGCTTCTTGCCGGCGGCGAGCGAGTATTTCTCGAACATCGCCTTGAACTGCTCGTAGGAGCCGATACCCGGCTTCATCATTTTCGACAGCGGCCCGTCCTCGGTGTGCTCCGGCGCAATTTTCAGGTAGCCGCCGACGTGGTGGGTCACCAGTTCCTCGACGTACTCGGGTGTCTGGACTGCGAGATCATAGCGCAGGCCGGATGCGATCAGGACTTTCTTCACGCCCTGCACCTCGCGGGCGCGCCGGTAGAGCTTCACCAGCGGTGTCTGGTCGGTGTTCAGGTTCTTGCAGATGCCGGGGAACACACAGCTCAGTTTGCGGCACTTGGCCTCCACTTCCCTGCTGTTGCAGGCGAGGCGCCACATATTGGCGGTCGGGCCGCCGAGATCCGATATCACGCCGGTAAAGGCGGGCGAGGTGTCGCGGATCTGCTCGATCTCGCGGATGATGGAATCCTCGGAGCGGTTCTGGATGATACGGCCCTCGTGCTCAGTGATCGAGCAGAAGGTGCAGCCGCCGAAGCAGCCGCGCATGATATTGACCGAGTGGCGGATCATCTCGTACGCGACAATGCGCGCGTCGCCGTAAGCACTGTGCGGCAGGCGCGTGTACGGCAGCTCAAACACCATGTCCAACTCGTCGGTTTCCAGCGGGATGGGCGGGGCGTTGAGCCAGACTTCGCGCTCGCCGTGCGCCTGCACCAGCGGCCTGGCATTGTGCGGGTTGGTCTCCTTGTGCAGCACCCGCGAGGCGTGTGCATACAGGGCGGGGTCCTCGCGCACCTGCTCAAACGAGGGGATGCGAATCACCGCCTGCGCGTCCTGCTCGCTGGCATTGCCGACCAGTGTGACCGGTTCAGCTGCTACCGCGGCGTCTGATTTGGTGGCGCAGGCCGCGCTGGTGGTGTCGATGTAGGGGTTGAGCGGTGCGCTGACAGGTCCGACCACGTCGATACTGGTGGAGTCGATGACAGCCCAGTCGTCAGGCACCCGTTTGCGCACAAACGCAGTGCCGCGCAGGTCGCGAATACTGTGGATGGTCTCGCCGGCGGCGAGACGGTGGGCCAGCGCGACGATGGCGCGCTCCGCATTGCCGTACAGTAGCAGGTCGGCACTGCTGTCCAGCAGGATCGAGCGCCGTATCTTGTCACTCCAGTAGTCGTAGTGGGCGATGCGCCGCAGGCTGGCCTCGATGCTGCCGATCACCAGCGGCACCTGCCGGTATGCCTCGCGCAGGCGCTGGCTGTAGACGATGACCGCCCGGTCCGGGCGTTTGTCGCCGGTATTGCCGGGCGTATAGGCATCGTCATTGCGCCGCTTCTTGTCGGCGGTATAGCGGTTGATCATGGAATCCATGTTGCCGGCGGCGACACCGAAGAACAGGTTGGGGGCGCCCAGCGCCTCAAAGTCGGCGGTGGAGGTCCAGTCCGGCTGTGCGATGATACCGACCCGGAAGCCCTGTGCCTCCAGCAGGCGGCCTATCACCGCCATGCCGAAGCTGGGGTGATCCACATAGGCATCGCCCGTGACGATGATGATGTCGCAGCTGTCCCAGCCCAGCGCATCCATCTCGGCGCGGGACATGGGCAGTTCCGGGGCCGGCCCGAAACACTCGGCCCAGAACTTGCGATAGGAGAAAAGGGGTGTCGCCATGGAAGTCGCGTCTTGGAAAAAACGCGGGGATTATAGCATGCGCCCGCCGGGGTGACAGGCGCCTTTTTACCGGTGCCTAGAAATCCCAGCGCAGGGTGGCACCCCAGGTGGGGGGCTCCTTGTAGTACGCGATGAATCGCCCTGTCTGCGCCACCGCATCGGCAATGGTCGAGGTTGCCTTGGCGTCAAACACATTGCGACCCCAGAAGGTGAGGGTGGTATCCCAGGGTTCGTAGATCATGCCGGCGCGCAGGTTGACCACATAGTAGGAGCCGTCGAGCTTCTCCGGGTCGTTGTTGACGTCAGTCATGCGTTCATCGGTCCAGATATACTCGCCGTAGGCAAAGCCACCGATGCTGTCGGTGATGCGGAACTGCTGGTTGGCGGTCAGTGCAACCACATTCTCAGGGTTGCCCGAGACCATGCCGCCGCTGCGATCACAGGAGCCCGTGGGATTGCCGTTGGCGTCGTAGTTGGTGTCCGGGTCCGGCGTGCTGGTCTGCCAGGGCGTTCCTGACCAGCACGGGCCGTTCTCGAAATCAGCGTACTCGGCGTGGTTGTAGGCGTAACCCAGCGTGATCGTTGTGTTGTCGGTGGGCAGCCACATCAGGTCGAGTTCACCGCCGTAGGTTTCGGCGGTGCCGGCGTTATCCAGCACGAAGCCCGCGCCCTGGAAAGAAATCGTCTGCAGGTCGTCGGTATCGGTTTTGTGCAGGGCGACATTCACCCGCAGCCCCTGCTCAGGGAACTCGGCTTTCATACCGATTTCATAGGATTCCGCTGTCTCAGGCTCAAACACGGTGTCAGCGGCAGCCGGGACCCTGTCGGTGTTGATGCCCCCGGCTTTGTAGCCGGTGCCGTAAGAGGCGTAGAACATCGTCTTGTCGTCCATAAACCAGCTGACCTTCAGGGTGCCGGTCACCTTGCTTTCGTTGAAGTCCTCGTCGATATTGGGCCGCGGCGCCAGCTCGGTCAGGCCGTAAAAGCCCACCGGTACCGGATCGTCCGGGTTCTCTGTGAAAATATTGGTCATTTCCTTGTTTTCGTCGGTCCAGCGCAAACCCGCGGTCAGCACCCACTGGTCGGTGATGTGGTAGTCAGCCTGGCCGAAAATGGCGTAGCTGTCGTGTTTCTGGTCCGCCGTGTTGAGCGCGGAACTGCCGGCCGGCAGTGTGGCCGGCGGCAGGGGCGGATCAATCTCAAGAAAGGCACTGGCGAGAATATAGGCATCGGCGCCCAGTATGGTGTCGGTGGTGGAATCGAGTTTCTGGTGGAAGTAGTACAGTCCGGTGACGTAGTTGAGCTTGTCATTGAAGGCATCGCCACTGAAGCGGAGTTCCTGGGAGTACTGCTTCTGCGTCAGGTCGTTGACCCTGATCAGGGCATCGATATCGTAAAAATCGGCATCGACCCTGTCGTAGGCCTCGTGTTTTCGATAGGCGGATATACTGGTGACCAGGAAATAATCTGTCTGCCAGTCGGCCTGCAGGGACACGCCCTCGTCCTTGTTCTGTGATTCCGGTTTGAAGCTGGTGCTGACCTTGTAATCGTAAAAGTCGCTGCCCGGGAGTACGGTGCCGCCCAGTTGATTTTGCACGGTGAGGTCGGTGCCCGGCTTTTGCGGCGGCGGCGGGTTCTGGGCGTAGAAATTGTTCTCCCAGTTGCCGACTGCACAGCACACTTCGTCGACTTCGGAGTGGTCGCCGATAAAGCGCAGGGTGAGGTCATCCGTGGGGGTATACAGCGTCTGGAAGCGCAGCCCCCAGCGGTTCCTGTCGTTGATTGCGTTGTCCTGGTCGACATCGTTGCCGACGGCATCGATAGTGCCGTCGCGGTCCATATTGAAGCCTGTCATGCGCACGGCCAGCACATCCTCAATCACGGTGAGCGATTTGGCGCCGTTGATATTCCACAGCCCGTAGTCACCGGCGCCCGCCTCGAGGTAACCCGAACCGTCAAAGTCCGGGGCGACACTGTTCATCAGGATGGCGCCCGCAGGTGTGTTGCGGCCGAACAACGTACCCTGGGGGCCGCGCAGTACCTCCACCGAGGCAATATCGACCATATTGTTGATCATCGAACCCTGGCGCGACCGGTAGACACCGTCGACATACAGGCCCACCGAGGGCTCCAGGCCGAAATTCTGTGCGCTGGTGAAAATACCCCGGATACCGAACGTGGTGTTGGACGATGTCTGGGTCTGCTCGACGCTGAGGCTGGGGGCGATGGAGGAGAGTTCAAACATGTCGCGCACTCCGGCCTCCCTGAGCATCTCCCCGGTAAACGCGGTCACCGCTACCGGTACATCCTGCAGATTCTGTGTGCGCTTTTGCGCGGTGACGACAACTTCTTCGAGTGTTCCGTCAGCTAGCAGAGTGGTCGGGGTGGCAGCCAGTGCGGCAGCGCTGATAGCAATGGCCAGGGAGCGTCGTTGCAGGTGTGTCATCGTGAGAGCCTCGTTCGAGTTATTGTCAGGTCTGCTGCCGCGGGTGACAGGCCCGGGGCAGTAGTCATCTTAGGTGAGTCGTAGCCAAATATCGCCGCAATAATCCCATATTTTGTCGCACTGGCCACCCCGGTGCAGGCCGCAGCGTCGCATCAGGACGGTGCGTGCCCGGGTCTCGGCAGCGGCGAGCCGCAATTGCGGCAGTAGTGGGCCGCGGGGTCGCGTTCCACAGAGGCGCAATTGCTGCAGTTTCTGGAGTCCCGTGTCTCCCTGTCGCGGTGTGCGCGCTGCGCCGCGGTCAACTCGGCGGTGATGATGCCGGTGGGGACGGCGATCACGGCATAGCCGATCAGCATGCCGGCGGCCGCGATGATACGGCCGATCACTGAGTGCGGCACAACATCGCCGTAACCCACGGTAGTGATGGTCACAATCGCCCAGTAGATACTCACCGGTATATTGTCGAAACCGTTGCGACCGCCCTCTGCGACATACACCAGGCAGCCAAAAATCGTGGTCAGAATCAGCATCAGTGCAAAAAACACGAACACTTTTCGCGCCGAGCGGCGCAGTGCGCCGGCCAGCATATTGGCCTCGGCCAGCAGTGTCAGCAGGCGCAGCACCCGGAAGATCCTCAGGATGCGGAGCAGCCGGATGATCAGCAATGGCGCCGTCTGGGGTACGAACAGGGAGAGGTAGGTGGGCAGCAGGGCGAGCAGGTCGACCACGCCGTAGATGCTGAGTACATAGCCTTTGCGGTTGGGTGCGCACCAGATTCTCACCAGGTACTCGATAGTGAACAGCAGTGTGAACACCCATTCCAGCTGCAGGTAAAAATTGCCGTACTCTTCGTCCAGCTTGTGCACCGAATCGAGCATGATTACGGCCACACTGGCGAGGATCACCACGATCAGGATGATATCGAACCACTTTCCGGCCGGGGTCTCGGTGCCGAAAATGACCTCGTAGAATTTTTCCTGAAGCGGCGTTTGTTGTCGCTTTGACATCGGGTATCGTTACCGGGAGCTGGCCACCTTGGGGTGAGGCCACTATATTAAAGGTGGCGCAGTTTGTACAACAGGTCTGACACACGAGCGAGAGAGAATGCCATGTCCCTGCCCATCTACCAGGTTGATGCGTTTGCCGATGCCGTCTTCAAGGGCAATCCCGCCGCGGTGATCCCGCTGGAGAGATGGCTGGATGACGCTGTGCTGCAGTTGATTGCGATGGAGAACAACCTGTCCGAAACCGCCTATATCGTGAAAGCCGGCTCCGGCTATGAGTTGCGCTGGTTCACGCCGCAGGTGGAGGTCGATTTGTGTGGCCACGCAACACTGGCGGCAGCCCATGTACTGTTCCAGCACCTGCAGTACGACGGTGCGGAAATCGTTTTTCACACGCGCAGCGGGCCTCTCAGTGTGCGTCGCGCCGGCGCTGGCATGACGCTGGATTTCCCCGCCAATGAGCTGCTGTCCGTCGAGGTCGACCTGGCCGTCTGCCAGGCACTGGGCGCCACCGCCAGCGAGGCGCTGGCGCCGCGCGCGAGCGGTTCGGCGCTGCTCTATATCTACGAGTTCCAGCAGGACATCGAGGCTCTCACGCCTGACTTTGCCGCGCTGCTGGCCGCCACTGCACGGTGCGTGATTGTGTCTGCGCCCGGCGACGACTGCGATGTGGTATCCCGCTTTTTCGGGCCTGCTGTCGGGCTCAACGAGGATCCGGTCACCGGTTCGGCTCACTGCAGTGTGGTGCCGTACTGGGCGGGACGCCTGCACAAGGACCGGCTGCAGTGCCGGCAGGTTTCCGCCCGCGGTGGCAACCTCGACTGTGAGCTCAGGGCGGGGCGGGTGTTCATGACAGGCACGGCAGTGACCTTCATGCAGGGCCGGGTTGACGCGCTGTGAGCGTGTTCTGGCGGGGCCGGCCGGCAGGGGCGGCGCGGTCGGCTAGAGCTGTGCCACCACATCCACCATCGCCGCTGTCAATGCGGCCACATCGGCACTGCCCATCACATAGGGTGGCATGGTGTAGACCAGCCTGCCGAATGGCCGCACCCAGACCCCGCGCTCTACAAACATCGGCTGCACCACACGCAAATCCGCCGCCTCGCGCAACTCAATGACTCCGATTGCGCCCAGCGTGCGGACGTCCGCGACGGCGGCGAGTTCGCGCGCCGGCGCCAGGCCGGCAGCCAGCTCCGTATGCAGCCGCGCGACCGTGCGCTGCCAGGGCTGGGACAGCAGCAGCTTGATGCTGGCGACAGCCGTTGCACACGCCAGCGGATTGGCCATGAAGGTGGGGCCGTGCATAAACGCACCGGCATCGCTGTCGGTGATACCCGCGCTGATACGCCGGTTGCACAGCGTCGCGGCCAGCGTCATATAGCCGCCGGTGAGCGCCTTGCCCAGGCACAGGATGTCCGGTTCGACCGCGGCGTGCTCCAGCGCAAACAGTTTGCCGGTGCGGCCGAAACCGGTGGCGATCTCGTCGAAAATCAGCAACACATCGTGGGCGTCGCACAGGGCGCGCAAGCGGCTCAGGTACTGGGGTGAATAGAAGCGCATGCCGCCGGCCCCCTGCACCACAGGCTCCACAATCACAGCAGCCAGTTCCTCGTGATGCGCTTCCAGCAGGGCTGCCATCTGTGCGATATCGTGGTCTTCACAGGGGGCGTCGAAGGCGCAGCCGGGCGCGGGGGCAAACAGTTGCTGTGACAGTGTAGCGCCGAACAGGTGATGCATGCCCGTCACCGGGTCGCACAGTGACATCGCACCGAAGGTGTCACCGTGGTAGCCGTTGCGCAGCGACAGCAGCCGCTGCTTGCGGGGCCTGCCCACGCTGTACCAGAACTGGATGGCCATCTTCATCGCGACTTCGACTGATACCGAGCCGGAATCACTGAAAAACACGCGGTCGAGGCCGGCCGGGGTCAGCGCCACCAGCAGCTGTGCCAGCTCTACGGCGGGCTCGTGCGTCAGGCCGCCGAACATCACGTGCGACATGCGCTCGAGTTGCGCGGTCACCGCGCGGTTCAGCACCGGGTGGTTGTAGCCGTGTATCGCGCACCACCAGGAGGCCATGCCGTCAATCAGTTCGCTGCCGTCGGCGAGGGTCAGGCGCACGCCGCTGGCGGACGCCACGGGGTAGACCTCCGCCCCGCCGGTGGCGGGGGCGTAGGGGTGCCAGATCGTGGCGCTGTCGCCGCGCTGTATCTGCTGTGCTGACAGGCGACTCATAATTCCGCCAGCACGTCGTTGATGCTGGGCAGGACATTGGCCAGTATCAAAGGCTGTGCGTCAACGGTCGGGTGCAGGCCGTCGTCCTGTACCAGTGCCGGATCGGTGGCGACGCCCTGAAGCAGGAATGGTGCCAGCGCGCTGCCGGTCTCGTCGGCGACCTCCCGGAAGCTCTCGCGGAAACCACTGGTGTAGCGGGCGCCGTAGTTCGGTGGAATCTCCATCGGCAGGATGAGGACACGTGCACCGCTGTCCCGGGCCGTTGTCGCAAGGGCCGACAGGTTGCTGCGCAGGGTCTGTAGCGGATAGCCGCGCAGGCCGTCATTGGCGCCCAGCTCAATGATGACTACGCTGGGCTGGTGCTGTTCCAGCAGCGACGGCAGGCGGCGCAATCCCCCCGCTGTGGTTTCACCGCTGATACTGGCGTTTACCACGGTAACCTGCGGATAGTCCTGCTGCAGTTCAGTGGCAAGCTGCGCCACCCACCCCTGATCGAGAGACATACCATAGGCAGCACTGATACTATCGCCCAGCACCAGAATGCGCTGTTCGCTGGCACGACCACTTTGCGCCAGCAGCAGTAGCAGGCATCCGATGATGAAAGTAGGGCGTATAACGTGGTAAAGGGCAGAACGCATGATCAAATGTGACAATCTCCAGAAACGGGTTCCCATGGCGGGCACAGAGCTTGCGATACTGAAAGGGATCACGCTGGAAATCAAGTCGGGAGAATCCGTCGCCATTATCGGTGCCTCCGGTTCCGGCAAATCGACCCTGCTGGGGCTGCTGGCCGGGCTCGATGAAGCGACGGGGGGCAGCGTCGATATCGACGGCACCGACCTCGGCGCCCTGGACGAGGATGAGCGGGCCCGGTTTCGCGGCCAGCACATCGGTTTCGTGTTCCAGTCGTTCCAGTTGCTGCCGGCACTCACGGCGCTTGAAAATGTGATGCTGCCGCTGGAATTGCAGGGCCAGAACAAGGTCCAGGAGCAGGCGCAGCACTACCTGGAACGCGTGGGGCTGGCGTCGAGGGTCGGCCACTACCCGCTGCAGTTGTCTGGCGGAGAGCAGCAGCGCGTGGCGCTGGCACGCGCATTTGCCTCCAAGCCGGCGATACTGTTTGCCGACGAGCCGACCGGCAACCTGGACACCGCCACCGGCGAGCATATTATCGACCTGCTGTTTGAACTCAATCGGGAGGAGGGCACCACACTGGTGCTGGTCACCCACGACCAGGTGCTCGCGGATCGCTGCCAACGGCGCCTGCGCCTGGATGGCGGCGCGCTGGTGCAGGAGTAGAGTCCGGTGTCGATGACAGCAACCAAGATGCTGGCGCGCGACTGGCGCGGGGGTGAACTGGGCGTGCTGGTGATGGCCCTGGTGCTCGCCGTGGGCGTAGTCTCGGGTATCAGCGCATTCACCACCCGCCTGCAGAATGCATTGGAGCAGGAGAGCCATCGCTTCCTGGCCGCAGACCTGGTGGTGACCAGCGGCCGCGAATTACCGGCACAGTGGCTGCAATCGGCTGCCGACGAGGGTTTGCAGTCCGCGTTGACGCTGCAATTTCCCTCCATGGTCTATGTGGGGGAGGACGCCATGTCGCTGGCGTCGGTCAAGGCTGTCACAGCCGCCTACCCGCTGCGCGGCGAAATCACCTACAGCACCGAACCATTCGGCCCCGTGCTGGCGGCGGAACGCGGGCCGGCGCAGGGGCAGGTGTGGCTGGATTCGCGCCTGTTTGCGCTGCTGGATGTGACGGTGGGCGACGAGGTCACCATCGGCGATGCCAATTTTGTTGTGGCCGCGGCCGCGCGCACCGAACCCGACCAGGCGGCATCCTTCTACGGGTACGGGCCGCGGGTGTTAATGCACTACGCCGACATTCCCGCCACCGGTGTGGTGCAGCCGGGCAGTCGTGTCGAGTACCGGCAGCTGTACGCTGGAGATGCCGCCGTGCTGGCCGCGTTCAGGCAGTGGCTGGAACCGCAGCTGCGGGACGGCCAGCGCGCGGTCACTGTCGACGAGGGGCAGCCCCGCATCGGCAGTGCGCTGGACCGCGCGGAGCGTTTTCTGCTGCTGGCGGGCAGTCTCGCGGTGGTGCTGGCCGGCGTGGCAGTGGCGCTGGCAGCGCGCCGGTTCAGCGAGCGGCACCACGATTACGTCGCCATCATCAAGAGCCTGGGCGCCACCTCCGCCACGGTGAACCGCCTCTACGGCACCAGCCTGCTGCTGCTGGGCGGCATCGCGACACTGCTGGGATGCCTGTTGGGATGGGGTATACAGGCGCTGTTTTTCTATCTTTTCGCGGACCAGTTGCCGGTGCAGCCGGGTCCCAGTGGCCCGCGTCCCTACGCCATCGGCGCCGTCACTTCGCTGACCTGCCTGCTGTGTTTCGCCTGGCCGCCGCTGCGCCGGCTCGGCCTCGCCAGCCCGCTGCGGGTGCTGCGCCGTGACCTGCCGATGGAGAGCCGGCGCGCGGTGAATGACTATATCCTCGGCCTGGTGGCAGTGACGCTGCTGATGTGGTGGTACAGCCAGGATTGGCAGTTGACGCTGGCAGTGCTGGCCGGGCTGGGTGTCACTGTGGCGCTGGGCTTTTTCCTCGCCCTGACACTGCTGCGCGGCGGGCGCCTGGTGGGGATGAGTGCCGGCAGTATCTGGCGGCTCGCGCTGGCCGGCCTGCAGCGCCGGGGTAGGACCAACGCGCTGCAGGTCGTGATATTTGCCATGGCGATCATGATGCTGCTGGTGTTGCTGCTGGTGCGGACATCGCTGATTGATGAGTGGCAGGCCCAGTTGCCCAGCGATGCGCCAAACCACTTTATGATCAATATCGGGCCGGAAGACCTGCAGGATATTGAGCAGCTGATGCGTGCGGAAGATATCACCAGCGAACCGTTCTACCCGATGATCCGCGGCCGCATCATGTCGGTGGCGGGCGAGGAACTGCGCAGCGGCGACGATGTGCAGGAGGGGCGACGGCAGCGCGAGATCAATTTCACCTGGTCCGACACGCTGCCCAATGACAACCGACTGCTGGCCGGCGAGTGGTGGGTGCCCGGCACCGATGAGGCGCTGGTGTCGCTCGAAGAGGAGTTTGCAGAGCGCATGGGGATCGAGGTCGGCGACAGCGTCGGTTTCCTGGTCGGGTCGCAGCCGCTGGAGGCGCGCGTCGCCAGTATCCGCTCGCTGCAGTGGCAGTCCATGCGTCCCAACTTCTACCTTGTATTCCCGCCCCGTGTGCTGGCCGATTACCCGGCGACCTTTATGACCAGCTTCCACCTGGACGCCGCCGACAAGGGTTTCCTCAACCAGTTCATACGCCGCTTCCCGACCGTCACTGTGATTGAAATGGATATTGTGGTGGAGCAGATCCGCACCATCATCAACCAGGTGTCCGCCGCGATCAACCTGGTGCTGGTGGTGATCCTCGCCGCCGGCGGCCTGGTGCTGGTGGCGGGTGTGCAGGCCAGTGTCGATGCCCGCGTACACGAGAGTGCCATCCTGCGGGCACTGGGTGCGCCCCGGCGCCTGATACTGGGCGGCCTGCTGATCGAGTTCGCCACGCTCGGCCTGTTCGCCGGGCTGCTCGCGACGCTGGCGGCCGAGCTGTCGGTGTTTATCCTGCAGACGCTGGTGATGGATATGCAGTACACGCCGACACCGTGGCTGTGGCCCATCGGGGTGTGTAGCGGTGCGGTGGTGATCGGCAGTCTCGGTGTATTCAGCTGCCGCCGCGTGGTATCAACGCCGCCGGTGCGGGTGCTGCGCGAGCTGTGACCGGCGCGGTCGGGGTGGTGCCAGTGGCCGCCTGGTCCAGCCCAGCCCGCCGCGAACAGCCGTTCTCGCGTGGGCGTGTCGGTCAGTCGCCAGTGTGCGCTGGCCGGGAGGGAGCGGCGCTGACCCCGTCAAGAAAGATCTGCACCCCGAGGTCCACCTGGCGTTTCAGGTCGATGTAGCGCTCGAACAGCTCCGGCGCATCCACCAGCAGCGTGGAGAGGCCGTAGATACTGGACCAGGCGGCATTGGCCATATAGGTGATGTTGTCGACCGGGTGAAAAACCCCGCTGTCCACACCGCGCTGCAGAATGTCCTGCACCAGTTGGAAGGTATCGCGACTGGCTTTGCGCAGTTCCGGGTACTTGACTGTGGGTTGCACTGCCGGGCCGAACATCAGTTTGAACAGCTGTGGATTGCGTGCAGCGTACTCCACGTAGGTGTGGGCAAATGCCAGCAGTTGTGCGCTGGGACAGTCGCCGGCCTTCGCCCCGACGTCGCGCAGGGCGTCCAGCAGGTCGAGGTAGCCGCTGGTGGCCATCGCCGCCAGCAGTTCCCCCTTGTCAGCGAAATGGCGGTAGGGCGCGGTTTGCGACACACCGACCGAACGCGCCAGCGCGCGCAGGCTGAGATCCTCGACACCGGTCTGGCGCAACTGCGCAATCGCAGTCGACAGCAGTTCGGCGCGGAGATTGCCGTGGTGGTAGCTTTTTGACGTGGCAGAGTTGTTCATGGCGTAAGCTTAACCCAAATTGAGTGAGAGCCGGGGACAGCTTCTGTTGAACAAGCGGGATGGTCTCGCGCGGTGGGAAGGCCGGGGGCGCCTGACTGCGAGGCGCCCCCGGCTCGAAGTGCGGGTGACCCTACGGCAGCAGGTGCTTGACCGCGTCGCGCTCTTCCGCCAGTTCCTGCTCGGTGGCCGCCATTTTTGCCCGGCTGAACTCGCCGACCTCAGCGCCCTGTACGATGCTCCATTCACCGTTGCTGCAG
Source organism: Halioglobus sp. (assembly GCA_020443425.1). Classification (GTDB taxonomy): domain Bacteria; phylum Pseudomonadota; class Gammaproteobacteria; order Pseudomonadales; family Halieaceae; genus Marimicrobium. Next base: position 45,763 of record JAGRIE010000001.1, read on the forward strand.
CGGCAGGGGAAGGAGTAGATCAGGCCTTCCTGGATGCCGTAGGAGCCGTCGGACTGCACGCCCATGGACACCCAGTCGTCGCCCTCGGTGCCCAGCGCCCACGAGCGCATATGACCGATGGCGGCGTTCGCGGCCGATGCGGCTGAGGAGGCGCCGCGAGCCTTGATAATGGCCGCGCCGCGCTGTTGCACCACCGGGATGAATTCGCCTTCGTACCAGGCCTGGTCGACCAGGTTGATCGCCGGCTCACCGTCGACCTTGGCGTTGAACAGGTCCGGGTACTGTGTCGCCGAGTGGTTGCCCCAGATGGTCATATTAGTGACGTCGTTGACGGTTTTGCCGGTCTTCAGCGCGATCTGGGTCTTGGCACGGTTGTGGTCCAGACGCGTCATGGCGGTGAAATTGCGCGGGTTGATGTCAGGCGCATTGCGCTGTGTGATCAGCGCATTGGTGTTGGCGGGGTTGCCCACGACCAGTACCTTGATGTCACGGCTGGCGTGGTCATTGATGGCTTTACCCTGTACCGAGAAGATAGCGGCGTTGGCCTCCAGCAGGTCCTTGCGCTCCATGCCGGGACCGCGTGGCCGGGCGCCCACGAGCAGCGCGTAATCGGTGTCCTTGAAGCCGGTATTGGGGTCGTCAGTGCAGACGATGCCTGCCAGCAGCGGGAAGGCGCAGTCCTCAAGCTCCATTTTCACGCCTTCCAGGGCCTCCATGGCCGGGGTGATGTCGAGCAACTGCAGTATCACCGGTTGGTCGTCGCCGAGCATGGCGCCGGATGCGATTCGAAATACGAGTGCGTAGCCAATCTGGCCGGCAGCGCCTGTAACAGTCACACGAACAGGTTGTTTCATGGGGGAGTGATCCTCATTGAATGGATTGAAGCGGAAATTAGCGGCGGACATTGTCGTGGCAAACCGGTGAAATTACAAGGTACAGGCGGGTTGCAGCCGCGATCCGGCGCTCAGGGAACCCCGATGCCTCCGGCGCCTGCAGGCCGGCGCTGCCCGTTTTCAACCCCCGGTGAGGCAGCAGTCATCGCGGCGAAGCTCGATAGTTTGCTATTTGGCCGGTACATCGCTAGACGCGAGCAAGGACTAGCACGTAAAATGCACCGCCAAATCAAGCACTAACGGCAATCACTGTGCGCGAACTATCCCGCAAGGACAAACTCGAGTTCAACAAGCTGCAAAAGCGCTTGCGTCGCAACGTCGGCAAGGCTATCGCCGATTACAACATGATCGAGCAGGGCGACAAGGTCATGGTGTGTGTGTCCGGCGGCAAGGACTCCTACGGCATGCTGGATGTGCTGATTAACCTGCGCCAGAGCGCCCCGGTCGATTTTGAGCTGGTGGCGGTGAACCTGGACCAGAAGCAACCCGGCTTCCCCGAAGAGGTGTTGCCCGCCTACCTGTCCGAACTGGGCGTGCCCTACTATATCCTCGAGAAGGACACGTACAGCATCGTCAAGGAGGTGGTCCCGGAGGGTAAAACCACCTGCGGGCTCTGTTCGCGCCTGCGTCGCGGCAGCCTGTACGGTTTTGCCCAGGATATCGGCGCCACCAAAATCGCGCTGGGCCACCACCGCGACGATATTGTCGAGACGCTGTTCCTGAATATGTTTTTCAATGGCAAGCTGAAGGCCATGCCGCCCAAGCTGCTCAGTGACGACAAGCAGAACGTCGTTATCCGCCCGCTGGCGTACTGCAAGGAGAAAGACCTCGCGCGCTACTCCCGGTATCGCTCGTTTCCCATTATTCCCTGTAACCTCTGCGGGTCCCAGGAGCACCTGCAGCGGGTGCAGGTGAAGCAGATGCTGGAGCAGTGGGAGCGCGAGTACCCGGGGCGCACCGAGTCGATTTTCCGCAGTATCTGCCATATCTCTCCCTCGCAGCTGGGCGATCGCAAGCTCTACGACTTCGACAACCTGCGTGTGGAACGGGATCCCGAACTCCACGTCCCCGCCATACGGGTGGTTAACCTCTAGTGCCCTCCAGCCCCACCGGGGCGCCGCTGCTGGCTGCCCGATCGCTGTGTCTGGAGCGTGGCGGGCGGCAGTTGTTCCGGAACCTGTCGTTCGACATCCTCGCCGGCCAGCTGTGGCAGATCGAGGGCAGCAACGGCGCCGGCAAGACCAGCCTGATGCGGATACTGTGCGGATTATCCCGCTACGGCTATGAGGGCAGTGTGGAGCGCCATGTGCCCTTCCTGTATCTCGGGCACCAGAGCGCCGTGAAAGCGCTGCTCACGCCCCGGGAAAACCTCGCTTTCCATGTCAGCGGTGAGGGGCAGTACGGGAATGAACAAATTGAATCGGCGCTGGCTGAGGTCGGCCTCTACGGCTATGAGGATGTGGCGAGCCACACGCTGTCAGCGGGTCAGCACCGGCGAGTGAATTTAGCGCGCCTGCTGTTGTCTGATACCTCACTGTGGCTGCTGGACGAGCCGTTCACCGCGATCGATACGGCGGGTGTCGACGCCTTGCAGGCGCTGCTGGCATCGCATGTGGCGGCCGGCGGCGCCGTGGTGATGACCTCTCACCAGGCGCTGGAAGTGGCCTGCGATGTGCATGTGCTGAACCTGGGCGCGGGAGCGACGGTGTGACGGCCCCTGCGGCGGGGCAGTTCTGCCTGCGGCTGCTGCGGCGACAGTTGTTGCTGGCCGTGCGGCGGCCGGTGGAGATCGGCAATCCGCTGCTGTTCTTTGCGATGGTGGTGGCGCTGTTTCCGCTCGGGCTGGGGCCGGCGCCGGGCACCCTCGCGGGCTTCGCCTCCGGTGTGTTGTGGATAACTGCGCTGTTGTCCAACCTGCTGACGTCCGATGCGGTGTTTCGCAGCGATTTCGAAGACGGCAGCCTGGAGCAGCTGTTACTGGCGCCACAGCCGCTGTTTTTGTCGGTGCTGGCGTATATCGGCGCGCACTGGCTGACCACCGGGCTGTTACTGGCGCTGGTGTCGCCGGTGTTTGCGTTGATGCTGAACCTGTCCACCGCTGCGCTGGGTGCGCTGGTGGCCAGCCTGTTGATCGGCACCGCGCTGCTGAGCCTGATCGGCGGTATCGGCGCTTCGCTCACGGTGGGTTTGAAGCGGGGAGGGATGTTGATATCCCTGCTGATCCTGCCGCTGTACATGCCGGTGTTGATATTCGGCAGCGCTGCTGTGCAGGCGGCCGTCAGCGGGCTCCCGGCGGGACCGTACCTGGCGATACTGGGTGCGATGTTATGTTTGGCTATAGCGCTGGCGCCGCTGGCGATGGCCGCAGGATTGAGGATAAGTATTGATGCATGACATGCTTTCAGTGTTGAACGCCCGCAGCGTGGACATTTGTTTGTTCCGCGCCACGCGCTCTGTATAATTGCCGCCGCAATGTGGCCCATCTTCCATAAGCTCGGTTCTCCCCCCTGGTTGTATGCCATCGCCGGCAGCATCCTGCGATGGCTGCTGCCCATTACGCTGCTGGCACTGGTCACGGGGGCGGTCTGGGGGCTGCTTTTTACCCAGCCTGAGCGCATCCAGGGCAACAGCTACCGCATCATATACATCCACGTACCGGCAGCTGTGGTGGCGTTGGCGGGTTATTATGTGATGGCACTGGCCGGTGCTGTCAGCCTGATATGGCGCATGAAGATGGCCGATGTGGCGATGAAGGCCGCGGCCCCGGTCGGCGCCGCTTTCACCTTTATCGCGCTGTTTACCGGCGCCATCTGGGGCAAGCCCACCTGGGGAACCTGGTGGGTGTGGGATGCCCGCATCACCTCGATGTTAATCCTGTTCTTTCTCTACCTGGGTGTGGTGGCGCTGTACGAGGCGTTCGACAACAAGGAGGCGGCGAGCAAGGCCTGTGCCGTTCTCAGCCTGGTCGGGATGGTGAATATCCCAATCATCTACAAGTCGGTGGACTGGTGGTACGCGCTGCACCAGGGTGCAACGATCAAATTCACCGGTGAATCCAGTATCGACAGCAGTATGATGTACCCGCTGCTGTTGATGATCGGGGCGTTCTACGCGCTGTTCACCTGCTGCCTGCTATTGAATATGCGGGTTGAGATCCTGCAGCGTGAATCGCGCACTCAATGGGTCAAAAAGCTCGCCACTAAAGCCGGGAGGCCATGATGTATTTTGACAGTCTGCAGGCGGCGCTGGAAATGCAGGGCCACGGCATGTTTGTGTGGCCGGCTTACAGCGTCACGATCGCGGTGATCGCGCTGCTGGTAATCACGCCCCTGCTGCGGCGCCGCAAAGTGCTGCGGCAGTTGGAGGCACAAGCCAGGCGCGCTCAGGGCGCGCCGGCGGGCCGGGCTGGGGGGGAGCGCTGATGCATCCTGTACGCAAGCAGCGGCTCTACCTGGTGCTGTTCATCACCCTGTTCTCCACTGCCGCGATCGGGCTCGTGGTGTACGCGCTGCGCGGCAATATCAACCTGTTCTACCCGCCGGCGGAAGTGGTGGCCGGCAGCGCGCCTGTCGGGCAGCCGATCCGGGTCGGCGGTATGGTGATGGAGGACAGTGTGCAGCGCTCGCCGGACAGCCTCGCGATACGCTTCAAGCTGACGGATTACGAACAGGCCGTTGAAGTGGTCTATGTCGGCATTCTCCCCGACCTGTTCGCGGAGGGGCAGGGCGCTGTGGCCTCCGGTGTGCTGAATGAAGACGGCGTGCTGGAAGCTACGGAAATCCTCGCCAAACACGATGAAAACTATATGCCGCCTGAAGTCACAGAGGCGCTGGAGAACTCCGGGTATGACCAAGATGGCAATGCCAAATGATTCCTGAAATCGGCCACTTCGCACTCATCATCGCGTTCTGCCTGTCGCTGATCCTGGCGACAGTGCCGGCCTGGGGCGCGTGGCGGGGCAACAGCGTGGCGATGGCGCTGGCACCCAGCCTCGCGGTGGGTATGCTGGTGTTTGTCGCCATCAGTTTCGCCTGTCTCGCCACGGCTTTCCTGCAGGATGATTTCTCGGTACAGCTGGTCGCCTCGCACAGCAACAGCTTGCTGCCGCCGATTTACAAGTTCTCCGCGGTATGGGGCAATCACGAGGGCTCGCTGTTGCTGTGGGCACTTATCCTGGCGTTCTGGACTGCCGCTGTCGCGGTGCTCAGCCCGCAATTACCGCTGCTGGTGTTGTCGCGGGTGTTGTCGGTCATGGGTGCGATCGCGATCGGCTTTATGGCATTTTCGCTGTTCACCTCAAACCCCTTCGCCCGGCTCCTGCCCGGGGCCCCCGCCGATGGCGGCGATCTCAATCCGCTGTTGCAGGATCCGGGGCTGATCATCCATCCGCCGCTGCTGTACATGGGCTATGTCGGTTTTTCTGTCGCCTTCGCGTTCGCCATCGCCGCGCTGCTGGGTGGCAGGCTGGACGCCTCGTGGGCGCGCTGGTCGCGCCCCTGGACCAATATCGCCTGGGGGTTTCTCAGCCTGGGCATCATGCTGGGCAGCTGGTGGGCCTACTATGAACTCGGCTGGGGCGGCTGGTGGTTCTGGGATCCGGTGGAGAACGCCTCGTTCATGCCCTGGCTGGCGGGCACGGCATTGATTCACTCGCTGGCGGCGACCGAAAAGCGCGGCCTGTTCAAGAGCTGGACTGTATTGCTGGCCATTTTCGCCTTCTCCCTCAGCCTGCTGGGCACCTTCCTCGTCCGCTCCGGTGTGTTGACATCGGTGCACGCGTTCGCCACGGACCCGGCGCGCGGCATGTTCATACTCGTGTTCCTGGCGGTGGTGGTGGGTGGCTCCCTCACGCTCTACGCCTTCCGCGCGCCCGCTGTCAGCAGCCGGGTCGGTTTCGACTGGGTGTCCCGGGAGAGCCTGCTGCTGTGCAACAATGTGGTGTTCCTGGTGGCCACACTGACGGTGCTGTTCGGCACCCTGTTCCCGCTGATTGTCGACGCAATGGGGCTGGGCAAGGTCTCCGTGGGGCCGCCGTACTTCAACGCCGTGTTCGTGCCGTTGATGGCGCTGCTGGTGCCGGTGATGGGTATGGGGCCGGTATCCCGTTGGAAACGTGACAATGTCAGTCGCTGGCGCCAGCAGTTGCTGATCCCGACAGCGGTGGCGGTGTTGTGCGGTATCACACTGCCCCTGTTGCACGCGCCGTACAATATCTGGGTGGCGCTCGCCGTATTGCTGTCCAGCTGGCTGCTGCTGGGTCTGTTGCAGGATTTCTGGCAGCGGCTGCGCAATGCTTCCAGCACAGCCAGCGGCGTGAAGCGCCTGACGCCGTCCTACTGGGGTATGGTGATCGCGCACCTGGGGTTTGCTGCATGTGTGATCGGCATTGTCGCCACCAGCCAATACTCGGTGGAGCACGACCTCAAAATGGAGCCCGGCGACAGCCGCGAGCTGGCCGGCTACGAGTTCCGCTTTATTGAGGTGGCGCAGGTGCGCGGCCCCAATTTCGTCGCCGACGAGGCCAGGTTTGAGGTGACACGCAACGGCGAGTGGGTGGCCAACCTGAATCCGCAAAAGCGCCGCTATCTGGCCAGTGGTTCCATCATGACAGAGGCCGCTATCGACGCCGGCCTGTTCCGCGATCTCTACGTGGCGATGGGTGAGCCGGTGGGTACAGACGGTGCGTGGGCCATGCGTCTGCACTACAAGCCGATGGTGCGCTGGATGTGGCTGGGCGCAATCCTGATGGCGGTGGGCGCATTTGCGGCGGCGGCGGATAAGCGCTACCGGCGCCAGCGTGTGGCGACCAAGGCCAGTAGCGAGGCGGTATTGCATGGGGCCTAGATTCAAGCTGTTCCTGCCGCTGTTCCTGTTTGCGCTGCTCGCCATTGTCCTGTTCCGGGGCCTGTTTCTCGATCCCAGCGAGATGCCCTCGGCGCTGATCGACCGGCCGCTGCCCAGCTTCAGCCTGCCGGCGCTGGGTGGCGATCGACAGCTGTCGCGCGAGGATGTGACCGGCGAGGTTGCACTGTTGAACGTCTGGGCCACCTGGTGCGTGTCCTGTCGTGTCGAGCACCCCTACCTGAAGCAACTGGCCGATAAGGGCATCCCGATCTACGGCCTCAATTACAAGGACAGTGACAGCGCCGCGCAGCGCTGGCTGGACGAATTGGGCGATCCCTACCGACTCAATATCGCCGATCGCGAGGGTACGCTGGGGGTGGATCTCGGTGTCTACGGAGCTCCCGAGACCTATCTGCTGGACGCCAATGGCGTGGTGCGCTACCGGCACGTCGGCGTGGTGGATGCGCAGGTCTGGGAAACCGTGCTGGAACCCCTTTACCGTGAACTGAAAACAGGGCAGGTGGCGCCATGAGGCTATTGTGCAGTCTGGTCGCCATCTGCCTGGTGCTGCTCAGCGGCCGGGCACTGGCGCTGATCGAAACCTACGAGTTCAGCAGTCCGGCGCTGGAAGCGCGCTACCAGCAACTGAGCGAGGAATTGCGCTGCCCCAAGTGCCAAAACCAGAATATCGCCGATTCCAATGCGCCGATCGCGCAGGACCTGCGCAAGCTGCTGCATCAGCAACTGGAAGCCGGGGCCAGTGACGAGGAGATCCTCGATTACATGGTGGCCCGCTACGGTGAGTTCGTGCGCTATCGCCCGCGCTTCGGCGGCACTACGGTCCTGTTGTGGCTGGCGCCCGTGCTGCTGCTGTTGGCGGCGATCGGTGTGTTGCTGGCGACGCTGCGCTCGCGTGCAAAAGTTGCGGACAACCCGGATGCCTCACTCACCGCGGCGGAGCAGGCCCGCCTGCAAACAATGCTCGATAAATCGGAGCGCGACTCTTGACCACATTTTTTCTCAGCTGTGCAGGCCTGGTTCTGCTCAGCGCTGTCTTCTACCTGTTTCCCAGAGTGCGACCGGGTGCGGTAGAGGCCGACCTCGATCGCGCCAACCTGGAGTGGTTCCGCCAGCGACAGGCCGAGCTGGCCGCGGAGGAGAACCCGGACCTGCAGGAGGATGCGCGCATTCGCCTGTTGGAGGACCAGCGCGAGTACGCTTCAAAGCAGCAGGCGCCGGCCAGTTACTTCCCGGTCTGGGTACTGCTGCCACTGGTGGCGCTGGGCGCCAGCGGGCTCTACTACGTGCTCGGTGCGGCACCCGATGTCGCCATCGTGCAGCGCATGCAGACCCTGCCTGAAAATGCCACCGCATCGCAGATGCGCGCGCTTATCACTGACGTGGAGGCGCGCTCGGCGCGGCGGCCTGACAACCTGCACTACCTCGCCTTGCTGGGTCGCTACTATATGGGCCAGGAGGAGTACCAGCAGGCCGCAGCCACGTATGACGCACTGGTTACAGCCGTGCCGGGGGATGCGCAGGCGCTGGCGTACGCCGCGCAGGCAGACTACCTGGCCGCCGGTCGCGTACTCGACGATCGCGCCCGCTTGCGGGCTGAGCAGGCGCTGGTCGCCGACCCGCACCAGCGCACGGCCCTGGGTTTGCTGGGCATGGCCTCGTTCGAGCAGAACCAGTACCGCGCCGCCATCGACTACTGGCAGCGCCTGCTGGCTATGGAGCCCGCTGGGTCGCAGAGTGCGCAGATGATTTCCCAGGTGATCGAGACCGCCAGGCAACAGATGGGAGAAGGGGGTGAGACTGTCGCCGGTGAGGTCGCCGCGCCTGCCGCTGTGGCTGATGCTGCGGTCGGTGTCACTGTGCAGGTGTCCGCCCCGGCGGATGCCGATATCGCACCCACGGACACCGTGTTCATCCTGGCGCGCAATGCCGAGTCCGACAGTCGGATGCCGATTGCCGTGCAGCGCCTCACGGCGTCACAACTGCCGGTGACCCTGCGGCTGGATGACGGCAACTCCATGGCGGGCCAGAAGCTGTCGCAAACGGCCTCCGTGATAGTTGCCGTGCAGGTGTCACCCGGCGGCCAGCCGGGCGCCGCGAACGCCACCTGGTTGGGTGAGGTCGGGCCGGTGGCACCCTCCGCCGACAGCGAGCCGCTGCGCATAGTCCTGGGCCGCAACGCGCAGTAGCCACACCGGGTAGGGCACAGCTGGCGGCTGTGCCAACGGGGTCGGGGCAGCCGCCGTGCAACGGCTCGGCGCCGCGTCGCCCAGGCGCGAATTTTCGCATTTCCACTGTTCAGGCATAGTGTTGTTCGAGTAAAGTAGATACACTACATCTTGTGTTTCAACGCTGGGCTTACCATTTCAAAAAACCAATATAAATCTATAAAAAACAGATAGTTACAAACACCACTTAAGGTAATATGCGACTAAAGTCAATCAAGCTGGCGGGATTCAAGTCATTCGTTGACCCCACCTCAGTCAATTTCCCCAGCAATATGTGCGCGGTGGTGGGCCCGAATGGCTGTGGGAAATCCAATGTGATCGATGCCGTGCGCTGGGTCATGGGCGAGAGCTCAGCCAAGAACCTGCGCGGTGAGTCCATGGCCGATGTGATCTTCAATGGCTCCGTCAATCGCCAGCCCGTCGGCCAGGCCTCAATCGAACTGGTGTTCGATAACAGCGAGGGGCGCGTCGGCGGCGAGTACGCCAGCTATGCCGAAATCTCCACGCGGCGCCAGGTCACCCGTGACGGCCAGTCCGATTATTTCCTCAACGGTACCAAATGTCGCCGCCGGGATATCACCGATATATTCCTCGGTACCGGTCTCGGGCCGCGCAGCTACGCCATCATCGAGCAGGGCATGATCAGTCGGCTGATCGAATCCAAGCCGGAGGAGTTGCGCGTGTTCCTCGAGGAGGCGGCGGGCATCTCGAAGTACAAGGAGCGCCGCAAGGAAACCGAGAGCAGGATGCGACGGACGCTGGAGAACCTCGACCGGCTCACCGATTTGCGCGATGAGCTGGCCAGGCAGCTGCAACACCTGCAGCGCCAGGCTCAGGCGGCGGAGAAGTACACAGAATTCAAGGCCGAAGAGCGCGAGTTGAAAGCGCAGTTGCTGGCGCTGCAGTGCCGGGCGCTCGACGAGCAGATCAAGACCGCGACGCAGTCAGTCTCCGAGCTGGAAGTAAAGCTGGAGGGGATCCACTCCGAACACCAGCGTGTGGACACCGCCATCGAGCAGCACCGGGTTGACCACACAGACCGCACCGATGACTTCAACAAGGTGCAGGCGACCTACTACCAGCTCGGTGCTGAGGTCGCCCGTATCGAACAGACGATCAAGCATCAGCAGGAGCGCGGCCGGCAGTTGCAGGAAGACCTCGCGCAGACGGCGTCAAACCTGGTCGAGGCCGAAAGTCATCTGGGTGAAGACCGCAGCAAGCTGACCAGCTGGGAAACCGAGCTGGAGACGCTGACGCCGCGATTGGAACAGCTGCAGGAACTCGAGGCGGAGTCGGCGGAGGCACTGTTGCAGGCCGAGGAGGCGATGCACGACTGGCAGCACCAGTGGGATGAATTCAACCAGCACGCCGCCGAACCCAGGCAGCAGGCAGAGGTGCAGCAATCGCGCATTCAGCACCTGGAGCAGGTGTTGCAGCGCCTGCAGGGTCGCACCCGCCAGTTGGAGGAAGAGAAGGCGGGCCTGTCACAGGGGCCGGCGGATACGGAAGCTGAGGAACTCGGTGAGCAGCAGGCCGAGATCGAGCTGACGATGGCGGAGCATGAGCGGCAGGCCGAGTCTCTGGTCGAGACGCTGGCCGCGACCCGTGACAAGCGCACACAGCTGTCCACTGAACTCAACCAGGTGCGCTCGGCGCTGCAGCAGATGCGCGGTCGCAGCGCATCGCTGGAAGCGCTGCAGCAGGCGGCCATGCAGGATGGCAGCGAGAGTGTCGGTCAGTGGTTGCAGGCCCACCAGCTGGCGGATAAGGCGCGCTTGCTGGAAAGTATGCAGGTCGATGACGGTTGGCAGCTGGCGGTGGAGACCGTGTTGGGCGATTACCTGCAGGCGGTTTGCGTGGATGATATCGATGCCCTGGGCAGTTTCCTCGACAGCTTTGAGCAGGGCAACCTGCTGTTGGTTGAAGCCGGCGGCGCTGTTGCAGCCAGCGCCGGGTCGCTGGCGTCCAAGGTGCAGAGCGGCGGTCGCGCCGACAGCCTGCTGGCGGGCATTCGCGCGGCCGAGGATTTGACACAGGCGCTGCAGCAGCGCGCATCGCTGGCGGGCAATGAGTCCGTCATCACCCGCGACGGGATCTGGATGGGACGCAACTGGCTGCGTGTCGCGCGCGTCTCCAGCAGTGACGGCGGTGTCATCCAGCGGCAGGAGGAACTGGATGCGCTGTCGCAGCAGCTGGAGGCGCAGCAGCAGCGCGAGATCGAGCTGACCGACGAGTTGCAGGAGTGCGAGGACGCGCTCAAGGATATGGAGGCGCAGCGGCAGGAGTGCCAGCGCGCGCTCCAGGCCAGCACTCGCCAGCACGCGGAGATCAGTGCGCGCGTCTCGGCCTACCAGGCCAAGGCTGAGCAGATCAAGCTGCGCCATGAGCGCATCAATACCGAAATTGACGAAGCCAGGGGGCAGTTCCAGCAGGAGCAGGAAGCCGTCTCCCAGGCCCGAATTGTGTTGGCTGAGTGTATCGAGCGCATGGAAGCCGACTCCCAGCGCCGTGAGGAGCTGCTGTCCACGCGCGACCAGATACGCGGGACACTGGACTCCGCCCGCCAGAAAGCGCGCGAGGACAAGGACGCCGCGCACCAGGTGGCGATGCGGCACCAGTCGCTGGATACGCAGTTGAATGCCGTGCGCGAGACGATAGAGCGCACCGACAGGCAGGTGGCGCAGTTGCGTGAACGCCAGGACACGCTGAATGAAGCGCTGCGCGAGAGCGATGACCCGCTGACCGGGCTGCGTGAGGAACTGGAACAGCAACTGGAATTGCGCCTGCAGTCCGAGGCTGAACTCAGCGCCGCGCGACAACAGGTTTCCGAGGTGGAGCACCAACTGCGCGAGGCCGAGCAACAGCGCGCCGCGATTGAGCAGCGCGCTGAAACCGTGCGCAGTGAACTGGAGCGCCAGCGCATCAGCAACCAGACGCTGCAGGTACAGCGCAATACGCTTTTCAAGCAGTTGCAGGACAGCCAGCACGAGTTGGAAGCGGTGTTGAGCACCATGCCGGAAGGCGCCAACGAGCCGGAGTGGCAGAATGCGCTGGAGCGCGTTGCGACCCGCATTTCGCGTCTCGGGCCGATCAACCTGGCGGCTATAGACGAGTACAACCTGCAGTCTGAGCGCAAGAATTACCTGGACGCGCAGAACGAAGACCTTGTGACGGCTCTGGAAACCCTGGAAGCCGCTATTCGCAAGATCGACAAGGAGACAAGGAACCGCTTCCGCGAGACCTTCGAGAAGGTCAACTCGGGCCTGCAGGAGTTGTTCCCGCGGGTCTTCGGTGGTGGCAGCGCGTATCTGGAAATGACCGGGGACGACCTGCTGGATACCGGCATCACCATTATGGCGCGCCCTCCGGGCAAGAAAAACGCCACCATACACCTGCTGTCCGGCGGTGAAAAAGCCCTGACGGCGATCGCGCTGGTATTCTCTATTTTCCAGCTCAACCCGGCGCCGTTCTGCATCCTCGATGAGGTCGATGCGCCTCTCGACGATGCCAACACGGGACGTTACGCGCGGCTGGTAAAAGAGATGTCCGACAAGGTGCAATTCATCTATATTACACACAACAAAATCTCTATGGAGTACGCCGATCAACTGATGGGTGTGACCATGCATGAACCGGGTGTATCAAGGCTGGTGTCTGTCGATGTGGAGGAGGCCGCAGCACTGGCGGCCAGTTAATCGGGCAAAACGGGAAGCGGATAGAGCGAGTGGGACTAGCGGATTTAACAGTAAGAGACTGGATGGTCATCGTCGGCGTGTTGCTGATCGTGGCTGTGTTGCTGGATGCGTGGCGCCGTATTCGCCGCGATAGACACACCCGGGTGAAAATGAAACTGGTGGATCCGGCGGATCTGCCGCCCGAGGTGCCGGACGACATCGGCAAGTTCGGGGAGTTGCCCAATGGCGGTGCCAGAGTCGTCGAGCGCGGCGACATACTCCGCGCTGCGGGCTACCCGCCCGGGTCCAGGAAAGCCGCCGCTGCCGAAGCAGCGGTCGATCGCGCAAGCACCACCGCCGCTGATGACGACGGCGAAGCGCTGGTCGCGGGCATCGCCCCGGACACACGCGATGATGACGAGACCCAGAACCTGGACTGGCTGGACGGCCTGGTCGCCGATAGCGACAACGACAGGGACAGGCTCGAAACCGAAGCACCGCCACCCGGTAAACTGCCGCGTGGTGTCGAACCTGAAGTGTTTATGCTGAATGTCGTCGCACGCAGCCCGGAGGGCCTGCGCGGTGACGACATCCTGCAGATTCTGCTGGCCTGTGACCTGCGCTTCGGCGATATGGATTTTTTCCACCGTCACGAATTTGAGGCCGGTCGCGGCGCAATACAATTCAGCGTCGCTGACATGATGCAGCCCGGCGTCTTTGACATCGATACCATGTCGGATATGACCACGCCCGGCCTGGTATTCTTCCTGACGTTGCCCGGGCCGGAAAACATGATGCAGGCCTACGACTACATGTTGGAGACGGCGCAGACAGTCGCCCGCAACCTGGGTGCCGATGTACTTGACGAATCGCGCAGTGTATTGACCCCGCAGACCAAGGAGCACAGCCGCCAGCAGATCCGCGAACTGGAGCGGCGCATGCTGGCCAAGGCGCGCTGATACCGGCCATGGTGCAGGCAGATCCTGTGCAGGAAATCGAAACCCTGCGAGAGCAACTGGATGCCTGGAATCACCAGTACTACGTACTGGATGAACCCTCCGTACCCGATGTGGAGTACGATCGCTGTATGCAGCGCCTGCTGCAGTTGGAGGAGGCCCACCCCGAACTGCGGCGCGCGGACTCACCAAGCCAGCGTGTCGGCGGCCAGGCGCTCACCCAGTTCAGCCAGGTCTCCCATGAAGTCCCGATGTTGTCCCTGGAAAACGCTTTCAGTGCCGAGGACCTGTTCCGCTTCAACCGGCGTCTGCTCGACCGGCTGGGCGCTGAAGCCGAGCCGCTGGAGTTCGCCTGTGAGCCAAAGCTCGACGGGATAGCGGTCAGCCTGCTGTACCGCGAAGGCGTGTTGGAGCGCGGCGCCACCCGCGGCGACGGCACCACCGGTGAAGATATCACCCATAACGTCCGCACCATACGGTCGATTCCGCTGCGCCTGCGCGGACAGGGCTATCCCGAACTGCTGGAAGTCCGCGGTGAGATCTATATGCCCAAAGCGGGGTTTGAGCAGTTGAATGCCCGCGCCCGGGAACGCGGTGAAAAAACCTTTGTCAATCCGCGCAACGCCGCCGCCGGCAGCCTGCGGCAACTGGATGCCCGCCTCACCGCGCAGCGTCCGCTGGAGATGTGTTGTTACAGCGTGGGCCTGGTGCAGGGTGGAACTCTGCCGTCGCGGCACTCGGAGGTGCTCGCGCGCCTCAGCGACTGGGGTCTGAGGATAAATCGCGAGTCTGCGGTGGTGCAGGGTATCGAGGCCTGCGATGCCTATTTCGATGCGCTGGCGCAGCGCCGCAACCGGCTCGCCTACGATATCGACGGCATCGTGTTCAAGGTCAATGATCTCGCCCTGCAGCAGCGGCTGGGTTTTGTCTCGCGCGCTCCCCGCTGGGCGATTGCGAGAAAATTTCCGGCGCAGGAGGAAATGACGCAGCTGCTCGATGTGGAGTTCCAGGTCGGTCGCACCGGCGTCATAACCCCCGTGGCACGGCTGGCGCCGGTGTTTGTCGGTGGCGTCACGGTCAGCAATGCCACGCTGCACAACAGCGATGAAATCGAGCGGCTGGGCGTCAAAGTTGGGGACACCGTGATTGTGCGGCGTGCCGGTGATGTGATCCCGCAGATTGTCTCTGTGGTGTTGGAGAGGCGCCCGCCCAGTGCGCGAGCCATCGAATTTCCATCCCGATGCCCTGTCTGCCAGTCGGCAATCGAGAGGGAGGAGGGCGAGGCCGCCTGGCGCTGCATGGGTGGGCTGGGCTGCGGCGCCCAGCAAAAAGCCGCGATCAAGCACTTTGTTTCCCGCCGCGCGATGGATATCGATGGCCTCGGTGACAAGCTGGTGGAGCAGCTGGTTGACGAGGGCCTGGTCGAGAATGTCGCTGGCCTTTATGCGCTGTCAAAAGAGCAACTGCTGACACTTGAGCGCATGGGTGACAAGTCGGCGGACAACCTTCTGGCGGCGCTCGAACAAAGCAAACACACCAGCCTGGCGCGGTTTGTCTATGCGCTGGGTATTCGCGAGGTGGGTGAGGCGACTGCGCTCAACCTCGCCAGGCACTTCGGCAATTGGCCGGCGTTGTCATCGGCGTCGGAAACGCAGCTGCTGCAGGTCGATGATGTCGGCCCGGTGGTGGCGGACCATCTGCTGCAGTTCTTTGACTCCGCGGCCAGCATGGCGGTGGTCGAAGCGCTGCAGCAGGCGGGGGTAAGCTGGCCGGATCTCGAACCGCGGCCGCCGGAGAGCCTGCCGCTGGCGGAGCAGGTCTGGGTTGTCACTGGCAAACTGGAGTCACTGAGTCGCGATGAGGCCAAGGCCCGGTTACAGTCGCTCGGTGCCAAGGTCGCCGGCAGTGTGTCAGCGAAAACCACCTGCGTGGTCGCCGGGCCGGGCGCCGGCTCCAAATTGACCAAAGCGAATGAACTGGGTGTCAAGGTGATCGATGAAGAGGCGCTGCTGGCGTTGCTGGCCGCGCACGAGGCCGGCAATTGAACCGCGGCTGGCGAGCGGTCGCTGTTCTTGTTTCGCTGCTGGGCGTCACCGCCTGTACCACCAGCCCACCGCGGGATGTCGATAACATCTGCGCGATTTTCACTGAGAAAGACGACTGGTACGATGACGCTGAAGAGGCGCGCGAACAGTGGGGCAGCCCGATTCCGGTGATGATGGCAATTATCTACCAGGAGTCCCGATTCCGTGCAGATGCCAGGCCAGCCAGGCGCAAGCTGCTGGGTTTTATCCCGTGGTTCAGGCCGTCCACTGCCTACGGTTACAGCCAGGCCAAGACAACGACATGGGAAGAGTACGAGGATGACGCCGGACGGTTCGGCGCCGACCGCGATGATTTCGCCGATGCCATCGATTTTGTCGGTTGGTACAACTACCAGTCAAAACGACGCAGTGGCATTTCACTGCAGAATACCTATGGTCTCTACCTCGCGTACCACGAGGGTCACGGCGGTTACAATCGCGCGACCTACCGGCAAAAGCCGTGGTTGATGGCCGTCGCACGCAAAGTGGAAACCCGCGCCAACACCTACCAGGCGCAGTTGATGGGCTGCGAACAGTCTTTGAAGGATAGCGGCGGTTTCTTCGGCTGGTTTTAGCCGATGTCCGCACGGTGGTAGTTCAAGATGAGACACCGGTCTCATTAATATCGCCTAAGTGTCGGAAAAGTAACGTTATCCGCTCCTCTCTTGTAATGAAAACGCATGTGACATGTGCCACAATCCAGAAGCTGGTGCGGCGCATTTATCTGCGATTTTTTCTGGCTATACCAATAAAGAGCATGGCAAGTGAAACCAACAGACATCAAGAATCCCGAGTATTTCCACAAGGTCGTGGACTGCCAGTACGCCTGCCCGGCGCATACGCCGGTACCTGAATACATCCGACTGATAGCCGCCGAGCGTTATACCGACGCTTACATGGTGAACTGGCAGTCGAATGTTTTCCCCGGCATCCTCGGTCGCACCTGTGACCGTCCCTGTGAACCGGCCTGCCGGCGCGTGCGGGTGGAGGAAGAGCCCGTGGCCATTTGTCGCCTCAAGCGTGTGGCGGCCGACAACAAGGAGGATATACGCGAGCGCCTGCCAGTCATCCCGGCGACAAAAAACGGTAAACGCGTCGCCCTGATCGGCGCGGGTCCCGCCTCGCTGACGGTCGCACGGGGCCTCGCCCCGCTGGGCTACACCATCGATCTCTACGATAACCAGTTTGCCGGCGGCGGCATGATGCGCAGCCAGATTCCCTCGTTCCGACTGCCGGCGGAAGTGCTCGATGAAGAGGTGAACTACATCCTCGATATGGGCATCAACGCAACCTTCAACGTCCAGGTGGAGAGCCTCAAGGAGATACTGGACAAGGAGTACGACGCGGTCTTTGTCGGAACCGGCGCGCCGCGCGGTAAGGGCCTGAACCTGCCCGGGCTGGAAGATGCAATGCCCAATGTCTACCTCGGTATCGACTGGCTCTCCAGCGTTGCGTTTGAACATACCAAATCGATTGGCAAGCGGGTGCTGGTGCTCGGCGGCGGGAATACCGCCATGGACTGTTGCAGAACGTCGCGGCGCATGGGCGGGGAAGATGTGCGGGTGGTGGTGCGCAGCCCCTTTGAGGATATGAAGGCCTCGCCCTGGGAGAAAGAGGATGCCGCTGCCGAAGGTATACCCATCTACAACAATCATGTGCCCAAGGAATTCGTGGTTGAGGATGGCAAGCTGAAAGGGATGCGCTTTGAAAAAGTGGAAGCGCATTACGACGAGGACGGCAAGCGCACGCTGGTGCCCACCGGTGAGGATCTCGTGTTCATGGAAGCTGACGATGTCCTGATGGCGATTGGGCAGGAGAACGCCTTCCCCTGGATAGAGCGCGACCTCGGTATTGAGTTCGACAAATGGGAAATGCCTGTGGTCGACAAGGCGACCTTCCAATCCACCAACGAACGTGTGTTTTTTGGCGGTGACTCCGCATTTGGTCCCGAAAATATCATCACTGCTGTCGCTCACGGCCACCAGGCTGCTGTCAGCATCGACCTGTTCTGCCGCGGCGAGGATGTGCACAAGCGGCCACCGCCCCATGTCTCCCTCTCCAGCCAGAAAATGGGTGTGCATGAGTGGAGCTACGACAACGCCGTCGCCAATGACCATCGCTACGCGGTGCCACACGCGCCGCTGGCCAAAACGCTGAAGAATCGCAAGGTCGAGGTTGAACTCGGCTTCGATGTCGAGACCGGCTACAAGGAGGCGGAGCGCTGCCTCAATTGCGACGTGCAGACCGTCTTCGACGAACTGCGCTGCATCGAGTGCGATGCCTGCGTGGATATCTGTCCCACCGACTGCATCACCTTCACCACCAACGGCACCGAGGAGGAGTTGCGGCACCGGCTTGAAGCACCCGCGAATAACCTGGCGCAGGATCTGTATATCTCTGCCGACCTGCCGACGATGCGTGTCATGGTCAAGGACGAGAATGTCTGTCTGCACTGTGGCCTGTGTGCTGAGCGCTGCCCAACCACAGCATGGGATATGCAGAAGTTCCTCTACAATGTTCACAAGGCGGGTGAATGATTATGAAGCGCATAGAATCGGTCAACGACTTCGTTATCAAGTTCGCCAATGTGAACGGCACCGGCTCGGCCAGTGCGAACAACCTGTTCGCGAAGGCGCTGTTCCGAATGGGAATCCCGGTGTCACCCAAGAATATCTTCCCGTCAAATATCCAGGGGCTGCCCACCTGGTATGAGGTGAGGGTTAACGACAAGGGCTATCTCGGCCGGCGCGGCGGAATCGACATCGCGCTGTCCGTCAATCCCCAGAGCATGGCCCAGGATATCCGCGAGGTCCTGCCCGGTGGCTACTTTATTTACGATGACACCAAACCGCTCGACCTGCGCCTGCACCGCGATGATATCTCCATCATCGGTGTGCCGCTGACACGAATTTGCAACGAGCAGTACGATGATCCGCGCCAGCGGCAGTTGTTCAAGAACGTGATCTATGTCGGTGCGCTGGCCGCGCTGCTGGATATGGATTTCAAGGTACTCACCGGCCTGGTCGAGGACCAGTTCAAGGGCAAAAAGAATCTGGTATTGCCCAATATCCACGCGCTGGAACTCGGCCACCAGTACGTCCGCAACCATCTCGATTGTCCTATCGGCATCCGGGTGGAGAAAAGTGATATGGTCGGGGATAAAATCCTGCTCGACGGTAACACCGCGCTGGGATTGGGCGCGCTGTACGGCGGCGCGACGGTGGCAGCCTGGTATCCGATCACCCCGTCAACCTCGGTTGTCGACGCGTTCGAGAAATATGCCAAGCGGGTCAGGATCGATCCCGGTACAGGTCGGCGCAACTACGCGATTGTGCAGGCTGAAGATGAGTTGGCCGCCATCGGTATGGCGATCGGCGCCAGCTGGAACGGCGCGCGCTCATTCACCGCCACTTCCGGCCCCGGTGTATCGCTGATGAGCGAGTTCCTGGGGCTGGCGTATTTTGCAGAGATTCCGACGGTGTTGTTCAATGTGCAGCGCGCCGGGCCGTCCACCGGTATGCCGACCCGCACCCAGCAGTCCGATATTCTCGCCTGCGCCTATGCCTCCCACGGCGATACCAAGCAGGTGTTGCTGTTCCCCTCGACACCGCGGGAGTGTTTCGATTTCGGCGCACTGTCCTTCGATCTCGCGGAGCGCCTGCAGACCCCGATCATCCTGATGACCGACCTGGATCTGGGAATGAACGACAATATGTCTGAGCCGCTCGAATGGGATGACGAGCGCAAGTACGATCGCGGCAAGGTATTGACCGCCGAGCAGCTGGAGGCGGGCGTAGAGTTCGGGCGCTACCTCGATGTCGACGGCGACGCCATCTGCTATCGTACCTATCCCGGTACCCACCCCACCAAGGGTGCATTTTTCACCCGCGGTACCTCCCGCAATGAGTATGCGATCTACACCGAGAAAGGGGAGGAGTACGAGGCCAATATGCTGCGCCTGCTGCGCAAGTGGGACACCATCAACGAGTACGTACCCGCGCCGATTATCGTCGACAGCGGTGTGGAAACAGACACCGCAGTACTTTACTTCGGCACCAGCGAGGAGGCCGCACGCGAGGCGCTGGACTATCTCTCGGACGAGGGCATCCACCTGAACGCCATGCGCGTGAGGGCCTTCCCCTTTAACAAGCAGGTACAGGAGTTTATTGAACGGCACAAACAGGTGTTTGTGATCGAGCAGAACCGCGACGCCCAATTGCGCACCCTGCTGATGGCGGAGTTCGAGTTCGGGCCGGACAAACTGAAATCAGTGCTGTGCTTTGACGGTACACCGATCAGCGCACGCAATATCCGCAAACAGATCAAAAAACACCTCAATGGCGACAATGTATTGCCGCTGCACCGTAATACCGCGCTGCTGCGGGCCGGAGAATCGCGATGAGCTACCAGCTTCCCAAATTCAGACACCCGGAGCTTCCGGTCAATGATCTCGGCTATACCAAGGCGGATTACGAGGGCGCGATTTCGACGCTGTGCGCCGGTTGTGGTCACGATTCGATCAGCGGTGCCATTGTGCGGGCTTGCCACGAGCTGTCCATCGAACCGCACAAGATCGCCAAACTCTCCGGCATCGGCTGTTCTTCCAAGGCGCCCACCTATTTTCTCGGCAATTCACATGGTTTCAATTCCGTGCACGGGCGCATGCCGTCCGTGGTGACCGGCGCTGCACTGGCCAACCGTGACCTGTTGTATATGGGAGTGTCCGGCGACGGCGATACCGCGTCCATCGGCATGGGGCAGTTTGCGCATGTGGCGCGGCGCAATCTCAATATGGTCTACATTGTGATGAACAACGGCTGCTACGGACTGACCAAGGGGCAGGATTCGGCGACAGCGGACAGGGGTTCGGCGAGCAAAAAGGGCGACCCCAATATTTACAGCGCGATCGACCTGTGCGGCACAGCCCTGCAGATGGGGGCTACCTTTGTAGCTCGCAGCTTCTCCGGCGACAAGGAACAGTTGGTGCCGCTGATCAAGGCGGCAATCTCGCATCGCGGTTTTGCGCTGATCGATGTGGTGTCACCGTGTGTCACATTCAACAACAATGCCAAGTCCACCAAGAGCTATGAGTTCGTGCGCGAGCACTCCGAGGCCACCGGGACCATTGATTTCGTGCCTATGCACAAGGAGATCACTACCGAGTACCAGCCTGGACACAGTCACGAGGTGACCTTGCACAATGGCTCCAGCATTCGCCTGTATAAAGTGGATGAATCACTCAACCCGTTTGACCGTCGCTCGGCCATCAATGCGCTGGAGGAGCACCGCTGTTCCGGCAACATCCTTACCGGCCTCATCTATATGAATATGGATTCGCGGGATTTGCACGAGGTACTGGAGACGTCGCAGCGACCGCTGAATGCGCTCGATGAGTCGGATTTGTGCCCCGGCAATAAAATGCTGTTGAATATCAACGCGAGTCTGCGCTAGGCCGAATTGGCCCTGCGCAGCGGCGTTTGCAGCAACAGCGGGCGAATTTGACAGATTTGTTGCATTCGCACCCCTCCTTGTCATGTAATTGTCACACTTGCCACTTTTAATACCCTTTTTCAAAGTCACTGAGGGTTTGCGGGCTAATGAGCACAGCTACGGTATTAATTGTCGACGATGAGTTCGCTATCAGGGATATGCTGCGCATGGCTCTGGAGTTCGCCGATTTCCGCTGTATAGAGGCACAGGATATACAGCGCGCTTATCAATTAATCGTGGATGAACGCCCCGCCGTGGTGCTGCTCGACTGGATGTTGCCCGGTGGCAGTGGGCTGGAGTTGATGCGACGGCTGAAACGCGAGGAACTGACCCGGGATATGCCTGTCATCATGCTTACCGCAAAGACGGCCGAGGACAATGTGATACAGGGCCTCGATGTCGGAGCCGATGATTACATCACCAAGCCTTTCGCGCCGCGCGAGCTGATCGCCCGTATCAAGGCACTGCTGCGTCGCGCCGGCGGCGGCACCGAGAGTGAGAAGATACAGGTGGCCGAGCTGCTGCTCGATGGCGAGAGCAAGCGTACATTCATCGCCGACCTGCCACTGGAGATGGGCCCCACCGAATTCAATCTCCTGCAATTTTTTATGTCACACCCGGAGCGCGCCTATACCCGTGGCCAGTTACTGGACCAGGTCTGGGGCGCCAATGTCTATGTCGAGGAACGCACAGTGGATGTCCATATTCGGCGGCTGCGCAAGGCGCTGCAGACGCCGGCCGGTGATTACAGCAACCTGATCCAGACCGTGCGTGGGACAGGTTACCGCTTTTCCTCACGCGGCATCGTGTAGTGACTGATTCCGGGCCGGTATGAGTTGGTATAGTGCGATAAGCCGGCTGTTACTGTTATTGGCGATTTCTGCAGCGCTGGGCTGGATGTATGGCTACGCTCGCGAGGCCGTAATTGTCGCGCTGCTCGGGTGGATCGGCTTCTGGTTGTACCAGATGCGGCGCGTGCTGGTCTGGCTCAACAACCCCGGGGAGATGCCGCCGGATGCCTATGGCAGCTGGGGCGAGCTGTTCGCCCGCATCTATTTTTATCAAAGGAAGAGCTCACAGGAGCAGGCGCGCTTGCAGTCATCAGTGGAATATCTCGAAGATTCTTTCGCCGCGATGCGCGACGGTGTTCTCATGGTGGACAAGCAGGGCGCCATCAAATGGTTGAACCGGGCAGTGGAACCGCTGCTGGGGCTGCGCTACCCCGATGACACCGGGCAGACCCTGACCAACCTCGTGCGTTCGCCGGAGTTCAACGAGTATTTCCTGGCCCGCGATTACACCAAGCCGCTGCAATACCTCTCAGTGGGCGAAGGGCGCGCCATCTACCTGCGCGTCGACATCACCCGTTTTGGCGAAGGCGAGCGCCTGCTGTTCATTCGCGATGTCAGCAGTGAAGTGCGGATGGAGAAAATCCGGCGCGACTTCGTCGCCAATGTCTCCCACGAATTGCGCACGCCCCTGACCGTGATCAGCGGCTACCTCAGTACGTTCCTGGAGAATTCACAGGAACTGCCGCAGCGTTACGTGAAGCCACTGGAACAGATGGACCAGCAGGCACAGCGCATGGAAAACCTGCTCAAGGACCTGTTGTGGCTGTCCCGAATCGAGAGTGAACAGCGCGAGGACGACCGCGACCTTGTTGACATCAGGGGCCTGCTGCAGGAACTGCGGGATGAGCTGGATGAGGCCTACCCCGAGGCGCAGATCGTTCTCGATATCGAGACTGATGACAAGGTCTACGGTGACTACCGGCAACTCTACAGTGCGGCGTCGAATCTCGCTATCAACGCGATCAAGTACAGCGCCAACAACCATCCAGTAACGCTGGGCTGGAAGGCGCAGGACGACAGCCTGTTGCTGCAGGTCAGGGACAGGGGCATCGGCATAGACGCCTCCCACATCCCCAGGCTGACCGAGCGATTCTACCGTGTTGACGACAGTCGCAACTCCGCCACCGGCGGCACTGGGCTCGGCCTGGCTATTGTCAAGCACGTCGCGGTGGCGCATGGTGCCAGCCTGCGTATTGAGAGTAAACTGGGTGTGGGCAGTACCTTCACCCTGGTATTTCCGAAGAGACACTGACAGTTCGCAGAAGAGGCAGATGGCATGTTGAAAAAAGAAGACTACCAGCAGCACATATCCGCAAAATTCAATACCGAGTTGGAGTCACTGCGCAACCATATGTTGTCGATGGGCGGGAAGGTTGAACACCAGCTGAGTGAGGCGCTTGAAGCGCTGGTAAAAATGGACAGCGGCGAGGCGGAACTCATTGTTCGCAGGGACAGTGAAGTCAACCAGATGGAGATGGCCATTGATGATGAATGCGCCACCATTATTGCACGGCGCCAGCCGACAGCCAGTGACCTGCGGCTGATTATCGCCATCATCAAGGTCAATCGCGACCTTGAGCGGATCGGCGACGAGGCGGCCAAAGTGGCCAAACAGGCCGTGCGGATCTCTGAAGACGGCAAGTCTCCCAGTAACTTTGTCGAAATCAAGCACATTGGCGCCATGGTCGGTGTGATGCTGCGCGAGGCACTGGATGCCTTTGCGCGGCTGGACGTCGACCAGGCTGTCGCCGTGGTCAGGGACGATGATGAGGTCGACAAAGAGTACGGCAGCGCAATGCGCAGCCTGATCACCTTTATGGTGGAGGACCCCAGGAATATCGGTGTGATACTGAACGAGATGTGGGCACTGCGGAGCCTGGAGCGGATTGGTGATCACGCCTGCAATATCGCCGAACATGTGGTGTATCTCGTGCGGGGTCTGGATGTCCGCCACGGCAGGTTGAATGAGCTGCGCGATGGGGATGGCGAGCTGTAGCGGGGCAAGAACGCAGCCTGGCTGCCGCCGGGGCAGCGGGCCGGCGCTCACCACCAAGTTTCCGCGGCCAGATGACGCTTTGTAACAAAAACGTAACATTCAAAACCTAGACTGCGCACCGTGTAATGCGAAAAGACTGGAATCTCACCCACCCCATGTTACGGAGTACCTACAACGTGAAAAAACCCCTGGTTGGAGCAGTTGCTATCCTGGCTACCCTTTCCACGATTGGACCTGTGCAGGCAGAGAACCGCGACATCGTGAGCATCGTCGGCTCTTCGACGGTCTATCCCTTCGCCACTGTCGTGGCTGAGCGGTTCGGGCGAGGAACCGGTTTCAAGTCCCCGAAAATCGAATCCACCGGCACGGGTGGCGGGCTGAAGCTGTTCTGCAGCGGCGTGGGTGCCGGTACGCCCGATATCACCAATGCGTCCAGGCGGATAAAGCAGAGCGAGTATGACGGCTGCCAGGAAAACGGCGTCACCGAAGTAGTGGAAGTACTGGTCGGTTACGATGGCATTGCGATTGCCAACTCCATCGATGCGCCCGCGATGGATATCAGCCTGAAAGATGTCTACCTGGCCCTGGCCAAGGATATACCGGGGCCCGACGGCAAACTGATCCCCAACCCGAACAAGACCTGGAAAGACGTTAACCCGGCGCTGCCGGCGACCACTATCGAAGTGCTCGGCCCACCGCCCACCTCGGGAACCCGTGACGCATTTGCCGAACTGGCAATGGCCGGGGGCGCCGAAGCGCTGCCCGGATTGAAGGCGCTGGCCGAACTGGATGCCAGCCAGGTTGACGAGATCAAGTCCGCAATGGCGCAACTCGGTCTCCCCGATACACTGTACGACGCCCTGGTTGCGAAGAAGGGCAAGGCTCCCAAAGGTGAAGATGTCTTTGTCACAGTCGCCTACGCCATGCGCGAGGACGGCGCCTATATAGAAGCGGGGGAGAACGATAACCTGATAGTGCAGAAACTGCAGGCGAACCCTGATGCGGTGGGTGTTTTCGGCTACAGCTTCCTCGAGGAAAATGGTGACAAGGTCCAGGGCTCTGTGGTGGATGGTGTAGCACCCAGCTTTGAGACGATCGCCGGAGGCGAGTACCCGGTATCCCGCCCGCTGTATTTCTACATCAAGGCCGCCCATGTCGGCAAAATACCCGGCATTCAGGAGTACGCCATAGAGTTCACCTCGAACAAGGCGATGGGCGAGGATGGATACCTCACGGACAGAGGCCTGATTCCGCTCAGCGAGGAGTCGCGGCAGCAAGTCCAGGCAGACGTCAAGGCCATGAAGCCGCTGGCGATGTAACAGCGCCACAGGATCCCCGGTGTCGCGGCGCCCATGGCGCCGCGAATAAACGCACAGTAGCTTTTTTTGTGGAGATGTGCCGGCAGAACATCGCTCGGGCGATGTATTGAAGGCGGTCAATCAGCAATGCAGACGACAACAGTTTTCCTGATCCTGACCGCGCTCTGCGTCGTCAGTTTTATCACGGGACGCAAGCGCTCACAGATTGTTGCGATGCAGCAGGGCGGCCTGAGTACGCTGCACTCCCTGCCCAATCACTACGGCTACATGGCCGCGGTGTGGGCCGCGCTGCCGGCGCTGCTGGTGCTGATACTGTGGACCGGGTTTGAGGGCAGCGTCCTGCATAAACTGGTTGTGGCGCAACTGCCGCCTGCTGTACAGGCGCTGCCCGCCGAGGAACTGGGGCTGTATTACAACCAGGTGCAGGGCTTCGCACGCGGCGCCATCGATTCGGTGCAACTTGATGAGGCGCAGGTAAAGGCCGCGGCATTCTACCGTGAAACGGCCTCGACATTCAGCCAGGTCAAGGCTGCACTGGTGTTTATTGTCGCTGTCCTGGGCGCGCTGCTGGCGCTGCGCCGCATCACGCCAGTGCTGCGCGCCCGCAATCATGTCGAGAAGATTTTTGAATGGGTGTTGTTCGGCTGCTCCTTCCTGGCCGTACTGACGACACTCGGCATTGTGTTGTCGGTCTTGTTCGAGGCGATCCGCTTCTTCAATGTGATCCCGCTGACAGATTTCCTGTTCGGGTTGCAGTGGAGTCCGCAGATGGCGATCCGCGCCAACCAGGTGGCGGCCTCCGGTTCATTCGGCTTTGTCCCCCTGTTGGTGGGTACCCTGTTGATATCTGCGGTAGCGCTGCTGATCGCCGTCCCGGTCGGCTTGATGTCAGCCATCTATCTTTCAGAGTATGCCTCGCGACGCTTTCGCGCAGTCACCAAGCCCGTGCTTGAGATCCTGGCTGGTGTGCCGACTGTGGTCTACGGCTTTTTCGCCGCACTCACAGTGGCACCCTTCATCCGGGGTCTGGGTGAGTCCATGGGACTGGATGTCGCCTCAGAGAGCGCGATGGCAGCAGGCCTGGTGATGGGCATCATGATCATTCCGTTCGTGATGTCGCTGTCAGACGATATCATCAACGCAGTTCCCGTCAGCCTGAGGGAAGCATCACTGGGCATGGGAGCGACGATGAATGAAACGATCCGGCGGGTGGTGTTGCCGGCGGCGTTGCCGGGGATTGTCGGCGGCGTATTGCTCGCTGCTTCGCGCGCCATTGGCGAGACAATGATTGTGGTCATGGCTGCGGGCCTGTCGGCGAAACTCACGATCAACCCGCTGGAGGCTGTGACGACCATCACGGTGCAGATAGTGACGCTGCTGGTTGGCGACCAGGAGTTTGATAACCCCAAGACACTGGCGGCTTTTGCGCTCGGTCTGGTCCTCTTCTTCGTGACCTTGCTGTTGAATGTCGTCGCGCTGTATGTGGTGAGAAAATACCGGGAACAGTATGAGTGATTCCAGACAGTCAAGTACCACCCTCGCCATCCAGGCCTCGCTGAAGAAGCGGTATGCGCGGGAGCGTCGTTTCCAGTGGTATGGCCGGCTCGCCGTGCTCACCGGGTTTATATTCCTGTTCATCCTGTTGGCAGATATTATCGTCAAAGGCAGCCCGGCGTTCACCCAGCACTATATCGAGCTGGATATTGATTTCAGTGCAGAGATGCTCGGTGTCGGCGAGAATCCGTCTGCCGAGGAGATCGCAAGCGCCGATTTCCTGGCAGTTGTAAAGGACAGCCTGCGCGAGCAGTTCCCCGATGTCACCGGCCGCAGCGAGAAAAAGGCTCTCTATCGCCTCATCAGTATTCGCGCCGAGTACACCCTGCGCGATATGGTGCTGGCTGACCCCGGACTGATCGGCACCCATAAGAATGTTTGGCTGCTCGCTCACGCAGAGGCCGGAAGCTACCTGAAAGGGCAGGTGGATGTGACTGCCCCCGAGGCCGAACGACGGGTGAAGGACGCGCAGGTTGCCTGGCTGGACACCCTCAGGGCCGAGGGCAGGACTGAATCGCGATTCAACTCGACATTTTTCCTTTCCGGTGACTCGCGTGAACCGGAATTGGCGGGGATCAAGGCAGCGCTGTACGGCTCGTTTTTTACACTGATGGTCACGTTCTGCCTGGCGTTTCCGATCGGCGTGATGGCGGCCATCTACCTGGAGGAATTCGCGCCACGCAATCGCCTGACCGACCTGATAGAGATCAATATCAATAACCTTGCGGCAGTGCCCTCCATCGTTTTTGGTCTGTTGGGGCTCGCGGTCTTTATCAACTTTTTTGAGTTGCCGCGCTCTGCACCTCTGGTCGGGGGGATTGTCCTGTCGCTGATGACCTTGCCGACTATCATCATCACGTCCAGGGCGGCGATTCAGGCGGTGTCACCATCGATTCATGAGGCGGCGATGGGCGTGGGTGCGTCGAAATTGCAGACGGTTTTTCACCATGTATTGCCCGTCGCCATGCCGGGAATCCTGACCGGCTCGATCATCGGTATGGCGCAGGCGCTGGGTGAGACAGCGCCTTTGCTGATGATTGGCATGGTGGCTTTCATCATGGATGTCCCCGGCGGGGTCACCGACCCGTCAACGGTACTGCCGGTACAGATCTACCTTTGGGCGGACAGTCCCGAGCGGGGTTTCACCGAGAAGACGTCCGCGGCGATTATGGTGCTGATGGGCTTTTTGATCCTGATGAATGCACTGGCCGTTTATCTGCGCAAGCGGTTCGAATTGAAGTGATGTAACTGGCATCCGCCAGCTGAGGACCTGATAGAATGAGTGCAACGACCGCAGTGAACGAAAATACCAGATCAATGATGGAGAGGAACGTGTCCATGGACAAAACCTCGGCACTCGAGATGGAACGCCAGGCTGATATGGAGGCCTATAAGACGATCGGTTCTCCGCTCGTCAAGGATGCCAAGATGTCCGCGCGGAATGTGAATGTCTTCTACGGCGACAAGCAGGCCATTTTGGACGTGTCGCTGGATATCGGCCGCAATGAAGTGCTGGCCATGATCGGCCCCTCCGGCTGTGGCAAGTCCACCTTTCTGCGCACCCTGAACCGGATGAACGATATCATCCCCATCTGCAGGGTGCAGGGGGATATCACGCTGGATGGTGAGGATATCTACAAGAGCAACCAGGATACGGTGATGCTTCGCGCCCGCGTCGGCATGGTATTCCAGAAGCCCAACCCGTTTCCCAAGTCCATTTATGAAAATGTCGCCTATGGGCCCCGCATTCATGGACTGGCTCACTCCAAGGCGGAAATGGATGAGATTGTCGAGAACAGCCTGCGTCGAGCCAGCCTTTTCGATGAGGTGAAGGATCAGTTGGACAAGCCCGGCACCGGGCTGTCGGGCGGGCAGCAGCAGCGGCTTTGCATTGCCCGTGCCATTGCGGTCAGCCCCGAAGTTATTTTGATGGATGAGCCGTGTTCAGCGCTGGACCCCATCGCCACTGCACGCATTGAAGAACTGATTGACGACCTGAAGGAAAAGTACACTATCGCCATCGTGACCCACTCCATGCAGCAGGCCGCCAGGGTGTCGCAGCGCACTGCCTATTTCCATCTGGGCAAGTTGATCGAGGTGGGTAGTACCAAGGATATTTTCACCATCCCCCAGCACCAGTTGACCGAGAACTACATTACCGGAAGGTTCGGTTAGCCCCCCTTCGTCCACTGGGCGATACGCTATTTCACTTCTTGCCAGTGGCGTCCTTGTCTTCACTGGCCGCCACCTTGCTTGCTATCAGCTTGGTCACCCAGTTCGAGAGCGAGCGCCCGTCGGCTTCGGCCAGTTTCTTGGCCTTTTTCTTCAGTTCCGGCTCGATCCGGATATTCAGTAGTTTGGTCTTGGACATCGTCAGGGGTCAGGATACGTCGGGAATGTGAGTTTATCACATGTATACACATTGTGTTCCCGGTATCGATTGTGTATTTTATGTATATACAAATGACAGGAGTTGTGATGAATCTTCGCGCTGCGCAAAAAGAATTGAGAAGCCGTTCACCCGATGTCATCCTGCCTCTGCTTGTGTTGGAGGGGCTGGTTGTTATCGGTCTCGGCTGGTTGCTGGTAGGCGTTTTCGCCTGACACCTGCTGGTTTCCTCCACCACGGCAGTCAGCCGGACAGTCCTGCACTGTACCCTGGGGTGCGACGCGCTGTCATGTTACCGCAACCCAGCTGTCACAACGGTGCAATCCACCTGTCACAAAAACTTCTTCCATGGTGCCTTTATCCGCTGAAGCGTAACAAAACTGTCATGTTTCTCCTTTAATCTCGCCTGCCATGGATGCCGGTGGCGTTCAGTCAACGCTAATCGCGGGGGAATCAGATATGAAGCAGATCTTCACAGTAGCACTGCTGGGTGTAGTGTTATTCGCTTCCGGCGTCAATGCCCAGGTGCCGGTGGCTGAATGGGAGGAGTTCAAGGCGCAGTTTGCGGCCATGAGCGAGCGCGTGAAGGCGCTGGAGGCGGAGAATGCACAGCTTCGACAAGCCAGCAGAAACACTATCAAGGTAGAGGACCTGGCGGCGACCAACGCTGAACTGGATACGCTGAAGGAGCGCACGACGGCATCTTCCTGGGCCGACCGTGTCGCCTGGGAGGGCGATTACCGGTTTCGCTATGAGACGATAGACCAGCAGGGCAGGGATGACCGCGACCGCTACCGCATACGCGCGCGACCGGCGCTGGTGGCGACAGTCAGTGACACTACCGTTGTAGGGTTTGGCCTGGCCACCGGCAGTGATGACCCTGTTTCCAGCAACCAGACACTCGGCGAAGGCGGCAAGTCCAAGGATATCAATCTCGACCTGGCCTATGCCACATGGACTGGGTTGCCGGGTACTGCGATTACCGCCGGTAAATTTGCCAACCCCTACTATACGGTGCAGAAGAGCCAACTGCTGTTTGACAGTGATTTCCGTCCTGAGGGTGTGGCGGTGAACTGGGCCAATGAGATGTTCTTCGCACATACATCCTTCAACTTCATCGAGAGCGACAGCAGCCAATCCGGCAAGGACGATTACGGGGTATGGGCGGCACAGCTGGGCACAGTACTCACGCCAGTCGAGGACACGAAACTGACGCTGTCAGCCGGTTATGTCAATATCCCGACCAAGGGTGAGGCAGCCATCTACGATGAGGATTTCTTTGGCAACTCCTCTGTCACCGTCGATGGTGAGGACGTGTATGAGTACGATTATAAACTGGTGACCGCCTCCGTGGACCTCGGGCTGAGCGTGTTCGACCTGCCACTGAACTTCTATGCGGACTACGTGCAGAACCAGGATGTCGACGACCAGGAGATGGGGTATATGGCGGGTGTGAAACTCGGCAGTGCCAAGAAGAAGGGCAACTGGCAAGTGCAGTATGAATACGAGCGACTGGAGGCGAATGCGACGCTCGGCGTGATTACCAACTCCGACTTCGCGGGCGGTGGTACCAACGGCAAGGGCAGTACGTTCTCCGCCAAATATGCGATCGACGATCGCTGGTATGTAGCCGGTACCTACTTCTTTGACAACAAGCGCGGGTTTGAGACTCCCGGGGACGATGCGAACTACGATCGCATCCAACTCGATACCGGTTTCAGTTACTAGTCTTTGCCATTCATTGGACGAGAGGCTTGCTTCAAGCGGACGCTCGGGTACAATGTCGCGGCTTTTTAGAGGAACGGCAACCGTTTATACGTCCCCTTCGTCTAGTGGTCCAGGACACTGCCCTTTCACGGCGGTAACAGGGGTTCGAACCCCCTAGGGGACGCCATATCCACGAAAGCCCGGTTTTATACCGGGCTTTTCGCTTTCAGCGCCGGCACCGTGCCCGGCGCGACGACAGGAACTATCATGAGTCGTTATTGGAGTGATCTGGTCAGTACATTGACGCCCTATGTGCCGGGAGAGCAGCCGCAAACGGAAAACCTGGTCAAACTCAACACCAATGAATGCCCCTATCCACCATCACCGCAGGTGCTGCGGGCAATCCAGTCACTGCAGGCGGACACCCTGCGGCTGTACCCGGACCCGGAGTCCGTCAAACTGCGCAGGGCGATCGCGGCTCGCAACGGGCTGCAACTGGAGCAGGTTTTCGCTGGCAATGGCTCCGATGAGGTGATTGCGATTGTATTCATGGCACTGTTGAAGCACAGCCTGCCGCTTTATTTTCCCGACATCAGCTACAGTTTCTACCCGGTGTGGGCTGATCTGTACGGTATCGAAGCGGTCAGGGTGCCTGTGGCGGATGACTTCAGCATTGACCCCGACGCATTCCCGCCGCAGAACGGCGGCATCATCATCCCCAACCCCAACGCCCCTACCGGCAGATTGATGAGCCTGGACGCGATCCGCAGGCTACTGCAGCGCAGCGCTTCCTCGGTGGTCGTGATCGACGAGGCCTACATCGATTTCGGCGGCGATTCCGCAGTGACCCTGATCGACGAGTTCGACAACCTGCTGGTGGTGCAGACCTTGTCCAAGTCGCGTGCACTGGCGGGAATGCGTGTCGGCTTTGCCATGGGCAGTGCGGATCTGATTGCGGCGCTGGGGCGAGTGAAGAACTCCTTCAACTCCTATCCACTGGATGTGATCTCCCAGGTGGCAGCAGTCGCTTCGATTGAGGATGAGGCCTATTTCGAACAGACCTGCCAACGCGTCATCCGCTCAAGGGAATCGCTGGCCGCGGCGATGGCAGAACTGGGCTTTTCCGTGCTGCCCTCCGGTGCCAACTTCCTGTTTGCCACGCATGCGGAAATGGCGGCCAGTGAGCTGTTTGCCCGCTTGCGCGCCCAGGGGATTGTCGTCCGCTATTTTGACAAGCCCCGCATCGACAACTACCTGCGCATCAGTATCGGTACCGAGGAGGACAATGCGGCCTTGCTGGCCGCACTGGGAGGAATACTGTCCTGACACCGTCCGGCAACCACCGGCGGCATTCCGCCTGGGGCGGGTGAGGGGGCGCTAGACCTTCTTCAGAATCACACTGCCGATGCTGTAGCCGGCGCCGAATGAGCACAGTACACCGAGATCACCGGAGACCAGGTCGCTGCGATGCTTGTGGAAAGCGATCACGGAGCCGGCCGAACTGGTATTGGCATACTCGTCCAGGATGGTGGGCGCTTCCTCGGGTGTCGCATCCCTGCCCAGTACCCTGCGTGAGATGAGCTGGTTCATGCTGAGGTTGGCCTGGTGCAGCCACAGTCGTTTCAACTGGCTCGGTGGAATATCCAGGCTTTCCAGTTGCCTGGAGATCTGTGTCGCCACTGCGGGGCACACTTCCTTGAACACCTTGCGGCCCTCCTGCACGAACAGTTTGTCAGGGGCTCCGATGCCGGATTCATCGGTGCGATTCAGGAAGCCGAAGTTATTGCGAATATTGTTTGAATATATCGTCTGTAATTTGCTGTCCACGATAAGGTATTGCTCCTTACTCGTGGCGGTCGCTGCCCGCTCTACGATGACGGCGGTACAGACGTCACCGAAGATAAAGTGCGAATCTCGATCGCGGAAATTGAGGTGGCCGCTGCAAATCTCCGGGTTCAGTAACAGCACACAGTTTGCGCTGCCGGTGCTGACTGCATCGCGCGCCTGCTGAATACCGAAAGTGGCAGAGGAGCAGGCCACGTTCATATCAAAGCCGTAGCCCTCTATTCCCAGGGCATCCTGTATCTCAACCGCCATCGCGGGGTAGGCGCGCTGCATATTCGATGCCGCGACGATCACGGCATCGATATCGCTCGCTGCCTTGCCGGCCTGGGCCATCGCCTCGCGCGCCGCGGCCACACCCATCTCACACTGGATGGACTGCGCATCATTGGGTCGCTCGGGCAGGTAGGGGGTCAGGCGGGTCGGGTCAATAATGCCGCTCTTATTCATCACATAGCGTGATTTGATGCCTGATGCTTTTTCAACAAACTCCGCAGAGGAGGGTTGCAGGGCGGCTATTTCGCCGGCCGCGATCTCGCTCGCGTGCTCGGCGTTGAACAGCTCAACATAGGCGTTGAATGAATCTACCAGCTCTTCGTTACTGATGGATTCAGGCGGGGTGTAGAGGCCGGTTCCGCTGATGACGATATCGGGCATGGTGTAGAGTTCCGGTTAGTAACTTGTACGGGCAGCCCCCAGCGTGGATGGGGGCTGGTAAGGGCTCGCTGGCGATTTACTTCTCAACGGTACGCTGGTCCAGCGGCACGAAATCGCGCTGGGTGTAGCCGGTATACAGTTGTCGTGGACGGCCGATGCGATAGCTGCCACTGATCATCTCATTCCAGTGGGCAATCCAGCCGACGGTGCGCCCGACCGCGAAAATCACTGTGAACATGCTGGTCGGGATACCCATGGCCTTGAGGATGATGCCGGAGTAGAAATCCACATTGGGGTAGAGTTTCTTCTCGATAAAATACTCGTCGGAGAGGGCGATCTCTTCGAGTCGCTTGGCAATCTCCAGCAGCGGATCATCGATGCCCAGTTCGGCCAGCACTTCATCCGCGGCCTCTTTCATCACCTTGGCGCGCGGGTCGAAGTTCTTGTACACCCGGTGGCCAAAGCCCATCAACCTGAACGGATCGTTTTTGTCTTTGGCGCGCGCGACAAACTCGTCGATTTTTGAGACGTCGCCGATCTCCTCCAGCATCTCCAGTACGGCTTCATTGGCGCCGCCGTGTGAGGGTCCCCACAGTGCCGCGATGCCGGCTGCGATACAGGCGAAAGGGTTGGCGCCGGAGGAGCAGGCAAGTCGCACAGTAGAGGTGGAGGCGTTCTGTTCATGATCGGCGTGCAACAGGAAAATGCGATCCATGGCAGTCGCGAGCACCGGGCTGATATTGCTGGGCTCGCAGGGGTTACCAAACATCATGTGCAGGAAATTCTCAGCGTAGCTGAGACTGTTGTCGGGATACATGAAAGGTTGGCCAATGGAGAATTTGTAGCTCATTGCCGCGATGGTGGGCATTTTGGCGATGAGGCGGAACGCGGCGATCTGGCGGTGGTGTTCGTCGGAGATTTCCAGCGAGTCGTGGTAGAAGGCCGATAGCGCGCCCACAACCCCACACATGATGGCCATCGGGTGCGCATCGCGCCGGAAGCCATTGAAAAAGGTTCGTATCTGCTCATGAACCATTGTGTGCATGTGCACGGTGCCGACAAACGTCTCTTTCTGCTCGGTGGTGGGAAGCTCACCGTAGAGCAGGAGGTAGCAGGTTTCCAGGTAGTCCGACTGCTCCGCCAGCTGCTCTATCGGGTAACCCCGGTGCAGCAGTATGCCTTTGGCGCCATCAATGAAGGTGATCTGGGATTCACAGGAGGCCGTAGACACAAAACCGGGATCGTAGGTAAACATACCATTGCCGGTGAGATGGCCGACATCCAGTACGTCGGGCCCGAGGGTGCCGGAGTAGATTGGGAGTTCGATAGGCTCTTGGATGCCATCAATCGTGAGAGTGGCTTTTTTGTCGCTCATGAAAGGTCCTGGGAAGAATTTGATCGAAGGGAGTCACTATAAAGTCTCGTGGCTTTTTGTCAATTGGAGCGGCGGTCCAGGCCCCTAAAAACCCGGCAGTGCAGGGATTTTTGGCAAAGTGCTGCCCCCGGGTTCGCACCAGTCGCCGCGGAAGGGGAATTTGCATGGCCGGCGGTATAGCCGTTTGTAATTAGCGCTGCAAATGCCTATAATCTTGCGCGTTTTGCAAGTATGCCAAAGTGGTGGCCGGTGCACTGCCCGGCTCTCGTTAACCCGATTAACTGCCCTCCGGGCGTCATACAGACGGTACTCAATTGTGAAAGACAAACGCCCTGTCAACCTGGACATAGGGTCCATGCGGCTTCCCATTACCGCATGGGCATCAATCACCCACCGCGCCTCCGGCGTCTTCATCTTTGCCGGCATGGCCGTGCTGCTGTGGGCGCTCGACGCCAGCCTGGCCGGCCCGGAGAGTTTTGCCGCGCTGCAGGAGAGCCTTGGCAACCCGCTGCTCAAGCTGGTGATCTGGGCGGTGATGGCCGGCCTGATCTATCACGCACTGGCCGGGATCAAGCATCTTATTATGGATATGGGCATCGGCGAGACCATGGAGGGCGGCATACTCGGTGTCCGCATCGTGGTTGGGCTGTCGGTAGTACTCATCATTTTGGCGGGGATCTGGATATGGTAACTGCAGTAACCAGTTTGGGCCGTTCAGGCCTGTACGATTGGCTGATGCAGCGGGTGACCGCTGTGATCCTGTTGGCCTACTTTCTTTTTATAGGTGCGGTCGTCATCTCCGGCCCCGGTTACGCGGAGTGGAGCGCGTTGTTCTCGCAGACCTGGGTGCGCGTGTTCAGCATGCTGGCACTGCTATCCCTGGGCGCGCACGCCTGGGTCGGGCTGTGGGCGGTTTTCACCGACTACTTCACGGAGCGCATGATGGGCTCCGCGGGTAATGTCATTCGTCTGGTCGCCCAGTTTGTGACCGGGATTATCATGTTCACGTATACAGTCTGGGGTATCCAGATTTTGTGGGGTTTGTAACCATGGCGGCTCTTCGTACTATTTCATTTGACGGCGTCATCGTAGGTGGCGGCGGAGCGGGAATGCGCGCAGCCCTGCAGCTCTCGCAGTCCGGTTTCAAGACGGCGGTGATCTCCAAGGTGTTCCCGACACGCTCGCACACAGTCTCTGCCCAAGGCGGTATTACCTGTGCCATCGCATCGGCCGACCCCAACGACGACTGGCGCTGGCATATGTACGATACCGTCAAGGGCTCAGACTATATCGGGGACCAGGACGCTATCGAGTATATGTGCAGTGTCGGCCCGGAGGCGGTGTTTGAACTGGAACATATGGGCCTGCCGTTCTCGCGTACGGAGGAGGGGCGTATTTACCAGCGACCTTTCGGTGGCCAGTCAAAGAATTACGGTGAGGGCGGGCAGGCGGCCCGTACCTGTGCCGCGGCGGATCGCACCGGTCACGCGCTGCTGCACACACTCTACCAGGGCAACCTCAAGCACGAGACCGTGTTTTTCAACGAGTGGTACGCAACCGACCTGATCAAGAACCAGGACGGGGCGGTGGTCGGCGTGATCGCCATTTGTATGGAAACTGGCGAGACTGTCCACATCAAGTCCAAGGCCACTGTACTGGCCACAGGCGGGGCGGGGCGTATCTACGCCTCCACCACCAACGCCCACATAAACACAGGGGACGGTATCGGCATGGTGTTGCGCGCCGGTTTCCCGGTACAGGACATCGAGATGTGGCAGTTCCACCCCACCGGTATCGCCGGCGCCGGCGTGCTGGTGACAGAGGGCTGCCGCGGTGAGGGTGGCTACCTGATCAACAAGGATGGCGAGCGCTTCATGGAGCGCTACGCGCCCAATGCCAAGGACCTTGCCGGCCGCGATGTGGTCGCCCGCTCCATGGTGATGGAAATCCTGGAGGGCCGCGGCTGCGGGCCGAATGGCGATCACGTGTTCCTGAAGCTCGATCATCTCGGTGAAGAGGTACTTGAAAGCCGGTTGCCGGGAATCTGTGAGCTGTCCCGGACGTTCGCCCATGCGGACCCGGTGAAAGAGCCGGTGCCTGTGGTGCCGACCTGTCACTATATGATGGGTGGTATTCCCACCAATGTTCACGGCCAGGCCCTGATAGTGGACCAGAACGGTGCCGATGTGGTGATACCGGGGCTGTACGCCTGCGGCGAAGTCGCCTGTGTGTCTGTGCACGGGGCGAACCGGCTCGGCGGCAACTCGCTGCTGGATCTCGTGGTGTTCGGCCGCGCCTCCGGCCTGTTCATCGAAAAATCCCTGCGCGAGGGCGTGGAGATGCGCGATGCTTCCGAGAGCGATGTCGAGCACGCGATGTCCCGGCTGGATAAACTCAATGCCTCCACAGGTGGTGAGAACGTCTCTGAGTTGCGCAAGGAATTGCAGAACACGATGCAGAACCATTTCGGTGTGTTCCGCGACGGGCCGTTCATGCAGGAAGGTATCAACAAACTGGCGGAACTTCGCAGCCGTATCGAGAACGCCCAGTTGGCAGACAAGAGTATGGCCTTCAATACCGCCCGTATAGAGGCGCTGGAACTGCACAACCTGTTTGAAGTCGCCGAGGCGACCGCCATCACCGCTGAAGCGCGCAAAGAGAGCCGCGGTGCCCACGCTCGCAACGATTTCGATTCACGGGATGATGAAAACTGGTTGTGCCACTCCATGTACTTCCCCACGGACAAGCGTGTGGGCAAGCGGAAGGTCAACTTTGAGCCGAAAACGGTCGATACATTCCAGCCGAAAGCGCGTGTCTATTAAGGGGTCTGAAACATGTTGCAAGTCAGTATTTATCGCTACAATCCGGAAACCGATGCCGAACCCTATATGCAGGATGTGCAGGTAGATACCGGTGGTAAGGACCTGATGGTGCTTGACGTTATGGAGATGATCAAGGCCCAGGACACCACGGTTGTCTACCGCCGCTCCTGTCGTGAGGGTGTGTGCGGCTCCGACGGGGTCAACATGAATGGTGTGAACGGTCTCGCCTGCGTCACCGCCCTGTCCAAGGTAGTGAAGAACAACAAGTTGGTACTGCGTCCGCTGCCGGGGCTGCCGGTGATCCGCGACCTGGTCGTGGATATGAGCCTGTTCTATGCCCAGTACGAGAAAGTGCAGCCCTACCTGCAGAACGACACCCCGGCCCCCGCCATTGAGCGCCTGCAGTCACCCGAAGAGCGTGAGAAGCTGGACGGCCTGTACGAGTGCATACTCTGTGCCTGTTGCTCGACCTCCTGTCCCTCCTTCTGGTGGAACCCGGATCGCTTCATCGGCCCCGCAGGCCTGCTGCAGTCCTACCGCTTCCTGGCGGACTCCCGCGACACGGCGACAGAGGCCCGCTTGGCCAAGCTGGATGACCCGTTCAGCGTTTTTCGTTGTCATGGTATCCAGAATTGTGTCAATGTGTGTCCCAAGGGACTCAACCCTACGCGTGCGATCGGGCATATACGCAATATGCTTTTGACGCGTGCGACATAGCTTTATCAGATAGCTGTAATTATTTGAATATATTGGGTTTTAGTGAATTCCATGATCGCACCGGCAGCGCTGGGTTACGGCCTCTGCCGGGGACAGCAGCGCCGGAAGTGCGTCTGCAGTTGGATTCCGCCTCGATGACGCATCGACCTCGCCCTCGGCAGGTGGCTGCGCAGCAGTGATCAAACGCGCCCCGGGAGGGGGTCAGATGCAAAAAAGTTCCATGGAACAGCTGTGGCAGAGTTCTCATATCGCTGGCGGCAATGCCACTTATGTGGAAAACCTCTACGAATCCTACCTGAAAGACCCCAATGGCGTGCCGGAACAGTGGCGCGACTATTTTGACAAGCTTCCCATGGTGGCCTCCGATATCGTGCAGGTCCAGGAGGTGCCGCACTCGGTGATCCGCAAACGCTTCGCGCGGATCAGCAAAA
This sequence comes from Halioglobus sp., assembly GCA_020443425.1. GTDB lineage: Bacteria > Pseudomonadota > Gammaproteobacteria > Pseudomonadales > Halieaceae > Marimicrobium. The sequence continues at coordinate 84,610 of JAGRIE010000001.1, forward strand.
TGCGCGTGCGCACGGAAGCCACTGTGCAACACGACTCGCAGGCGACCGAGTACGAACGCAAGCAGGTCTGTGTTGTGCAACTGATCTCCGCCTATCGCCAGCGCGGGCACCAGAAGGCGCGCCTCGATCCACTCGGGCTGGCCAAGCGTGAGCGGATTGCGGATCTCGACCTCGCGTTTCACCAGCTCTCCACGGCCGATTTCGATACCGTATTCCAGACCGGCACGCTGCATATAGGCAAGGCGGATGCGACCCTCGGTGAGATTTACGAGGCTCTCAACCGCACCTACTGCAATACGATTGGCGCCGAGTTCATGCATATCGTGGACACCACTGAGCGCCACTGGATCATGCAGCGTATGGAGTCGGTCCGTTCCGCGCCCGATTACGGGGTGGACGTCCGCCTGCACCTGCTCAACCAGCTGATCAACGCCGAGGGACTTGAGAAGTCACTCGCCTCCAAGTACCCGGGCACCAAACGCTTCGGACTCGAAGGCGGTGAAGTCCTGATCCCGATGCTGTCCGAGATGGTGCAGCGCTGTGGCGCACTGCGCGCGCAGGAGATCGTCATTGGCATGGCGCACCGCGGCCGGCTCAATGTATTAATCAATATCCTCGGCAAGAATCCCTCCGAGCTGTTTGCCGAGTTCGAGGGCAGGGCCCAGTACACCAGTTCTGGTGACGTGAAGTACCACCAGGGCTTCTCGTCCAATGTCATGACCACCGGTGGGGAAGTGCATCTGGCGCTTTCCTTTAACCCCTCGCATTTGGAGATTGTGGCACCAGTGGTGGAGGGCTCGGTGCGTGCGCGCCAGGAGCGCCGCGAAGACGCGACCGGTGATCTTGTCGTGCCGATTGTACTGCACGGGGATGCTGCATTCGCCGGACAGGGTGTGGTGATGGAGACATTCCAGATGTCCCAGACACGCGCCTATAAAACCGGTGGCACCATTCACATCGTGCTGAACAACCAGGTCGGTTTCACCACCAGCAAGCGCGAGGACTCGCGCTCCACTGAATACTGCACGGATGTGGCAAAAATGGTGCAGGCGCCCATTTTCCATGTCAACGCCGACGACCCGGAGGCGGTGCTGTTTGTGACGCAGCTGGCCGTGGACTACCGCACCGAATTCAAGAAAGACGTGGTCATCGACCTGATCTGTTACCGGCGCCGCGGGCACAATGAGGCCGATGAGCCGTCCGTGACGCAGCCGCTGATGTACAAGAAGATTGCCAAACACCCCACCACCCAGGAGCTGTATGCCGAGAAGCTCATCAGCGCCGGGTTGATTGAGGAGGGCGAAGTGCAGGCGTTGGTGGACCGCTACCGCGAGGCGCTGGACCGCGGTGCACCACTGGTCAGCAGCCTGGTGTCGGAGCCGAATAAATCGCTGTTCGTCGACTGGTCACCCTACCTGGGACACGAGTGGACGCTGCAGTGCGACACCCGCGTTGATCTGCAGACACTGCAGGCGCTGGCGCACAATACCAACCTCGCGCCCGACAGTTTCCCGCTGCAGCGCCAGGTGTCCAAGATACTGGAGGACCGGCGCAAGATGGCGGCCGGCGGTATGCCGCTGAACTGGGGTTTTGCCGAGAACCTGGCATATGCCTCCCTGCTGTCCGAGGGTTATCCTGTGCGCATCACCGGGCAGGATGTCGGTCGCGGTACGTTTTCCCACCGCCACGCCGTGCTGCACAACCAGAATGACGGCAGCTCCTATATCCCCCTGCAACACATCAGCGGTGAGCAGGCGAAATTTGTCATACACGACTCGCTGCTGTCCGAGGAGGCTGTACTGGCGTTTGAATACGGCTATGCCACGACGCTGCCTCAGGGGCTGGTTATCTGGGAGGCGCAATTCGGCGATTTCGCCAACGGCGCCCAGGTGGTGATCGACCAGTTCATCACCAGTGGTGAACACAAATGGTCCCGCTTGTGTGGCCTGACCATGCTGCTGCCGCACGGCTATGAGGGGCAGGGGCCGGAGCACTCATCGGCCAGGCTGGAGCGTTTCATGCAGCTGTCCGCGGAACACAATATCCAGGTCTGCGCGCCGACGACCCCGGCCCAGGTCTTCCATATGCTCAGGCGCCAGGCGATCCGGCCGCTGCGCAAGCCGCTGATCGTGATGTCGCCGAAAAGCCTGCTGCGCCACAAAGAGGCGATCTCTACGATAGATGAGTTGGCGGAAGGGCATTTCCACAATGTGCTCGACGAGACGGACGATCTCGATTCGGCGAAGGTGGAGCGGATTATCATCTGCAGCGGCAAGGTCTTCTACGATCTGCGGGCCGCGCGGCGTGAGCGCGGGCTGGACCATATTGCGATACTGCGACTCGAACAGCTCTACCCGTTCCCGGAAGCGGAACTGCAGGAGATCCTGTCCAGGTCATACCCCAATATTGTCGATGCTATCTGGTGCCAGGAAGAGCCCATGAACCAGGGCGCATGGTACGCCAGCCAGCATCATATGCGGCGGGTGATCCAGCGTCACAAAGTGGATGTCTATCTGCGCTATGTCGGCCGCGAGGCGTCTGCCGCACCGGCCGCGGGCTACATGGCCCTGCATTTGGAGCAGATGCAGCAGTTTATCGATGAAGCCCTGGGCGAAATGCCCTGGGGTAGTTAGTAACAATCTGATGTTTACAAGGGACTAGAAATGGCTATCGAAATCAAGGCTCCAGCCTTCCCGGAATCTGTCGCGGACGGGGAAGTGGCAGCCTGGCACAAGTCAGAGGGTGAGAGCGTCTCTCGCGATGAACTGATTGTCGAGATAGAGACCGACAAGGTGGTTCTGGAGGTAGTGGCTCCCGCTGACGGGACGATCTCGAAAATTCATGTCCAGCAGGGCGAGACCATCCAGAGTGAGCAGCTACTGGCCACCTTGGAAAAAGGCAAGGTCGAGAAAGCCGAGCAGGAGGCTGCCCCTGAAAAGGCTGCGAGCAAAGCGCAGAAGCAGTCCGAGGACGGGGCACCTGCAACCGATCTGCTGGGGCCTGCGGCCCGGCAACTGGTGGAAAAGCACAAGCTGGACCCCAGCGCGATCAAGGGCAGTGGCAAGGGCGGCAGGATTCTCAAAGAGGATATCCTCGCCTATATGAAGTCACAGGAAGCTGCGCCCAAGGCAGAGCCGGCGGCAGCAGAGCCTGCACCGGCAAAACCCGAGGCGGAGAGTGTAGCACCGGTGGTCCCCATGGGGCCGTCCGGTGAGCGGATAGAACGTCGTGTGCCGATGACACGTATGCGCGCGAAAATCGCCGAGCGCCTGCTCGACGCATCGCAGCAGACGGCGATGCTCAGCACCTTCAACGAAGTCAATATGGCGCCGGTGATGGCCCTGCGCAACAAGTACAAGGAACAGTTTGAAAAGACCCATAACGGCACCCGACTCGGTTTCATGGGCTTCTTCGTCAAGGCAGCCTGTGAGGCGCTGAAGCGCTTCCCGGCGGTCAACGCGTCCATCGACGGCAATGATATCGTGTACCATGGTTATCAGGATATCGGTGTGGCAGTGTCCACCAAGGGCGGCTTGGTCGTGCCGGTGATGCGCGATGCCGATTTCATGAGCCTGGCCGATGTCGAGGCGGCTATCCGGGATATGGGGCAGCGTGCCAAGGACAACAAACTGACGATTGAAGATATGACCGGCGGCACGTTCACCGTGACCAACGGCGGTGTATTCGGTTCGCTGCTGTCGACCCCCATCCTGAACCCGCCACAGACGGGCATTCTGGGTATGCACAAGATTCAGGATCGTCCGATGGCGGTCAACGGCGAGGTCGTGATACTGCCGATGATGTACCTGGCACTGACCTATGATCACCGGCTTATCGACGGCAAGACCGCGGTGCAGTTCCTGGTGGCCATCAAGGATTTGATTGAGGATCCGGCCAGGATCCTGTTGCAGCTATAGATTGCGAAACATGACAGTAGCCGTGTGCTGCGGTACTGCAACCTTTTCAGGTGTGAAGTGACTTTAATTGGGAATGACAATGTCTGACAAATACGACGTGGTGATAATCGGATCAGGTCCCGCTGGCTATGTGGCAGCCATCAAGGCGGCGCAAATGGGCCTGAAAACCGCCTGTGTAGAGCAGTGGCTCAACGACAAGGACGGTGTGCAACTCGGCGGCACCTGCCTCAATGTCGGCTGTATACCGTCCAAGGCCCTGCTGGACAGCAGCTACAAGTTCACCGAGGTCCGCGATGACCTGGCGGTGCATGGTATTTCCGTGCAGAAAGCCGAGTTTGATGTCGCGGCGATGCTGGCGCGCAAGGATAAAATCGTCTCACAGTTGACCAGCGGCATCAGCGGCCTGTTCAAACACAATGGTGTGACTGCGATCGCGGGCAAGGCCAAGGTGCTGCTGGGGACCAAAGTTGAGGTCACCGACGCCGAGGGCAAGGTGACGGAACTCGAGGCGGGCAATATCATCATTGCCGCCGGTTCGCTGCCCGTCAATATTCCCCCCGCGCCGGTTGATAACGAGTACATCATAGATTCCACCGGCGCGCTGGCGCTGACGGAAGTGCCCAAGCGGCTGGGTGTCATAGGGGCCGGTGTGATCGGCCTGGAACTCGGCAGTGTCTGGCGCCGACTGGGTTCAGAGGTTGTGCTGCTTGAGGCGCTGGATGAATTCCTGCCGATGATGGATGTACAGATTGCCAAGGAGGCTGCAAAGCTGTTCAAGAAGCAGGGGCTGGATATCCGCCTCGGCGCACGTGTCACCAAGGCTGAAGTGAAGAAGGGCAGTGTGGTCGTCACCTATTCCACCGCGGAGGGTGAGCACACTGAGACGTTCGACAAACTGATTGTCGCGGTGGGCCGCAAACCAAACTCCGAAGGGCTGTTCGCCTCCGACAGTGGTGTCACCCTGGATGAGCGCGGCTTTATCTACGTCAACGACTTCTGCGAGACGGAGGCGCCGCATGTGTACGCCGTCGGTGACATCGTGCGCGGCCCGATGCTGGCGCACAAGGGCTCGGAAGAGGGTGTGATGGTGGTCGAGCGCATTCTGGGCGAGAAGGCGCAGATGAACTACGATTGCATTCCGTCCATTATTTATACCCACCCCGAAATCGCCGCTGTGGGCAGGACCGAACAGGAACTGAAAGCGGATGGTGTCGCCTACAAGACCGGTGTCTTTCCATTTGCCGCCAGCGGCAGGGCGCTGGCGGCGAACGAGTCGGAGGGTATGGTGAAAATGATTGCACACGCGGAGACAGACCGTATTCTGGGCTGTCATATTCTCGGTGCTTCAGCCGCTGATCTCGTACAGCAGATCGTTATTGCGATGGAGTTCGGTTCCAGCGCCGAGGATCTGGCGTTGACGGTATTCGGTCATCCCACTTTGTCCGAAGCGGTGCACGAGGCCGCTCTGGCGGTGGATGGGCACGCCATCCACATTGCGAATCGCAAGAAGCGATAGCGAAATTCGTCCGTGTGCGTACAGCAGCATAATAAATTGTCGACGCGCAGGGATATTCACGGGTCTGGTCGGTGTTGCCCAGGGCGACTACCGGACAGCCTTAACCATTGACAGTTTGGATTAGATAACAGGATAGAGCATGAATCTTCATGAATATCAGGGCAAGCAGTTGTTTGCCGAGTATGGGTTGCCTGTCTCCAAGGGGTTTGCTGTGGACACACCACAGGAAGCGGTCGCGGCGGCAGACAAAATCGGCGGCGACATGTGGGTGGTCAAGGCACAGGTTCACGCGGGCGGTCGAGGTAAGGCCGGTGGCGTAAAACTGGTAAAGACCAAGGATGAAATCGAAGCCTTTGCCAAGCAGTGGCTGGGCAAGCGACTGGTCACCTACCAGACGGACGAGAGCGGCCAGCCGGTCAGCAAGATACTGGTGGAGACCTGTACCGACATCGCAGAGGAGTTGTACCTCGGCGCTGTGGTAGACCGCGCCTCACGTCGCATCGTGTTCATGGCCTCTACCGAAGGCGGTGTGGAGATCGAGAAAGTCGCAGAAGAGACGCCGGAGAAAATCCTGCGTGCGACCATCGACCCACTGGTCGGACCGCAGCCTTACCAGGGCCGCGAGCTGGCGTTCAAGTTGGGCTTGTCCGGTGAACAGATCAAGCAGTTTGTGAAGATTTTCATGGGTCTGGCGCAGATGTTTGCCGAGAAAGACCTGGCGCTGATTGAAATCAACCCGCTGGTCATCACCGACAAGGGCGACCTGCACTGCCTGGACGCCAAGATCGGCGTTGACAGCAATGCGCTGTACCGCCAGCCACAGCTGCGTGAAATGCACGATCCCAGCCAGGAGGACGAGCGCGAGTCCCACGCGGCGCAGTGGGAACTGAACTATGTGGCCCTGGATGGCAACATCGGCTGCATGGTCAACGGCGCCGGTCTGGCGATGGGCACCATGGACATCGTGGCCCTGCACGGGGGCTTCCCGGCCAACTTCCTCGATGTCGGGGGCGGCGCGACCAAGGAGCGCGTGTCGGAAGCGTTCAAGATCATTCTCTCTGACGACAAGGTGAAAGCGGTGCTGATCAATATCTTTGGCGGTATCGTGCGCTGTGACCTGATTGCCGAAGGGGTGATCGGAGCGGTGGAGGAGATCGGCGTGGAAGTGCCGGTGGTTGTCCGACTGGAAGGCAACAACGCAGATTTGGGACGAAAAGTACTGGCTGACAGCGGCTTGAATATTATCGCTGCCACCAGCCTCACAGACGCTGCACAACAGGCAGTGAAAGCAGCGGGAGGAGCCGCGTAATGAGCATTCTAATCGACAAAAACACCAAGGTTATCTGCCAGGGTTTCACCGGTTCACAGGGTACTTTCCACTCTGAACAGGCGATTGAGTACGGCACCAAAATGGTCGGCGGCGTCACCCCGGGCAAGGGCGGCCAGGAGCACCTGGGTTTGCCGGTGTTCAACACCGTTGCCGATGCAGTCGCTGCGACCGGGGCAGAGGCCTCTGTGATCTACGTCCCAGCGCCGTTCTGCAAGGACTCCATCCTCGAAGCGGCCAACAGCGGCATCAAACTGATTGTGTGTATCACTGAAGGTATTCCCACGCTGGATATGCTCGACGCCAAGGTCAAGTGCGACGAGCTGGGTGTGCGCCTGATCGGGCCAAACTGCCCGGGCGTCATCACACCCGGCGAGTGCAAGATCGGCATTATGCCCGGCCATATCCACCTGCCTGGCAAGGTCGGCATTGTCTCACGTTCAGGCACCCTGACCTACGAGGCGGTGAAGCAGACGACTGATGCCGGTTTCGGCCAGTCCACCTGTGTCGGTATCGGTGGCGACCCGATTCCGGGTTCCAACTTCATCGATATCCTGGAAATGTTCCAGAACGATCCGGGCACCGAGGCGATTGTGATGATCGGTGAGATCGGTGGTACCGCAGAGGAAGAGGCCGCAGCCTATATCAAGGCGAATGTGACCAAGCCAGTGGTGTCCTACATCGCCGGTGTCACTGCCCCCAAAGGCAAGCGTATGGGTCATGCGGGCGCGATTATCTCCGGTGGCAAGGGTACGGCAGACGAAAAATTTGCCGCACTTGAGGATGCTGGCGTGAAGACGGTGCGCAGCCTGGCCGACATCGGTTCAGCGTTGTCTGAGATCACCGGCTGGTAGAGCCCACGGCGCTGTATGCTGAACAGGCCTGTCAGTCGACAGGCCTTTTTTTTGCCCGCTGTGTAGGCGTTGCATAGCGGTGGCGCGGCCTGTTTGGTCAATAATTACATTCCCCCTGCTGCGGTTCACAATAATAGCCCCATCGTGTACGATGCCGCCCGACCTGCGTTGTCCCGGAAGCTCGAACAATGCTGCGGTTGTGCGGCTGGCTGGCAGCGATGCACATGCCACGGTCGCCAGTCCTCTCAGATCCGATAGATAGACTATTCGCCCCGCGACGTCACCCGCACCGCAACGCCTGTGATGTCGTCATCCATTACCCTGGGAATTCCAATGATTCACTCCTTGAAATCCACCTGGTTCTCCAATGTTCGCGCAGATGTGCTGGCCGGCCTGGTGGTGGCGCTGGCGCTGATACCCGAGGCGATCGCCTTCTCTATCATTGCCGGTGTGGATCCCAGGGTAGGCCTGTACGCCTCGTTCTGTATCGCGGTGGTCATCGCCTTCGTCGGCGGGCGCCCCGGCATGATATCTGCCGCCACCGGCGCCATGGCGTTGCTGATGGTGACGCTGGTGAAAAGCCACGGACTGGAATACCTGCTGGCCGCCACACTGCTGTGCGGGGTTTTGCAGATTATCGCGGGTTACCTGCAACTGGGTTCGCTGATGCGCTTCGTATCGCGCTCGGTGGTCACCGGGTTCGTCAATGCACTGGCGATCCTGATATTCATGGCGCAGTTGCCTGAACTGACCAATGTCACCTGGCATGTCTATGCGATGACAGCGGCCGGGCTCGGCATTATTTACCTGTTCCCCTATGTGCCCAAGGTCGGCAAGCTGGTGCCGTCACCGCTGGTGTGTATCATTCTGCTCACGGCAGTCGCCATCGCAATCGGCCTTGATATCCGCACGGTCGGCGATATGGGTGAGCTTCCCGATACGCTGCCAGTGTTCCTGTGGCCGGATGTGCCGCTGAACTTCGAAACCCTGTCCATCATTTTTCCCTATTCAGCGGCACTGGCTGTTGTCGGCCTGCTGGAGTCGATGATGACAGCCACCATCGTCGACGACCTCACGGATACTCCCAGTGATAAAAACCGTGAGTGCAAGGGGCAGGGCGTGGCCAATATCGCATCCGGGATGCTGGGCGGGATGGCCGGCTGCGCGATGATTGGCCAGTCCATTATCAATGTGAAATCGGGCGGGCGCACACGGCTGTCGACACTGACTGCGGGGTTGTTCCTGCTGGTCATGGTGGTCTTTCTCGGCGACTGGATCAAGCAGATCCCGATGGCGGCACTGGTTGCGGTGATGATTATGGTCTCCATCGGCACCTTCAGCTGGGATTCCCTGCGCAATCTCAGGAAGTATCCGCTGTCGTCCAATATCGTTATGATTGTCACTGTGCTGGTCGTTGTCGCCACCCATAACCTGGCATTTGGTGTGCTCGCCGGTGTGCTGCTCGCCGCGATCTTTTTCGCCAACAAGGTCGGCCATTACATGGCGATCAGCGCGGCGCTGGAGGATGCCGGTGAGCACCGGATATACACGGTGACAGGCCAGGTGTTTTTCAGCTCGGCGGATAAATTCAGCGCCGCTTTCGATTTCAAGGAGGCGCTGGACAAAGTGACTATTGATCTCAGTCGCGCGCACTTCTGGGATATCACGGCGGTGGCGGCGCTGGACAAGGTGGTTATCAAATTTCGCCGCGAGGGAACGCAAGTGGAAGTGCTTGGCCTCAACGAGGCAAGTGCTACTATCGTTGACCGCTTCGGTGTGCACGACAAGCCCGATGCCATCGACGAGCTCATGGGCCACTAGCAAGGAGAATTATAATGACTCACGTGATTGCCTGTATCGACGGTTCCGTATCCGCTGCCCCTGTCTGTGACTACGCCGCCTGGGCCGCACTCAGTTTGCAGGCGCCACTGACCTTCCTGCATGTGCTGGACCAGCGCCACTACCCGGTGTCCGCTGAGGTCGACCTGAGTGGCAATATCGGGCTTGGCAGCCGGGAACACCTGCTCGATGAACTGGCGGCACTCGATGAGCGCCGCGGCAAGCTGGCGCTGGAGCAGGGGCGGATTTTGCTCGCGGCGGCAAAAGAGCGTGCCATAGCAGATGGCGTTGTCGCACCGGAGTGTAAACAACGGCACGGCGACCTGCTGGAGAGCCTGGCAGATCTCGAGAGTGAGACGCGGCTGCTGGTGATAGGCCGGCAGGGCGAGTCCAGCGTCGGACAAAGCCAGCATGTGGGCAGCCAACTGGAGAGCGTTATTCGCATCATGCACCGGCCGGTGCTGGTTACACCCACCACCTACAAAGCCCCTCAGAGCGCCATGCTGGCTTTCGACGGCAGTGCCACTACCCGCAAAGGCGTGGAGATGCTGGCGGCCAGCCCACTGCTGAAGGGCCTGCCGATCCACCTGGTCACAGTCGGCAGCGAAGGTGGCGAGTCGGGTGCACAGCTGCAGTGGGCGCAGCAGACGCTGCAAGCGGCCGGGTTCACGGTCAACACCGCGATTCGGGCGGGCGATATCGAGCCAGCGCTGCACGCCTACCAGCAGGAACACGGCATTGATCTGTTGGTGATGGGAGCCTATGGGCATTCGCGCATCCGCCAGTTCCTCGTCGGCAGTACCACCACCAATATGCTGCGTACCACCACCAGTCCCCTGCTGTTACTGCGCTGAGGCGCGGCCAGGCTCGCGATCGCGGCTAAATTCGAGGGCTTCCCTTGAAAAAACACCGCGCTACCCCCATATCGACCCGAGCAAACACTGCACCAAATATCAACAACTTACACTAAGAGGCCGCTATGACCGCTGATGTGAAAAAAGAAACCCTTGGTTTCCAGACGGAAGCCAAGCAACTGCTCCACCTGATGATTCACTCCCTGTACAGCAACAAGGAGATCTTCCTGCGCGAATTGATCTCCAATTCCAGTGACGCCATCGATAAACTGCGCTTTGCTTCGCTGGCTGATGAGTCCCTGTTGGAGGGTCAGGCCGATTATGAGATCCGCGTGGACGTGGATCCGGAAGCCAACACGATTACGCTGAGCGATAATGGCATCGGCATGAACCGGGAGGACGTGATTGAAAACCTCGGGACCATCGCCAAGTCCGGCACCGCATCGTTCCTTGAAAGCCTTACCGGGGATGCGCGCAAGGATTCCCAGTTGATCGGGCAGTTCGGTGTCGGTTTTTACTCCGGATTCATCGTAGCCGAACGTGTAGAAGTACACACTCGCAAGGCCGGCGAGCCCGCCGATGCCGGTGTACTGTGGGAGTCCCACGGCGAGGCTGAGTTTTCCATCGAGGCGAAACCCCGGGAGTCGCGCGGCACCAGTATCACCCTGCATCTGAAAAAGGATTGCAGTGAATTTGCCGACGCCTGGCGTGTGCGCAGCGTGATCAAGAAATACTCCGATCACATCTCTGTGCCGGTACTGATGGCCAAGCCGCCCGCTCCGGCAGCGGAGGACGATGACAAGGCCGCCGAGACGGCAGAGGTGGAGTACGAAGCGATCAATGAAGCCACCGCGCTTTGGACCCGTCCGCGGACCGAGGTCAGCGATGATGAATACAAGGCATTCTACAAGCATGTCTCTCACGACTTTGAGGATCCCCTGACCTGGAGTCATAACAAGGTGGAGGGCAAGCTCGAGTACACCAGCTTGCTGTATATACCGGCCAGGGCTCCGTTCGACCTGTGGAACCGCGAGATGACGCGCGGTCTCAAGCTGTATGTCCAGCGCACCTTCATCATGGATGAGGCGGAGCAGTTCCTGCCGATGTACCTGCGCTTTGTGAAAGGCGTGGTGGACTCCAACGACCTGTCGCTGAACGTGTCGCGCGAGATACTGCAGCAGGATCCGGCGGTGGAAAATATGCGCAGCGCCCTGACCAAGCGGGTACTGGATATGCTGGGCAAGCTGGCCAAGGACAAGAAGAGCGACAACTACGCCACGTTCTGGAAACAGTTTGGTCCGGTGTTGAAAGAAGGCCCGGCTGAAGACATGGCCAACCAGGAAAAAATTGCCAAACTGCTGCGTTTCAGCACAACGCATACCGATAACGAGGTGCAGGACCAGTCGCTGGAAGACTACGTGTCACGGATGCAGGAGAAGCAGGACAAGATCTACTACGTGGTTGCGGAGAATTTCAATACCGCGCGCAAGAGTCCGCATCTGGAGGTCTTCCGCAAGAAGGGTATCGAGGTACTGCTGTTGTCGGACCGTGTCGATGACTGGTTGATGAACCACCTGCGCGAGTTTGACGGCAAGCAGTTCCAGGACGTCGCGCGCGGCGCGCTCGACCTGTCCGGCGATTCAGAGGACGACAAGGCTGTGCAGGAGACTCTGGCGAAGGAGTCAGAGGCACTGGTGAAACGCCTGTCTGCGGCACTGGAAGGCAAGGTCAGCGAGGTGCGGGCGACGGCACGGCTCACCGATTCCGTGGCCTGTCTGGTTGTCGGCGAGCATGACATGGGCGCGCAGATGCGCCGTATCATGGAAGCCGCGGGGCAACCGGTGCCCGACGTCAAGCCGATACTGGAAATCAATCCGGCGCATCCGCTGTCACAGTTGATGGACAGCGAGCCTGACGAGGACCGCTTCGCCAATCTCGCCGCAATCATCCTGGATCAGGCGACGCTCACTGAAGGCGGCCAACTGGATGATCCGGCCGACTATGTGGCGCGTATGAATAGCCTGCTGGTTGAACTCAGCAAGGCGTCGTAGCAGGCCTGCGCCCCGGCGCGGGGAATGCGCCGGGGTGTGCTGCCCTGCGGCAGTGCGCAGCCTGTCCGGCCCGGCCGGTGATTGATGCTATGATGGTCGATCAACAGGCAGCCCCGGGGTGAAGTGATAATCCGATGATAGTAACAATCTGGCGACACGGCACCGCCGAGCAAGGCGCCGATGATGAGCTCCGCGAGCTGACGATGGCGGGCAGGGACGACGTGGGGTTTGGCTGTACCCAGTTTCGGCAGGCCTGCCAGCAACGCAGTATTCCGCTGCCGACAAACGTGCTGCACAGCCCGCTTGTACGCACGACTCAAACGGCCGAGATTATTTCCTCGGCATTCAATCATGCTTCCGTCAGTGTGGAAGCCGCGCTGCAGCCCGGCGGCTCCGTCACCGCGCTGGATGCCACTGTGGCGGCTCTCAGCGAGCGGCAGCGTGTCGCACACATTGTGCTTGTCTCGCATCAACCGCTGGTATCATACCTGCTGGCGCATTACCTGGGTGAAGTCGGCAGTGTCCCATCGCTGCCACCCGGTGGGCTGGCAACGCTGGCTCTGGATGTGTGCGCCGCCGGTTGCGGCACGGCGTTGTTCTGGGCGTTTCCGCCCGAGTACGAGGCCGGCCTGTAATGGTGGTCGCAGACGAGCAGCGCGCGGCAGTGCCGCTGCGCTGGCAGGTCAACGGTCTCGAACTGGCCGGTTTATGCTGGGGGCAAGCCGGTGACAAGCCGCTGCTGGCGCTGCATGGCTGGCTCGATAACGCCGCCAGTTTCGCATTCCTGGCGCCACTGCTGACGGGATACCAGGTGGTCGCGCTCGACCTGACCGGGCACGGGCGGAGTGCGTGGCGCTCCGCTGACGCCAGTTACCAGATTTGGGATGACCTGCCGGAAATACTCGGCGTGCTCGATGCGCTTGGCTGGGACAGGTTTGACCTGATCGGGCATTCACGCGGTGCCATCATTTCAACGCTGCTGGCCAGCGCGTTTCCAGAACGCATCCGGCACCTGGTGCTGCTGGATGCGATCGTCCCCGGCGCCGTCGCAGACGAGGATTTCCCGCAGCAGTTGCGCTCCTCGCTGCTGGATAAACAGCGACTGCGCACCACTGGCAACCGTGTGTTTCCCTCAATTGAGGATGCGGTGGCATCCCGGGTAGAGCGCGGCCTGCCATTGCCCGCCGCCAGGGTGTTGGTCGAGCGTAACCTCACTGAGTGTCCCGGCGGCGTGACGTGGACGACCGATCCCCGGTTGCGCGGTGCCTCTGCCGTGAAAATGGGTGAGGCGCATATCAGGGCGGTGCTGGGCAGGCTGGATATGCCGACACTGTTATTGCTGGCGGCGGACGCCAGTGCACGCACACAGCACCTGCTGGAACACGTGCAGCCCTACATCGCTGACCTGGCGACGGACAGTGTTGAGGGAGGGCATCATTTTCATATGGAGGCGAATGTGGGTAAGGTAGGGAAAACTGTGAACGATTTTATGTCATCAGCTAAAGCGAGTGCTCTCACATGATTTCTGCTCTTCGAAGCACGGCGGCCCTGTGTGTCAGCCTGGCTGTCGCGGTCCTCGCATCGGCCGCCACAGCGGACAACAGCCGCATAGAAGCCCTGCTGCAACAGGTGGATGCCTTCCCGCACACCACCCGGATCGAGTATGCGCAGAGCGAGGTTTTCGATCATGAAGTCGGGCTTGGGGCGATCCAGAAAATACGCGGCGAGTGGCATTTCAAGGACAGCGAGCGGCTCAGCGGCACGCTGCGCCGGTATACCTGGTTGATGGGAAACGGTTTCAGTTCGGCAGAGGTGATGTCAGAGCTGGTCGACTCGGCAGTGGCGGTCGACGGAGTCAGTGAGCTGTTCTCTTGTGATGGGCGCGCCTGCGGACGCGCAGTGCAGTGGGCCAACCGGGTGTTTAATGAACGTGTGCTGTACGGCAGGGAAGACTTGCAGCGCTACCGGGTGTTTGCGGTACAGGGTCCGCCGGAGGCACGTCTGCTGGTCTATAGCGCAGAGCGCACACCCGATCGCCAGTACCTGCACGCGGAGTGGTTGTTGATCGCGCCCTAGGCGCGCGGCCGGCCAGCAGCGCTGCTATCCCATCTGCAGGAGGGCGAGAAACTCCTCGCGCGTTTTTTGCTCGCTGCGGAACGAGCCCAGCATCGCCGATGTTTTCATCAGCGAGTTCTGCTTCTCGACGCCGCGCATCATCATGCACATGTGCTGGGCCTCGATGATCACACCCACACCTTCCGCATTCGTCACTTCCATCACCGTCTCGGCAATCTGTGAGGTGAGCGATTCCTGTATCTGCAGGCGACGCGCGAAGACATCGACGATACGGGCGACCTTGGACAGCCCCAGCACTTTTCCGGTGGGGATGTAGGCGACGTGGCATTTGCCGATGAACGGCAGCAAGTGGTGTTCGCACAGGGAGTAAAGCTCGATATCCTGTACCAGTATCATCTCACTGGAGGGGGAGGGGAAGAGCGCGTCATTCACCACTTCCTCCACTGACAACCCGTACCCCTGTGTCATGAACGTGAAGGCTTTGGCCGCGCGTTTGGGGGTATCTACCAGGCCTGGACGGTTGAGGTCTTCGCCTATCGCTTCGATAATTTTAGCCCAGTGTTTTTCCAAGAGAGCAACTCCGCAGTAATGCCGACAATAAGGGGGGGCTGATAGTAGCAATCCGCTTCCCGCAAGGCAATTCAACGACGACTGCCGCACAGCATAGCGGCGCGCTCAGAATCGGTTACACTTACGCGCTATGAACCCAGATATCCCCAGTGGCGACCGGCCACAGACCATAGGCCAGGCCCTGCAGTATTGCAGTGATGCGCTGGAAGACAGCACGGTGTATTTCGGCCACGGCACGGACAACGCCTGGGATGAGGCGGTGGAGATGGTGCTGTCCGTCTGTGGGCTGCCGCCGGACTGCGGCGAGGCGGTGCTGCCGCAACCGCTGGATGCGGCAGCGGCGGAGCGCCTGGAGGTCGTATTGCAGCGCCGCATCGTGGAGCAGGTGCCGCTGCCCTATCTGGTGGGGCGGGCGTGGTTTGCCGGGCTGCAGTTTCGCTGCGACCAGCGCGCCATCATCCCTCGCTCACCGATCGCCGAGCTGATACTCGGTGAGTTCCAGCCCTGGTACGCCGGCCCCGAGCCAACACGTATCCTGGACCTGTGCTGTGGCGGCGGCTGCATCGGGCTGGCGGTGGCGCATTATTTCCCGAATGTGCACGTCGATCTGCTGGACATCGATGGCGCAGCACTGGAGCTGGCGCGGGAGAATGCCGTGCTGCTGGGTGTCGAGGACCGGGTCAGTATCTGCCAGTCCGATCTGTTCAATGCGCTGGGAGAGGTCCGCTATGACCTGATTCTCAGCAATCCACCGTATGTCGATGCCGAAGACCTTGCCAGCATGCCGGCGGAGTATCACCATGAACCCGAGCGCGCACTGGGATCGGGTGTCGACGGGCTGGACCTGACCCGCCGCATACTGCGCGAGGCGGGTTCCCACCTGCGCGACAGCGGCCTGCTGGTGGTGGAGGTCGGCAACAGCTGGCCAGCACTGGAGGCGGCCTATCCGCGGTTGCCCTTCACCTGGATCGAGTTCGAGTACGGTGGCGAGGGTGTGTTTGCGCTGACGGCGGCGGAGTTGCAAGATTCCGCCACAAACATGCGCGAATAAGCCTATAATACGCCGCTTTCATTCAACGCGACCAGGGAACACACGACGACTATGGCGGGTAACTCGATTGGCAAACTGTTCACCGTGACCAGCTTCGGGGAGAGCCACGGTCCGGCTCTGGGGTGTATCATCGATGGCTGCCCGCCCGGCATGGCACTGGATGCTGGTGATTTACAGGAAGATCTCAACCGCCGCAAGCCCGGCACCTCTCGCTTCACCACCCAGCGCCGGGAGGCCGACGAGGTGCGCATCCTGTCCGGTGTGTTCGAGGGAAAGACCACGGGCACACCGATCGGGCTGTTGATCGAAAACACGGACCAGCGCTCCAAGGATTACTCCAATATCAAGGACACGTTTCGTCCCGCTCACGCCGATTACACCTATAACCAGAAGTACGGGTTCCGCGATTACCGCGGCGGCGGTCGCTCGTCAGCGCGGGAGACCGCGATGCGGGTCGCGGCCGGTGCCGTCGCCAAGAAATACCTGTCGTGGCGCTACGGCATCAGCATACGCGGTTACCTGGCGCAACTCGGGCCGATTGCTGTCGACAAGGTGGACTGGGATATCGTGGAGTCCAATCCCTTTTTCTGTCCGGATGCGGACAAACTGGCCGATATGGAAGCCTTCATGGCGGCACTGATCAAAAGCGGTGATTCCATCGGCGCCCGTATCAATGTCGTGGCCACGGGTGTGATGCCGGGTCTCGGGGAGCCTGTTTTTGACCGACTGGACGCTGATATTGCCAGTGCCATGATGGGTATCAACGCGGTCAAAGGCGTGGAGATCGGGGCCGGTTTTGACGCTGTGGAGCAGCACGGCAGCGAACACCGCGACCTGCTGACTCCGGAGGGCTTTGTCGGTAACAATGCCGGCGGTGTGCTGGGCGGCATCAGCAGCGGCCAGGACATCACGGTCAGTCTGGCACTGAAACCGACGTCCAGCATCCGCCAGCCCGGCGCCACGATTGACGTCAGCGGGCATGCGACCGAGGTGTCGACGCACGGTCGTCACGACCCCTGTGTCGGCATACGCGCTACGCCCATCGCCGAGGCCATGCTGGCCATTGTGCTGATGGACCATGTGCTGCGCCACCGCGCGCAAAATATGGATGTGCAGTGTGACACGCCGGTGCTGCCGGCCTCGAAACCGGGTGGCAGCGCCCGCTGAGCGGCGCGCACCCTGATGAGCAAGGCAAATCGCCGTTTCTACCGCACTTTGGCGCTGGGCGTGCTGGCGCTGGGCGTACTGGTCTGGTCCGCGATCGAGCAGTTTGGCATCGCCTGGCAGGTGATGCTGGACCTGCTGATCGGCACGCTGCTTGTGGCCGCGGCTGTAATGGCACTGGCCGCGCTGTGTGTGATCACCTGGATCGCGCTGCGCAAACTCCTGCGTCGCAACGACGAGTGAGGCGCGCGGCGCGTGCGCTTACTCGAGGTCGATCTCCAGTGTCATGCTGTCGGCAATCTGGTCGAGGTTGGCACGCAGCTCATCGATATCAGAGTCCTCCGGAATCCACGCGTCTATGCGGGCCTGAAAAATCATTTCGGCACTCATCGGGGCGCTTTGTACCAGCGTATCCATTTCGAGCACATTGATCTGGCGCTGTGCGAGCGCCGTGGAGATTTCCTTTACAATGCCGTTGCGGTCGGGGCCGAGCACGGTCAAGGTGATATTGCGGCCAGGCGCCGGTTCGGCGCTCGGCGCGCACGCTGTGGTCTCAGTCGGTGTGACGCGTACGCTGATACCGCTGGCGGCCAGGGCGCTGAGATCGGCCTCCAGTGAAGGTCCGCCATCGGCCGGCAGTGAGACCAGGATCAGCCCGGCAAATTTGCCGCCCAGTTGCGAGAGTTTGCTCTCCTGCCAACTGCCCTGGTTTTTTTCAATGACGGCCGACAGTTGTTCCACCAAGCCGGGGCGGTCATCACCGATGAAGGTGACGATAAAAGAAGTTTGCACAGTTTTGACTCCACATTCGCAGGCACAGACCGTATATTAGCGCGCTACCGCCGCTATCAGAAGGAGTAGATTCAGAACATGGCAGAATTTGTCATGGTGC
The DNA here is from genome assembly GCA_020443425.1 of Halioglobus sp. Lineage (GTDB taxonomy): Bacteria > Pseudomonadota > Gammaproteobacteria > Pseudomonadales > Halieaceae > Marimicrobium. Next base: position 102,721 of record JAGRIE010000001.1, read on the forward strand.
CGCCAGAACGGCTGCAGCAAGATGTCCTCAATGCTCTGCTGGAGGAGTACGTGTCGCGGGACGGCACTGATTATGGCGAGCGCGAAAGCACACTGGCCAGCAAGGTTGGGCAACTGCGCCAACAGCTGCGCAGTGGCGACCTGCAACTGCTCTACGATGCTGACAGCGAACAGTGGGACCTGGTGCCGCGTGCACAGGCTGAACTGTTGCTCAACGGCTGAGCGAGGGCGCCTGTGAACCTGGAACCCGATCACATACTCGACGCCACCGGCCTCTACTGCCCGGAGCCTGTCATGCTGCTGCACAACCGTATCCGCGATATAGCGGTCGGTGAAACGCTGCAGGTGCTGGCCACGGATCCCTCGACCGAGCGCGATATCCCCAAATTCTGTGCGTTCCTCGGACACGAGCTGTTACACCGTGACGAATGTGAGGGACAGTACCGTTACCTGCTGCGTAAACAGGGTGCCGGTTGATGGAGGCGGCTGCACACATCGGTATCGAGAATGACCCGGTATTTCGCGCAGGGCGCCTGGAGCAGGTTTTCAACAACTGCTTTGCCGACCGCTTCAACACGCGCCTGTGTGGCGGTGCCGATGAGCCCCTGTACCAGCCGGCCGCCGTTGCCGGTGCCCCGCACATCCTGTACTACCGGCTGGACTATTTTGCCAGTGCACTGCACGAGGTCTCGCACTGGTGCATCGCCGGCGCCCGGCGGCGGTGCCAGGTCGATTTCGGCTACTGGTATGCGCCCGAGGGACGCACTATCCAGCAGCAGTTGGCTTTCGAGGCGGTTGAGTGTAAACCGCAGGCGCTGGAGTGGTACTTTTCCAAAGCCTGCGGTTACCGGTTTCAGGTGAGCACCGATAACCTGGCGCTGGCTGGCGAGGGCACGCACGACGCGGCGGCCTTCCTGCGCGCCGTACAGCAGCAGGCGCTGCAGTGGCAACAGCAGGGGCTGCCGACACGGGCCGGGATCTACTACCGCGCGTTATGCAGTGCCTTCGGCACGCATATCCCCGAGCAGCAGCTGCGTTTCACGCTGGCGGAACTGCAGCGATGATCGGTGCCTGGCAGCGGGGCAGGTCGTGATACTGACGGTCCTTGCAGATGAGAATATCCCCGCCGTCGAGGCGTATTTCGGCGGGTTTGCCACTGTCCGGCGCGCCGCCGGCCGCACCCTGGAACGGGCGCAACTCGACGGTGTCGATGTGCTGTTGGTCCGGTCAGTGACCCGCGTGGACGAGGCCCTGCTGCGCGACAGCGCGGTCAGGTTTGTGGGAACCGCGACCAGCGGATTTGACCATATCGACCTGGAATACCTGACCCAGCACGCTATCGGGTTCGCCCATGCGCCGGGCTCCAATGCCAATTCCGTGGCTGAATATGTGCTGGCGGCGATCGCCGCGATCGACGATCAACTGGAGCGGCTGCTGGCCGGTGGCTCCATCGGCATTATTGGCTATGGTGTGATCGGCAGGGTGGTGGCCGCGCGCTTCACGGCGCTGGGCATCCATTGCCGGGTATACGATCCCTGGCTGGCGGCGGATACCATTCCCCATTGCGCGGCACTCGAGGAGGTGCTGGCTTGCGATGTGGTCAGCCTGCACGCGCAGCTGACCACGGCACAGCCCTGGCCAAGCTTTCACCTGCTGGGGCCCCGGGAACTGGGCCTGTTGCGGAGTGACACACTGCTCATCAATGCCAGCAGAGGGCCGGTAATCGATAACGTCGCCTTGCTTCACCACCTGGAGGCAGTGCCCGACCAGCCGGTGGTGCTCGATGTATGGGAAGGTGAGCCCGTTGTCAGGCCGGCGCTGCTGGACAGGGTGGCGCTGGGTACTGCTCATATTGCCGGCTACAGCCTCGATGGCAAACTACAGGCGACGCGCATGCTGTGCGACGCAGCCAAGCAGTGTCTGGGCCTGGCGGGGGCAGCGCAGTCGCGCAATGAACTGCCGATGGCGGCCATCCAGGCGCCCGCGCGCCTGGCCGGGGCAGGGCTCGTGCGCAGTCTGCTGCAGAACCGCTACGACATTGTCCAGGACGATGCGCTGTTGCGCGAGGCCGTTGCCGCTGAGCCATCGGCTGCGCCCAGCGGAGCGGGTTTCGATGCGCTGCGCAAAGGCTACCGCGAGCGCCGGGAACTGGCGGGCTCGCCGGTGTATGGACTTGAGTCTCAGGAGCAGCGGGCACTCGCGCATGCGCTGGGGTGTGAGACTGTCGATGGGAGGGCCCAGGTGTGAGTGCGGTGTTGCATATCGGGCTGGTAGTCAACCCGCTGGCCGGACTCGGCGGTAGCCTGGCCATGAAGGGCAGTGATGGCGAGGACCTGCGGCAGCGGGTGGCAGCTCTGCCACCACAGGCCAGGGACAGGGCGCTGCAACGGACGGTGCGGGCCCTGCAAATGCTGCAACCGGCTGCCGGTAGCGTGCGATTCAGCTGCTGGGCCGGTGACATGGGAGAGCGGGCACTGCAGGGCCTGGCACTGGATTACGAGGTCCTCGGTGATGCCCCCGCAAACCTCACCAGCGCCACAGATACACGGGCGGCGGTGACGCAGTTGGCGGCGGCCGGTATCGACCTGCTGCTGTTCGCCGGCGGTGATGGCACCGCTCGCGATGTGTTCGATGTTGTGGGTGAGCGCTGTCCGGTGTTGGGCATTCCGGCCGGTGTGAAGATGCACTCCGCAGTGTTCGCAGTGTCGCCCGAGGCGGCCGGTGAGCTATTGTTGCGTCTGGTCGACGGGGGACTGGTCGGTGTGCAGGCGCAGGAAGTGCGGGATATCGATGAAACCGCGTTTCGCCAGGGTATTGTGCGCAGCCGCTTTTACGGTGAAATGATGGTGCCGAGTGAGGGGCACTATCTGCAGCATACCAAGGTCGGGGGACGCGAGGACCCGGACCTGGCCATCGCGGACATCGCCGCGTGGCAGGCGCAGGGGATGAACCCGGAGTGCACCTACCTGATCGGTCCCGGCTCGACTACGGCAGCCATCATGCATGAACTGGGCCTGCCCAATACACTGCTGGGTGTGGATGTGATCAGGGGCGGCCAGGTATTGGCAGCGGACGCCGATGAGGCAACGCTATTGCAATTACTTGCAGAGGCGCCGGGCCCGACGCAACTGGTGGCCACCGTGATAGGCGGGCAGGGCCATCTGTTCGGGCGGGGCAACCAGCAGTTCTCGCCCGCGGTGATACGCGGTGTCGGCCTCGATAACATCACTGTAGTGGCGGCCAAATCCAAGATCACGGCACTGCAGGGCCGCCCGCTGCTGGTCGATACCAACGATGCCGCACTGGACCGGGAACTGTGTGGCTACCGCGTTATCAACACCGGGTATGACGATTTTGTGTTGTACCGAGTGAGCGCGCGTGACTGACAGCGGCGCTGCTGGCCCATCGCGCGCGTGGCCAGTCGCGCCGGCCTGGTGTAGGCTAGCGAGCGAAGATCAAGCAGCGAGAGAGTAACCATGCACGACGACGACATCTGGCGCGATAAACTGACCCCCGAGGAATACCATGTGTGCCGGGAAAAAGGCACAGAGCGACCTTTCACCGGTGAGTACTGGGATTGCAAGGAAGAGGGTATCTATACCTGTCGCTGCTGCGGCGAGAAACTGTTCCTGTCGGACAGCAAATACGATTCGGGCTGCGGCTGGCCGAGTTTCTTCCAGCCGGCGGAGGCCGGGGCGATAGAGGAGGCGCGCGATATCAGCCACGGCATGATTCGCACAGAGGTTATGTGCAAGGCCTGCGGTGCTCATCTGGGACATGTGTTCGAGGATGGGCCGGCCCCGACCGGGTTGCGCTATTGCATCAACAGCCTGTCGGTGAAGCTGCAACCGGCACCGGACGCGGACTAGACAAGTGCGGGCAAGGTTGCACCTTGTGTGAGCTGTTCCGGGGGAATACGGAGGAAATCTTGGAGCGGGAAACCGGGTTCGAACCGGCGAGGCTGCGCGCCCCGCCTCAACCTTGGCAAGGTTGCACCTTGTGTGAGCTGTTCCGGGGGTATACGGAGGAAATCTTGGAGCGGGAAACCGGGTTCGAACCGGCGACCTCAACCTTGGCAAGGTTGCGCTCTACCAACTGAGCTATTCCCGCAAACCTGGTACTGGATGAATGGCGTCCCCTAGGGGGTTCGAACCCCTGTTACCGCCGTGAAAGGGCAGTGTCCTAGGCCACTAGACGAAGGGGACGCAGCGGTCTTCATCGAGAGGCGCGCATTGTAGGAAGACAGGGCGGTGCCGTCAAGCCCTGCCGCACTCAAAATCCAATGAAAATTCTACTGTAAGTTCAGCAGCTTAGCTCTGGCCTCGGTGAAGTTAAATTGCTCGCCCAGCGCCGCAGCCGCCAGTCGCAGTTCCTCCAGTTGCTGGTACTGCGCGATTTCGTCGTCCGCCATGTAGTGCAGGCAGTCGCCACCGAGGAACCACAGTATCTGCCGCGGTAGGGTGGGCGCAAACTCGGGGTAGGTGTCGAACAGGCGGGACACCAGCTGTGGGCCCTGCTCGTAGAGATCAGCGCTGCGGTCGGCCACAGCCTGGTAGCCCGCGGCCAGTTCGCGCAGCGGGTGATCGTCCGGCAATTGCGCTGTGCGGGTGGCCAGCGTGCTCGAGAATTCGCGCCACAGCGTGCGGCAGTGCTCCAGGTATTGTTGGTCATTCATCGGTGTTGTCGTCTATAGGGGAAAATACGGGTACAATTGCGCGCTTGTCCAGCCAAGCAAACAGCCTGTTCCCGATGATACCAGCACTGACAATTGAAAATCTAAGCAAGGTTTACGACAACGGATTTGAAGCCTTGAAGGGCATCAGCTTCGAGGTGAAACAGGGCGATTTCTTTGCCTTGCTGGGGCCCAACGGCGCCGGTAAATCGACCACGATAGGCATTATCTGTTCGCTGGTGGGGAAAACCGGCGGGCGGGTCAAGGTGTTTGATGTGGATATCGATGTCGATTTCCCCGCCGCCAAGCGCTATATCGGTATCGTGCCCCAGGAGTTCAATTTCAACCAGTTTGAAAAGGCCCTGGATATTGTCGTCAACCAGGCCGGTTACTACGGCCTGCCCAGCGCACTGGCGCGTGAGCGCGCCGAGAAATACCTGCGGGAGCTCGGGCTCTGGGACCAGCGCGATGTGCCGGCGCGTATGTTGTCGGGGGGCATGAAACGCCGGTTGATGATTGCGCGTTCCCTGATCCATGAACCGCAGTTGCTGATCCTGGATGAGCCCAGTGCCGGGGTCGATATCGAAATGCGTCGATCGATGTGGACTTTCCTGCGGCGTATCAATGAGCAGGGGACGACGATCATCCTGACCACGCACTACCTCGAAGAGGCGGAGGCGCTGTGTCGGCACATCGCGATTATCAATCACGGCAATATCGTCGAGAACACCTCGATCAAGGCACTGCTGCGCCAGCTCAGTCACGAGGTGTTTATCCTCGACTGTGCGGAGTCCCTGCCGGAGGCCGTCGCACTCGAGGGGTTTGTCGCGCGCCGGGTGGACGATCACACACTGGAAGTCGAGGTACAGAAAGGCCAGCACCTGAACCAGGTTTTTGCCGCGCTTGAGTCAAAGGGGATCCGTGTTACGAGTATGAGAAACCGCGCTAATCGTCTTGAGGAGATGTTTGTCAATCTGGTCGAGGGTGCAGCATGAGCCTGCGTGAGCAGTGGGTGGCTTTCATGACCATCCTCAGGAAAGAGATCAAGCGCTACCTGCGTATCTGGACACAGACGCTGCTGCCGTCGGCGATTACGATGTCGCTGTACTTTGTGATCTTCGGGTCCCTGATCGGCTCGCGTATCGGGGAGATGGGTGGTTTCACCTATATGGAATTCGTCGTGCCCGGGCTGATCATGATGGCCATCGTCACCAACTCCTACGCCAACGTGGTGTCCTCGTTTTTCGGCTCGAAATTCAGCCACAGCGTGGAGGAGCTGCTGGTATCCCCGGTCGCCAATGTCGTCATCCTGATGGGCTATGTGGTGGGCGGTGTATCGCGAGGCATACTGGTCGCCATTGTGGTGACGCTGGTCTCGCTGTTTTTCACCCACCTGCAGATACACAGTTATTTTGTGGTGATCGCCGTGGTACTGATGACTTCCACCCTGTTTGCGCTGGCCGGTTTTATCAATGCGGTGTATGCCAACAGTTTTGATGATATCTCCATTGTCCCGACCTTTGTGCTGACACCGTTGATCTACCTCGGTGGCGTATTCTACTCCATGGATCTACTGCCGGAATTCTGGGCCAATGTGTCCAGGCTCAATCCTCTGGTATACGTGGTGAATGCCTTTCGCTACGGGGTGCTGGGCGTGTCCGATGTAAGCCTGCCAGTGGCCTTCGGCATGATCGCCTTTTTCACCGTCGCCGCTTTCGCCTACAGCATGCATCTGCTCAATTCGGGCAAGCGACTGCGGCAGTAGGGCAACAGTGGACGCGGCAGACAGTAAACTGTTACTGGGCCGGCATACACCGGTGGTGCAGACTTACGCGCCACAGCTGCTGTATGCCATCTCACGCGCCACGGCCCGGCAGCAGTTGGGAATCCGGCAGGCGCCGCCGTTTCACGGGGTCGACCTGTGGCACGCCTACGAGATGTCTTGGCTGGACGACAGCGGCAAACCGGTGGTGCGGGTGGGGCGGTTCGCGGTGCCGGCGGATTCCCCCAATATTGTCGAATCCAAATCTTTCAAGCTGTACCTGAACTCCCTGAACAGTAAGCGGTTTGCAGGCGATGACGAGGCGAGGCAGGTGATTGTCGCCGATATCAGCGCGACTGCGGGCAGGCCTGTCACCCTGGAGCTGTTCCCGGTGGATGATGCAGCGCTCAGCGGTGCTCGCCTCGCCGGTGCCTGCCTGGACGGCGAGCCGCTGGCACCGTGGTCAGGCGAACCCTGTGCCGGGCAACTGCAGGTGCAGGCGGGCCGGGCGGTGGAAGAGAAGGTGTACAGCCATCTACTGCGCTCCCTGTGTCCGGTGACCGGGCAACCCGACTGGGCCACTGTGTGGCTGCACTATCGCGGCCTGCCTGTTTCGCGGGGTTCACTGCTACAGTACATTGTCGCCTACCGGCAACACCAGGAGTTTCACGAACAGTGTGTGGAGCGCATGTTCTGCGATATCACGGCGGTGTGTGAGCCTGAATTCCTGCATATCCAGGCGTTTTACACGCGTCGCGGCGGGCTTGATATCAACCCTTTTCGCAGTACGCAGGCCGGTGCCAGTGCGCTGCCGAGACTTGATCGCCAGTGAGCGGTCACGGTAGGCTTGGGCGCGCCAGCCCAAATGATTCTTCCAATCCAGCAGGTGCAGAATAATGATGACAAACCGCAACCGTGTTCCCGTGTTTGGCCCGTCGACAAAGCGGGCGCTGTTAGGCCTGTCGCTCGCAGCGCTGATGGCAGCCTGTTCCAACGGCAATAGCAATAACAACAGCAGTGACAGCAGCGGCGATACCGGCAGTGTCGACGCCAACCCCTTTCAGGAACTGGTGGACCAGGGGGTGACACGCTATCTCGGTGTCTATACCCCGATGCTGTCAGAAACCGAGGGCGACACGGTGATTCACCGTTTCAGCGCCAGCGATGGCCCGATGTGCCTGCGCGGCACGGAATACACGATGTCCACGCGCGACGCCGGCTCTGAGGACCTGGTGATTTTCCTGCAGGGCGGGGGCGCCTGCTGGGATACCCTCTGCGCCGCCACGGAAACGGCTGCGCCCGGCATCCCCAAGGCGGGAATTCTCGATGTTGACCTGCCGGGCAACCCGATCACCGAGATGAATATCGCCTATCTGCCCTACTGTGACGGCGGCGTGCATGCCTCCGATGTGGAATACGATGTCGATGGCAATGGCGTTCTTGAGCCCGGTACCCGCGACCAGTTTCACCACGGCCTGCACAACCTCTCAGCGTCGCTGGACGTCACAGTTCAGACGTTCCCCTCGCCGCGTCGCATCGTGCTGATGGGGGTCAGCGGTGGTGGTTTTGGCACTATTTTCGCGATCCCGCTGGTGCGGACCCTGTATCCGGATGTCCCCATCGATGTGGTGAATGACTCCGGGGTCTCTGTCGGCAGGCCCAACCAGCCGGAGTTTTTTGAACGGCTGCTCGGCTACTGGAATATCCTGGATTCCTTCCTGCCTGCCAGTTGCCCGGATTGCATCGGCGACGACGGTCACGGTACCGGCGTGCACAGCTGGGGCCTGGAGCAGGATCAAAACCTGCGTCTCAGCCTGCTGAGTCACAAGCAGGACTCCACCATTGCCACCTTCTTTTTCGGCATCAGCGGCGCCCAGTGGGAGCCGGAATTGATCAGGGAGATGGCGGAAGTGGAAGCGGCTCATCCTGACCGTGTCCGCAGCCTGATTGCAGACGGCAGCGACCATACGTTCCTGATCGGGCGCACCGCGCTGGAGGTGGAGGGTATCTCTGTGCAGGACTGGATAGCGGCTATGCTGGACGGTTCTTCTGAGTGGACGTCACGCAGCGATTGAAATTGTGCCCGGGTGCGCACTCAGGACTGGCAAGCCCGCCATCTTGTGTTATGATGCGCGCCCTCACGGTGAGGTGGCCGAGCGGCCGAAGGCGCACGCCTGGAAAGTGTGTAACGGGCAACCGTTCGAGGGTTCAAATCCCTCCCTCACCGCCATTCAATTTCCTGTTACCACTATAGAACAGCCGGTCAGGTTGTCTATCTGCCAGATTAACGCTGGTAATCCCCTTGCTGTCTCTCTGTGTAGTCCCGCGTCATCCGGTCTGTTGATCCAGCTCAATGGTACAAACGATTCTCGTACGTGGACGGGAAAAACAGCGACACGCCGTCTATAATTTATTGGCGCCTGGAGTGAACGGGCCCGAGACAGCACGCTGCCAGAGTCGTATTTCTATCTGCTGCGCGCGCGGCATGAGCATCTGGTTGTTCACGTGGTGGTGAACGGGGAGGACATTTTGAAAACCTTCGTCCGATGTATTGCAGTACTGTATTTCGCGGGCTGTGCCGGTGGCGCGCAGGCGCTTGTGACCAGCTACGACAATCTGTCCGACTGGACTGTGGCGCTAGGTAATGCGGCCGTCGTGTCCGATCCATTTGACAACGACATAGGGCAGGGTGGCGCCATCACGTTCGACTCGGGCGTCCTGTCGACGGTTTGGGGTCTGTTTCTGTTCGACAACTCCGTTTCACTTGGCAGTTTCCACATGGCCGTCTCGCCGGAAGGGGTCTATGCCACGCCGTACAACGATTGGTTTTTCCCGCATCCGGTTTTTGCGTTTGGTTTTGATTTCTCTGAAGTGGCACCGGGCCTTGCATCGGTTGTTATCGACGATGGCTCAGGACCGGACAGTTTTGAACTCTATGCTGTCGGCACCGGCAATGCTTCCTCTGCTGGCTCTGCCAATCCCGCATCGGTGGCGCCGGGTCCGTCGGTGTATCTTCTGGGCTACAGTGGCTTTGCCGGGTTCGTGAGTGACAGCGGGTCGTTCAGCGCCGTGCGGTTCTATAACCAGGCACCGGGAACGCTGGATGCCTATAATCTCGACAACCTCGTGTTCGCCACGCGTGTTCCCACCCCCGGTACTCTGGCACTTTTCTCACTGGGTATTGCCGGGCTGCTCTGGTCCACGAAAAGAAGCCCCTGACCGCCCGCCAAGGCCTCTCTCCCGCTGGGCTCCCGGTATTTTGAAAAAACTACAGCCGCGGCTGCAAAACTTACGAAAAGCAGCTGCCGTGGCGCTACCCACCTGGGTCGTTTTGCGTGTTTGACCACGTTGTTCGGCAAGTTGAGCGTCGATTGACGGCAGTGGGTGCGTGGCATGCAAATTGCGTCCGTTCCAGTAAGCATCGGCGACAGTGCAGATGCGCTTGAATGAACAGTGGGGGGATGGCAGTGGCCAGGCAAGCAGTACTTTACAGGATGGATTCGACGGATCACCTGTGTCCATTCGGTCTGAAATCGAGGGATTTGCTGCGGCGCAAAGGGTTCTCTGTTGACGACCGCACGCTGGAGTCTCGCGAGCAGGTGGAACACATCAAGAAAGAGTTCGATGTGAAGACGACACCACAGGTCATTATCGATGGCAGGCGTATTGGCGGGTACGAGGAATTGCGGACCTATTTTGGTCTGCAAAGCCCGGACAGTGATGGCGACGACTACCGGCCTGTCATTGCTATTTTCGCCACCAGTCTGCTGGTCGCTGTTGCGATAGCGCTGCGGTCGGCATCGGGCATCAGCCTGCTGCCGCTGCTGACAGATTTCATCGCGGTATCCATGTGTGTACTCGCGATCCAGAAACTCCGCGACCTGGAGGCATTTACCAACCAGTTCATTACCTACGATCTGCTCTCCATGCGGGATGTGCGCTATGCCTACGTGTATCCGTTTGCTGAGGCGTATGCAGGTCTGGCGATGCTGGCTGGTTGGTCAGCGTGGGTGGTGGCACCCGTAGCGCTCTTCATTGGGATTGAGGGCGCGGTTTCTGTGACCAAAGCGGTCTACCTCGATCACCGTGAATTGAAGTGCGCCTGTGTGGGGGGGAACAGCAATGTACCACTGGGCGCCATCTCGCTAACCGAAAACCTGTTCATGGTCGTTGCGGCTGCACTCATGTGGCTGCAGGTGCAGGCATGAAGTTTGCACTACTTATGACGGACGTACCGGCGATAGCTGCGTGCAAAGATGGCGTTGCCGGGTGAATTCAGTGAAGAAGGAGGTTTACCATGCAGCAACACGTGTATAAATCGGTTGAAATCACCGGCTCTTCGGACAAATCGGTGGAGGAGGCCGTGCAGGCGGCCATCTCTCGGGCCAGCGAAACACTGCATAACCTGCGCTGGTTTGAGGTCACCGACGTGCGGGGTCAGATCGACGAGGGCCAGGTCAACTACTGGCAGGTAACGGTCAAACTGGGGCTGACTCTGGATTGAAGTCCCGGGGCAGCCGTCTTCGGCGCAGGCAGCACTGCGCTGGAGACTAGTCCTCAATGACGTCAGCAATCAAACCGCTGGCGGCGTTTATCAGCAGTATGGCCGTGCCGATCCTGATGATTTTTTGACCCTCCGGGGTGCGGCCCAGTTCATTGAGCAGCGCGAGGGGCAGTTCCTGGTAAATCGCATCGGGGGGAAGATACTCACCCCGGTGCCATTTTTTTGCCTGTCCCGGTGGCTGGCAGCCATTGCCTTTCTTTGCAAGTCCGGGCGGACAACCAGCAGATGTCGGTGTCTGGAGATAATACTGCCTGATCAGGCTGACGCGCTCGTCACTGAAGTAGGGGGCGTTGCCGCTGTTTCCGGGCTGCGCAGCATGCTCGGAGCTGTTGGTGGCCGCCTTGCTTTTCCCGCTGTTGCCCGGTGACTCCGGCTTGTCAGCGAAGGCTGCCCCGGAGGCAAACGCGGTAGTCGCCACGCAGAAAATCATCTGTTGAATCCAGTACCGCATACAGTTCTCCCGTCAATAGTTGCCCCTGTGAGTAGGAACCAGAGTGCCACGCATGTGCATAACGCGAGGCAATGCTACCACAAGCCTGGATGGCTGTTGATGCGGCGGGTGCCTGCACGCATCCACTGTGGTTATGAAGCGAGCAGGTTACAAAGGGGGCTACACCCCCGCCCGCGAGCACTGTAGCCGCAGCGGGCCCGGTGTCAGCATTTTTGACAGGTGTTTGGCGCGAACTGTGACTCCCGTCACACAACACCACCGGCACTGCTGACTCTGGCGCTGGGCCTTCTTGGTTACACTCGCAGGGGGGGATCTCCCAAGGCATCGGCGTAACGAGACTGCGGATTCCACTGGTCACTAGCGCGCAATCGGTCGTCACAGCATCAACCCGGCCCGGGCAGTGCCCCGAACCCGGGTTGTCCATTGAGGAAAACTTCCAGCACCTTGATGCCGTGCAATTCAGCGGCCGGTGTCTCATAGGGGTTGCGATCAACCACCACTAAATCAGCCCATTTGCCCGGCGCCAGGTTGCCGGCCTGCCAGCCGACGGCGCTTACTGTTTCTCGCGACCAAGGATGCTGCTGTCGAGATAGCAGAACGCGTGCGACAGCTCTGTGTCAACCGCCTGTACACCCGACTCCGGGTCAAACCATCGATCGATATGGCCCCAGTGGTGCGGATGTGCCATATAGGGACCGAGCAGGTCGTCCAGCTGCTCGTACTCCTGCTCCCACACATACGTCCAGGGTGCGCCCGCGGCAGTGTGCCAGGGCAGGGCAGTGGCGCGACTGAGGCGCCAGTTGAGTATCTGGGGAATCTGTCCCGGCATTTCCAGCAGGTCCTGTTCGAAGCGCCGGGCTTTGCCGTCCGGTATGCCTGGCAGCATTCGGAAGTAAGCCGTGCGTTTAATCCCGCCGGCCAGGTCCGGGCGCCGTACACCGGCGGCTATGGTGTCCAGTTGCAGGGCGTGGCAGGTGTTGCAAAAGCGAGTGAGGGCCTCGCAGATTGCAGTCGTCCACGGTGCGCTGCGCCGGGCCTGGACGGCGGTATCTCGATCGGGGTAGAGCAGGTCCCAGGTGTAGTGCCCGGCGGCATATTCCGGCGCAAGATTGGCAGACAGGCTGGCCAGCTCCAGCCCCGGCAGTTGCGTCGCCGCCTCCTGTAGCAGGGATTCCAGTGTGCGGCGCTGCTCCTCGGTGAGCCCGTCCTTCACTGACAGCTGCGCGGTTTCACGGTGTCCGCGGGTAGCGATGCTCCACTCGCGGGTATCGACAGGCTGCGGCAGTACGCCGGCGGTATCCTCGCTCAGGTACTCGCGTGTGCGGGACTCGCACAGGGCGTCCACCGCGTCCCAGAACCGGCTGACAGCGGCAGTGCCGGACTGCGCGCGCATTGCCCACCAGCTGCCGACGTCCGCTACCTGCCAGCGCAGCCACAGTGTATTCACGCCCTGCAGCAGTTGTACAGGCGGGGACACCCGGAACTCGATAAACTGCAGGCCGCGCCGTGCGGCGAGGTCGATGTAGGCGTCGCGAAACAGTTGCATCAGTTGTTCCAGCCTGTCGCCTGCGACCTCGATCCTGTCCTGGACGGTAATCATGGTGAGGGTGCTCCGGGGTTGCGTTAAATACAGTGGATTATTCGAGGTCTGCCACTTTCAGGATGAGCTTGCCGCGGTTGTGGCCCGACTGTATGACCCGGTGTGCCTCGGCTGCCGCGGTTAATGGAAACTCGCGGATGGGCGGCAGGGTGATGTCGCCCTGCGCCACTAACGCGGCAATACGCGACAGCGTGGCGGCACACTGGCTGTCATCCATCATCGAATACAGGTGCTTTACCTGCACCGCCTGCGCCGCGGCGGTTGCAGCGGCCATATCGCCATCGTCCACCAGGGTGGGAATACTGACCAGCGTACCGCCGCGCCGGATCAGGTCGAGTTCACCGGGAAGGCTGGAGACGCCGACCGCATTCACCAGTAAATCCACCCCGTCCGGTGCCCACGCGCGGAGCGTGCTCGCGATGTCCTCGCGCTGGTAATCGATCGCCAGTGCCACGCCCAGCCCTCGCAGATACTCCACGTTGGCAGTGCTGCAGGTCGCGGCGACCCCGGCACCGGCCCAGCGCGCAAACTGCACGGCAAAACTGCCCAGCCCACCGGAGCCGCCGTGCACGAACACCTTGCTGCCGGGCTGCAGCCCGCCGCGGTCAAACAGGGCTTGCCAGGCGGTGAGCGCGGCCACGGGCAGCGCTGCGGCCTGGTCCAGGCGCAGGCTATCGGGGACGGGTGCCACCCTGTGCTGGTGCGCCAGGGTGTACTGCGCATAGCTGCCCTGTCCGCCCTGGCCGTGGTTGGTGGGTGTGAAGACACGGTCACCCGGTTTGAAGGAGGTGACCTCACCACCGACCGCCGCGACGATACCTGCCGCGTCAAAGCCGATCACATAGGGAAAGCTGTAGGGTCGGAACGGCGCCAGCAGGCCCTGCCGATTCTTCCAGTCCGCCGGATTGATGCCAGCGTAGGCCACCTCGATGAGGATATCCTGTGCTTCGGGCACTGGTGTGGGCAACTCGCCGTACTGCAGTACCTCGGGTCCACCGGTTTCGGTTATGAACATTGCTTGCACGGGACCACCTCGGGCTATTGTCATTATCGCGCGCGGGGAATCCCGCGCGAACAGGGCTACAGCTGCAGGCTACTGTGCCAGTTTTAGCGGTGCCACCGTGAGGGTATCCGTAACTGAACCGGGCAGGGTTAAATATCGGCGCTACACGCGGCCTGATGTGCCAAGGGCGCCCGGCGTGCAGCGGATGGCTGTTGAAGCCGGTAGCTGCTCTAACCGCACACGCCAGACAACCGGTTCAGCCATGCTGACCACGCGCACGCAAACGAGGTGCCAGATGTGACAGCTGCCGGGGTTGTGGTAGGTTTGCTGTTATCGGCTCGCGCAGCTTTTCCAGGCCTCTCTGCGCACGGCTTGACGGGATTGCAACGAGCGACAGGAATACCCCTTATGCGTGTTACCTTTGATACAGCCAGTGACAGTCCGCGGCCGCTCCCGGGCAGGGCAACGTCTGATGCCGTTTGAGACGCTGTTCTCGCCCATCAGTATCGGGTCCATGGCACTGGCGAACCGCGTCGTGATGTCGCCCATGACCACCAATTACGGTACCGCCGGACAGGAGCCTTCGGAGCGTCTGCTCGCGTACCTGCAGGCGAGAGCCGAGGGAGGCGTCGGCCTGATAACGCTGGAGGTCTGCTCGGTGGCGCTCGATCACCGCTATCAACCGCACTCGCTGAGTCTTGCGGAAGACCGCTTCATCCCGTTGCACCGCGAAATCACCGCGCTGGCACACCGCTGCGGTGCAAAAATCCAGCCCCAGATCACCCATCCGGGGCCGGAGTCGCTGGCGCCTTTTTATGAGGACAAGCCGGGCTTTGGCCCGAGTGTCAATGTGAACCCGGGGGCGTTCCAGGCCAGCAGGCCGCTGGAACTTGAGGAAATTCCCGCGGTGATCGAACAGTATGCCGCCGCCGCGGTGCGCGCCAAAGCGGCAGGCTATGACGGCATGGAACTGCACGCCGCACATGTCTATATGCTGCTGGGTTCGTTCCTGTCGCCACTGCGCAATGCGCGCACCGATGCCTATGGAGGCAAACGGCTCGCCGGCCGGGCGCGGCTGCTGCTGGAAACTCTCGCGGCAGTGCGCGCAGCTGTAGGCCCGGACTTTCCAGTCACGATCAGCCTGTCGGGTTACGAGCGCTCTCCCGGTGGGCGCGAGATCAATGAATCGCAGGCCCTGGCCCAACTGCTGGTGGCGGCAGGAGCCGATGCCTTCCGGGTCAGCGGTGGCAGTACCGACGGCCTGGTGAGTCAGATGGTGATGGGCAGTGATTATCCAGACGGTGCCAATGTGACGGCGGCGAGGGCGATCAAACAGGTCGTCGATGTGCCGGTGATTGTGGTTGGCCGCATCCACACCCCGGAGCAGGCAGAGCGCATTCTGCAGCAGGGCAGTGCCGACCTCGTTGCGATGGGGCGCCCCTTCCTGGCTGACCCGCAGTGGCCGGCCAAGGCCAGGGCTGGTCGCGCGCTCGATATCCGGCGCTGTATCTCCTGTGAGAACTGCATCGACTCGATGATTACCGAGCTCAATCTCGGCTGTGCGGTGAACGCCGCCGCCGGACGTGAGTTGGATTGCCAGCTGACGCCGGCAACGCGGCGCAAGCGTGTGGTGATTGTCGGCGCCGGTCCCGCCGGGATGGAAGCGGCGCGGGTGGCGGACCTGCGAGGTCACAGTGTGACCTTGCTGGAGCGGCAGGGGCGACTGGGTGGGTCGCTGCTGATGGCGGCCACCGTCCACGCCGATAACGAGCCGTTCTACCAGTGGCTGCCCCGCCAACTGCGGGCATCCGGTGTCGATATACGCCTCGGTGTGGAGGCCACCCCTACGTTGCTGCGCAGCCTGGATCCCGATGCCATCGTCGTTGCCAGCGGCGCAGAGGTTCGCACGCCGCCGATAGCAGGGGCAGGGCAGGCGCATGTCTACAGCGGCGCACAGCTGCGACGTATCGTAGAGGGCAGGGCGTCCGCTGCGGAATTCACCATGGTGCCGGCGGCCGTGCGTGGGATTGCCGCGCGCTGTGCGCGAGCGGCGAGCAGGCATCTGACGCCGGCACTGCTGAGGCGCTGCTCCCGTCTGTGGCTGCCGCTGGGTCGCCGGGTAGTGATTGTCGGTGCCGATCTCGCGGCGATTGAACTGGCTGAGTTTCTGGCGAGACGCGGGCGGCTGGTCAGTATGCTGGAGCCACGCAAGCGGATTGCCGCTGAAATCGGCCCCAAGCGCCGCGCTGAGCACATGGACAGGCTCGACAGACTCGGTGTCAGTATTAACACCGAGGTGACCTGTGAGGCGATTCAGGCGGGCGCGGTGAGCTATCGCACCGCACAGGGCCGCTTGCGCACGATGGCGGCCGACAGCGTGATTGTCGCCGGGGAACCGGTCGCGGCAACAGGCTTGTATGAGCGGGTACAGGAACTGGCGCCGGAAGTGTACGCGATCGGCGACTGCACCGGCCTTGGTTTGATTCGCAAGGCGACACAGGAGGGTATGCGCATCGGCAGTGCACTTTGAGACGCGGCGATCCCTCGGCTGGAGGACAGTTTTACGCGCACCCTGGCGCTCCCGGGTGTTAAGCTTTGCCCATCGTCAATTCCAGCCGGGGGCAATTATGGCGCCGCAAGCGTGGTTTCTTTCACTCGTATTAATCGCAGCGATACCGGCTGTGGCTGAGGAGTTGGGCAGTGTCGATACCAAATGGCGTGCGCTGTCACCGGATGACTCGATAACGCTGGATGTTTTTGATGATGAGAAAGTCGAGGGCGTCGCCTGCTACCTGAGCCGGGCCCAGGTCGGCGGTTACAGCGGTGCCCTGGGGCTCGCCGAGGACACCTCAGACGCCTCGCTGGATTGCCAGCAGGTCGGGCCGATAGTCATCCGCGAACCGTTCGAGAAGGGCGAACGGGTGTTCCGGGAGCGCCGGTCACTCATCTTCAAAAGTATGAAAGTGCTGCGGTACTGTGATCTCGCCCGCAATGTCATTGTGTATCTGGTGTACAGCGACAAGGTGGTTGAAGGCTCACCCAAAAACTCGGTTTCGGCCGTTCCGATCGCCTACTGGCCCGGTGCCGACACGACGCAGCCGTTGGCGCAGTGTACCTACGCG
Organism: Halioglobus sp.; assembly: GCA_020443425.1. Lineage (GTDB taxonomy): Bacteria > Pseudomonadota > Gammaproteobacteria > Pseudomonadales > Halieaceae > Marimicrobium. Next base: position 119,894 of record JAGRIE010000001.1, read on the forward strand.
CGCTAGCCGCAGGGCACCGTCAGCTTGCCGGTTGCGAGCAGTCGAGAGGGAGCCAGGCGCCCCCGGTGTTTTCACTCGATCAGTGTCGATCGGTGCTTTATCATGTGCGCCAGGTTTTCGCGGCAGGGCGTGGTGCTCAAGTGCGAACGCGCGATAGACACGCGAAGCGCACAGCCAGTTTGAGATGACGGGTGGCAACCCAAAATAAGGAGAAGATGCAGTGGATAGTCGAAGTGTAGTGGTAACAGGTGGTTTTGGCGCACTGGGTCGCGCGGTCGCGAAGGCGTTTTCCGATCAGGGGCACAGGGTGTCGCGTGTGGATTTCGCCCCCACCGCGCCGGACGACAACCCCGGCGGTTGGGACTACGCGGGTGTCGATCTCTCTGACGCCGCCGCCTGTGAAAAGGTGGTTGCCGCGGTCTGCGAGACTGCCGGTGGCATGGACGTACTGGTCAATATCGCCGGTGGCTTTGCGTGGGAGACGCTCGACGGCGGCAGCCTCGACACCTGGCAGCGTATGTTCACGATGAATGTGGTGACCGCCGCTACCATGAGCAAGGCGTCCCTGTCCGCGCTGCGTGGCAGTGCGGCTGGCAGGGTCATCAGTATCGGCGCCGCCGGTGCCGTGAAGGCGGGGGCGGGGCTGGGCGCGTACGCGGCTTCCAAATCCGGCGTTCACCGGTTCACGGAGGCGCTTGCCGCTGAACTCCGCGATACCTCGGTGACGGCCAATGCGATAATGCCCACCATCATCGACACGCCCACAAACAGGGCGGATATGCCGGATGCCGATACCAGTGACTGGGTCAAACCCGAGGCTATCGCCGAGGTGATTCTGTTTCTGGCCTCGCCGGCTGCGCGATCGATCACAGGTGCCCTGATTCCCGTCTCTCGCGGCGGTTGATACACCGCAACAGGCGCTGGCCGCAGCCAAAAGCGTTTTCAGGCGTTGAACCAGTCCACGACCTGTTGTTGGACGCGCGCGTCGTAGAGCAGGTCGAAGTGGTTTTTCTCGTGGAAAACCCTGCAGTTTTCCTGCTTCACCCGGAGGTGGCGCAGGCCGTTCCGGTGCGAACCGGTGGCGCTGTCCAGGCGCACCAGCAGGTCGCCGAGCAGATGCCCCAGCGGGTCTTTTCGATCCCGGCCCAGCGTCGCCGCGGCAAAGTAGTACTCGACATGCGGGAGTAGCGGCACCGGCCGGCGGGTGTCCGGGCGTGTCGCATCGGGGTGGTGATCGCGCCAGTCTTCGTCGAGCAGGTCACCGTGGCGCAGATCCTTGATCCCGGCACTGCGGCGGCGGCCAAACGCCAGCGGCTGCGTATAGGCAATCTTTTCCATCGCGGCATTGAGGCCGTGTCCGGCCCTGGCGATCACCGAGCCGTGGTGCGGTGTGCCGAGGCACACCACGCGTTGCAACGCGGGCAGCCAGTCATTGCCTGCCTGCTGCGCATACCAGCAGGCGCTGCGTATGACCAGTCCGCCCATGCTGTGACCGATCAGCGACAGCGATTCCACCGGCACCGGCCACTGGCTGCACAACTGCTGCAATTGCAGCGCCAGCTCTTTGCCGTTGGTGGAAATATGGCGCCCGGTGTTGTAGCGCAGGTACAGTGGGGTCACACCCTGCTCATCGCGCAAGCGCTCGCCGATGCCGTCTGCGCCCTTGTTACGCCAGCACAGTTCCGACATGCTCAGGCCGTGCACGAATACCACGAGGTGGCTGGATGGCCGGTCCACGGTGGCAGCAATCGCTTCCCGCTGCAGTGCCAGCGGCAGCTCCGGTGTCCGCCACTGCATCGGTATGGCCAGTGGATTGCCGGTGGCGTCCAGATGATCGCCGAGTACGCCGTTCAGTGCCGAAACCGTCTTTATCGACGCCGCAGAGGGCGGCGCCGTATCCAGCACTTCCGGCAGCAACCCTATCGACAGGTCCAGGGTCTCCCGGAGCAGGTGATTCACTCCCCGAATGCTGGCGTAGACCGAAGCCGCGATCAACCCGTGTGCGCGTGTGGGTCGCTCCGGTTGTGGTGTCCAGGGCAGCGGATGCCGGGCGATGGTTTCGTGCATACCCTCGACGGCCGTAGTGATGCCGGCGACGGAATCGAACAGGAGCCGGCTGCTGCCAGCGGCCAACTTTCTTGTCGTAACCATGGTGTGCTCCGTAGTGTCCAGTGAGGGGATGTCGCTACTTTTTGCGTCCAGCTGCTTTGGCGGATGCCGTCTTTGGCCGGGGCCGTTTTCTGGGTGCGGGTCCGCCCCCGGGCTGGTGCGCGGCGCCCGAGCGCGCGCCAAGGCACTGCTCGCAGATCAGCACTGCGCGCGGGCCGGTGGGGACACCGATTGCTGCGTTCACGCCAGCTGGCAGCAGGGCGTTGCACTGTTCGCAGACACCATTCCTGTTCAGCACAATTTGCTGCCAGCCGATGACGCTGTCGGGTGAATCGTCGGGTGCGTCTGGCGCCGGCAAGGCGCTGCGCTGGGTATCGGGTCGGCCCGACAGCGCCCTTGCCAGCTGCGAGCTATCGCTGACGACACCTTCGACCAGGTCAAAGGTGTTCAGCAGCACATTGCGTACGATAGTCGAGACGGACAGGCCGAGTTGTTCCGCGCGTCCGCGTAATTCATTGTCAAGTTGCTCGGGAATGCGCGCCTGGAGTACACGGTCTTTCGCCGGCTTGCGACGGCGATTGCTTTTGGGGTCGGTCATCACTGCCTCCACTGGGACGATGCGTCACTACAGTGGGGCGGAGTGTATTTCAATGTATTACAAAATACAACAAATGTAATACATCTGTCTTTGTGGCGGCAGTGAGCAGGGTGCGTGCCCCGACGCCCCGGTTACCAGCGACGGGCGCGTGTATCCGCGTGCCCTAGTAGTCTTCCACGCCGTACATTGCGTCGGGCTCGATGGAGTTGACCGGGCTGGCCCAGTCCTCGGGATGCATCGGCAGGTCGGGGTCGACCAGGTCATCGTCGTCGAGTTCAAAGGCGGCGCGCCAGTCCTCGGGAGCCTCGGCCTCCTGCAACTCCATCTCGCGCCAGGCATCCAGATCGTACTCGGCCACCTCGCCATCCAGATACTGGGTCTCGATGGTGAAATTGCCCGGATCCCAGTCGATGACTTCAAACAGCGCCTGCGTCTGCAAGTCCTTGTACCAAGCACCCACGATAGGGCTCAACATTTTCATTTGGCTTCCCCCATTGCCAGCACTGATTGCTGTGAATCCAACATATCATGATAGGGATGCATGTCTACCCGGCGATGATGCCGGCCGAGGAGGGCGCCAGCAGCCGCTGGTATTAGCGCGCCGCGATATTTTTAAAACAGATCAAGCGCTTGCGGTCTCTTTCAAGAGTTGACTTAGTTCAGCGCTGGCCTTTATATACCCGTATATGACTATTTGCCGGCATCGACATAAACAATTTGTCTAAAAACGGCGCAGTTTTGATTGACCAGATTGTGGATCGAGCAATCCTGGATGCGCTGTCCAGTCTGTTCCGGTTGCAATCGGTGCCACTATGACGCCACCTGGTCGCCACACCGGTTGCAGGGTGTGGCGGTCACCGTCCACTGCATGTACAAAAGGGGAGTGCATTGAAAACACACAGAACAGGGAGCACTAACGCGGGCGGTTTCCACCGCATCGCCGCGGTAGCAGCGATGCGGGCGATTGCAGCGGAGGTGCACCCATGAAGCCATTGGCAATTATCGGCGGTACGGGTATCGATGAACTGGAGGGCCTGGAGGTTGTCAGTTCACACCGGATACAAACACCGTATGGCGAACCGTCGCGGCCCATCCAGGAGGGGCGCCTGGGCAAAACAACAGTCTATTTCCTGCAGCGCCACGGCAGCCCCGGTGCCATCCCGCCGCACCGGATCAATTACCGCGCCAATATCTGGGCGCTCAAATCGCTGGGCATCGACGGCATCGTTGCGATCAACTCGGTCGGTGGTATCACCGAGGACATGCGCCCCGGCAGGTTGTTGATTCCCGACCAGGTGATCGACTACACCTGGGGGCGGGAGCACACGTTCGACGAGGGCGAGGGCGGAGAACTGATGCATATCGATTTCACCGAGCCGTATGACAGGCACCTGCGGATGGCACTGCTGGCCGCGGCCGACAGTGCCGGTATTGCGCATGAAGCCTACGGCGTGCACGGTGTCACCCAGGGCCCCCGTCTGGAGACGGCGGCGGAAGTGCAGCGCCTGGCGCGCGACGGCTGTGATGTGGTCGGGATGACGGGGATGCCTGAGGCCGCGCTTTCACGCGAGGCGCATATGCCCTATGCCTCGGTGTGCATGGTGGTAAACCCTGCCGCCGGTCTCGGCGACCTGCCGCTGACACTGGCGATGATGCGGGAGATCCTGGCGAGTGAAGCGGCCGTCGTCAGGAAACTGTTGAGTGAACTGTTGCGGCAGCGCGAAACCGCCTGACACAGCTCAGCGGCCGGCCGCACCGGGGCTGGCTGCTGCTGTCACTCCCCAGGCGCAGCGTCCAGCGGGGTGATGGTGACGAGAACCCCCAGCAACGGATGGTCGATATAGACCACCTGGCCACTGCGCATGCGCCGAGTCTGTTGCAGCAGCACCGCGTGGCGGTACGGATAGTCCGGGTCCGTCGCGGTGTCCGGGACAGGCCGGGTGGCGGCTTCGAACTCTATCGCCACCTGTTCCGCGTCCAGCGGTTCCTGCAGGGAGACCGGTTGCGCCGGGGCGGCTGTGCTGATTGGGTTCACCTGTGAAGCCGGTGCCCTCGGTGGGGCGGGCATACGCCAGTCACCCTGCAGGTACTCCCCCTGGGTGTTCAACCACAGGTTGGTATCCAGGTAAAAATAGCGCGACAGATAGAGCTTGACCGAACCCTGCAGTGCCGGCCATGGGCCGCCATCCCCGGATCTGTCCAACACAATCGGCACCGCAGTGGCCTGGCTTCCCATGGGCTGTATCCAGGCTTCGTGAAACAGGATGCGGTAGCGGCCACTGCGCTGCATGGCGGCAGCCTTGCCGGCAAACCGGCGCTCCCCGGCGGCGAGGGTGGTGAACTCTGTCGGCTGCGATGGCTGCGCCACGGAGGTGCCGACAGGTGCCGGGCTGCTCTCGGGAATTGAGGTGGCAGCCTGGGTGCCGCTCGGTGCGCCCGGATAGGAGAGGAAGCGTGAGCGCGCCGGGTAGGCGAGTTCCGGGAGTGGCTCCCAGTACTCGGCGGTGGCCCCGGCTGGGCGGCTGAATACCAGCAACTCGACCTGGTACAGCTGTTCCGATTGCGCTTGCGCCCACTGCGACCATACCAGGGTGGCGAACAGCAGGTAGCGATAGAGGTTTGTCTTTGAGCGGTCAGGCATGGGCGGCGGTTTTCCCCGGGTCTGTGGCGAGTGAGTCCATGAGTTGCTCCAGGAAGCGATAACGGTCGTGTATATCCGGGAGTTCTTTTTCGAATCGCAGGCGTGTCGCACCGGCCAGCTTGAAACTGCGTGGATCCGATTGTACCAACTCGACCAGGCTCAGCGGATTCACCGGTGTCGTTCCCTTGAAGTCGATACTACCACCCTCCGGTCCGGCTTCAATAGTGCGAATGCCCAGATCCTGTGCCCGCAGTCGCAATCGCGACACCTGGAACAGGTTGTCTATCTGGGGTGGCAGCAGGCCGAAGCGGTCTATCATCTCTACCTGCAAACTGCGCAGTTCAGTGTTGTTGGTCGCCGCTGCGATACGCTTGTAGAGGATAAGGCGGCTGTTCACGTCTGGCAAATAGTCGTCCGGGATCAGTGCCGGGGCGCGCAGGTTGACCTCGGTGCCCTGGTCGAGGGGTGCATCCACGTTCGGGATCTCCCCGCGCCGCAGCGAATCCACCGCGCGCTGCAACATATCCATATACATTGAGAAGCCGACGCTGTGTATCTGCCCGCTCTGCTCGTCGCCAAGCAACTCGCCCGCGCCGCGGATCTCCAGGTCATGGGTTGCCAGCAGGTAGCCCGCGCCGAGGTCGCCGGCGGCCTCGATCGCCTCCAGTCGCTTGCCAGCGTCGGTGGAGATGGCGGATTGTGGCGGTGTCAGCAGGTAGGCGTAGGCCTGGTGGTGCGAGCGCCCGACGCGGCCGCGCAACTGATGCAGCTGCGCCAGCCCGAACTTGTCGGCCCGGTCGATGATAATGGTGTTGGCATTGGGGATGTCGATGCCGGTTTCGATAATGGTGGTGCACAGCAGTACATGGTGATGGCGGTGGTAGAACGTTGACATCACCTGCTCGAGTTGTGTTTCGCGCATCTGGCCGTGCGCCACGGCGATACTCAACTCCGGCAGCAACTCGCGCAGTTTGCGCGCGGTCTCCTCGATGGTCTTCACCTCATTGTGCAGGTAGTAGACCTGGCCGCCGCGCAGTGTCTCACGCAATACGGCCTCCTTGATCAGTGCGACATTGTGCTCGCGCACGAAGGTTTTGATCGACAGCCGACGTGCTGGCGGCGTGGCGATGATGGAGAGATCGCGCATGCCGCCAAGCGCCATATTGAGTGTACGCGGAATGGGTGTGGCGGTCAGCGTCAGGATATCGACTTCTGAACGCAGGGCCTTGATGGCCTCTTTCTGCTTGACGCCGAAGCGGTGCTCTTCATCGATGATCAGCAGGCCGAGATCCTTGAAGCGGAAATCACTCTGCAGCAGTTTGTGCGTGCCAATCAGGATGTCCACCTCGCCGGTGCGGGCGCGACGCGTGACATCGCCCAGCTCTTTGCCGGACTTGAAGCGCGAGACAACCTCGACATTCACCGGCCAGTCAGCGAAGCGGTCGCTGAAGGAGTTGTAGTGCTGTTGTGCCAGCAGCGTAGTGGGCACCAGTACCGCCACCTGTTTGCGGTTGCTGGTGGCGACGAAGGCGGCGCGCAGCGCGACCTCGGTTTTGCCGAAACCCACATCGCCACAGATCAGCCGGTCCATTACCTTGGGGCTGCGCATATCGTTCAACACGGCGTTGATGGTGGCTTGCTGGTCAGGTGTTTCCTCGAAGGGGAAGGCGGCGCAGAACTGCGCGTAGTTGCTGTCCTCGGTCTCGAAAGTGAAGCCCTGGCGAGCCTCGCGACGGGCGTACACCTCCAGTAACTGCGAGGCGATATCATTCGCCTTCTCGCTCGCTTTGCGACGCGCTTTTTCCCACTGGTCCGAGCCCAGTTTGTGCAGCGGAGCCAGTTCCGGGTCGCTGCCGCTGTAACGGCTGATCAGGTGCAACGAGGCCACCGGCACATACAGCTTGGCGCCCTGCGCGTACTCCAGCGCGAGGAACTCAAATTCCTGGTCGTCGACGGCCAGTTTCTGCAGGCCGATATAGCGCCCGACGCCGTGCTCCAGGTGCACTACGGGGACCCCTTCGCGGAGTTCATTGAGCGCCTTGAACGCATTGGCCTGGACGTCGTCGCCGCTGCTCTTGCGCCGTCGTCGCTGCGCCACCCGGTTCCCGAACAGCTGCGTTTCACAGACCAGTGTCGGCTCGCCCGGCCCGAGGTACAGGCCGCGGTCCAGCGGCGCGGTGGCGATTGCAAAATCCAGCCCCGAGGCAATGAACTCGTGCCAGTTGGACACCACGGTGGGCTGCAACTGGTGTTCCCGCAGCGATTCCAGCAGTACCTCACGGCGCCCGGCGGATTCGGCGCACAGCAGTACCGGGCCCTGGTGCTCGCTGAGGAAGCGGACAAGGTTTGCGGTGGCGGAATCCGCGGGGTGACTGCCGGCGAGGTTGGGCGGCGGCAGTACCGTCGTCTGCCGGTGTACTGCGGCGTCCGGGTTGTGGCGCAATTCCAGTACCGGGAACCGCTTGAATAGATGGTACAGTTCCTCGACTGGCGTGAAACAGCGCTGCGGCGGCAGTAGCGGGCGTCTCGGGTCAATGCCGTACTCATCAAAACGTGTGTTGACGTCGTTCCAGAAGTGCAGGGCCGCGCCGTGATGATCCCCGACTGTGATAATTGCGCTGTTGTCCGGCAGGTAGTCGAACAGGGTGGCGCACTGGGTGAAAAACAGCGGCAGGTAATACTCGCAGCCCCCGGGGCTGCGTCCGCCGCTGACTTCATTGTAAGTAGGGCAGAGATCGTGATCGACGTCGAAGCTGTCATACCAGTTCATCTGGAAACGGCGCACCGCCTCCGGATCCAGCGGGTATTCGCGTGCGGGCAACAGGTTGATACCTGTGACCTTGGTCACAGTGCGCTGGCTCTCGGGCTCGAAAGTGCGCAGCGAATCGATCTCGTTATCAAGCAGGTCGATGCGGAAAGGCAGTTCACTGCCCATCGGGTAGACATCCAGCAGTGAGCCCCGCAGTGCAAATTCGCCGTGTTCATACACGGTTTCGACATTGACATAGCCGCTGCGAAGCAGGTCTTTGCGAAACCGCTCGACGTCGAGCGTCTGCCCCGTCTGCAGCACCAGGCTGCAACCGGCGATGTACTCCCGTGGGGCCAGCCGGTGCATCAGTGTCGGCATCGGCACGATCAATACACCTGAGGTCAGTGCGGGCAGGTGGTACAGCGTGTGGAGGCGCTCCGAAATAATGTCCTGGTGCGGTGAGAAATTATCGTAGGGCAGGGTTTCCCAGTCGGGAAATACCAGGATTTCCAGGGGTGCATCGAGGAAGAAGGGGAGCTCGCGCTCGAGTGCCAGCGATGCACTGGTGTCGGCGGTGATGACAACCAGCAGGCGATCCGGGGCGGCGAGTTCTGCGATACAGCGCGCGTCCGCGCTGCCGCTGAAAGGGCCGATTGCTGTGCGTGACGCCACTTTCTGTGGCCATGGGGTCTTTTCGACCAGCTTGCTGAACATAAATCGCTGCCGCTTCAGGGTGAATCCGGGTGGGAGGCTGCGCAATTATAACGAAGGCACCGATGATCGCCAGCACCGGTCGGGGCACAGACCGTGAATTTGCCAGATCGCGGCTTGCGCCCCCTAGCGCAACAGATAATAATACGCGCCCTGAACTGAACTTGCGCAAAATTAAGGTATCCAATGGCGAACAATCGCAAGCGTACGCGTCCCGACGACTATTTCAAGGACTGGAAACAGCGCGAGGCGCTGGCCGAGGGTATGATCCCACTGGTGGGCCGGCTGTGCCGTGAAAAAAATGTCATGTGCTACATCTATGGCAAGCCACTGGTCAATCGCTCCGTCTACGAGATCATGAAAGACCACCGCTATGTGCGCCAGGTGGAAGGCAACGAACTGTCCGAGAAAGAGACGTTCCCGGTGTTCAACTGGCTGAGCCAGATGGATCTCGGTCCCGCCCATATCGATGTGGGCAGGCTGGCGGTGGGTTATTCCGTGCAAGGTGTGGCCGAAGGGCTGAGCCTGGAGCAGTATCTCGATCGCGAGCTGAGTTCCCTCATCGGCTTCAAGGGCAAGCCACTGGAAGAGCCGCAGGATGTCGTGCTCTACGGGTTCGGCCGTATCGGCCGCCTGATGGCGCGTATCCTGATTGACCAGACCAACGGCGGGGACTGCCTGCGCCTGAAAGCGATAGTGGTGCGCAAGGGCAAGGCGGCCAATGACCTCGAAAAGCGCGCCAGCCTGCTGCGCCGCGACTCGGTCCACGGTGCCTTCGACGGCACCATCCGTATGGATGAGGAGAGACAGTCTTTTGTCGCCAACGGCAATGAGATCAAGGTCATCTATGCGGATGCACCGGACAAGATCGACTACACCCAGTACGGCATCAATAACGCCATCATCATCGATAACACCGGTGTCTGGCGCGACGAGGCCGGGCTATCAAAGCACCTGAACAGCAAGGGCGTGAGTAAAGTCATTCTGACCGCACCCGGTAAGGGCTCGCTGAAGAATGTCGTCGCCGGCATCAACAACCACATCATCGAACCCTCGGACACCATTATCTCCGCGGCGTCCTGCACCACCAATGCAATCGCGCCACCACTGAAGGCGATTGATGACGAGTTCGGTATTGTCGCCGGTCATGTCGAGACCGTGCACGCATTCACCAACGACCAGAACCTGATAGACAACTACCACAGCGCATCACGTCGCGGTCGCGCGGCACCCCTGAACATGGTGCTGACCGAAACCGGCGCCGCTGTTGCCGTGGGCAAGGTGCTGCCGCAACTGGTGGGCAAGCTGACCGGCAACGCCATCCGCGTGCCGACGCCGAATGTCTCCATGGCGATTCTCAACCTGACTCTCAGTCGCGAGACCAGTGTCGAGGAAGTGAACGAGTTTATGCGGCACCAGGCCCTGCATTCACCGCTGCGCAACCAGATAGACTATTCCGCCTCACCGGAGGTGGTCTCCAGCGACTTTGTCGGTTCCCGGCACGCCTGTATCTTCGATGCCAAGGCGACCATCGTGAATGGTAAGCAGGCTGTGTTGTACCTGTGGTACGACAACGAGTACGGCTACAGCTGCCAGGTGTACCGCATCCTGGAGCAGATGGCGGGGCTCAATTACGCGGTCTATCCGCAACAGGGTTAGGCGGCAGGTACCAGTTGGCGGCAGCAAATCACTGCCGCCACAGTGGATTATTTGTTTCGGGGCACTCCAAATCGTTCGAAGACCTCAATATCAGCGTCAACCGGAGTGGTTTTTTGGGGAGCCTATCCGGTATAATGCGCGCGGCCTGAATTCCGGCGCCGGACATTGCGCATATCGGAGTTATAGTCAATGTTGAGGGCTTTTGTGGCCCTGGCCATATGCGGGATGAGCCCGCATGCATTTACAGTCCACTCACATTAGTTTCGAAGCTGTAGGCAGATCGTATGATCAAGATCAAGCGGGGCTTGAATATTCCGATTCAGGGAGCCCCCCGTCAAGTTATTGAAGACGCACCCGCGGTGCGTGCAGTGGCTCTGGTGGGGTTTGATTACGTCGGGATGAAGCCCACCATGGCCGTGCGCGAAGGCGATCGCGTCAAACTGGGCCAGGAGCTGTTCACCGACAAGAAAACCGAGGGTGTCTGCTACACTGCACCCGCTTCCGGCGTGGTGGCCGCGATCAATCGCGGCGCCAAGCGGGTACTGCAGTCGGTCGTTATCGATATCGATGGCGATGATGCGGTGGAGTTTGCCACGTGCACTCGCCAGTCGCTGCCGGATGCCGCCGCAATACGTGAACAACTGGTTCGCAGCGGGCAGTGGACGGCATTGCGAACGAGACCCTTCAGCAAGGTGCCGGCACCGGCATCTGAAGCCGCAGCCATCTTTGTCACGGCCATGGATACCCAGCCACTGGCGGCTGACCCCGCCGTTATCATCGCCGAGCACGCCGAGGCATTTGCTCTCGGCCAGGAGCTGCTGGCCCGCCTGACGCAGGGCAAACTCTATCTGTGCACGGCAGCGGGCGCGCAAATCCCCCAGGGCAGCGCCGCCAATATTGAAGTGGCGCAATTTGAAGGTCCTCATCCAGCGGGCCTGGCTGGCACCCATGTACACTTCCTCGGGGGCGCCAGCGCCACCAAATGCGTGTGGACAATCGGTTATCAGGACGTCATCGCGATCGGGCGCCTTTTCCTCGACGGCAGGGTCTACACGCCGCGTGTGGTGTCGCTCGCCGGGCCGCAGATCGAGAACCCGCGACTGCTGCGCACCCGTCTCGGCGCAGACCTGCAATCCCTGTGTGCCGGCGAGATGAAAAGTGGTGAGAACCGAATCGTCTCCGGTTCAGTGCTGGGCGGTCGAGCAGTGCAGGGCGGTACGGCCTATCTGGGTCGCTACCACAACCAGGTGTCTGTCCTGCTGGAGGGGCGCCACCGCGAATTTATGGGCTGGCTGTCGCCGGGCCTGAAGAAACACTCCAATATGGGAATCTACGTGACCAGCTTCGCCGGCACCGAGCCGCTGCCGATGACGACCACCACCAATGGCAGCGAGCGCGCCATGGTGCCGGTGGGCAGCTACGAGAAAGTGATGCCGCTGGATATCCTGCCGACACAGCTGCTGCGTGCGTTGATTGTCGGCGATACGGAAATGGCGCAGGCACTCGGTTGCCTGGAGCTCGAAGAGGAAGACCTGGCCCTGTGCACCTATGTCTGCCCCGGGAAGTACGAGTACGGACCGATTCTGCGGGATAACCTCACGCGCATTGAGAAGGAGGGCTAAGCCGTGGGATTGAGAAAGATTCTTGACAATATGGAGCATCACTTTCAGGAAGGCGGTCGATTCCAGAAGTGGTTCGCGCTGTACGAGGTGTTCGACACCTTCCTGTACGCCCCCAACTCGGTGACCAAATCCACTGCCCACGTGCGCGATGGTATCGACCTGAAGCGCATCATGATCACCGTGTGGTTCGCGGCATTCCCGGCCATGTTCTACGGCATGTACAACCTCGGTGCGCAGGCCAATGAGGTGATGCCGGCAGGGTACGCGGTCGAGGGCTGGCATGGCTGGCTGATCGAACTGCTGGCCGGATACGACGCCAATAGCATCTGGGACTGTTTCTGGTACGGCGCCGTGTTCTTCCTGCCCATCTATATCGTGACGTTCCTGGTCGGGATTTCCTGGGAGATCCTGTTTGCGATCAAGCGCGGGCACGAGGTCAATGAGGGCTTTTTCGTCACCTCGATACTGTTTGCGCTGACGTGTCCGCCCGATATACCCCTGTGGCAGGTGGCGCTGGGTATCAGTTTCGGCGTCGTGATCGGCAAGGAGGTCTTCGGCGGTACCGGCAAGAACTTCCTCAATCCAGCGCTGGTCGGCCGCGCCTTCCTGTACTTTGCCTATCCGGCGCAGATGTCCGGGGATGCTGTGTGGGTGGCGGTAGACGGCTATACAGGTGCGACACCGCTGTCCGTTGTGGCATCGGGCGGTATGGACGCGCTGACACAGACCTGGACCTGGACGGAGGCCTTCATCGGCTCGATTCCCGGTTCGATAGGGGAGACCTCGACGCTGGCCATTGCCCTCGGCATGGTCCTGCTGCTGATCACCCGAATCGCGTCCTGGCGCATTATGTCCGGTGTCTTCATCGGTATGTTCGCGTTTTCATCGCTGCTGAACGCGATAGGCTCTGACACCAATCTCGCATTCGGCATGCCGTGGTACTGGCATCTGGTGACCGGCGGCTTCGCATTTGGTATGGTTTTCATGGCCACCGATCCGGTTTCAGCTGCGATGACGGACACTGGTAAGTGGGCGTTCGGTATCCTTATCGGTGTGATGACGGTCCTCATTCGTGTCGTCAACCCGGCGTTTCCCGAGGGAATTATGCTGGCAATCCTGTTCTCCAACCTGTTTGCGCCGCTGATGGACCACTTTGTTGTGCAGGCTAATATCAAACGGAGGCTTGCCCGTGTCCAGTAATGACAGTATTAGCAAAACACTGATTGTCGCGTTTTCACTGTGTATCGTCTGCTCCGTGATCGTGTCCACCGCCGTGGTGATGCTGAAACCGATCCAGGAGGTCAACAAGACGCTGGACCGCAAGCGCAACATCCTGGCAGCCGCCGGTATGCTGGTTGAGGGGGAGTCGATTGAAGAGCAGTTCTCGCACGTGCAGACCCGCGTTGTCGACCTGACTACCGGAAAATTCGCCGACGGTGCAGTCGATCCCGACAAATATGACCAGCACAAAGCGGCAAAGGATCCCGGCCGCTCGACGGCGCTGACACCGGAAGAGGATGTCGCCAAGATATCGAGGCGCGAGCAGTACGCCATCGTCTATCTGGTCAACAACCCGCAGGGCGAAATCGAGAAAATCATCCTGCCGATTCGAGGTTACGGACTGTGGTCGACGCTCTACGGTTTCATCGCCCTGGAATCCGATGCCAATACGATCGCCGGTCTCGGCTTTTACGAGCACGGGGAGACACCGGGCCTCGGCGGTGAGGTCGACAACCCGCGCTGGAAGGCCTTCTGGCCTGGCAAGGAAGTGTATCGCGATGGCGATGTGCACATCAGGCTGGTCAAGGGCTCAGTGGATCCGACCGCCGCCAATGCCCCCTGGGAGATCGACGGTCTGGCAGGGGCCACGCTGACCAGCACCGGGGTGACCAACCTCGTGCACTTCTGGCTGGGTGAAGAGGGCTTCGAGCCATTCCTGAACAATCTGCGAGACGGGGAGGCCTGATTATGTCAGCCATCAAAGAAACGCTCACCGGACCAATTTTCAAGAACAACCCGATCGCGCTGCAGATCCTCGGTATCTGCTCCGCGCTGGCGGTCACATCCTCCATGCGGGTCACCCTGGTGATGTGCGTGGCCCTGACGGTGGTGACGGCCTTCTCGGGCATGTTTATCTCCTCCATCCGCAACCATATACCGGGCAGCATCCGGATTATTGTACAGATGGTTATCATTGCGTCGCTGGTCATCGTGGTGGATCAATTCCTCAAGGCGTATGCCTTCACGATCAGCAAGCAGCTGTCGGTCTTTGTCGGCCTGATCATCACCAACTGCATCGTGATGGGGCGAGCCGAAGCCTTCGCGATGAAGAACCCGCCGATCGCCAGCTTCATGGACGGTATCGGCAACGGGCTCGGCTACAGTGTGGTATTGATCGCTGTCGCGTTTTTCCGCGAGATCTTCGGCGCGGGCAAACTGATGGGCTATGAGATCCTGCCACTGGCCACGGAGGGTGGCTGGTACATCCCCAATGGCATGTTGCTGCTGCCTCCGAGCGCATTTTTTCTTATCGGCGGGTTTATCTGGGTACTTCGCAGTGTGCGCACTGAGCAGGTCGAAGAGCCCGAGTTCAAACTCGCCAAACACACCCCCGTGGGCGAGGGCGTATAAATGGAAGCCTTACTGAGTTTGTTTGTACGGTCCATATTCATCGAGAATATGGCGCTGGCCTTTTTCCTGGGTATGTGTACGTTTCTCGCCATCTCGAAGAAGGTGGAGGCGGCGATAGGGCTGGGGATAGCGGTCATCGTGGTGCTGGGTATCACCGTCCCGGTCAATAACCTGATCTACCACTATCTGCTGGCTGACGGCGCGCTGGCTTGGGCGGGCTATCCCGATATGGACCTGAGTTTCCTCGGTCTGCTGTCCTACATCGGCGTGATCGCTGCCATCGTGCAGATCATGGAGATGTTCCTCGATAAATTCATACCCTCACTGTACAACGCACTGGGTGTGTTCCTGCCGCTGATCACAGTGAACTGCGCGATTCTCGGCGCCGCGCTGTTCATGGTCGAGCGCGATTACGATTTCGCAGAGAGTGTCGTGTTCGGCCTCGGCTCCGGTGTGGGCTGGGCGCTGGCCGTGATCGCTCTGGCGGGCATACGTGAAAAGCTCAAATACTCTGATGTTCCCCAGGGCCTGCAGGGTCTGGGTATCACATTCATTACCGCTGGCCTGATGGCACTGGGCTTTATGTCTTTCGGCGGCATCGATATCTAGGCAGGATCTGGTTGATATGGAAATGACAATTGTATTTGGCGTCGGCATGTTCACTGTGATTGTGCTGTTGCTGGTGGCCCTGATTCTGATGGCGCGCTCGCGTCTGGTCAGTACCGGCGCCGTGAACATCCTGATTAACGGCGAAAAGACCATCACGGTCCCGGCCGGTGGCAAGCTGTTGCAGACGCTGTCAGAGGCGGAGCTGTTCCTGCCCTCAGCCTGCGGTGGCGGCGGTACCTGCGCGCAGTGTAAATGCATCATCGAAGAGGGCGGTGGCTCCATGCTGCCGACCGAGCAGGGCCACTTCAACCGGCGTGAGGCGGCTGAGGGTTGGCGCCTGAGCTGCCAGGTTGCGGTGAAGCAGGACATGAAGATCGAAGTGCCCGATGAAGTGTTCGGTGTGAAGCAGTGGGAGTGCACGGTTGAGTCCAATCCCAATGTCGCGACCTTCATCAAGGAGCTGACGCTGCGACTGCCCGAGGGCGAGAACGTGGATTTCCGGGCCGGCGGCTATGTGCAGCTCGAGTGTCCCCCACACCGCGTCAAGTACTCAGATTTCGATATCGAGGAAGAGTATCGCGGCGACTGGGAGCGGTTCGGCTTTTTCAAACTCGAGTCGGTGGTCGAGGAAACCGTGATCCGCGCGTACTCAATGGCCAATTACCCTGAAGAGAAAGGGCTGGTCAAATTCAATATCCGGATTGCGACACCCCCGCCCGGCAGCGAGGGTATCCCCTGTGGCCAGATGTCCTCCTGGGTGTTCGGGCTCAAGCCCGGTGACAAAGTCAAGGTGTACGGTCCCTTCGGCGAATTTTTCGCCAAGGATACCGACGCCGAGATGGTGTTCATCGGTGGTGGTGCCGGTATGGCGCCCATGCGGTCCCATCTGTTCGACCAGCTCAAGCGTTTGCACAGCAAACGCAAGATCAGCTTCTGGTACGGCGCGCGTTCCCTGCGTGAGATGTTCTACGCTGAGGAATACGACCAACTGGCGGCAGAAAATGACAATTTCGAGTGGCATGTGGCGCTGTCTGATCCACAACCCGAGGACAACTGGGAGGGTTACACCGGTTTCATCCACAATGTCCTCTACGAGGAGTACCTGAAGGATCACCCGGCGCCGGAGGACTGTGAGTACTATATGTGTGGTCCACCGATGATGAACTCCGCGGTGATCCAGATGCTGACCTCGCTGGGCGTGGAACCTGAAAACATCATGCTCGACGATTTCGGCGGCTAACACCTTGCTGACGCTGTATCAAAGCCACTCGCGCGAGTGGCTTTTTTGTTTGTTCCTGCTGCTAGCGCTGGCGGGCTGTGCACGGGATGCGACACCGCAGAAACTGGCGGGTGCCACAATGGGCACGACGTGGCATGTGACGTACATTGCCGGCGCCACGGCACCCGGCGTCGAGTCCGTGCAGGCCGGCATCGAGGCCCAACTCGAGCAGGTCAACCTCAGCATGTCCACCTATCGCCCCGATTCCGAGATCAGCCGCTTCAACGCGCTGGGCAGCGGCCGCGTGTTCACCGCCTCGGCGGAATTCGTCGCTGTGTTACAGGCGGCCCTGGATATCGGCCAGCACAGTGAGGGCGCTTATGATGTCACGGTGGCCCCGCTGGTGGACCTGTGGGGGTTCGGGCCGGCGGGAACAGTCACTGTACCGCCGTCGCCGCAGGCGATTGCGCAGGTGATGGCGGGTATCGGCCAACAGGCCATCGAACTCGACATCGGGACGCGGCAGGTGCGCAAGGACAAGGCGCTGTCGGTAGACTTCTCATCGCTGGCCAAGGGCTATGCCGTGGACCGCGTGGCACAGTGGTTGCTGTCACAGGGCATAGACCGGTTCATGGTTGAAGTCGGTGGCGAGATGCGCCTGTCCGGCCTCAGCGGCCGCGGTGACGGCTGGCGCATAGCGATAGAGGAGCCCGATATCAGCGGTCGCACCATAGCCACCACGGTGACGATGAGTGATACTGCGCTGGCGACATCCGGCGATTATCGCAATTATTTTGAAAGCAACGGTCGCCGCTACTCACACTCCATCGACCCGCGCACGGGATACCCGGTCGAACACGACCTGGTGTCGGTTACCGTGGCCCACCCCAGCTGCATGATAGCGGATGCCTGGGCGACCGCGCTGACCGTGCTCGGTGCCGAGCGTGCGATGGCGGTGGCGCAGGAGCAGGGATTGGCGGTATATTTCATCCGCAGGGTCAACGATGGCTTTGAACAGAGCCACACACCGCTGTTTTCCCGCTACCTGGGCGAGCAGCAGTAAGTCACCCTTCAAACGGAAGAGCAGGCATATGGCATTATTTTTTGGCAGTATCGTGGTTTTTGGTCTGGTTATCGCCGCCATGGCAGTGGGCGTCATGGCCGGTCGACCACCGATCAAAGGCTCCTGTGGCGGCATGGGTGCGCTCGGTGTGAGCACCTCCTGCGAAATCTGCGGCGGCAACCCACAGCGCTGCGAGGAAGAGACGCGCAGCGACAGCGCGGGCAGGAAACCCGCCAAACTCTACTATCCGGCCGACAAGTAACAATTGACCACCGGCCCTTACGCGTGAAGCAGAGCACTATCGGCAATTACGCGCCCTTTATTGGTGTGCGTTACAGCTTCAGTCGCAAGCGCAATCGGTTCACATCGGTGATCGCGACCGTATCGATGCTGGGTATGGTGCTGGGTGTGGCCAGCCTGATTGTGGTGCTGGCCATCATGAACGGTTTCGCCGGCGAGTTGCGCGGCCGGATACTGTCGCTGGTGCCGCACGGCTTCATCGAGGCCGAGCGCGGCGGTATTTCGCAGTGGCCCGAATTGATGGCGCAGGTCAGCTCAGCTCCAGGTGTGCTGGCCGTGTCGCCGTATATCACAGAAAAAGCCATCCTCGGCAATGGCCAGACCCGGCGTGGTGCGGTGCTGACTGCGGTGGACCCGCAGTCGGAGGGAGGTGTCTCGGAACTGCCATCGGCGATGATTGCCGGCGATCTCGAGAGCCTGCAGGGTGATGGTTTCAATGTCGTATTGGGTGCGACGCTGGCCGGCATCCTGAGGGTGGCCCCCGGCGATTACGTTGAGGTGACGGTGCCCCGTCTCACCGTGACACCGCTCGGGCTGTTCCCGCGCAGCAAGCGACTTCGCGTCAGCGGGCTGTTCCAGATCGGTGCCCAACCGGACGCTTACCAGGCCTATATCTCGCTGGCCACCGGGCAAAAATTACTCGGCAGCAAGGGCAGCGTGGACGGTCTGCAGGTCAAGACCAGCGACCTGTTCGAGGCGCCGCACATCATGCAGGCGCTGGCGGCCTCACTGCCCGAGTCCTACGTGGTGAAAGACTGGAGCCAGACGCAGGGCTCGCTGTTCCGGGCCGTCAAGCTGGAGAAAGTCATGGTCAGCCTGCTGCTGTTGAGTGTCGTTGCGGTCGCAGCGTTCAATATTGTCTCTACGCTGGTGATGTCAGTGGCGGAAAAACGACGCGATATCGCCGTTCTACGCACCATGGGTGCTCGCGCCGGTGGCATTATGGCGATTTTTGTCGCGCACGGACTGGTACTGGCCGGCGTCGGCATCTCTGTGGGCGCGCTGCTGGGCATATTGCTGGCGACCAATATCGCGGCCATCACGGCTGCCGTGGAGAATGCACTGGGCATGAAGTTGTTTGACCCTACCGTTTATTTTATCAGTGAACTGCCGGCCGACCTGCAGGCATACGATGTCGCGCTCGTGGTCATCGCCTCCTTTGTGCTGAGTTTACTGGCTACCCTGTATCCAGCGTGGCGCGCCGCCAGCATCGCGCCCGCAGAGGTTTTACGCTATGAGTGATGTGGTTTTGCAGTGTGAGGCACTGTGTCGCGTGTATGAAGATGGCGACAAATCCGTCACCGTACTGCGCAGCGTCGACCTGACACTGCTGGCGGGTGAGAAGATTGCGATTGTCGGCGGCTCCGGTTCCGGTAAATCCACCTTGCTCAACCTGTTGGGCGGCCTCGACTACCCCAGCAGCGGTAAAGTGTTGATGCGCGGCCGCGACCTGACCCGGCTGGATGAGCGTGCGCTGTGCCGCTTGCGCAATGAGCAGCTCGGTTTTGTCTACCAGTTTCACCATTTGTTGCCGGAGTTTGATGCGCAGGAAAATGTCGCGATGCCGCTGTTGATCGGTGGCACAGCGCGCAAGGCCGCGGCGCTGGCGGCGCAGGAGATGCTTGAGCGCGTCGGCATGGGCCACCGCTTGCTGCACAGGCCGGCGCAGCTCTCCGGCGGCGAGCGCCAGCGTGTCGCGATTGCCAGGGCGCTGGTCACCCGCCCGGACTGCGTCCTGCTTGATGAGCCCACCGGCAACCTGGATCCTAAATCCGCCGCCCAGGTCCTGTCGCTGATCGATGAACTGGGGCAGGACCTGGCGTCGTTTGTTGTCGTGACGCACGATCCGGCCATCGCCGCGCATATGCACCGCACCCTGGAACTGCGCGACGGTGTGCTGCAGGCATTGACGTGACCCGCGTCGAGCGATGGCGCATCGCGCTGCGCTATACGTTTGCCTTCGGCCAGGGGCATTTGTCCGCCTTCCTGTCATCGCTGTCGATGCTGGGGCTGGTGCTCGCCATCAGTCTATTGATTATCGTACTGTCAGTCATGAATGGTTTCGACAAGGAGATGCGCGAGCGCATCCTGTCCCTGGTGCCACATATCACGCTGCACTCCGCAGCCCCGATTGATAATGAGGCGGCGATTATCGCCACGATTCAGCGTCATCCTGCCGTGGAAGAGGTCACCCCGTTCGCCCAGTTCGATGCCCTTGTCACCCGCGGTACTGATATCGAAACCGTGCGTGGCATTGGTCTGGACGCCGATGAGAACGGCGCGTTCGGGGCACTGACGCCCTTCCTGGACCGGAACGGCGGCGCGCGTTTCGCGCAGCAGCAGGACGGCCTGATTCTCGGTATCGGGGTGGCACAGCATCTGGGTGTGAAGGTCGGCGAGCGCCTCAACCTCATCGTGCCGGGCGGCGGTCAGTCCGGGGAGGTCGGGCCGGCGCGCTTTCACACCGTAGAACTCAGCGCCATTTTGAACACGGGTACTGAACTGGACCAGAGCATTGCCCTTGTGCACCTGGATCTCGCCTCTGAGCTGGCGGGATTGCACGGCCGGGTCAGTGGTTTCCGGATCGCCACCAACCAGCTCTTTGACGTGCAGAGGATCGGTTGGGAATTACAGGAGAATCTGCCACCCGGTTACTACAGCACCAACTGGATGCTGACCCACGGCAACCTGTACGCGGCGATACAGTTGTCCCGCGACATGGTCTCGATTCTCCTGTTCTCGATCATCGCGGTGGCAGCCTTCAATGTTGTATCGTCACTGGTGCTGGTGGTGCTGGATAAACAGGGAAATATCGCCATCCTTCGCACGCTGGGTGCCACCGGGCCGGATATCGCATGGATATTCGTCCTGCAGGGCGCGATGATCGGCCTGGTCGGTGTGGTACTGGGGAGCCTTCTCGGCGCACTTGGCAGCCTCGCCGTGCCCGGTCTGGTCAACTGGCTGGAGAGCCTGCTGGGTATGCAGTTTCTCAACACCGATGTATACCCCGTCTCCTTCCTGCCGGTGGACCTGTTGGTCGGGGATATCGTGACCGTGGGCGGCATTGCACTCGGCATGTGCGTCGTGGCGGCTATCTACCCGGCAAGGCGTGCTGCCAAAATGGCGCCGGCCATGATTCTCAACCAGGATCGTTGAGCTTTTTCGCCTCGCGCGCCCGCTTGCGGGCACGCCATCGCATCACGACATTCCAGCGCCACAGCTGGCTGATCACAAAGTAGCTGAGACAGCCAAAAAACAGGCCGCATATCAGGCATCCCAACAGGAACGGCTTCCAGATTGCCGACAGGCTGTTACTCAGCCAGTGCACACTGAGTTCCAGTTGCATCTGTTGCACCGGGACGTCGACGATCAGCGCGCCGATCTCGTACGCCATATAAAATATCGGCGCCATGGTCAGCGGGTTGGTAATAAAAACGAGGGTGACGGCCAGAGGCAGGTTGCAGCGCAACAGCACTGCCATCACAGCGGCGACAACAGTCTGGGCCGGAATCGGTATGAAGGCGACAAACAGGCCGACAAAAAAAGCCATGGAGGCTGAGTAGCGGTTGAGGTGCCAGAGGTTGCCGGCGTAAACCCAGTCACCGAGCACGCCAAGGGCTTTGATCTTTCGAACCTTGACAGGGCTGGGTACGATTTTTTGAAGGAATTTCTTCGGCATATCCGGCGTGGTCGAAAGTGAGCTGCCATTGTGCAGAGCTATGTGTTTGACTGCCACGCTCGACGTAGTGGATTAACAGCCCCGGAGAATGGACGAGCGGGCATTATGCGTTATCAGCGGTGAATTTCAAACTGCATTTGCCAGTCCCGTGTGTGATCGGGTTGGGATTTCCTGAACGACAAAGCGTCACGGGAATGGCGGCGCAGCCGTCGGTGCTGCCATCACCGCCTGTCGTGGCAAACCGGGATACAGCGTATGCGATCATGGATGATTGGGCTGGCGGTGGGCATTGCGTCAGTAAGTTATTGGCCGGCGCTGCCGCAGTGGCCGTCGCTGCTGCTGAGCGTCGGGGGATTACTACTGGCTGTCTGGCGCTCGCCGGCGCGGCTGTTGTGCTCGGGGGCCTGCCTCGGCTGCGTCTTTGGCTGCGCGCACGGCACACTGCTACTGCAGCAGCGCATCGCCGGTGACTGTGTCGGTGTGCCTGTACTCGTCGCCGGCACCGTGTCCTCGCTACCACTGGCGAGCCGGGTAGCAGGCGGTGTCCCTCGCCAGCGATTCGAGTTCACGGTGTCCGAACTGCAGCCGCCGCGCTGTGCCGGGCCCGATACACTGCTGTTGTCCTACTACGGTGAGGAAGAGATTCTCCCGGGTGATCGCTGGCAGTTTGAGGTGAAACTGAAAAAACCGTGGGGACTGGCGAACCCGGGTGGATACAACCGGCAGGAGTGGTTGGCCCGCAATGGCATTGACGCCGTCGGCAGTGTGCGGGAGTCCGGCCGCGGACCGCGGCGGCTCAGTCGTGCCGCAGGTGGGGCCGCGCTGGCGGACCGGCTGCGCCGCAGTATCAGTACCGCGATTGCCAGCCTGGGGCTGCCACCGGAAACAGCGGCCGTATTGCAGGCGGTCTCTGTCGCTGACAGTGGTGGTATAGACGCCTCACTGTGGTCGCTGTTCCAGCACATGGGCATCAATCACCTGCTGGTGATCTCCGGCCTGCATATCGGTATGGTCGCAGCCGTCGGCTTTTTTCTCGGCACCCTGTGCCTGCCGCTGTGGCCGCCCTGGTGGCGCGGTGGCGCGCTGTTACCACCCGGTCTCGCGCTGGTGCTCGCCGGGCTTTACGCTGCACTGGCCGGGTTTTCCCTGCCGGTACAGCGTGCGCTCTGGATGTTGGCCAGCTTCGCAGTCGCCCATGCGGCGCTGCGCAGGGGGAACTCGCTGAGCGGGCTGTTGCTGGCAGCCACCAGCGTGCTGTTACTGAGCCCGCTGGCGGTGGTCGGCAGTGGCTTCTGGTTGTCCTTCGGTGCGGTGGCCGCCCTGTTGTGGATTGCGCGTTGGCAGCGCGGTACCGGCCGGTGCTGGCGACTGTTGCAGACCCAGGCTGCGATGTCACTGCTGATGCTGCCGCTGGGCGCGCTCTTTTTCGGTGGTGGCAGCGCGATCTCGGCACTGGTCAACCTGATGATGATACCGCTGGTGGGATGGTTTGTAGTGCCACTGGCGCTGCTGGGTGCGGCCAGCTTCCTGTGCGGCGGGGACAGCTACACAGCGCTCTGGCAGCTGGCCGGTGCACCGCTGGCAGTCCTGCTGCCACAGGCGCGCGAGCTTGTCGGCAGCGATGGCAACGGCCTGTACCTGTCGCTGGCAGCCGATAGCGGGGCAGTACTGCTGGCGGTGGTATCAGTCGCCGTTCTGTGCCTGCCCGGGAGAAGTGCGGTCAAACTGCTGGCTGCAGGGCTGTTGGCACCGCTGCTGTTACCGGACATGAACAGTGCCGAACCGGCTCTCCCCGAGACAGTGGTCACGGTGCTCGACGTCGGGCAGGGTACCGCGGTAGTGGTGCGCGGCGGTGGGCGGGCGCTGGTGTACGATACCGGCGGCGGCGACCCCGAGGGTGTGAACATGGGGTCGCTGGCAGTGTTGCCGTACCTGCGCGAACGCGGTGTCACGGCGCTGGACACGCTGGTGATCAGCCACCCTGATCTCGATCACAGTGCCGGCACTGCCGTGGTGCGCAGCGCCATGCCGGTGACCCGTTTTCGCTACGGCGGCGAGCGGCCGGTGAGCGTGGGTAATCCCGATTCGGGGCGGCCGTGTATAGCGGGCGAGGCGTGGCGCTGGCCGGGCGGGCAGATGTTCCAGTTCCTGTCGCCCGCGCGCGAGATGCCCCCGCGCCGTAATGACAGTTCCTGCGTGTTGCAGATCGACGTGGGCGGCTACCGGCTGCTGCTGCCGGGGGATATCGAAGGCGGGCGGGAGCGCCTGTTGGCGCAGTACTGGGGTGACGGCCTCCGCAGTAACTGGCTGTTGGCGGCGCACCACGGCAGCGGGACCTCCACGTCGGAACCCTTTCTCAAACGTGCGCATCCGGCGGTGGTTGTGGTGAGCAGCGGCTATGCCAATCGCTTCGGTCATCCCCACAGCCGTGTGATCGAGCGGCTCGGCAGACGTCGGCTCGCGATCTATCACACCGCCCGTGCAGGCGCGCTGGAATTCAGGATCACGCCCGGCCAGCCGCTGCAAGTTACTGCCCACCGTGAAAAAGTGCGCCGCTACTGGATGTGAGGAGCCTTCGGCTTACGCTCCAGCGGCGCTGTGCGTATAATGCCACCACTATTTTTTCTGACGGGGCGAAACTGTGCTTGAACTGTTGATAGCGGGTGGCTGGTTGATGGTGCCCATTGTGCTGTGCTCCATCCTCATGCTGGCCATCTGTATCGAGCGTTTCTACACGCTCAACCCCAGGAAAATTGCGCCGCCCCACCTGCTTGCAACGGTGTGGAAACAGCTGAAGCGCGGCGAACTGGACGCCGGCAAGCTGCGCACCCTGAAGCAGTCTTCACCACTCGGTCGCATTCTCGCCGCCGGCCTGGCCAATGCCTACCACGGGCGCGATGTCATGAAGGAGAGCATCCAGGAGGCCGCAGCACATGTTGTCCACGACCTGGAACGCTACCTGAATACGCTCGGGACCATTGCCGCGGTCACACCGCTGCTCGGGCTGCTGGGCACCGTGTTCGGCATGATTGAGGTGTTTGCGGAGATCATGGTGCAGGGTTCGGGCAATGCCAGCGCGCTGGCCGGAGGTATCTCGCAGGCGCTGATCACCACCGCCGCCGGCCTGGCTGTGGCGATCCCGGCACTGGTAATGCACCGCTATTTCGTCGGCAAGATCGACGCCATTGTGGTGGAGCTTGAACAGGAGACCATCAAACTGGTGGATGCTCTGCACAGTGAAGACAACACGGACGTTGCCGCTTGAAGTTCAGGAGGCAACAGCGAGAGGATGTCGGTGTGAACCTGACGCCGCTGATCGATGTGGTGTTCCTGCTGCTGATTTTTTTCATGGTCTCCACCACGTTTACCCGCGAGACCCAGCTCAGCATTGATCTGCCGGAGGCTCAGGGCAAACCCAAGGAAACGGTGGAGCAGGCTATCGAAATCCTGGTGGACGAAGCCGGCAATTACCGGGTCAACGGTGAACCGCTGGTGGATTCCCAGATGCGCACCCTGCAGGCGGCCATCTACAAAATCTCCGCCGGTGATACCACACTGCCGATGACGATTTCGGCCGATGCCGAAGCCGCCCACAAGGATGTTGTGCAGGCCATGGACGCGGCGGGGCAGATGGGTTTTGTCCACCTCAGTATTACCACCGTACAGCCCGCCAGCGAGCCGGCTGTACCCTGACGAGTTTTAGGGACCCACAATGGCCTATACAGTAGTTATTCCCGCGCGCTACGGCTCTACGCGACTGCCGGGCAAACCCCTGCTGGATATTCACGGCAAACCAATGGTACAGCGCGTCTGGGAGCAGGCGCGGCGCAGCGGTGCGGCGCGTGTGGTGATTGCAACCGATGACGCCCGCATCGTTGCCGCCGCCGAGGCCTTCGGTGCCGAAGTGTGTATGACACGCGCAGAACATCCCTCCGGCACCGATCGCCTGCAGGAGGTCGCCGTCGCGCTGGACTTGCCGGACGACCATATCGTCGTCAATGTACAGGGCGATGAACCGCTGATACCGCCGCAGGTTATCGACCAGGTCGCCGCCAATCTGCAGCGACACGCCGATGCCGGGATTGCCACACTCAGTGAGCGCATTGCCGGTATCGCGGAACTGACAAGCCCCAATGTGGTGAAAGTTGTCAGCAACGCCCACGGCATGGCGCTGTATTTCAGCCGTGCGCCGGTGCCGTTTCCCCGCGACGCGTTCATGGCCGACAGCGACAGCATGCCCGGTGTCGGTGACTGGTATCGGCACATCGGGATCTACGCCTATCGCACGGCATTCCTGCACCAGTACGTGAGCTGGCCACCCGCGCCACAGGAACAGCTCGAGTGCCTGGAGCAGCTGCGTGCGCTGCACCACGGCATCGGCATCCATGTCGACGAGGCCGGCGCCGCAGTGCCCGCAGGTGTCGATACCCGGGAGGACCTTGAGGCCGTGCGACGCGTGCTGGCAGGCGATAGCGAGTGGCACCGGCAGAGTCGATGACGACACCGACGGGTGAGACCCTGCGCGGCTACAACACGCTGGCGCTGGATGCGCGCGCGCAGGCGTTTGCCGAAGTGCACAGCGAACAGGAACTGCTGGCGGCACTGGCGCAGGCGAGGGCGCTGGGGCTGCCGGTGATGCCGTTGGGTGAGGGCAGCAATATTGTTCTGGCCGGTAGTGTCGCAGCGCTGGTGATCAGGTTGGGGACACGGGGTATCGAGGTGTTGGCGCGGGATGCCGGCACCGTCAGCCTGCGGGTCGCCGCCGGAGAGAGCTGGCATGGCCTGGTGCGCTGGACCTTGCAGCAGGGCTACTACGGGCTGGAGAATCTCGCGCTGATACCGGGCACTGTGGGTGCCGCACCGATCCAGAATATCGGCGCCTACGGCGTGGAACTGGCGTCCTGTGTGCAGCGTGTTAACGCGCTGCAGATTGGTAGTGACGAGCGCCTCGCACTGTCACATCAGCAGTGTGAATTCGGGTACCGCGACAGTGTCTTCAAGCACCGGCTGCGCGACAAGGTGGTGATCACCAGTATCGACCTGCAACTGTCACTGCGGCCTGCCGTCAGTGTCGAATACCCGGCACTCGCAGGGTATTTCGAGCAGCACGGGATCACTGAACCAACGCCTGAGGCTGTGTTCGATGCGGTAGTCAAAATCCGTCGCAGCCGGCTGCCCGACCCCGCGGTGATACCGAATGCGGGCAGTTTCTTCAAGAATCCCATTGTCGAGCAGACCGAGGCGCAGCGCCTGCAGCAGGTTTACCCCGAGCTGCCCAGCTACCCGCAACACGATGGCCGTGTCAAACTGTCTGCGGCCTGGATGATTGACCGGTGCGGCTGGAAGGGCGTCCGGCGCGGCGGTGTCGGTGTTCATGCGCACCACGCGCTGGTATTGGTGAACTACGGCAGTGACAGCGGTGCGGAGCTACTGGCGCTGGCCAGTGACATTGTGTCCTCGGTCCAAGGCGCATTTGGTGTGCGACTGGAGATCGAGCCGAGGGTCTACGGTGCCGGCGCGTGAGTGAGTTTGACCACAAGGCGTTCCTGGCAACGCTGACAACACGGCCCGGTGTGTACCAGATGTATGACGCCGACGGCGAACTGCTGTATGTGGGCAAGGCCAAGAACCTGAAGAACCGTGTCGGCAGCTATTTTCGCGCCAGTGGGCTAACCGACAAGACCCTGGCGCTGGTGTCCAGGATTCATGATATCCAGGTCACGGTCACCAGCACCGAAGTCGACGCGCTGCTGCTGGAGCACAACCTCATCAAGACGCAGCGACCGCCCTATAACATCCTGCTGCGCGACGACAAATCCTACCCGTATATTTTCCTGTCCAGCGAAGATACATTCCCGCGTATTGCGCTGCATCGCGGGGCGAAACGACGCAAAGGCGAGTATTTCGGACCTTACCCCAGCGCCGGCGCAGTGCGGGAATCCATGCATTTCCTGCAAAAAGTGTTCAAGGTGCGCCCGTGCGAAGACAGTTATTTCAAGAACCGCTCGCGCCCCTGCCTGCAGTACCAGATCGACCGCTGCAGCGGCCCCTGTGTGGGGCTGGTCAGTGAGGAGGAATACGCCAAACAGGTCGCCGGCACCAGCCTGTTCCTGCGCGGTAAATCCAACCAGCTGATGGAGCGACTGGCGGATGATATGGAGCAGGCCGCCGCCGCACTGGAGTATGAAAAAGCGGCTGTCTACCGCGACCAGATCGCACAACTGCAGCAGGTGCAGGCGAGCCAGGGCATAGAGGGTGTCAGTGGCGATCTCGATATTCTCGCCGCAGCGGTATCCCACGGGCGTGCTTGCGTACAGGTACTTTTTGTTCGCGGCGCACGGGTACTGGGCAGCAAGACCTATTATCCGCCGCTGAAACTGCAGGAGAGCGAAGCGATGGTATTGGCGGCCTTCATTCCGCAATTCTACCTGGGCGCGGGCAGGGCCATTCCTGCAGAAATTATCGTCAACGCCATGCCCGAAAGCAGCGATATACTCGCGGAAGCGCTGTCCGACCAGGCGCAGCGAAGTGTGAAACTGCGCAGTCGGGTGCGGGATTCACGCGCCCAGTGGCTGCAACTGGCGCAGCAGACGGCGGAAACCAATCTCACCTCCCACCTCGCCGGGCGCCAGACGGTGCTGCGACGACTGCAGGCGCTGCAGGATTTTCTCGAACTGCCCGAGTTGCCCGAGCGCCTCGAGTGCTTCGATATCAGTCACAGTTCGGGGGAGGCGACGGTGGCATCGTGTGTGGTTTTTGACCAGCAGGGCCCGCGCAAGTCCGACTACCGCAAATTCAATATCGAGGGTATCGTCGGCGGCGATGATTACGCGGCCATGCACCAGGCTCTGGAGCGGCGATACACGCGGTTGAAGTCCGCGGATGCCCCGATGCCGGACATCCTGCTAATCGATGGTGGTAAAGGCCAGGTTGCCCAGGCCATGGCCGTGCTCGAGGAGTTGCAGGTTACCGGTATCGAGGTGATCGGGGTCGCCAAGGGCACTACCCGCAAGGCGGGATTCGAAACCCTGATCAAGGGCGGCACCGGGCGGGAGCGCCAGTTGCCGCCGGATCACGGCGCACTGCACCTGATCCAGCAGATCCGCGATGAGGCTCACCGCTTCGCGATTACCGGCCACCGGGCGCGGCGCGACAAAGCGCGGCAGCGCTCCAAACTTGAAGATATACCGGGTGTGGGCAGTAAGCGGCGGCGCGTGCTGTTGCGTCATTTCGGCAGCGCACAGGGGGTCGAAAATGCCAATGTCGAGGAGCTGAAAAAGATCCCCGGTATCCACGCGGCGATGGCGCAGCAGATCTACGACCACTTGCACTCGGGAAAGTGACGTTGCGGCAGGGTGAACATCCGTAGGAGAGTCGCTTCTGCGAAAAAGTTGGCGCAAATTTACCAACTCACACCCACACCGAGCCGTACATCCCGTATTATAGTCCGCAATAACCGTGTTCCGGCGACGCCGCTGGCGGCTCTTGTCCAGGCACACCAATACAGAGAACTGATCCTTGCCCATTACAATCCCCAATGCGCTGACCATACTGAGGATACTGCTGGTTCCGGTATTGGTTGTAGCATTCTACCTGCCGTTCCAGAATCACTTCCCGCTTGCCGCAGTCATCTTTGCCCTGGCCGCTGTCACCGATTGGTTCGACGGCTATCTGGCACGCCGGCTGGGCCAGATGACGGCATTTGGCGCGTTCCTGGATCCGGTCGCGGATAAACTGATGGTCGCAGTGGCGCTGGTGCTGTTGGTCGAGCGCCACGACACGCTGCTGTTCACACTGGCGGCCTGCGTTATCATCGGCCGGGAAATAGTGGTCTCGGCGCTGCGCGAGTGGATGGCGGAGCTCGGCCAGCGCACATCCGTAGCCGTCTCGTATGTCGGCAAGGTGAAGACCGCATTCCAGATGCTCGCAATCACCGGTCTGCTGGCAATCAACCCCAACGCCGAGACAGGCTGGCAACTGGTACTTTGCTACGTGGTACTGTACACCGCAGCCGTGTTGACGCTGTGGTCCATGACGGTATACCTCAAGGCTGCCTGGGCAGTGATAAAAAGCCAGGATAATTCTTTCTAATTCAATTGCTTGCGCTAAATATTTTGTATTCTGCTTGACTCTTAAGGCCCGGTGCATACAATAGGCGCCTCTCAAAGGTAAGCATTTTGATTGCCGGAGAGTGCAGCATACAGGTGCGGGAATACCCGGTTGGTAAAGCACAACTTGCCACGGGTGAGGCGGGGCGCGCAGCCTCGGCGGTTCCGGCGACCACGGCGGTGGATAAACGCATACAGGTGCGGGAATAGCTCAGTTGGTAGAGCGCAACCTTGCCAAGGTTGAGGTCGCCGGTTCGAACCCGGTTTCCCGCTCCAACTCCCCAAAAAGGCTCGGTGGCAGAGTGGTCATGCAGCGGACTGCAACTCCGTGTACGCCGGTTCGATTCCGACCCGAGCCTCCATTTTTTCAACAGACCTAATAACCTGACGTACCCCCGCCACGTGTCGGGCCACACATGCGCTGGTCTGGCGCTGGGTCGGGGATTGTGACTGTCTGGCCGTCCCGCAGCATTACCCGTGCCGGGTCGGGGCAGGGCGCCTTGCCCGCACAGGCGTAGCCGCTTTCACGCAAAGACGGGTTGGATGCCAGTATTCGCCAGGCCAACAGGTCGTTTTCATCCACATCCTCATCGGCGTCCATATCCGCAATCAGAGCGACCTTGCCGTTGAGTTCGGGGGGACGCTGTCCGGCGGGCAGATCCGGGAACACCAGGTTCGCCAGGCAGTTGATCGCCGCGCCCTGGCACTGCTCAATCACCGCCAGGTCGACCTCCTTCTGCAGCAGTCCATCATTGTCCAGGTCGGGGTCACAGGCATTGCCAAACCCATCCTGGTCCCAGTCCTCCTGCGGAAAGTTGGCGACGTGCTTGCAGTTGTCACAACGGTCGCCCAGCTTATCCTGGTCGGCATCCTCCTGCAGAGGATTGGCCTGATACGGGCAGTTATCCTGCACCGACAGGACGCCGTCGTTATCCCAGTCCCCGTCGGCATCGAGCGCACTGTCGAGGACCAGTTGGCCGCCCAGCGGTTGCATCGGTGTGAGCCAGTGTCGGGCGATGCCTGAGGAGGTGGTAATCCAGAGGTTCCTGCCGTGAATCAGGGCCGGGAACGCCCAGTTCGGCCCCAGTGAGAACGCGACGAATTCCAGCGGGTATGCGGGCGTGCCGTCGGCGCTGCGATAGCTGAAATTCAGGTACATGTCAGCGACTTGCGCACCGAGCTCCCCATTCGCTGACACGGAAGCGGTGTCCTGGGTCTGGAATGACAGCCAGAAGGGACGGCTGACCTCGCCGATGATCAACGGCGTCGAGCGCGGTATCGCAACCCGGGTTCTCGGCTCGGAGGGCTCAACTCCCTCATCGCCTGCGATCATCCCGTCGCGGTTTTCATCACACGCGACCGGCGTCTCGCTGTCCAGGTTGGCCAGCAGGTGTTGGAGCTGGCTGTAGGAGTTGCCGAGCCCCTGCGGTTCGCTGGACGGATAAGTGCTGAGCCCGATAGCGAACGGTACCGCGGCTGCTTCATTGAGCGTGTAGAACCGCTTGACCGTTTCGATTACCGTGGTGTCGACACAGTGGTGTCCCATGCCGATAAACGATTCGAGTTGTACGGTGGGGTAGACCGCGACCCTGTCGCGATCGAAATCCGCTGAGCCGATACGGGAGACGATGGCCTGGTATGTGTCGTAGAGGTCCTGCCAGGTGTCGAGGCCACAGTTGGCAGCGTGCGGGTCCGGGCAGCGCGATGGGTCGCGGTAGCCATTGATCTCGCGCCATGGACTGAAGTGCACGGCGGCGCCGAGATCCTCAAAGTGCTTCATAATAAAGTAAACGGCATTGGCCATCGCGGCGCGGGTCTCGGGCCGCTTGAAGCTCGGTCTGGGCGGCAGTGGGCCCTCGCCGTCATCGTCATAAAGAAAGGTGTCAGGCCAACCGTCGTCCAGCCCCTTGGGGGGCCACGCTGACCTGCCTGAATCACCCAGTGGTGTGAGGCCGAGTTCTATGGCGTCTTCGCGATCGTAGCCGAACAGTTGCGCGTAAATATAGACAAGCTTCCGCGACACGGGGTCAGCTTCGTGGTTGAGACCTTCCAGAGGCGTTTTCAGGTGATCGTTAAGACGCTGCAGCCACCGGCGCTCTGCGCTGTGCGGTGGGTACGTCTGGAAATCAGCGAGGTAGTCCGGGTAGGTGCGCTCGTTCTGGAACACCGACCATGGCAAGGGCTGCGCGAAGATAAAATTGTTCAGTACGATAACCGAGGAGTGTGCTGCAATCTGCCGCCATACGCTTGGCTGGATCCGGGAGTGTATATAGACATCCGTGTTGGCGGCATTGGTTTCGAAACTGCAGATCCATTCATCCAGCTCTGTATCCGGGTGCAGCCACATTCCTACTCGCGGCTGCCGGGGCGGGGTGTTCACCGCAGAGGTGACGGCGGGTGTAGAGGATGCAGGGTATGACGCGGGAGAGGATTCCGCTGATGCGCTCGCGCTGCACGCCAGCAAGGACCATACGAGCAGTGCGCAGAGAGCGCCCAACCCCATTCCGCCGGGTGTCAGGCTATGTGTTTGCAGCGCGGACAAAACACTTTACTCCTGCCATATCAGGCTATTCCATCTGTACCGGGGTGACTCTGTGACTGCGACAGGCTTGCCCGCACAGCCGTAATCAGGCCGCAATATAGTCGCCCAGT
Source organism: Halioglobus sp. (assembly GCA_020443425.1). Classification (GTDB taxonomy): domain Bacteria; phylum Pseudomonadota; class Gammaproteobacteria; order Pseudomonadales; family Halieaceae; genus Marimicrobium. Next base: position 152,244 of record JAGRIE010000001.1, read on the forward strand.
ATCTGTTGCGTCTCCACCCAGAGCCGGTCTGCCAGTGCCCGGTCGAAGACGTAATTGGGCAGGTTGATTTTCACCGGGTTACAATCTTCAAAGTAGGCGCCGCTGACGCCTTCGAGCAGGGGATTGGTCGCAACATAGACCTGTGTTGCCGCACCCTCACCGACATTTTTCTGTATCACCTCGGCCACATTATTGTAGAGAAAGCCGACGACGCCGGTCGCGTTGCGGCCGATATTGGATTTAACAAAGCCGGGGTGCACAGCGTTGGAGGTAGTCTCTGCCGGGTCCAGCATCGTCGACAGTTGCAGCGAGAACAGCGCATTCGCCAGTTTGGAGCGGCCGTAGGCCAGGCTGGCGTCGTACTCAGCCTCTCCCCGCAGGTTGTCGAAGTCGATACCGCCCTCGGGCACACTGCGATATCCCATCTGGCTACCGACATGGACGATGCGTCCGCGCTGTGCGGCCTGCACCAATGGCAGGAGGTTCATGGTGAGCACGACATGGCCCAGATAGTTGACCACGAAGATTTTCTCAATGCCATTGATCAACTCGAAGTCAGTGAAGCTGCCGATGCCGGCGTTCAGGATCAGCATATCCAGTGATCCGGTCTGTTCGGCGACGGTGTTGGCGCAGGCAATACAGGAATCAAAGTCCGATAGTTCCAGCGCCACCGGTGTGGTCCGGCCGGACACGCTGTCACATGCTTCCTGTGCCTTTGCCAGCGTGCGACCGGTGCCGAACACATGGGCACCGCGCTGGGCGAGGACACGCATGGTTTCATGGCCAATGCCGGAGTTGCAGCCGGTGACGAGCGCGGTTTTGCCGGACAGGTCCATGCCGCGGGTGACTTCCTCGGCGGTCGAGCTGGCGTTATAGGGCCCCACGGGGAGACTGGTATCGATAACGACCGTATCCTCGCCGCCGCAGCCGATCAGTGACGTGGCGGCCACAGCCGTCGCCGAGGCCTGGATGAATTGTCGGCGATTGTAGGGCATGGGCACCTCCGTCTGCTGTGGGTTCTATCCATTGGTATCGAGACTATGGATAGGTGTTTGATCGTGGTCTTATACCATAACGCTATGCTTTGGGGGGTACTGCGCTGCGGGTCATCGCAGCAGCCGAAGGCTGATCTTCACCCGATCAAACGGTCACATAACAATACTTCCTACGACTAAGTCAGATACGACCGTGGCGAGGATTGGCAACGCAATTCCCTGTCCTGAAACGATCCTGTTATATATCAATCACTATGCGATGTCATTATTCTGATTTCTCCTCTCCTGTGCACCCTGGTCAAGTCTGTGAGCGCATGCAGGAAACACTGGCCATTGTTAAAACCTTTCAAAGCGGCATGACCAGCGTGCCCGACCATGAAAAACCGGTGTCTATCATCTTATCCGGCTCGCAAATCAGCGGCCGTCCAGGCTGGCCTCAGCATAAGTGGTAATGAACTGGTAATCCGGCTTGCCGTTCGCTGCCCGTTGTAGACTCTCGATGGCGAAGATATGTCGCGGCACCTTGTAATCGGCCAGATGCTCGCGCATATGTGCCTTGATATCCTCTTCATCGAGGGTGGCCGGGGTGAGACCGGGGCCTTCCACCACGGCAACCACCATTTTGCCAAAGCGCGGATGGGGCAGACCAACTACCAGTGCGTCGGCAATCGCCGGGTGATCGATCAATATCCGTTCAACCTCTACGGTATAGACCTTCTCGCCGCCAGTGTTGATCACGGTGGAGTCGCGCCCCAGCAGTACCAACATGCCGTCTCCCCGCACGGTGCAGCGGTCGCCGGTCATCACGTAGCGGGTGCCATCAATCGTGACAAAGGTCTCTGCACTCTTTTCCGGCTCGTTGTAGTAGCCGATGGGCAGGTAGCCTCCTGAATAGGCGATGCCGATGGTATCGCTGCCGGGAACCACGTCATTGCCCTCGTCATCCAGTACACGGGTTGTGGGCATCGGTCTGAACACACCGGCCTCGGGTGTGGACATCGCATAACCGGATGCCTCTGAGGAACCCAGGGTGTCGAGGACGATCAGGTTGGGCTGGTGGGTGAGCAGTGCGGCTTTGCTTTGGGTGCCCAGCGAGGCGCCCGACGACACCAGCAAGGCGAGCGACTGCAGCAGGTTCTCATCGCGGCGACGCTCGAGGCTTTCCAGCAGGGGTAGGGCAAAGGCATCCCCGACCAGTACCAGTCCGCCAATTTTGTGTTTGCGGATCACATCCAGCACCGCATCCGGTGCAAACCTGGTGCCCCCGACAGTGACCAGTGGCACGCCCTGGGCGATCATCGCCAACGCCATCATCAGTCCGGCACCGTGCATCAGCGGGCTCAATGACAAAAAGCCCGGGGGTTCTGGCAGAGACAGCACATTGGCTACGTGTTCGTCTATCGTTGCCGGGTGTTCCTTCAGGTCCAGCGCCATCATGGCAGCGCCCATGGAGACATTGAGTTTCCTCCACAGGTCTTCGTGACGCCACTGGGTGCCCTTGGGCAGGCCAGTGGTACCCCCTGTGGCGATGAGGATCAGGTCATCACTGCTGGTGCTGCGTTGGAAATCACCCACTTCGCGCGCATACAGCGATGCCAGGCTGATGGCAAAATCGTTGGCCGGCACCTGGCTGCCGACCTCGACAAAGGCAACGGTTGCAGTCAATTGCTGGTGAATCGCCGCAACCCGGCCGGCGAACTCCGTATCGTAGACCAACACACGGATATCCAGGCCGTTACACAGGTCCACCAGTTCCTCGTCAAGATAGCGATAGTTGACGTTGATGTGGGCCATACCTGCCAGACTGGCGCCGGTGAAGGCCTCCATATACGCATTGGAGTTGCGCATGTAGTGTCCGACATGTGAGCCCGCAGGCAGGCCCAGTGTAGCCAGCCAACTGGCGATGGCCTGCGCGCGTCGGGACAGCTCTGCATAGCTGAGCACAGTGTCCTCGTGCATGATGGCGGTGCGTTCACCGCTGTCTGACTGGCCCAGCAGGTAGATGGCTTCAGCAAAGTTCCAGTGACTCATTGTGCGCTCTCCGCCAGCGTGAAGTGCAGGGTGTGATCTTTGGGTGGGGCAACCAGCACTCGCTTGCCGGTCGGCTCACTCTCCAGCAGTGCCTGTACCGTGGCCTGGTCTTCAGGTGCAGTGCAACTGATAAAGCGTTCCCCACCGTCCGTTTCGCCCAGCACGATGGCCTGGGCCGGGGTGCCTTGGTAGTAGTTTACTGTGTAGGAGATGATCGTCCCTGTGCCGGGGTCTGCGGCGATGGGCTTGCGCTCCAGCACCGCATTGTCGATGTAGGTCTCCGTCTCGGCCCAGTTGAGCACGCTGGGCCTGCGGGAAAAAACCCCGGCGGCGTGTTTGGACAGCATACCGCCGTTGGCTGTTACCAGTGCCCGGGCACTCTCACTGTCGCGCAGTCGCCATACAGTTTCCGCCAGTGCGTGCATGGAGTAGTTGTTTCCCGGGCCGCCGAAGTAGGGCAGGCCGCCGGTCATGGTCAGGGGGACACTGCCGTCCGCGGGTAAACCCAGTTGGTCGCTGATTGCGGTGACCGCGCAGGGGAAACAACTGTAGATGTCGATCATGTCGAGATCGGCTGTTGCGGTTGCGGCGATATCCAGTGCCCTGTTCGCGACCAGACCGGCCATGGCCGATGTATCGGGATCGGCGCGCTCGCTCAGATTGAGTTCGCTACCCTCGGCCACGCCGTGCAGGAATACCCAGTTCTGCTCGGGAATCCCGAGCTCGCGGGCTTTGCCGACACTGCACAGGATCACGGCTGCCGCCTGGTTGACGCCATCCTGGGCCACCATACGCTTGGTGTAGAGATGGGTCATGGGGTCAGCGCCGAGGATGTCTGCGGCAGTCATGGCGCCGGGGAACTGGGAGTAGGGGTTATCGGCGGCTACCTGACTGAAGGTTTGCAGCAGTTCGCCACAGGCCGCACGGTAGGCATCCACGTCCAGAGCGAGCCTGGCGCGGCGCGCCTGTTCAATCAGGATGTAGTAGAACACCGGCATCACCATGCCGTTCTTTTGTTCCTGCCTGGTGGCGAGCGGGACGCCCAGCCCACGATCGTCCAGTGCTTCGCTGAAGTCCTCCGCCCAGTCCAGTGTCTGGTCTTTGCGCTGGGCGCTGCGCTGGTTGCGAATGGCCTCGGCTCCCGCCAGCAGCACCATGGACTTGTCGCCGCTGGAAATCGCCTTGGCGGCTTCAATCAGCAGGTGCAGGGGCTGGTTGCCACCGGGTTGCGAATAGATGCGATCGTGCGGGTTGGCGCCAATATGGGTCGCGATTGATTGTGGCGGATTGTTGCTGCGTCCGAAGGGGCAGGCCCACATGGGCGCCGAGTCGGAAAACAGGCGCACCATGGCAATGGTGTCGATGGCAGCGGCGATATCACGGCCGCCACAGTCGGCCACCGCATCGGCAGCGGCGCGTGAGGCCAGGTTCATCGGCGAGTTGTGGGTTGCCTCGCGCTCCACCACTTGGCCGGCGCCGACCAATACAGGGGTGTTGTCCGGTATATTATTCAAGTTCACTAAACGATCTCCGAAATAGTTCGCAACATGTCTTTGTCAGTGGTGGCGACCAGCAGGGTGGTCACGCGGGAATCGCGCCAGGCCTGCAGGCGTTCCCTGATACGATCGCGGGGACCGATCAGCGCCAGCGAATCGGCCAGTTCGTCGGGAATCACGCGCGCCGCTGCATCGCGGTCGCCCTCCATGAACAGTTGCTGGATCTTGTCAGCTTCCGCCTCGTAGCCCATGCGCACAAACAGGTCCTTGTGGAAGTTGGTGCTTTTGGCACCCATGCCGCCGACATAGAAGCTGAGGAAGTGTTTCATCGCGAGCAGGCCGGCGTCGATGTCGTCGGTGATATTGACAGTGACCATTTGCGCAATCTCGAAATCCGGCCGGGCGTTTTTCAGCGAGTCGGCGTAGACGCTCTCGTCGTAGGGATTGTAAAACAGCGGCAGCCAGCCATCGGCGATCTCGGTCGACAGGGCGATGTTCTTAGGCCCCTCGGCGCCGAGATAGATGGGGATCTTGTTGCGCAGCGGGTGAACAATGGAGCGCAGCGGCTTGCCCAGGCCCATACCATCTTCTCCCTTGTAGGGCAGCGGGTAGTGGGGGCCATCGTTGGTCACCGGCGCTTCGCGGGTGAATACCTGGCGTATGATGTCGATATACTCGCGGGTGCGCGCCAGTGGCTTGGGAAAGGGCCTACCGTACCAGCCTTCCACGACCTGTGGGCCAGATACCCCCAGGCCCAGCATAAAGCGACCGTTGGAAAGATAGTCCAACGTGAGTGCGTGCATGGCGCAGGAGGTGGGAGTGCGGCCCGACATCTGCACCACGGCGGTACCGAGCTTGATCTTCTCGGTGTTGGCGCCGATCCATGCCAGCGGCGTGAAGGCGTCATTGCCCCAGGCTTCGGCCGACCAGACCGAGTCGACCCCGAGCTTTTCGGCTTCCTGTGCCATTGCAACAAAGTTGGGGGAGGGGGCGGCACCCCAGTACCCCTGAGCCAGGCCCAATTTTAGGTCAGCCATGGAACGCTCTCCTGCTGTGTGAAATTATCAGTTGCTGCTGTTGCCATGTGTACCCTACACCGAGGTGCTGGATATCCGGTTTGCCGGCGTTTCGGCCGCTCTATTGTACGCAGTGGCGAAAGACATGCCGACACTGACTTTATAAGGCTAGCGCTGTACCGAAGATTCACGGCCAGCCATTATTGCTATATTGATCGCCGCGAGCGCGATCACCTGCCTTCAGTACCGTCACAGCCGTGATGGGCAGGCGCGGTTCCCTGGCGCATCCCGTCGTCTGGCCGGTAACACTAGGGATGACGCCGCCGTGTTGGAATGATATCGAAGGCCATACTTTGACAATAACGGCCATGCGGTTTCTTTAGCCGTTGCCGGAAGATCCCCCGCGAGAGGTCAGGCGGCTTCTTCTGGACTGATTGACGGCAGGTACTGATGACCTGGTCTCCACGCCCGCGCAAGCCAGCAGGCTTCCGGGGGTTATATGTATAATGCCCCGACAGCCCCACAGTGGTAGTATTCCAGCCCTATGTTTACGCCAGAACGCATACTCGCTCTATTGGTCGCCCTGGGGATGTTTGTCTTCAGTGTGTATATGTATTCCACCACGGGTGACTGGGTGGCCGGTCTTTTTGCGCTGGGCAGCCTGATGTACTTCGTGTTCTTTTTGCAGGTTTATAAAAGGAAAAAGCCATGACCGCCAGGTCTCTACGCAATGCGGTGCTGGTCGTTCTCGCCCTCGCGTTTCTCTCCGCCTGCGCCAGCCTGACACCACAGATCGACCCTCCCAAAGTCAACCTGGTCAGTTTCAAAAGCCTGCCGGCGCAGGGCGGCGCGCCCAGGTTTGAGATCAAGCTGCGTGTGATGAACCCGAACAAGCAGACGCTGGATATTGCCGGTATCAGTTACTCTGTGGAGTTGCTCGGCAAGGAACTGGTGACCGGTGTGGCCAATGATATCTCACCTATCGCCGGTTACGGGGAGGGCGTGGTAACGCTTGATGCCGGGCTGCAACTACTGGAATTGCTGCGGCTGATGGCAAGCCTGGGCTCCGCCAGTGGTGAGCCACTGGCCTATCGGTTCACGGCGAAGATTGACTTCAATGGCCTGATACCGACACAGCGTATTGAAGAAACCGGCGAGATTGCGTTGAAGTAGGTTCGCGCTGCCCCTGTCAGAATGAGTGCGCAAACACTGCGAGGATGATCAGCGGGCAGATGAATTTCACGTACCACGGCCACACTTTCCAGAACAGGCTGTGTTGCGCTTGCGGATAACCTTTTTTCAGCTCCTGTAACAGCGTGTTCCGGTGCCAGATCCAGCCGGCATAGACACAAAACATGAAGCCCAGAAGCGGCTGGCTGTAGCGCGTGGTAACGGTGATCACCAGGCCAAACAGGGTGTCAAAGTTCAGCAGTATGAGGCAGCTGATGCCGGTAATCACGGCACCGGCTATCCACGCTGTCGGTCGGCGCTTGCGATCGAACTGTTCGGTGACGTAGGCGACGGGCACTTCCAGCATCGAGATGGAGGAGGTGAGTGCTGCGATACTCATCAGGAAGAAGAAGGTGAGCGATACGATGGTTCCGGCCAGCCCCATGGTCGCGAAAAGCTCCGGCAGCACCGTGAATATCAGCGTGTCTTCCGATATCAGTGCACCGCTGGCGGCAAAGATTTCCACGCCGTTGTGCAGTGCTACATACATGGCCGGCAGAATCAGGAAACCCGCCAGCACCGCAATCGAGACATCCACCAGAGTGACAATACCGCCGAGCAGGGGCAGGTTTTCCCGGTCACTGAGATAGGAGCCGTAAATCAACATGGTGCCCACGCCCAGCGACAGTGAAAAAAAGGCTGACCCCAGCGCATCCAGTATTAACTCCGGTGAGAGTGCCCGGGAAAAGTCCGGCATCAGGTAGACCCTCAGGCCGTCCATCGCGCCATCGAGGGTCAGCACATACACAGCGAGTATGAAGAGCGTCAACAGCAGGGCGGGCATCAAACGCTGCGACCAGCGCTCGATGCCCGCCTGTACACCCGAAGCGACGATGCTGATGGTCAGCACCATAAACACAGTCACTAACAGGATATTGCGCGGCAGGCCGAAGGACATCAGCCAGTCGGCAACGGGCGGCAGACCGAACAAAGCCGCCACGGCCGAGAGGCAGAAGGCGATCATCCAGCCTGCCACAATGGCGTAAAAACTCAGGATCAGTGCCGCTACCGTGAGCCCGGCAACACCTGTGAAGGCACCTATACCCCGCGCCAGCCGGTGTGTGGATACCTGCCGCAGCGCAGCAACGGCATTGGAGTGTGCGTGGCGACCCAGTATCAGCTCAGCCATCAAGGCCGGATAGGCGAGCAGGAACGCGAGCAGGAGATACACCAGCAGGAAGGCGGCGCCGCCATTGCTGGCCGCCTGTGTCGGGAAGCCCCATATATTACCGAGCCCGACTGCGCTGCCTGAGGCTGCCATGACAAACCCCAAGCGGGAACTGAACTCTCCTCGACTGCCTGCCATTACCTGCCCTGTCTGGTCCTGATATTTTTTGGCGAGTGTAACACGCTGCAGCGGCGCTCCCGCAGGGCGTCCTGACGCGCGTGTCGTGTTTTATGCGTGGGAATGTATGCTATCATTGCGCCCGCCCGGAAACTGCCGCACAGGCCTTGTTCAAGTCTGGCAGCGCAGGTAAGGCTGGTTCCGGAAAACGCCGTCGGCGTTCGGCGTCACTGTTATGCGAGTGTGGTGGAATTGGTATACACATCAGACTTAAAATCTGACGGCTTCACGGCCATGCGGGTTCAAGTCCCGCCATTCGCACCACGCTGATCACTTCCCTGCCGCAACGCTTTCTGCCCGCAAAGGGCAGGGTCATTGGCCGTTCCCCTCTCTGACGCTCTCCACTGCCTGGGACTCCTGCCATACCAGCGCTTGAATGCGTGGTCATAGGCATCCGTGCTGCCATAACCCAGCGCGCTGGCGATTTTACTGATAGGAAGGTTGGTGTATTTCAGGTAATTGTTGCTGCTGACCTTGCGGGTTTCATCCAGCAGTTGGCGGAAACTGCTGCCTTCACGCTGCAAGCGTCGGTGCAGTGTGCGTTCGTGATAACCCAATAGCTCCGCAACGGCCCCGGCATTGCAGGGTCCGCTGTTGAACTGGCTGTACAGTGTGCGGCGCACATTCGCACTCATGCTGTTCGGCATGGCTTCACGCAAATTCAATGCATCCGCCCCGAAGCGGCTGTGGCTGGGGGAGTCCGCCGTCGGCAGGGACTGCGCCAGCCATTTGTTTGAAAAGACAACGCAACTCGTCGGGCTGTCGAATGACAGCGGAGCGCGGAAAAATGCCTTATAGGGCTGCGGGTCACACGGCGCGCTTCGGCACAGTTCAACCCGTATCGGGTGCCAGTGGGCACCGCAGAACGAGCGCAGTATTCTGCAGATTGCTGCGATGCAAAGATCCTGGATCTGGTCTGCCGCGGGGATATCCGGCGTCGATATCGCGTACCCGAATGCGGTGTACCGCGCGGAGCGGTGCAGGGTGGCGACGCCGCCCTGGTCGTGCAGGCCCAGGTAGTTCGTAATATCCTTCAATGCGCCGGCGACATTCAGGGCGGTACCGGCAAGGTGTCCAGGAAGGCCCATTTGCGCAACCGAGAAGCGTTGGCCCACCAACAGGCCAAACTGGTCATTTCCCGTCACAGTGACGCAGCGCTCCAGCAGGCGCGCGCCTTTGAGATAGGGGATGCGATGGTCGATATCGAGAAAGTCTGCCGGATCCAGGCCAGCGGCGTTGAAAACGGGTGTCGGCTCGTAACCCATCGAACGAAGCAGCGGCGCCACCGGGTAGAGAGGGGCAACCCGTATCAGTTCGAGGGCGGAATCGGGGCTGGTGTCACTCGCTGCGATTGTCATTTCGTCCAAACCCCGGCCTGATCCCTGCCTTTTGATCTGCCTCAAATAGTGATGGAGTTGTCTGAAAATATCAACTGCCGATGTAGTACGCTTGGCGCGGATATAAACACGCCACCAGGAGCATCATCATGCGTATGTTGAATCATTTTGTCCCCCGGCCATGGTGCCGATCGGGCGGACGTCAGGGTCTGCTGGCGGTCGCCATTTCGAGCCTCCTCATTGTCTCCGGCACCGCCAGTGCGGTGGAGACAACAGGTACGATTGGCTCCCCGGGTGCAACCACTACAATACCCGGCAATCAACTGCCGGCACCGGCCCCTGCGTTTGGTGGCGTTATCAAGGACGACGCCCTTAATTCGACACAGTGGTGGCCACCGCGCGTGGTGCCGCCGAAGGAAGCGCCCAATATTCTCTTCATCATGACCGATGACGCCGGGTTCGGTGTGCCGAGCACCTTCGGTGGAGTGATTCCCACGCCGACCATGGACCGCATTGCAGAAAACGGCTTGCGCTACAATCGCATGTTCTCGACATCGCTGTGTTCTCCCACCCGCGCTGCCTCACTCACCGGGCGCAACCATCACTCGGTAGGGTTTGGTGTGATCGCCGAGCAGGCCACCGGTTACCCCGGCTATGACAGCGTGATCGGTGTCGACAACGCCACTATCGGGCGCATCCTGCGAGACAATGGCTACGCCACTTCCTGGTTTGGCAAGGACCACAACACGCCGTCCTTCCAGGCCAGCCAGGCCGGGCCGTTCACCCAGTGGCCGACCGGTATGGGCTTCGATTATTTCTATGGGTTTGTCGGCGGAGATGCCAACCAGTGGGGGCCGAACCTGTTCCGCAATACCACACAGATTTATCCATTTGAAGGCAAGCCGGCAGGTACGTGGAACTTGATTACTGCGATGGCTGATGACGCCATCGACTGGATGTACCGCATCCACCAGACCGACCCCGATCAGCCACTGTTCCTCTACTATGTGCCGGGGGCGTCTCACGCGCCACACCATCCCACCAAAGAGTGGGTGGAAAAAATCGAGGCCATGCATCTGTTTGACGACGGTTACGAAAAATTGCGTGAGACCATTTTTGAGAACCAGAAACGACTTGGCGTCATTCCCAAGGGGCTTGAGCTGACACCGTGGCCCGATGACCTGCTGACGCCGTGGGATGAACTGACGCCTGAAGCCAGGAAACTGTTCATCAAACAGGTCAATGTGTTTGCCGCCTATGTGGCCTATAACGATCACGAAATCGGCCGGGTGATCCAGGCCTTTGAGGACCTGGGCAAGCTCGATAACACGCTGATCATCTACCAGAACGGTGACAACGGCACCAGTGGCGAGGGTGGGCCGCTGGGCACATTCAATGAAGTGGCATTCTTCAACGGGATCGCACCGCCGGTGGATGTACAAATGAACTGGTATGACGTGTGGGGTACCGAGGAGACGTACAACCATATGTCCGCCGGATGGGCGTGGGCGTTCGATACCCCGTTCGACTGGTTCAAGCAGAACGCCTCCCGCCTGGGCGGCATCAACCAGAACATGGTGGTGTCGTGGCCGAAGGTCATCAAGGACAAGGGCGCACTGCGTGAGCAGTTCATGCATGTCATCGATATTGTGCCCACCATCCTGGAAGTTACCGGTATACCTGCGCCTGAAGAAGTCGATGGCATCGAGCAGAAGCCGATCGAAGGCACCAGCTTTGCGTACACCTTCGATGAAGCCAATGCCGACGCACCGTCGAAGCACGTTACCCAGTACTTTGAAATGATGGGGCAGTGGGCGCTGTACCACGACGGCTGGTTGCTCAGCACCAAGGCCAATCGCGCGCCGTGGCAGGCCTTCAAGCCCGCCAACCCCGACCCGCTCAACAACCAGGTGTTCCAGTTGTACGACTTCAGCACCAGCTGGAACCAATCCGAAGACATCGCGGCACAGCATCCCGAGAAAGTGGCTGAGATGCGGGCGATGTTTCTGGAGGAAGCCAAAAAATACCAGGTGTTGCCGCTGGATGCCTCGGTGGGCGCACGGGTAGCGGCGCCGCGCCCGAGCCTGACCGCGGGTCGCACTGAGTATGTGTACACGCGCCCCATGATCGGCTTGCCGCAGGGTGATGCGCCGTACCTGCTCGACACCTCCTATACGATCACAGCCGATATTATCGTGCCGGAAGACGGCGCCGAAGGCATGATCGTGACCTCTGGCGGCCGTTTCGGCGGCTGGGGCTTCTACCTGCTCAAGGGCAAGCCAGTGTTTGTCTGGAACCTGGTGGACCTGGAGCGCATCAAATGGGAGGGCGGCACGGCACTGTCACCGGGCAAGCACTCGATTGAGTTTGAGTTCGAGTACGATGGTCTCGGCATCGGCACCATGGCCTACAACAATTTCAGTGGTATCGGCCGGCCCGGTGTCGGTACGCTGAAGGTCGATGGCAAGGAAGTGCAAACCCTGAAAATGGAGAAGACCATACCCATCATCCTGCAGTGGGACGAATCGTTTGATATCGGCTCCGACACCATCACGGGTGTCAACGATGCCGATTACAAACCGCCGTTCCCGCTGACGGCAGAACTCGAAAAGCTGACCATCACGGTCAACCGGCCGGTACTGTCCCCGGATGAAATCGAGAAGCTCAAGAAGGGTATGGAGAAGGTCGCTGCCGGGCGCGAGTAGGCTCGCCACTACGCAATAGACCGCTATCTCCGCCGTTTTAAGCGGCACCGCAACAGGTCGCCTCCGCACAGGGGCGGCCTTTTACCGCTTCCGGACGTCCTGTTCGCTCCCTGTTTTTTGCCCCCTGTGGCTGTTATTCTCCGGTCCTACGCCATCACTGACATCACCATGAGGTACTCCGTTGAAGCAAGCGCTAGTCAATATGCTGACCATGCAGCACAGAATGAACGCACGTGTGCACGAGAACTGGGTCGAACAGGATTTCGAATGGTACCGGGCGACCTGGATCGAGTGTGGTGAGCTGATCGAACACTACGGCTATAAATGGTGGAAAAAACAGGACGCCGATATCGAGCAGGTCCGGCTGGAGGTTATCGATATATGGCACTTCGGCATGTCGGCCCTGTTCCGCGATGGCAAATCCATCGAGCAGATCGCCACGGAAATCGCAGACGAGGTGACTGGTTATGAGGCGGTCGGCCTCGGGGTCAGGGAGGCGACAGAGGCCCTGGCGCTGCACTCGCTGCAGACAAAGCGCTTTTCCCCCACCTGTTTCTGGGAATTGATGTTCGCTGTCGGCCTCGATTTTGACAGCCTTTACAGTGCCTATGTGGGGAAAAATGTATTGAATTTTTTCCGGCAGGATAACGGTTATAAAGCGGGCAGTTACGTGAAGAACTGGGCGGGCAGGGAGGACAACGAACACCTGGTGGAGCTGGTCGCACTGCTGGATAAGACAGCGGATGATTTTGCCGACCAGGTCTACCGGGCGCTTGAGGACCGCTACCGGGAACTCGTTGCGGGCGCCTGATCCATGCCGTCGGAAGACAACAAGCTGTCCACCACTGCGCTGGCGAAGAAGCTGGATATCCCGGTACAGCAGCTGTTCGGCATCCTCAAGGATTACGGCTGGATCCAGCGTGTGCAGGACAGTTGGGTACTGACACCAAAAGGTGAGTACGAGGGCGGCAGCTACCACAGCAGCCGGCGCTACGGCTCCTACATCGTGTGGCCGGAAACCGTGGAGCAGCACCCACTGCTACAGGCGATCGAATCCAATCAGCGCATCACGGCGGCCTCTATGGTGCGCTACTACCCGCACCTGCATGCGCGTCATATCAATCGGGCGCTGGCCGAGCTCGGCCTGCAACAACACACGCTGCTCGGTTGGGAACTGACGGCAATGGGGCGCGCCTGGGGCGGGATGCAGGAGGAGAGCACCAGCAGCGGTGCATTCTATGTCAGCTGGCCCTATGAGATTATCGACAATCCAGTCATCCATCGCGAGTTGAGCCGGCAGTCAGGTCAGCAGCCCTCGCAGGATGTCCCCGACAACGCCGAGCCCGATCTCTTCGCACAGTCTGCCGCAGCCGAGGATAATCGCGGGATTGACGGACACCAATTGCAATCCCCCCTGCAGACCCGCGTCTGCAACTGGTTGTATCTGGCGCAACTGGCACACGCGCATCACCGCGCGCTGCCCACACAAGACCTGGTGTACGCGGACTTCTACCTCCCGACCGGCAATATCTACATCGACTGCTGGGATACCGATGTCCCCACCGGTGAGCTGTCAGCGAAGTTTCACAAGCGGGAACTGTACCAGCAGCTGGAGTTGCGGCACCTGGAGATCAATGCCGGTGACGGCGACAAGCTCGATGAAGTGCTTGGCCGTGGCCTGCTCGCCTTCGGGATTCGCTGTTAGTACGGGCAAACAGCCGTTTATCGGCGCTGCAGTATAACCCCGCACTCCATGTGATCCGTATACGCGAATTGATCGAACAGCGCAAATCGGGTCACGGCATGGGTGGCGTGCAACGGGGCCAGGTTCTCGGCCAGCGACACCGGGTTGCAGGAGATGTAGATGATGGTGTTGAAACGACCCACCATTTCCAGCGTGTATGCATCCAGGCCCGCACGCGGAGGATCGACGAATACCGTGCCGAGGTCGTACTCCTCCAGTGGCTTTGGCAGTTCCCTGAGCCTGCGAAACACGCGCTGTGCATTCATGGCCTGCGTCACTTCCTCGGCAGACATACGCAGCAGTTGTACATTGTCGATACTGTTGGCGGCCAGGTTTTCCCGCGCGGCGCGGATGGAGGTCTTGGACAGCTCAGTCGCAATGACATGCTCGAAATGCCGCGACAGCGGCAGTGTGAAATTGCCGTTGCCGCAGTACAGTTCCAACAGGTCGCCGGGCAGGGCGCGCGCCTGCTCACAGGCCCATTCGATCATGTGGATATTCATGCGGCCATTCGGCTGGCTGAATCCCTGCTCGTACTGGCGGTAATGGAACTCCTCACCCCGCACGGGCAAGACCTCCTGTACAAAGTCCCTGCCGATCACGACTTTCTGCTTGCGACTGCGGCCTATCACTGACACCGGAGACAGGGGATCCGACAGCTCTGCAGCCAACACTGTGGCCGCGCTCTCCCAGGCGGCATCAAGCTTGCGATGATAGGCCAGTGTCACCACCATATCGCCGGACAAGGTGGCCAGAAACTCCACCTGGAACAGTTTTCGCCGCAGCGTGAGGCTGGCATTCAGCTTCTGGTGCAACACCGGCATCAGTGCCTGGATGCGCGCGTCTGCTATCGGGAAATCGGTGATCACCACGGGGGTTTTTGGCGCGTCGCGCCGGAACATCACATAGTTGACGACGTCACCCTCATGCCACATCCGGAACTCGGCGCGCAGCCGAAACCCGGTGGGCGGGGAGGCAAAAATCTCGGGGGAGGGTGGCGAAAACGGTGCCAGCAGGGCGCTGACCCTGTCGGTCTTGGCTGACAATAGCGCGGTGTAGTGTTGTGGCTGTACAGCGGAGATCGGCATCAGGACAGCCTCGCGAGGTTGCGGTTTTCCCAGAGCTGCCAGGCGCGCTGCTGCGCAGTCTCCAGCGTCGTGTCCGGCGCCAGGGTCATCAGTGCCAGCGCAGTTGTGGCCAGCACTGCATTCAGTGCATACGTGTCGGTTGCCTGGCCTCGCCACAGCGCCCGCAGCGGCTCGGTGGCGGGAGCGGGTACACTGTCGATGCGCTGCGACAGGCTGCGCGGCAGTACCCAATCATCCCGGTGTTGTTCGTTTAACATTGCGACTCTGGTGTCGGCCTGTGGCTTGACTTCAATTTCACCGCTCTCTCCCTTGAACACCATGGCCTGCGGCTGGCCCAGTATCTGGTCGGCTTGCTGGTGCAGGCGCGCATAGGCGGGGTGAAACACGCTCTGTAAACTTGCTGGCGCGCGCAGGGGGTTGACCAGGCGGCTCAGGGTGTTGACGGGAGAGCGCAGGCCAAGCAGGGGTTTCAATTCTATCAGCGCCTGCAGAGGTTGGCAGAAATGCTGCAGCGGCAGGTAGCTCAGTCGTTCCGTGTCCAGCTGTGTTGCAACGTCAGCCCAGCTTGCGGCCACGGGTAAGCGCAATTGCCGCAGCGCATCTTCAGCATACAGTCGTCCGGCTGTGTGTCCCTTTGAACCGTGCACAAACACCCGGTAACCGGCTTCAGCCAACAGCAGCATCGACAGGATGAACCAGGGGTGCTGGTGTTTTTTACCGGCATAGCAGGACCAGTCCAGATCGGCCCCCAGACCAGCGGGTGCTGCTATCATGCAGGACCGACACGCCTGCACGAAGCCGGCCAGTTCTTCCGGTGTCTCTTCCTTTACCCGCAGCAACATCAGGAAGGCGCCGATCTGCAGCGGCTCGGCAGCCCCTGTCAAAATCATCTCAAACGCTATTCGCGCCTCGTCCTGCGTCAGGGAACGCGTGCCCGTTTTACCCTTGCCCAGAATTCGAAGGTAGGGGGCAAAGGGGTGTTCGGCTTGCGCGGATGTCGATGGCTTGTCAATCACAGGGCTTCATCACAGGCAGTTGTCGGGTTTCGGCAGGCCGGCTATCTTGCTGCCGATCTTGGCCGGGGATCCTGGAAACAGGGACATCAGGTAGATGCTCCTGCCTTTGTCCGGCCCCAGTTTGAGCCCGCAGTATTTGACCATGGCGCGCATGGCAGGGGAGCTGTCGTACTCGCGATAGTAGGCGCGCAGCAGTTCCAGTATCTCCCAGTGGGCAGGGGTCAGGTCGATGTCTTCCGCTGCGGCGATCTGTTCAGCCACCTGCGGAGTCCAGTCTGAAAGGTCGCGCAGGAACCCCTCGGCATCAAAGGCATCGGCTCCCGGTGTGCTCATCAGTACCACGCCATTTGCCGGCAGTAGCGCTCGCTGAGTGCTACCAGTCCATCCATATCGACAAGGCCAATGCCCTGCGCAGTGCAGGTGACGCCAGTGAGCTGGGCATGGGTGTCCAGCACATACAGCTGGGCACCGGTTGCCAACAGCGCCCCACACGCCTCGGTGTCCGGCACAGCGGCATAGACCCCGTCGCCCATCAGCACTGCGGCATCGCCCGGTTGCAGGACCTTGAGGCAGTCCTTGAATGCCGCGCTCGAGGGTGCCGCGCTCAATGTATGCAACAGCACGCTCACAACCCCAACAGGTGGTCATGCGCCACCATCAGCCGATGCATATCATGCGGTGACAGCCGCTCCACAGCGACCGCGGCAGCGTCGAGGTTCACCCGGTAGCGCTCTGCGGCCTCTGCGTCGACATAGACCCGGTCGATATCGTACAGGGGCAGCGAGGCCAACTGGCGACCGATATTCTTGACCCCCAGGCGTTGACTGTCCTGATCCGGCATCAGCTGCAGCACACCTTCGCCGGTGAACAGGAGTTCGACCCGCTGGTCGAAGGCGGCTGTCGCCAGCGCGACATCGACAGCCGCTTTGGCCAGGCTGGAGCCATAGGGGCTGTGCCGGATCACGATGAGAAGCCGTTTTTTCTCCGCCATGGTCACGCTCAGCCGCCGAACGTCATCAGTCGATCTGAGGTCGCGCAGGCATCCACCAACTGCCCCAGCCCCGACACAGTAAAGGCCGGGCTGATCGATGCGGCGGCACGCTCGTAGCGCGCCGCTTCAGTCTGGTCCAGCATGCCGTATTTCAGCGCCGAGGCGACACACAGCACCAGTTCAACCCCGTGCTGGTCATGCAGTTGTTCCCAGGCTCGCACCGGGTCGGCCTCATCCTGGGGGAACACGCTGAAGTTTGAGCCGGCGGTGGTGCCCGCGTCGAGGAAGAACACGCGGTGGATACGGTGGCCCCGCGCAATCGCGCAGCGGGCAAACTCCGCCGCGGAGCGCGAACTGAGCCCCGAAACCGGTGAGGACACGACGAGCAGGGAGTAGATCAAGCGGGGCTTCGCCTATAAACAAAAAACCCCGGGAAAAACCGGGGTTTGATGACCGTGCGTCGGTGATCAATCATCGCCGCTGAAAGCCGTCAGCAGGCTCAGCAGGTGAATGAACAGGTTGTAGATATCGAGGTACAGGGATACCGTCGCGCGTATGTAGTTGGTCTCGCCACCGTTGATAATGCGGCTGGTGTCGAACAGGATCAGGCCGGACATAATCATCACGATCGCAGCCGAGATGGTCAGCGAGAGAGCGGGTATGGCGAGGAAGATGTTGGCAATCATCGCCACCACCGCGACCAGCAGGCCGACCATCAGGAAGCCGCCCATGTAGGAAAAATCCTTGCGGGTCGTCAGCGCATACGCGGACAGGCCGAAGAAGACCACGGCGGTGCCGCCCAGGGCCTGCATAACCAGTGCCGGTCCGCCTGGCATGGCCAGATAGTAGTTGAGCATTGGCCCTATGGCTGCCCCCATCACGCCGGTGAAGGCGAAAATGGCTGGCAGGCCTTTGCTGGTATCCGCCATTTTGTGCACCACGAAAAGCAGGCCGAACCCGACCAGTGACAGTACCAGTGCCATACCCTGACCAAGGCCCATGGCCATGGAAACCCCGGCGGTGAAAGCGCTAAAAAGCAGTGTCATACCTAAAAGCAGATAGGTATTCTTGAGAACCTTGTTGGTACTGAGTGCGGACTCGATACCGATCGAACCTACGCTGTACACACCTTTGTCTTGCATGACTTACTCCGTAATGTTGCGCACGGCTTGTGCGATGGAACCTTTGACAGATAATAAGGGTGAAAGATCCATAATCCAAGTCAAACGCGGCAAAATGTTGCGCTGCATGGAGGAGGGTGTAGATGCCCGGGTTGGTGTAGCGGGGCGGGAGCGCGAGGCAGACAGGAAATGGCGGTGGGCTAAGGATTTGAACCTTAGGAGGGGATAAACCCTCAACGGTTTTCAAGACCGCCGCTTTCGACCACTCAGCCAGCCCACCGGAGATGCTTCGTGTTACTCGTGTAGCGCGAAGCGAGCGAGATTATACAGCGATGGAAACAGGACACAAGAGCTGACCGCACTCTTGTGTCACTGGATGCCACTTTTCTCAGGACTGTGCAGCAGCCTGCGCTGTCACAGCCTCGGGGAGCGGCCCGCGAGGATCATTGCTGGCGCGGGGCACGATGCGATTACTGCTTTGCGCCGGCGGATGCACAACATCGCTGAACAGGGGCCTGTGGGTGGTGCTGCATTCTATCTCTCCCACGGGGCGGGCATCGACCCTCGGGTCATTGCACGCTCTGCCACTGTCAGTGATACCGTCAGTGCAGACGACCTGTGTAGCTTCTGCAGCCGCCACCGGGGCGATCGCAGGGGCCTCAGGGGCGGGTGCTGCGGCTGCAACAGGCGCCGGGGGTTCGGGCTCGGCCGCTGGAGCAGTGGCTGCGACCGGCGCCGCAGGGGCTGCGGCGCGAGCGTCTGCAACGGGCGCAGGCTCATCAGCATCCGGTACTTGCTCCCAGCCGTCGTCGAGGTTTGCGCCACCCAGCATCGCTACCGATTCGCTGGCGGGAGCGACATCGGCCTCGGTCTCTGCGGCTGCATTACCATCGGCTGCTTCGATCGGCGCTGCTACCGGTGTCTGCTCTGCTTTCGCAGGCGCATCCCGGGTTTGCTCGGGAGCGGCAGCATTGCCATCGACCTCGGTGGTCTCTCCGGTTTCAGCGGAGGTTGCTGATTGCGGTTTGCGTCCGCGACTGCGTCGGCGACGCTGCGGCTCGGACCGCTTCATGTCACTGGGACGTTTGCGTGGCTTGTCCTGCCCGCTGTTGGTGTCCTGGTCAGTGGCGGCTTCGGTGTTTTCCTCGCTGGCCGCCTGGCTGTCGTCCTGCGTGCGACGCTGGCCACCGCGGGTGGAGCGGCGGTTGCCGCCCTCACTGCGATCCCGGCTGCCTTCGCTGCTGCGGTCGCGGCGCGGCTGCGTGCGCTTTTCAGTGGCATCAGTGCTGTCCTGGTCTTCCGCTGCATTCGCAGTTGCCGGATCTTTCGAGCGGTTCTGCTGACGCCCCTGTGAGCTGCGACGCCGGTTCCGGCTTCTGCTGTTGCCGCTGGGCGCCGCTCCTGCTGCTGGGGTGCGCTGTTTCGGCTCGGCGACCACTTCCGTCTTGACGGGTTGCAGCGGCTCCTTCTGCTCCACAGTTTTGGTGCCGAACAGGGCAGTGGCAATGCGTGAGATCAGGCCGGACACGGGTGCCGGTGGCTGTGCTCGCACCGGCTGTGCTGGAGCGGGGGCCGGAGCGGCCTCTGCCGGTGCACTCGCTTGCGAGCGGGGTACCGGGGCCTGACGTTGCGGTATGCCTTCGACGGCAGCCTGCTGGGCCGGCACCACGGGTGTGTGCACATCGCTGATGGCATCCGCATCGGGCACGGTGATGTCTACCGCATAGCTGACTTCGTGTTCGCCATCCACTTCATCATTGCGCAGGCGTTGTACTTCAAAATGCGGTGTTTCCAGGTTAGGGTTGGGCACAACCAACACCCGCACCTTGGTGTCCTGCTCAATTTCGGTCAGCGCAGCGCGTTTTTCGTTCAACAGGTAAGCGGCCACATCAACGGGAACAATGGCCCTGACCTCTGCGCTGCGGTCCTTGATGGCCTCTTCCTCAAGCAACCTGAGGATGGAGAGCGCCAGTGACTTGGTATCGCGGATACTGCCCTGGCCGGTACAGCGCGGGCAGACGATGGCGCTGGTTTCGCCCAGTGAGGGGCGCAGGCGCTGGCGTGACATCTCCAGCAGGCCAAAGCGGGATATCCTTCCCACCTGTACGCGCGCCCGGTCGATTTCGAGGGCCTCGCGCACGCGGGTCTC
Source organism: Halioglobus sp. (assembly GCA_020443425.1). GTDB lineage: Bacteria > Pseudomonadota > Gammaproteobacteria > Pseudomonadales > Halieaceae > Marimicrobium. The sequence goes on from JAGRIE010000001.1 coordinate 172,508, forward strand.
TACCGCGCGCTGGTTGCGCGGCGCCAGCATGTCGATGAAATCGATAACAACCAGGCCGCCCATATCCCGCAGGCGCAGCTGGCGGGCGATCTCGTCGGCGGCTTCCAGGTTGGTGTTCAGTGCGGTTTCCTCGATATCGCCGCCGCGCGTGGCACGAGCGGAGTTGATATCGATCGAGATCAGGGCCTCGGTGGGGTCGATCACAATGGAACCGCCGGACGGCAGCCGGACTTCACGCTGGAAGGCCGTTTCAATCTGGCTTTCGATCTGGAAGCGGTTGAACAGCGGGATATTGTCTTCGTAGCGCTGTATCCGGTTGGTGTACTTGGGCATGACCTGCGCTACGAATTCACTGGCCTGTTTATACGCATCCTCCGAGTCGATCAGCACCTGGCCGATATCCTCGCGCAGATAGTCGCGCACCGCGCGGATGATGACATTGCTCTCGCGGAACAGCAGATCCTTGGGCTTGGCTTTCTCGGCGGCCTTGGAGATGGAGTCCCAGAGTTGCAGCAGGTAGTTCAGGTCCCACTGCAGTTCTTCGACCTCCCGGCCCACGCCGGCGGTGCGGATAATGACGCCCATACCCTCGGGGATTTCCAGTGCGCTGAGCGCCTCCTTGAGCTGGGAGCGGTCGTCGCCCTCGATGCGGCGGGAGATGCCGCCGGCGCGCGGGTTGTTGGGCATCAGGACCATGTAGCGGCCGGCCAGGCTGATAAAGGTGGTCAGGGCGGCACCCTTGTTGCCGCGCTCTTCCTTGTCAACCTGAACGATAACCTCAGTGCCTTCCTTGACAATCTCCTTGATCTTGAGGCGACCGTCACCGCCGGGTTTGCGGTAGAAATACTCCCTCGCGATCTCCTTCAGCGGCAGGAAGCCGTGACGGTCCGCCCCGAATTCAACGAAGGCGGCCTCAAGGCTGGGTTCCACGCGGGTGATTTTTCCCTTGTAGATACTGGCCTTTTTCTGGACGCGGGTTCTGTTTTCAATATCGAGATCGTACAGGCGCTGCCCGTCGACCATTGCTACACGCAACTCCTCTGGTTGAGTTGCATTGATTAACATTTTTTTCATAGTGCCATTGCCTTGTGACTGCAGGCCTGGCGGGGCAGGAGAGATCAAATATAAAGCCGACCCAGGGTCGGTTAACAGTAATCTACAGCTTAAAAATCTATTGATTTCAGCTGTTTACCGAATTCTGCCAACATTCTGCTTGAAGGTGGCATCCGGATTTCTTGTTAACGCCAACCACAGTGCTAAGCGTGGTCAACTCAACGTCAGGCAGTAAATGGTATGGTGCTGAAGCTGCCTTTTTGCTAGTGTCGCAACACCTGAGTCCTGCAACGACGCTGAAAGTTCTTTATAACTGATTCTGTGTCCCGGCAGTGCTTGCTGCTCGGTTCATATCATTGTCGGTCGAGCACCCAGGTGTGCGTGTCTTTATTCGCGTACACTGTCTGCTTCAACATCGACATCCATTAAGTTTGTGTGGTTGAACTGGCGCGACCGTACATCTCTCGTGCAGGCCCAAACAACCGCCAGTGGCCTGTCACCTGGCCCGGCTTCTTAACGCGGGCGGGTGCAACCACAGCGCTGACTATAGCAGTATATGGAAAAAATTGACATGATTTGTGCAGCCTGTGTCCACTAGGCCGGATACGCCTCCCTCCGGACACGTACGGCATCTGGAGATTGACGAGAACGATGCCGGCCAACGGCTGGATAACTACCTGGTACGCGAGATGAAAGGGGTGCCCCGCACCCGGCTCTATCGCGCCCTGCGCAAGGGCGAGGTGCGCGTGAACAAGGGCAGGGTGCGCGCGGATTACCGGCTGCAGGCCGGGGATCTCGTCCGGCTCCCGCCACTGCACCAGCCGGAACCCTCCGCACCTGCCAGCATCCCGCGACAGCAACTGGAGCAACTCAGCCGCCAGATTATTTACGAGGACGACCAGTTGCTGGTCATCGATAAACCCTCCGGGCTGGCGGTGCACGGCGGCAGTGGCCTGAGCTTCGGCTTGATCGAATGCCTGCGGCAGTTGCGGCCCGAGGCCCGCTACCTGGAATTGGTGCACCGACTGGACCGCGACACGTCGGGCGTCATACTGATTGCGAAGCGCGCCCCGGTCCTGCGCGAGTTACACAGGCAGTTGCGTGAAAAGCATATCGATAAGCGCTATCTGGCGCTGGTGGCCGGCAAATGGCCGAAAGCGGTTCGGGTGGTGGATGCGCCACTCGAGAAGAACGTGCTGCAGTCGGGTGAGCGGATGGTGCGCGTCAGCCGCGAGGGCAAGCGTGCGGTGACCGAGTTCAGTGTGCTTGAGCGGCTCGACGGTGCCACCCTGATTGAAGCCAGGCCGGTGACAGGTCGCACGCACCAGATACGCGTGCATGCCCAGCACGCCGGTTTCCCCCTGTTGGGCGATGACAAATACTCGGATGACCGCACGGAGGCGTTGGCGCGCCAGCTCGGCCTGAAGCGGTTGTTCCTGCACGCCGCATCACTGCATTTTTCACTCCCGGACAACGGTGAGTTCAATCTTCAGGCACCGCTGGAGAAAGGGTTAGAATCTATCTTAGATAAAATACGCAGGTAATTGATATATATAGAATAATATAAATTTTTCTTGCGCCTGTATTACGTTCCCGGCACCAGTGCGTCCAGGCCCTCCCGCAGCAGCATTTGGTTCAACCGGATCAGCGGCAGGCCCTCCAGGCTGCTCGGGTCGTCCCCGACCATTTTTTCAAACAGGGCGATGCCCAGGCCTTCGGCCTTGAAGCTCCCCGCACAATCGTATGGTTGCTCCCGCCGCAGGTAACTTTCTATCTGGCGGTCTGACAGCTCGCGAAACTGGACGCTGAACAGTTCCACGTGAAACCGCTCCATGCCTCGCGCTGCGCAGTTCAGGGCGACACCGGTATAGAATGTGACCGCTGTTCCCGAACTCGCCCGCAGCTGCGCCCTGGCCGCTTCAAATGAGCCCGGTTTGCCGATCGCGGTACGCCCGTCAATGGAAGCCACCTGGTCACTGCCTATGACCATCGCAGCCGGGAAGCGGTTGGCCACCTCCCGGGCCTTGGCCCGGGACAGGCGGGTGGCCAGGTCTAGCGGCAGCTCGCCGGCGACGGGTGTCTCATCCACATCCGGGGCCACACAGCGGAAATCGAACCGCAGTCGCTCCAACAGGGCGCGCCGGTAGCGGGAAGTCGATGCGAGAATGATGTTCATGGGTTGGGGCAGAATCTATAGTAGTGGCTAGAACTGTTTGTATTGTAAAGATTTTTTTGACAAAGGGGCAGACCGCACCTATGATGCGCGCCTATGTTGACTGAGACTCTACCGATGATGCTGGATGTACGCCAGGCAGCGGTGCGTGGCGTCACTGTCAGCGGAGCCCTGAAACCACTTGATTTAAAGCGTTTTCGGCCTCTTTTAGCGGGTGATGAAGGTGCGATTTCGGCTGAAATCAGCTTCTCCCGCGACGAAGAGCGCAGATACCTGATGCATGTGGCGATCCGGGCCGATGTTGTGGTGACGTGCCAGCGATGCCTTGAGGCCATGCCTGAACAGCTATCCAGTGAAAGTATGCTGGCCATAGTATGGACAGATGAAGAGGCGGCACACGTACCCAGGCAGCTGGAGCCATTGGTAGTAGTGGATTCCCCCAGCAACCTGTGGGACGTCGTCGAAGAGGAGTTGATACTGGCCTTGCCGCCGTTCAGCTACCACGAAACTGATGAATGTAAGATGAAGACTGCGGCTTATTCTGATCCGATCCCCGATGAGGATGTCGGTGAGAGCAAGCCCAACCCGTTCAACGTGCTGGCGCAATTGAAGCCCGGCAAATAGTACTAGGAGTTTAGGCCATGGCTGTTCAGAAAAGTAAGAAGACCCGCTCACGTCGGGGTATGCGTCGTTCGCACGATGCGCTGCGCGGTTCCACACTGTCTGTCGACCAGACCTCCGGTGAAACCCACCTGAGGCACCACGTTACCGCGGACGGTTTTTATCGCGGTAAAAAGGTGATCGACACCGGCAACGACGACTGAACCGTTTGAAATAAAGGACGGAAGTCTAGCGGCATTGAACCCGACGGTTCACGCGGTCCAGACAAATCGCGGAGACCTGGTCTCCGCATGCACGCCCTCACGTATTGATGTGAGCGCTGCGCACACTCCAATCACCACCCCCTCACCCGATGCTCCCTGTCTCCGCTCGATCGACTGGCGCGCGCACTGCCGCCTGACGGCGACACCCCCAGATGCCGAACTTCCCGCAGGTCCGGCAGTGACCGGCGGCTGACGGCGAGCGCACCGCTGTGTGTAGTCAATACAAAGGAGTCAACAATGGCTGATCATTCAATTGCGTTTATTTTCCCGGGACAGGGCTCGCAGCAAGTCGGCATGCTTGCGGCCGCCTACCAGCAGTTTCCCGCGGTCCAGCAGACCTTCGCGGAAGCCTCGGAGGTACTGGGCTACGATATGTGGTCGCTGGTGCAAACGGGACCACAGGAGGCGCTGAACCTGACGGAAACCACGCAGCCGGTGCTGCTGGCATCCAGTGTGGCACTGTGGCGCGCGTGGTGTTCCGCATCGGAGCGCAGGCCGGACATACTCGCCGGGCACAGCCTGGGAGAGTTTTCCGCACTGGTCTGCGCACAGGCCCTGGATTTTGCCGACGCCTTGAAGCTGGTGCGCAAGCGCGGTGAATTTATGCAGACAGCGGTGCCGGTGGGGCAGGGCTCCATGGCGGCGATAATCGGGCTGGAAGACAGCGATATCAACCGCATCTGTGAGCAGGTGACGCGCGGCGATGACGCCGTCGTCTCGGCAGTCAACTTCAACTCCCCGGGGCAAGTGGTTATCGCCGGCCATAAAGCAGCGGTGGAAGAGGCTATCGTGGCACTGAAAGCCGCGGGGGCAAAACGCGCCATGCCGCTGCCGGTCAGCGCACCTTTCCATACCGTGTTGATGAAACCGGCGGGGGAGCGGCTGGCAGAGGTGCTGGCCTCCATTACCATTGCCTCACCGCAGATCCCGGTCGTGCACAATGTGCACGCAGCGACGGAGACTGACCCGGAGAAAATCCGGCAGTTACTGGTAGAGCAGATCTACAGCCCTGTGCGGTGGACCGGCTGCATCCAGGCGATTGTCGAATCTGGCGCGCAGCACCTCGTGGAGTGCGGCCCCGGTAAGGTGCTCAGCGGCCTCAACCGCCGCATCGATAAAACGCTGCAGAGTTACTCGCTGGAAGAGCCCGACGCGCTGACAGCCACCGCAGAAGAACTGAAATAACGCAGGGAGAATACCGTATGTCAGCAGAAGCAAAAGTGGCGCTCATCACCGGGGCCAGTCGAGGCATCGGCAAAGCCATCGCCAAGGCACTGGGAGCCGATGGGTTCACAGTCATTGGCACCGCGACGAGCGAGGCGGGCGCCGAAGCCATCAGCGCATACCTCGCGCAGGATAATTACGCGGGACGGGGTGTGGCTTTGAACGTGGCAGAGCAGGACAGTGTGACTGCCGTGATCAAGGATATCACTGCGGAGTTCGGTGCCCCTCTGGTGTTGATCAACAACGCCGGTATCACCAGGGACAATATCCTGATGCGTATGAAGGATGAGGAGTGGCAGGACGTGATCGATACCAACCTCAGCTCGCTGTACAGGGTCAGCAAGGCCTGCCTGCGCGGCATGACCAAGGCGCGCTGGGGCCGGATTATCAATATCACCTCGGTGGTGGGTTCGATGGGCAATATAGGCCAGAGTAATTACGCGGCGACCAAGGCGGGGGCAGAGGGCTTCTCCCGCGCACTGGCGAGAGAACTCGGCTCCCGCGCTATCACGGTGAATTGTATTGCGCCGGGTTTCATCGACACCGATATGACACGAAAACTGCCCGATGAGCAGCGCGATTTGCTGATGGGGCAGATCCCTTTGGGGCGGCTGGGTGCGCCGGAGGAAATCGCTGCACTGGTGAGTTTTTTGTGCAGTGATAATGCAGGCTACATTACCGGTGAAACAGTGCATATCAACGGCGGCTTGCACATGGCCTAATTTATTGAAAAATATAGATTAACCGGGACTGGTATGGGCGCGCCAAAAAAAATTTATTACTCGTTGGAAAAACAGAGTAAACTGCGCGCTCAGGCCGTTCAATCGGGTACAAATTAGTAGTAAAAACCTCAGGAGTAGCAGATAAAATGAGTAGCATCGAAGAACGCGTTAAGAAGATCGTAGCTGAGCAACTTGGCGTCAAAGAAGAAGAAGTGCAAACCGGAGCGTCCTTCGTGGAAGATCTGGGTGCGGACTCTCTCGATACGGTCGAACTGGTCATGGCGCTTGAAGAGGAATTTGAAACTGAAATTCCCGATGAAGAGGCCGAGAAGATTACCACTGTGGCGCTGGCGATTGAGTACATCAACAGCAATCTCGGTTAATACAGTATTTTTTTGCGAGAAGCCGTTTCTATTTGCATAGAGCGGCTTTTCTTTTATACATCGTCATAGAACGCACGCTCTAGGGGAGTTAGCTTTTTGATTGGCAGAAGAGTTGTGGTAACTGGCCTGGGAATGGTGACCCCGGTCGGCCTCACGGTGAATGAAACCTGGAGTAATATCCTGGCGGGTAAAAGCGGTGCGGCTCCGATAGAGGGCTTTGACACCTCGGCCTACACCACCCAGTTCAGTGCCAGCGTGAAGAATTTCGATGTGTCCCAGTACCTGTCGCCCAAAGAAGCGCGCAAGCAGGATGTTTTCGTGCAGTACGGCATGGTTGCCGGCATACAGGCCATGGAGGACAGCGGCCTGGAAGTCACCGAAGAGAACGCTGCGCGTATCGGTTGCTCGATCGGTTCGGGCATCGGCGGTATCGGCCAGATTGAAAAGAATACAGAGATCATCAGGGAGTCCGGTCCTCGCAAGATTTCACCGTTCTTCGTGCCGGGTTCCATCATCAATATGATCTCGGGTAACCTCTCAGTAAAGTACAACTTGCAGGGTCCCAACCTGGCAGTGGTCACCGCATGCACTTCGGGGACGCACAATATCGGCCTCGGTGCCCGGTTAATCGCACTCGGTGATGCCGATGCCATGTTGGTCGGCGGTGCCGAAATGGCGACGACGCCAGTCGGGCTGGGCGGCTTCGCCGCGGCGCGCGCGCTCTCCACACGCAATGATGATCCCACCCGGGCCTCGCGCCCCTGGGACAGGGATCGCGATGGTTTCGTGTTGGGTGACGGCGCCGGTGTCATCATGCTTGAGGAGTACGAGTCGGCTAAAGCTCGCGGCGCCAGGATCTATGCCGAAGTGTGTGGCTTTGGCATGAGCGGTGACGCCTACCACATGACATTGCCGCCGGAAGATGGCCGGGGTGCGGCCGCGTCCATGCGCAACGCGATCAGGGATGCCGGGATTGCACTCGATAAAATCAACTACATCAATGCCCACGGTACTTCAACCCAGGCCGGTGACCTCGCGGAGAGCCGCGCGGTGCAAACTGTCCTTGGGACTGCCGCCGCGCAGGTCGCAGTGAGTTCCACCAAGTCCATGATAGGGCACCTGCTGGGCGCGGCTGGTGCAGTGGAGGCCATTTTCGCAATCCTGGCACTGCGCGACCAGGTCGCACCGCCCACTATCAACCTCGACAACCCTGATGAGGGGTGCGATTTGAACTACGTGCCCAATACTGCGCAGGAACGCGCTATCCACAGCGTCCTCTCCAACTCTTTCGGTTTTGGCGGAACCAACGGTTCACTGCTGTTCAGCAAAGCCGATTGACGAGACACCCGTGTCCCGGCAGTCCGCGTTCTGGCTCAATGGCACACCGACCACCGCGTTGCCGCTTCCGAGTCGCGCCGTCGAATTTGGCGATGGCGTGTTCGAAACGCTGCTGCTGCATCGCGGTGAAATACAGTTCCTGGATCTGCACCTGGAACGACTTGCGCAGGGCCTCGCGGTACTCGCGCTGCCAGATTGCCTGGCGGCGGTGCGACAGCACATCGATACGGTAAGCGGCACCATCACACAGCGGCCACCGCAGTGGGCCGCGCTGCGCTTGACTGTCATCAGGGGGGCGGGTGAACGCGGTTACGCACCTGCAGCCAATGCAGAGCCGGATATCCTGATAACCGTGACAGAAATCCAACGCAATTGTGCAGCGCTGTCCAGCGCGGCCACGATGGGTACCGCTGATATCCGGCTGGCCAGGCAACCGGCGCTTGCGCGTATCAAACACCTGAACCGTCTCGAGCAGGTGATAGCGGCGGCCCAGGCGCAATCAAACCATCTCGATGAGTGCCTGATGCTGGACCAGGATGGGCAGGTGGTGTCCGTGATCGCGGGTAATGTGTTCCTGCTGTCGGAGGGCGAACTATTGACGCCCGCACTGGTCAACTGTGGGGTGGCGGGTACACGGCGCAGGCTGGTCATTGAAAAGTGGGCTCCGGCGCTTGGGCTGGGGGTGCGTGAGGTACAGCTGTCGATGTCGGACCTGGGCGCTGCGGCCGAGGTGTTCTACAGTAACAGTCTGCACGGCGTGCGGCCGGTCTCACGCATCGGCAATCACGTCTGGGGTGACCACACCGTATGCGCTGCGCTATTTCAACAGTATCTGGAAGATATCGCATGAGGCAAAAGGCAGTCGTTCTCTTCCTCGCCCTGGTGGTGGCCGGGGCATGGTGTACGGGTGAGGTCAGGCAGCGCTGGGCGGCCCCCCTGCAGATACCCGATGAGGGGTTTACCCTGGTCGTGGGGGAGGGTGACTCGCTGGGCAAAGCCGTCGCCACGCTGCATCAAGCCGGTGTACTGGCCTATCCGCGACTGGTCACCCTGTACGGGAGATGGACAGGGCTGGACCAGCAGATCAAACGCGGCGAGTACCTGCTGCCGCAGAACTCCACCGCCCGTACCATGCTGTCGATGCTGCATCGGGGTGATGTTGTGCAATACCAGGTCACGCTGCCTGAGGGTATTACACTGGCGGCCGCGCTGGACATCCTCGCCGGGCAGGAACAACTGCAGCGCGAACTCTCGGGACAGGACGATCCCAGAATCATGGAAATGATCCAGCCCGAAACGCATCCAGAAGGACTTTTTTTTCCCGATACCTACCGTTATGCGAGAGGGGATTCCGATACCAGCATCCTGCAGCGTGCCCACACGGCCATGTTGAGCGTGCTCGAGGAGGAGTGGCAGCAACGCGAGCCCTCGGTGCCTTATCAGAGTCCCTATGAAGCCCTGATCATGGCCTCCATTATCGAGAGAGAGACCGGGCTGCCTGAGGAGCGGGGGGAGATTTCGGGTGTCTTCAGCCGGCGTCTGGAAAAAGGTATGTTGCTGCAAACCGACCCCACGGTAATCTACGGTCTCGGCGACGAGTTCGATGGCAATTTACAGCGCGCACATCTGCGGGAGGAGGGTAACGAGTACAACACCTATCGTATCCCGGGCCTGCCGCCGACACCGATTGCACTACCCGGTCGCGCCGCTATCCGCGCCGCGTTGAATCCGGAACCGGGCACTGCCCTGTATTTCGTCGCCAGAGGTGATGGCGGCCATGTCTTCAGCAATACCTTGAACGAGCACAACCGGGCAGTGCGCGAGTACCAGTTGAAGCGCAGGGAAAACTACAGATCGTCACCGGAGACGCCGCCATAATATGAGTACCAGGGGAATATTTATCACGATGGAAGGTGGCGAAGGGGTGGGGAAGTCCACCAACCTCGACTTCCTGCGCCGCTATTTGAACGATAGTGGAATCGAAATCGTCACCACCCGGGAGCCGGGTGGCACCGCGTTGGGAGAAGAAATCCGCGGATTGCTGCTGAATGTGCGCGGGGAGCCGGTGAGTGCGGACGCCGAGTTGCTGCTGATGTTTGCCGCGCGGGCACAGCACATTTTCGAGGTGATTGAGCCGGCCCTGGCCAGCGGCAAGTGGGTGCTGAGCGACCGCTTTACCGATGCGACCTATGCCTACCAGTGCGGTGGCAGGGGAATCGACCCGGCTTCGGTGGCGCAATTGGAGCAACTGGTACAGGGTGACCTGAGGCCAGACTACACCCTGCTGCTCGATGCCCCTGTCGAGATCGGTATGGCGCGTGCGCGAAAGCGGGGTGAGTTGGATCGCTTCGAGCAGGAGGCCCTGGCGTTCTTTGAGCGTGTGCGCCAGAGCTATCTACAGCAGGCCAGGGAGCACGGTGATCGCTATCGCGTCATTGATGCCAGCCAGCCGCTTGCGGCAGTGGAGAAGGCAATGGAAACCGTTGCCGGCGAGCTGTTGTCACGCTGGCGCCGGACTACTGGTAGACAGTGATGGATCTCCTCAATCTGCCCGCTATCAGCACACCACTGCCCTGGCACGAGCAGGAGTGGGCACTGCTGCATCGGCAACTGGGGGACGGCCAACTGGCCCACGCCTTGCTGCTGGTGGGCAGGCAGCACACAGGGAAGCAGCAGCTGGCGATGGCCCTGTCGCGCCTGCTTCTGTGCGCACAACCCAGGGATTCGCTGAACTGTGGTGAGTGTCATGCCTGCCAGTTGAGTGGCACCGGTGCGCACGGTGATTTCCTGTGGGTGGCGCCGGTGGAGAAAAGCCGCGTGATCAAGATTGACCAGGTTCGCGAGGTTGTGCGCTTTACCAGTAAAACAGCGGGATTTGGCGTGCGCAAGGTCATCGTGCTGGCGCCTGCCGAAAGCATGAACGTCAATGCATTCAACGCGCTGCTCAAGTCACTGGAGGAGCCCGCCCAGGATACACATCTGCTGCTGGTGTGTGACAATATGCACGGCGTGCCGGCGACTATCCGGTCACGCTGCCAGATATTGCACCTGCCGACACCGGGCGCTGCGGCCTCTCTGGAGTGGCTGGACCGCACTACAGGCCAGCGGGCGCAGAGCGAAAAACTCCTCGCCCTGAGCGATGGCTTGCCGCTACTCGCGGCAGAGCTCTACTGCAGCGGGGGCGCTGAAGAATTTGCCGCCCGCCGGCAAGTGTTACCGGGGTTGATTGCTGGACGGATCACGGTCGCCCAGGCGTCTGCGCTGTGGGAAGACCTTGAAATGAGCGCTATCCTCGAACAGTTTTCAGCTGACTTGCAGCGATTGCTGGTCTCGCTCCCAAAAGAGCGTTTACCGACCAGGCAGGGCCGCACATTGTTCAGCCTGCTCGATGAGGTGTCGCAATTGCAGCGAGCGGTTAGCGCCGGGTCAAACCCCGGCAAACAGCTGTTGCTGGAGGCGTTGATGTCAAAAGTGCGCAGGGGATTGGGCGCCGACCTGCTTGGTGATAGTATCCCTGCGCGAACTGGAGATCCTGGCCCATGAATGACCCAAAACAGAACAGCCGAAACGGGATTTTGTCGCTCACGATCAAAGACAAAGCGGTACTGTATTCCGCCTACATGCCTTTCCTGGACAATGGCGGCCTGTTTGTTCCCACCAACAAGCCCTACGACATCGGTGACGAAGTATTTATGCTGCTCACGCTGATGGACGAATCGGAGAAGATTCCGATCTCCGGCAAGGTGGTTTGGGTGACGCCTCGCGGCGCCCAGGGCAATCGCACGGCAGGTATCGGTGTCCAGTTCAGTGAGCAGGATGCGGCGGCCAATGCCAAAATTGAAAACCACCTTGCCGGCTCCCTCTCTTCAGACCGGCCCACGCACACAATGTGATGCCTCGTGGTGAGGCGCTCGTTAGAAAGCATCGCTATCCCATTGATATTCCGGAAATAAACTCAAAAAAATGGGTCCCAAAAGGGACCCACCAAGACCATTAGGAGTGAAACATAAAGGAATTGCTTCCAAAAAAGGAGCATCGGGATACTCCCTGTGGCTGCCCGGTTGAATCAGGGGATAGGCACCCACGCTTTAAGTATTGTTCAAATTTGGTAATTTTCCACATCAAAGTGCGTTTTTTATAAATCATTTAGTTATATCTAAATAATCTGAAAATTACCTATAGAAATAAAGGTAGCTCAATGGCGATAGAGACGGAATTTCTTACCGGCGTAATCGAGGGCTTTTACGGGCGGGCCTGGAGCTTCGAGACCCGTCTGGCCTATGCCGACTACCTGTCAGCGGCGGGGTTGAATACCTGCATCTACTGCCCCAAGGGTGATTTGTACCTGCGCAGCCGGTGGCAGGAGGACTGGCCGGCCGCTGACTGGCTTGCACTGCGGCAACTCTCCAGCGCCTACCGGCAGCGCGGACTGAAATGGGGGGTTGGCCTGTCACCGGTTGAGCTCTACCGTCACTACGGTCGAGAGGAGCGCGAAGCGCTGCGCCGTAAGGTGGGGCGTCTCGGTGAACTGGAGTCGCCGGTATTGGCGATACTGTTTGATGACATGCCGGGCGACCTGGACGCGCTGGCGACGCGCCAGGCCGAGATCGTCGCCGATGTCTGCGCGTGGCTGCCCGATGTACTGGTGCTGGTTTGTCCCACTTATTATTCGTTCGACCCGGTGCTGGAAACCCATTTCGGGGCCATGCCGGCCGATTACTGGCCGCAGCTGGGCCGTGAGCTGCCTGCCGATACACGGATATTCTGGACCGGCAACAAGGTCTGCTCAGAGTCTATCTCCGAAGGCGACATCAGGGCGATTGTCGAGCAACTGGCTCGCCCGGTCATCCTCTGGGACAACTATCCGGTCAATGATGGGGCCGTGCGCAGCAATTTTCTGTTCACCACCAAGCTGGCCGAGCGTTCGCCCGCACTGCGGCCACTGCTGAGTGGCCATCTCTGCAACCCGATGAACCAGGGCCTGCTGTCCCTGCCGGCACTGAGTGGCCTGTCGGAGCTCTACGGCAGCGGCAAGCTGGACGATGCCACCCTGGCCGGCATACTGGGCCCGGCGACCTGGGAACACCTGTCCCGGGACCGGCACGATTTCCAGTATCAGGGGCTCTCAGGGCTCGGGGAGAAGCGCTGTGCAGCGCTTGCAGCCGAGTACGCCGGGCTGCCGGGGGCGGCCGCCGCGGAAGTGGCGCAGTGGTTGAGCGGGGAGTACCGCTTCGATCCGGCCTGTCTGACACTTTGAGCCTCTGCCGGCGGCGCTGCTGCCGGCAACCAGGACCGTGCCCCGGTCCCGGCGCGGGTCCTTATAGCGACTGGTCTGGCGCGGCTGGCGGCGGTTGAACCGCTGCAACCTTTATGGCAGAATCACCGCCCTTACGGCAGCCGGTCGCTTATTGGCTGTTGATAACGAAAAATCAGTTTTAATCAACACGTTAACCGGAGCTTGTGCAGTTATTTCTATCCGGTTGGCGGGTGTTTTCTAGGCGGAAGTGGCGAAATTGGTATACGCGCTGGATTTAGGTTCCAGTGCCGCAAGGTGTGAGAGTTCGAGTCTCTCCTTCCGCACCATACTTGAGAGGGCCGGCATCACCATGTTTCGAATGTGGTGATGCCGTCCAATGTGCGGGTGCCGAATGCACCCGATAGCAATCGAATGATGAGGAACTACTATGCGGGTATCTATTGAAACGACGTCGAGTCTGGAGCGTCGCTTGACCGTGGGTGTGCCCGCCGAGCGCGTGGACGGTGAGGTGGATGTCCGCCTGCAAAAGGCGGCCCAGAATGTCAGGCTGCCCGGCTTCCGACCCGGCAAGGTTCCGATGAAAGTAATGCGCCAGCGCTTTGGTGCGGGCATTCGCCAGGAAGTCGTCGGCGAGGTGGTCAACGAGTCGTTCCGCGAAGCCGTCATCCAGGAAAAACTCCGTCCCGCCGGCCAGCCCAGCATCGAGCCGAAAAACCTTGAGCAGGGCAAAGAGCTGCAGTATGTGGCGACGTTTGAAGTGTTTCCGGACGTCGAGCTGCTGGAGATGAAAGGTTTTGCCGTCGAGAAGCCGGTTGCGGAAGTCACCGCGGCCGATATCGATACCATGGTTGAAACGCTGCGCAAGCAGCAGGGCAGCTGGAACGTTGTCGAGCGCGCCGCGGCGCTGAACGACAAGGTCAACATCGACTACGCCGGCACCCGTGACGGAGAGGCATTTGAGGGCGGTAGCGCCGAGGGCACTGATCTGGAACTCGGTTCCGGCCGTATGATACCGGGATTCGAGGACGGGATTGTCGGTATGACAGCGGGCGAGGAGCGCACCCTGTCTCTCAGCTTCCCAGAGGACTACCACAACGAGGAATTGAAAGGCGCTGCGGTGGAGTTCAAGGTAAAGCTGAACGCCGTGCAAGAGCAGGTGCCCGCTGAGCTGAACGAGGAATTTTTCGCCAAGTTTGGTGTCAATGAAGGCGGCGAAGAGCAGTTCCGCAAGGAAATTGCCGACAATATGGCCCGCGAGCTGAAGAATGCGGTTGAGGGCAAAGTCAAACAGCAGGTTATGGACGCGGTGCTGGAAACGCACAAGGCGCTGGAGGTCCCCAAGGCCCTGATCGACCAGGAGATCAACGGCCTGCGCAACCAGATGTTCCAGCAGTACGGTGGCATGGCCAACCAGGACCTGGACCTCAAGTCGCTGCTTCCCGACAGTATGTTCGAGGAAAACGCCGAGCGCAGGGTGAAGCTGGGGTTGGTGCTGGCCGAGTTTATAGAGCAGCATGCATTGAAGGCCGACGGCGACAAGGTCCGCCAGGCGGTCGAGGAAATGGCCTCGACTTACCAGGACCCGCAGGAAGTCATTGACTACTACTATTCGAACCAACAGCAGCTCGCTGCGGTGGAATCGAAAGTTTTGGAGGACCAGGTGGTTGAAAAGCTGCTCGAGAGCGCCAATATAGTAGAGAAGGAATGCGGTTATCAGGACGCCATCAATCAGTAGTCTGGCGATAACGGCAAAAGACTGTTGGCGCGGCTGCCGCCTCGTCGCGATTCGGAACGATAATACAATTTGGGGATAGTGCACATGCCGATTCAATACGACGGGCAAGATAGACACAGGGTCAACAGCCTTGGGTTGATACCTATGGTAGTGGAGCAGACCGCTCGCGGTGAGCGGTCCTACGATATCTATTCCCGGCTGCTGAAAGAGCGGGTGATCTTCGCTGTGGGTACGGTGGAAGATCACATGGCGAACCTGATCGTCGCGCAGTTACTGTTCCTGGAGTCGGAAAACCCTGACAAGGACATCCATCTGTATATCAATTCCCCAGGCGGCTCCGTCACTGCGGGGCTGTCCATTTATGACACCATGCAGTTTATCAAGCCTGATGTGAGTACAATGTGCATCGGGCAGGCAGCGTCCATGGGCGCGTTCCTGTTGAGTGGCGGTGCCAAGGGCAAGCGCTACTGCCTGCCCAATGCCCGCACAATGATCCACCAGCCCAGCGGTGGCGCTCAGGGGCAGGCCACGGATATCGACATCCAGGCCAGGGAAATTCTTATCATCCGCCAGCGTCTCAACCAGCTGATGGCAGAGCATACCGGGCAGAGCCTGGAGACGATTGAGCGGGACACTGAGCGCGATCGCTTCATGAATGCAGAGCAAAGCAAGGAATACGGGCTAGTGGATGAGGTGGTTGCCAGCCGGGTAAGCGCCCCGAAAACTTCCGAGAATAAGTCCGAATAGCGTGATTTAGTTCCTTAAGGGACTTGCAAATAACCCCAAAAAACATCATCGTGGAATTGTCTGATGACGTAACGGGCACACTTTAATGGCGTAGGATGGCTGGATGAGCGACAAAACCACTAAAATGGGTGACGATGGCAGCAAGTTGCTGTATTGCTCCTTCTGTGGCAAGAGCCAACATGAGGTCCGCAAACTGATTGCCGGGCCCTCTGTGTTTATTTGCGATGAATGTGTTGATCTGTGCAACGATATCATCCGTGAAGAGGTGCAGGAAAACAGCAGTGGGGCGAAACAGGATCACCTGCCCGTGCCCCAGGAAATCAAAACAATCCTCGATGACTACGTAATCGGCCAGCAGCGCGCGAAGAAAGTGCTGGCTGTGGCTGTTTACAACCACTACAAGCGCCTGCGGCATGCCAAGAGCAGGGAGGATGTTGAACTCGGCAAGAGCAACATCCTGCTTGTGGGCCCCACCGGTAGCGGCAAGACGCTGCTGGCCGAGACCCTGGCCCGCTTGCTGGACGTGCCGTTCACCATCGCTGACGCAACAACGCTCACTGAAGCCGGTTATGTCGGTGAAGATGTCGAGAACATCATCCAGAAACTGCTGCAAAAATGCGATTACGACGTCGAAAAAGCGCAGGTCGGTATTGTCTACATCGATGAAATCGACAAGATTTCGCGCAAGTCCGACAACCCGTCGATCACCCGCGATGTGTCGGGAGAGGGCGTTCAGCAGGCCTTGCTGAAGCTGATAGAGGGCACCATTGCGTCGGTTCCGCCGCAGGGTGGGCGCAAACATCCCCAGCAGGAGTTTCTGCAGGTGGATACCTCCAATATCCTGTTCATTTGCGGTGGCGCGTTTGCCGGGCTTGAGAAAGTGATCCGCAACCGTTCCGAGAAAGGCGGTATCGGTTTCGGCGCGGAAGTCAAAAGCAAGGACGAAAAGCGCAATGTGGGTGAACTGCTGTCGCAGCTGGAGCCCGAGGATCTGGTCCACTACGGTCTGATACCGGAGTTTGTAGGTCGTCTGCCGGTGATCGCCACGCTGGAAGAGCTGGATGTAGACGCGCTGGTGCAGATCCTGACCGAGCCCAAAAACTCCCTGACGAAGCAGTACAGCAAGCTGTTCGAAATGGAGGGCGTGGAAGTTGACTTCCGCGAGGACGGACTGCGCGCCATCGCCGAGAAGGGCATGGAGCGAAAGACAGGCGCCCGGGGTCTGCGCTCCATCCTGGAAGGGGTGCTGCTGGACTCAATGTACAATATCCCCTCGCTGGAAGACGTCAGCAAGGTTGTGATCGACGAGTCAGTGATCCGCGGTGACTCCGAACCCCTGCTGGTATACCAGCACAGCGAGCCGGCGGCGCGAGCGGCGTCCACTGACGATTAGTGCAGGCGCGCAGCCCGAGCGCTGCGCGCTGCCTGTGCAGCATGGTTATTTCGGGGCGGTAAGCTTGTTTTCCGGGATAACGTCCCCAAGTATAAGCATTGCCGTATTTAATTCCTTAAAACCCGGAGATTCTTATGGGTTCTTCTTCTGTGATCGTACTGCCCCTGCTGCCGCTGCGCGATGTGGTCGTCTATCCACATATGGTCCTGCCCCTCTTTGTGGGCCGCGAGCGCTCTATTGACGCCCTTGAAGATGCCATGGCGAACGACAAGCAGGTGCTGCTGGTAGCACAGCGCAATGCCGCCGATGACAACCCCGACGCCGATGGCATCTACCAGGTTGGCACCGTATCCAATATCCTGCAGCTGTTGAAGCTTCCCGATGGCACCATCAAAGTACTCGTAGAGGGCAGTTATCGAGCGGTTGTCGACAGTGTGGATGACGAGGGAACGTTCAGCCGTGCCGGCGTGCGTGAAATCCTCAGTGAGGATATACCTGACGCTGAAGTTGATCCGCTGCTTCGCACCACGATTGCCCAGTTCGAAAAGTACGTCAACCTCAGCAAGAAGGTGCCGGCAGAAGTGCTGACGTCACTCACCGGAATCGATGAACCCGGCCGGCTGGCAGATACCATCGCTGCGCATATGAGCGTGCCGCTGGAGGAAAAGCAGCACATCCTGGAGATGTCCGGCATTCGCGACAGGCTGGAACACCTGATGGGCCTGATGGACGCCGAAATCGACCTGTTTCAGGTTGAAAAGCGCATTCGCGGCCGCGTCAAGAAACAGATGGAAAAGAGCCAGCGCGAGTACTACCTCAATGAGCAGATGAAGGCCATCCAGCGCGAACTGGGTGATATGGATGAGGCGCCGAACGAGCTGGATGAACTGCAAGCCCGTATCGATAAAGCAAAAATGCCGCAGGAGGCGAAAGACAAGGCGCTCGCCGAACTGGGCAAGTTGAAGATGATGTCACCGATGTCCGCCGAGGCCTCCGTGGTGCGCAGTTATATCGACTGGATGGTGAATGTGCCCTGGTCAAAGCGCAGCAAGGTGAAGCACGACCTGAAGCGGGCGGCGGCCATCCTGGATGAGGATCACTACGGCCTGGAAGAGGTGAAGGACCGTATCATTGAGTATCTCGCGGTACAGAAACGGGTGCGCAAGGTGAAAGGGCCGGTACTGTGCCTGGTCGGGCCTCCCGGGGTCGGGAAAACCTCACTGGGCGAATCCCTCGCGCGAGCCACCAACCGCAAGTTTGTCCGTATGGCGCTGGGCGGCGTTCGCGACGAGGCGGAGATTCGCGGGCACCGACGCACCTATATCGGTTCCATGCCGGGCAAGTTGTTGCAGAAAATGTCCAAGGCCGGTGTAAAGAACCCGCTGTTCCTGCTCGACGAGATCGACAAAATGGGTATGGATCACCGCGGTGACCCGGCATCGGCGATGCTGGAAGTACTGGATCCGGAACAAAACCACGCCTTCAATGATCACTATCTCGAAGTGGATTATGATTTGTCGGACGTGATGTTCATCTGTACCTCCAATACGATGAATATTCCTGGCCCACTGCTGGACCGCATGGAAGTCATCCGGATTCCAGGCTACACCGAAGACGAAAAGTTGAATATCGCCGAACGCTACCTTATTCCGAAGCAGATCAAGCTCAACGGGCTGGCAGCGGACGAACTGGTGATCGCCAATGACACCGTGACGGATATCATTCGCTATTACACCCGCGAGGCCGGTGTGCGCTCGCTGGAGCGAGAGATCGCCAAAGTCTGTCGCAAGACGGTGAAAGCGCTGACGCTGGGAGAGCTGTCCAGTGGGACTACCATCGTCCCCGATATGCTCCCCGATCTGCTGGGTGTGCGAAAGTACAACTACGGGATCGCGGAGGAAACCAACAAGGTGGGGCAGGTCACCGGACTCGCCTGGACGTCTGTCGGTGGTGAATTGCTGACCATCGAAGCGGTTGCCGTGGTAGGCAAGGGACGGCATGTACAGACGGGGTCGCTCGGTGATGTGATGCAGGAGTCCATCCAGGCCGCCACCACCGTTGTGCGCAGTCGCGCGCAAATGCTCGGCATTCCCGCCAAGTTCCACGAGAACCACGACGTACATATCCATGTCCCGGAGGGGGCCACCCCCAAGGATGGTCCGAGCGCGGGCGTGGCCATGTGCACTGCACTGGTTTCCGTACTGACCAATATAGCGGTTCGCTCCGATGTCGCCATGACCGGGGAGATCACCTTGCGCGGTGAGGTATTGCCGATCGGGGGGCTCAAGGAAAAACTGCTTGCGGCACGACGCGGCGGCATCAAGACGGTCATCATTCCGAAAGAGAATGAGCGGGACCTGAAAGAGGTGCCGGACAATATCAAGGAGCACCTGAACATCTGCCCGGTGAAATGGATTGATGAAGTGTTGGCGCTGGCACTGGAGTCAATGCCAGAGCCTCTCAGCGACGAGGAGTTTCTTGCAGACTCTCTGTCAACCGGTGGCGAGAGTGAAACCGACGAAAAAAATCGTATAAATACGCACTAGCGGACGCCGTGAATATTGACCAGCATTCCTGCTCTAGTATACAGTCGTGCGTCTAACTGCATGGTGGTGTTTCAAGCGAATACGCCATCAAAAGACATGCGGCTATAACTGGAGATTGGGAGCCAAGGCTAGATTAATAATCGCGCTCCGTGTTACTTAGCGGTAACATACAACTTCCGCAGCTAAAACTTCCGAGGGGATAATTGTGAACAAAACTGAACTGATCGACGCTATTGCAACAGCAGCAGACCTGCCTAAAGCATCAGCTGGCCGCGCACTGGATGCCGTGCTGGACAGCATTACCAACGAACTGAAAATGGGCGAGCAGGTTGCTCTGGTCGGCTTTGGCACCTTTTCTGTCAAGAACCGCAATGCGCGCAGTGGTCGCAATCCGCAGACTGGTGCCACCATTGAAATCAAGGCATCAAAAGTTGCCAGCTTCAAAGCCGGCAAAGCGTTGAAAGACGCCGTCAATTCCTGACACTAGCGGGATTCGAGCGCAACTCTGCAGTTGCGTAGGCAATTGGCCCTGGCCACTTGTGAATTCAGTTGAAAAGGCGCACTTTCTTGTGCGCTTTTTTTTTAGTTTCCGTGAGTAAAATTCATGCTTCAGAACATACGTCAAAATGTGCAGGGTACCGCAGCGAAAATCATTGTGGGGTTGATCGTAATCTCATTTTCCCTGTTCGGTATTGAGTCAATCCTGGTCGGCGGAGGCGGCAGCGAAATCGCTGAAGTCAACGGTGTATCCATTTACCCACAGCAGTTGCAACAGGCACTGGATACCCAGAAACGACGCCTTGTGGCGATGATGGGTGAGAACCTTGATCCCGCCCTGCTGGATGACGAACGCCTGGGACCGCAGGCGCTTGAAGCCCTGATCAATCGCGAATTATTGATGCAGTCCGCCACTGAAATGGGTTTGTCAGTCTCTGACAGTGAGATCGGTGCGGTGGTGGCCAGCATGGAGCAGTTTCAGGTGGACGGTGTTTTTTCCCCGGAACTGTACCGCAACGTACTGTCCAGCGCAGGGTACACCCCGGCGTATTTCAAGCAGAGCCTGCGTGACGATATGATGTTGGGACAGTTGCGCAGCGGCATTGCCGGCACCGAGTTCGTCACATCCGCTGAACTGGAAGCGGGTACCCGCATAGTCGCCGAGCAGCGCGATCTGCGTTATCTCACGATTCCACGCGAGAGCGTTGCATCCAATCCAAAGATCACTGACGCAAAGTTGCAGGCGTACTACGATGCACACCAGGAAAATTTCAGGACCCCCGAGTCGGTAAACCTCGATTATCTTGAACTCACCCTCGACCAGTTCCGCGAGCCGGTGCCGCAAAGCGCCATTGAGGAGGCCTACGAACTGGCCGTCCAGGGCAGTGAATTCAAACCCCAGAATCGCGTGTCGCATATCCTGTTTGAAAGCGGCACGGACGACCTGGCGCAGCGTATCGAGCAGGCACAGCAGGAACTTGCCAGCGGTGTCGCGTTCGCTGATGTCGCCAGCGCATTTTCCGACGACATCGGTTCGGCGGACAGGGGCGGTGATCTCGGTTACACCAGCGGTGATACCTTCCCTGAACCCATGGAGGAGGTTATCGCACAGCTGGAGCCCGGTGTGGTCTCAGCTCCGGTTGTCACCGAGGCGGGCACACACCTGGTCCTGGTCACCGAACGCAAAGCCGGTGAGGCCCCCAGCCTGGAAGAGATGCAGGCGGAGCTGGAAGAGTCCATCCAGGAAAGCGAAGCGCGAGTGGAGTTACTCCGCACGGTCGAATCGCTCAGGGACCTGTCGTTTAACGCGGAGGACCTGGAGTACCCCGCCAAAGAGCTTGGCCTTACGGTGAAGCGCGCCGATGCGATCTCGCGCGCCGGGAACCAGGGGTTGTTTTCCAATGCGGCACTGGTCGAGGCGGCTTTTTCCGAGGATGTACTCGAGGCCGGTAACAACAGCGAGGTGATCGAGCTGCCGCAGAACCGGTTTGTGGTCGTTAGTGTGCGTGAGCACAAGCAGCCTGAGATCAAGCCGTTGGCGGACGTCAGGGACGAGGTGCTGGCCGCAGTCATCGATGAAACCAACCGCGCTGCCGTGATGGCCGAAGCGGATCGGGTCCTAAAAAGAGTGCGCAACGGCGCACCCATGAAGCGGGTGGCGAAGGCGAAGTCGTACCCTGTACAGGTCGAGTTGGGTGTCAACCGCCGCAGCACGACAGTACAGCCGGAGGTACTGCGGCGCCTGTTTGAACTGCCCGCTCCCGATGCGGGAGAGCAGTCCGCCGATGTTGTCATGATGCCCAATGGCGATGCTGTCGTTGTACAGTTGCTGCAGGTGACTGCCGGTGAATACGCCGCACTCCCGGCCGCTGAGCAGGCGCAGTTGCAACAGGTGCTCAAGGGCGAGTTCAGCGGCCTGGTCGACACCGAGTTCCAGCGTGGACTGCGCGATCGCGCTGACATCAAAGTAATGTAAACGGATTGATTGAGGCAACCATGGCCAAACGCATACTCACTTTAAACCAGATTTCACTGAAAGGTCTGGATCGCCTGCCGCGTGATCGCTATGAGATCGCGAGCGAGTTCTCGCAGCCCGACGCCATTTTGTTGCGCAGTTACAAGCTGAAAGAGGAGGAGATTCCTGCCTCTGTGGCGGCGATTGCCCGAGCTGGAGCCGGTGTCAATAACATTCCGGTCGCAAGCTGTACCGCTCGTGGAATTCCCGTCTTCAACTCCCCCGGTGCCAACGCCAATGCGGTCAAGGAGCTGGTCGCCACCGGCCTGCTGCTGGGCTCTCGCGGGGTTGTCGAGGGTATTGAGTACGTGCACACCCTGAAAGATATCGCCGACGGTGCCGAGCTGAACAAGACGCTGGAGGCGCAGAAGAAGCAGTTCAAGGGCAGTGAACTGGTCGGTAAAACCCTGGGCGTGGTCGGGCTGGGTGCCATTGGCTCGCTGGTCGCTGAAATGGCGCTGACGCTGGGTATGGACGTGATCGGTTTCGACCCGGCGCTGTCCGTCGAAGCCGCCTGGCGCCTGTCCAGCCAGGTGCGCAAGGCAGACTCGCTGTCCGCGCTGTTCGCCAGGTGTGACTATGTCAGCCTGCACCTGCCCGTACTGGAGTCCACCCGTGGACTGGTCAATGAGGAACTGCTCCAGGTGATGCCGGCCAACAGCTGCCTGCTCAACTTTGCACGGCAGGAGATTGTCGATCAGGCCGCACTGCTGAAGGCGCTGGAAGGCGGTCTGCTGCGCAAGTATATAGCCGACTTCCCGACCCCGGAACTGATCGGTCGGCCCGATGTTATCCTCATGCCACATATCGGTGCCAGCACCGATGAGGCGGAGGACAACTGCGCGATAATGGCGGCGGATCAACTCCGGGATTTTCTCGAAAACGGCAACATCACCAATTCGGTCAACTTCCCCACACTGGTACTGGATCGTGTCACCGGTTGTCGCTTGTCGGTAGCGAACGCGAATGTGCCGAAAATTCTCGGCAATGTGCTTTCCATTCTCGCCGATGAAAATATCAACGTGATTGATATGCTCAACAAAAGCCGTGATGACATCGCCTACAACCTTATCGACATTGGTACCCAGCCCAGCCCTGAAGCACTGGAGAGAATGCGGGCGATCGACGGGGTTATCAATGTGCGTTTGATCGGCGACTGCGCCTGACACAGGGCGCTTAACTGCCTACTGGATATCGTCGTGCAGTGTTTTCAGCTCGACACTGCTGGTCATATACATGCCTTTTTCCTCTGCGCTGAGGCGCGCTGAACCCTGCCAGGGGAGCAGGCGCTGGTCGGCGTGCAGCTGGAAGTCGAGGAACGGATACTTGATGATATCGAAGTAGGGCGAGTAGTCGAAATGGTTGGGGGTGCACAGCTTCGGGTTGCGGATAAATAGCTGCACACGATCAGCGTCCACCCGTTTCACCAGCGGCAGGATGGGAAACTGGATACTGCCAAAGGCCTCCGCAATCATGGTGGAACACACCGTCTGGGTGCTCTTGCCGGGATGCGCGCTGAACAGGCTGGAGCGCCAGCGCCGCGGCATAATGGCCCAGGGAAACAGGAATCGCGCCAGGTCGAACACCTGGCGCACATCATACGTCGTACCCAGTCGCCCGATGGCATAGTTGATCGCTTTCTGGCTGTCGCCATAGGCCAGGCCCCGCGGGCGACAGATGCGAATATGCTCGCGTTCATACGCCGTCAGTGCCCGCACGACGGTACCCAGTCCAAGTTCGCTCTCGATAATCAATTGTTTGTCCGCTGTCCCGGGATAGTGCCGGCCAACGCGCTCCCTGAGCTGCGGGTCCTCGATATCGTGCAGTCGGCCGATGTACAGTGCCGCGTGGGACCAAACGCTTTGCGTGACCAGCTTGATGACGTCACTGGCCCTGGAGCGACCCTCGATGAGCAGGACATCACAGGGCTTGAGCTCATGCCGGATGCGCTCGAAATCACTGAGTGGGGCGTCGGGCAGCGGCTTTCTGTGCATAAGCCAGTTGACAACAGCGGTGCGTATCCCGTTAATCATTGGATCAAATATACTTAGAGGGTGGTATCACGGCTGTTATATCGCAGTCGGCCCGCAGACACCAGAGGTAAGACGATGCAAGAGTCCCTGGACACCCTGGCCACCAGGCTTGATTCCTCCCGCAACTACGAGGCGCCGCCGCTACACCTCTGGCACCCTGAACTGTCCGGTGATATCCCTATCTACATTGACGCCCAGGGCGACTGGTACCACGACGGTACCCGGATTGAGCGCGAGTCGCTGGTGCGCCTGTTTGCCAGCATACTGCGCCGGGAGGAGGACGGTGAGTACTATCTGCTGACACCCGCTGAAAAGTGGCGCATCAAGGTGGAGCGCCACGCGCTGCTGGTAACCGATATCAGTTCGCAGGGGGAGGGCGATGCGCAGCGGTTGGTGGCGACGCTCAATACCGGCAGGCAACTGCCGGTCAGCGCCGAACACCCGCTGTTCCTGGACGATACGGCTGAACAGGTAGCCGCGCTCTGCCTGCCGCATGGATTAACCGCACTGTGCACGCGCGCCGCCTGGTACCGGCTGGTGGAACTGGCACAACTGCGCGACGGCTATGCGGTGCTGACCTCGGGGGACTACGAGTTCAGGCTTCCGCTGGCATAACCTCGCGCAGCGCCGTTACATATTGGGGTAGTTCGGGCCGCCAAAGCCTTCCGGTGTCACCCAGACGATATTCTGCGAGGGATCCTTGATATCGCAAGTCTTGCAGTGCACACAGTTCTGGGCATTGATCTGGAAGCGCGGGCCGGCTTCCTCCTCAATGACTTCATACACACCGGCAGGGCAGTAGCGCTGCGCCGGCTCATCATAGAGAGGCAGGTTCTTCGCTATCGGGATACCGGGGTCTTTCAGGGTGAGGTGACAGGGCTGATCCTCCTCGTGGTTGGTGTTGGACAGAAACACCGAGGACAGGCGATCAAAACTGATGGTGTTATCCGGTTTCGGATAGTTGATCTTCTTGCACTGTGCCGCGGGTTTGAGTGCCGCGTAGTCGGGCTTGGAATCGTTCAACGTGAAAGGCAATTTGCCACGGAAAATATTCTGGTCGATCCAGACCATGGCCGAACCGACAAGAATGCCGAACTTGTGCATAAAGCCTGAAAAATTGCGTGTGCTGTAGAGCTCTTCATGCAACCAGGACGACTGCATCTTCTCTGCATAAGTGTCGAGATCGGCGGGCGCGCTGTCACCCTGGGCAATGGCTTCAACGACGGCCTCGGCCGCCAGCATGCCACTCTTCATGGCCGTGTGGTTGCCCTTGATCTTCACACTGTTGAGGGTGCCGGCGTCACAGCCGATCAACAGGCCGCCGGGGAAGTGCATCCTGGGCAGTGAGTTGAACCCACCTTTACTGATAGCCCTTGCGCCGTAGACAATCCGCGTGCCGCCTTCGAGGTACTTCACTGTCTCCGAGTGGTGTTTCCAGCGCTGGAACTCCTCATACGGGCTCATGTGAGGGTTGCTGTAGTTCAGGTCGGCGATCAATCCCACGTACACCTGGTTGTTCTCAGCATGGTACATGAACGCGCCACCGCCAGAGCCGGTCTCACTGAGCGGCCAGCCGAGACCGTGGATAACCAGGCCTTCCTCGTGCTTTTCCGGGGGGATTTCCCAGATTTCCTTGATGCCAATCCCGTAGTGCTGGGGGTCTTTACCTTCAGCCAGCGAAAACTTTTCGATCAGCTGCTTTCCGAGGTGGCCGCGGCAACCCTCGGCAAACAGGGTGTATTTGGCGTGCAGTTCCATGCCGGGCATGTAGCTGTCCTTGTGTTCGCCGTTCATGCCGACGCCCATATCGCCCGTTGCGATACCCTTGACCCGGCCGTCCTCGTGGTAGAGAACCTCCGCTGCTGCGAACCCGGGGTATACCTCTACACCCAGGCCTTCCGCCTGTTCGGCCAACCAGCGGCAGACATTACCCATTGAGACGATGTAGTTTCCATCGTTGTGGGTGGGTTTGGGAATCATGAAATTCGGCAGTTTGATAGCGCTGGTCTGGCTCAGGTAAAAGAAGAACCTGTCGCCTTTCACTTCGGTGTTGAGCGGGGCACCCATCGCTTTCCAGTCCGGGAAGAGTTCGTTCAGGGCGCGCGGTTCAAGGACTGCACCCGAGAGGATATGGGCGCCGACTTCAGAGCCTTTCTCGACGACACAGACAGTGATTTCCTGCCCTTTCTCCTGTGCGAGTTGCATGATGCGACACGCGGCTGACAAACCGGCTGGACCGGCGCCGACGATCACAACATCAAATTCCATAGATTCACGTTCCACTGCGCTGTCCTCTTGCTTCGGTTTCTGGTTCGGACACTCGAGCCGAACACTAAAAAAGACACAGAAGTATATAATTTTTAACGATTAAAAACTATAAACACGGCCGTAGAAAATCGCTGTTCCTATCTTGACACCCGGCCACAGTGGCGGCGTTTGGCCTTGACCCAGCGCTGATTTATCGGCAACATACGCCGCCTAGTTCACAGGCTTGTACGCGTGTTCTATTGCTGCAGCCCCCTTAAACCCACCTGAAATATCTGGAGAATCCATGAAGGTTCTTGTTGCTGTAAAGCGCGTCGTTGATTACAACGTGAAGGTGCGCGCCAAAGCTGATGGCACTGATGTCGATTTAAACAACGTCAAAATGTCCATCAATCCTTTCTGTGAGATCGCGGTTGAAGAGGCGGTTCGTCTCAAGGAAGCTGGCGTGGCCACTGAGGTGATCGCGGTTTCAGTCGGCGACAAGAGTTGCCAGGAGCAGATCCGTACCGCACTGGCACTCGGTGCCGACCGCGGTATTCAGATCGATACCGACAGCAAGGTGGAGCCGCTGGTCGTCGCCAAGCTGCTGAAGGCGGTAGTCGATAAAGAGCAGCCGCAACTGGTTATCCTGGGCAAGCAGTCCATCGATGGTGATAACAACCAGACAGGGCAGATGCTGGGAGCGCTGGCAAACATGGGCCAGGGAACTTTCGCCTCCGAAGTGGTCGTGGATGGCGATAAAGTCAATGTTACCCGTGAGATCGACGGCGGTATGCAGACTGTCAGCCTGAAGCTGCCCGCCATCGTCACTACTGACCTGCGCCTCAACGAGCCGCGTTACGCCTCTCTGCCCAATATCATGAAAGCCAAGAAAAAGCCGCTGGAAGTCGTGACACCGGATGAACTGGGTGTTGCCGTCACTTCTCACCTGACACAGGTCAAAGTACAACCCCCCGCCGCGCGACAAGCCGGCATCAAGGTCAAGGATGTCCAGGAACTGGTCGATAAACTGAAGAATGAAGCGAAGGTGATCTCATGAGTACTCTTGTTATTGCGGAACACGACAACAGCAGCCTGAAGGTCTCGACGCTCAATACCGTAGCAGCGGCGCAGGCAATCGGCGGAGACATCGATATGCTGGTAGCCGGTGCTGACTGTGCTGCCGTGGCAACCGAAGCCGCCGCCATCCCGGGTATTGGGAAGGTTCTGGTTGCAGACAACGCCGCCTACGGGCACCAACTTGCCGAGAATGTCAGCCTGTTGATCGCTGAGGTAGCGGCCAACTATGACAATATCCTGGCGCCGGCGACCCCCAACAGCAAGAATTTCCTGCCCCGCGTCGCGGCACTGCTGGATGTGGCACAGATCTCGGACGTCACAGCGGTCGAGTCAGCCGATACCTTCCAGCGCCCGATCTACGCCGGTAACGTCATTGCAACGGTGCAGAGCAGCGATGCCAAGAAAGTCATCACCGTGCGCACCACAGCGTACGATGCTGCGCCGGCCACTGGCGGCTCTGCAGCCGTTGAAGCCGTGGACGCTGTACACGATGCCGGTATCTCCTCGTTCGTGAGTGAAGAGGTTGCCGTATCCGAGCGCCCTGAGCTGACCTCCGCCTCTGTTGTCATCTCCGGTGGTCGCGGCATGCAGAACGGTGAGAACTTCAAACTGCTTGAGGGTATCGCAGACAAACTCGGCGCCGCCATTGGCGCCTCGCGTGCTGCAGTTGATGCGGGCTTTGTGCCCAATGATATGCAGGTCGGGCAAACCGGTAAAATCGTTGCCCCTGACCTGTACATCGCGGTGGGTATCTCCGGTGCGATCCAGCATCTGGCCGGCATGAAAGACTCCAAGGTGATTGTCGCCATCAACAAGGATGAAGATGCACCTATCTTCCAGGTGGCTGACTACGGTCTGGTAGCTGACCTGTTCGCCGCGCTTCCGGAGTTTGAAGCCCAGCTGTAACGGTTCGGCCTGATCAAAAACCGGTCCCTGTGACCGGTTTTTTTTTGCCGTCCAATCAGTCCCTGCGCAGGCGGTCGGAGATGGCGATGGGAGTAGGGTAGTTCAGTACCACTACGTACGACGAGACCAGCAGTGTCAGTATGGTGGCCGCCTGGATCAACAGCGAAGCCTGCTCCGAAATCAGGGCGCCGGCGGCAGCGACGTAGGCGATCAGCAGCGAGAATTCGCTGGCCTGGCCCAATCGAAAACCGAGGTCCCAGCCGAGGCTGCGCTTTTCGCTGACGCCTTTCAACAGGTAGCGATACACCACCGGTTTGACGGCGAGTACAAGCAGTGCCAGCAGCAGTGTCGGGGCCAGCACCTGGTGCAGTACAGAGAGGTCAAACCTTGCGCCGACCGAGAAAAAGAACAGAATCAGGAAGAAGTCGCGCAACGGCTTCAGGTTCACCGCGATGTATTGCGAGATGGGACTGGTGGCGATGGTAATGCCTGCAATGAAGGCGCCAATTTCCGCTGACAGCCCCAGTAATATGGCCGCCTCCGCCACCCCCAGGCACCAGCCGATTGCGAGCAGGAAGATATACTCGTGGAAGCGGTCGAAGCGCGCAATCAACGGCAGCAGCACATAGCGCACGACCACCAGTGCAGCGCCTGCCAGCAGCGGCAGGCTCAGTAAGGACAGCAGCAGGTCGCTGCCCATGCTGTTTTCACTGCCTGATGCAGCACTCAGCAGCACCATCAGCACAATGATCGCCAGCAGGTCCTGCAACAACAGCAAGCCAACCATCAGGTCACCAATGTGGCGGTGATGCAGGACTGTCGTCGGCAGCAGTTTGATGCCGATTATGGTCGAGGAAAACATCATCGCCGCGCCCACCACGAGGCTGTCCTGGGTGGAATAGCCAAACAGCAGCGGCACAGCGGCTCCGACCCCGAGGAAGATCGCGGAACTGAACAGCGCCACCACCGTCGACTTGCGAAGCGTTGTCCACAGCGCACGGGGCTGCATATCAAGCCCGAGCAGGAACAGGAGGAAAATAATGCCGACGTGACCGATATCTGACAGCAGCGACAGGTCCTTCACCATGGACAAACCGTAGGGGCCGATACAGGCCCCCAGCGCTATATACGCAATGATGAGCGGCTGGCGGGTGTACAGCGCCAGGGAGGCAAAGACAGCGGCGCCGCTGAAGATCAGGAAGAACGAGAAGGTGACGCTATGGAGTTCCATTTACAGCTCTTGCGTACCGCGTGATTCCGAGTGTAGACAAACCGGCGACAATAGGGAACTCAGGAGGTCGGTTCTGCCCGTCGACGAAACAGCGGTAACGGTTGGTCTTCAGCTGCCTGGTAAAACTCTGTGAAATCACTGAGGCTCGCGAGGGCGGCCTCCAGCCCTGATTCGTCAGCCATCTGGAACGCGTCGAAGCCACAGCGGCGGAGGTAGGTGAGCTGGTCGCGAATAAAGTGACCGCCGGCGCGAAGCTCGCCACGGTAACCGTGTTCACGCAGGCGGCGGGCATAGGAAAAGCCGCGGCCATCGGTGAACACGGGGAAATTGATAACAATCAGCGCGATTTCGTGCAAATGCGGGAACAGGGTATCGGGCTCCTCAGCGGGTTCCAGTTGGACGCCGGTGCCGGCCTTGTCGGCCAGGTTGAGCCACTGCTCCAGGCTGGCGATTTGTCCCGCTCTGGGGGCGTCGCTGTCGAGGTCAATCGGCTGCCACCGGTCATCGATGACCGCGCCGTCTTTAATGAGCCTGGGCATATACGCGCTCCTTGAAGGGGTCGATACCAACACGCCGATAGGTATCGAGGAAACTTTCCTCTTCCTGCCGCAGTGTCACGTAGGTGGACAATATGGTGTCAATCACGTCCGGCATAGCTTCCTGCTTGAATGACGGGCCGAGAATTTTCCCGATCGACGCCTCTTTCGACTGGCTTCCACCGAGGCAGACCTGGTAATACTCCTCGCCCTTCTTGTCGACGCCGAGAATCCCGATGTGACCGATATGGTGGTGGCCGCAGGCGTTCATGCAGCCGCTGATATTGAGCTCCAGCGGCCCCAGGTCATACACATAGTCGAGATCATCAAAGCGCGCCTGTATGGCTTCAGCCACCGGCAGGGATTTGGCATTGGCCAGCGAACAGTAGTCGCCACCGGGGCAGCAGATGATATCGGTGAGGTAGCCGATATTGGGCGTTGCCAGGCCAGCGGCCTGCAAGCGCTGCCACAGCGGGTAGAGTTGGGCCATGGGCACGTCGCCCAGTACCAGGTTCTGCTCGTGGGTACTGCGGATCTCACCGAAGGAGTACAGGTCAGCGAGTTCTGCGACCAGTTCCAACTGCTCGGCGGTGATATCGCCGGGTGCATAGCCGGTGGATTTCAGGGATACCGTGACAATGCGGTAGCCGGCCATGCGGTGCGACAGGGTATTGCGCTTGACCCAGTTGCCGAAGATCGGATCGCGCTCGCAGGCGGCGTCCAGTTCGGCAGTGGCTGCCGGCCCGTCAATCACCGCGTAATCGGGCGCGTCGAAGAAGGAGCGGGCGCGCTCCAGTGCCTCGTCAGTCAGCGTGGTGGGGCCGTCCTTCAACGTCGACCACTCCTGCTCGACCGCCTCCCTGAAGGCATCTACACCCATTGCCCTGACCAGAATCTTGATGCGGGCCTTGAACTTGTTGTCGCGCCGCCCATGCTTGTTGTACACGCGAAGAATCGCCTCGAGGTAGGTCAGCATGTGCCTCTTGTCCAGCCAATCACAGATAACAGAGCCGATCGCAGGGGTCCGGCCCAGGCCGCCGCCGACCAGGACTTTGAGGCCTATTTCACCCTGCGCATTGGCGAGCAGTTCAAGCCCGATATCGTGATGGTGTATAGCCGCCCGGTCCTCGGTGGAACCGCAGACAGCGATTTTGAATTTGCGCGGCAGGAATGCGAATTCAGGGTGCAGCGTCGACCACTGCCGGATAATTTCACAGTAGGGGCGGGGGTCCTCCAATTCATCACAGGCCACGCCGGCGAACTGATCCGTGGTGGTGTTGCGCACGCAATTGCCGCTAGTCTGGATGGCGTGCATCTGGACCGTGGCAAGTTCCGCCAGTATATCCGGGACCTCTTCCAGCGCCGGCCAGTTGAGCTGTACGTTCTGGCGCGTGCTGATGTGGGCGTAGCCCTTGTCGTAGACACGGGTAATCTCGGCCAGTTTACGCAGCTGCGTGCTGTTCATCAGGCCATACGGTACTGCAATACGCAGCATGGGAGCCTGCCGCTGCAGGTACAGGCCATTCTGCAGGCGCAGCGGTAAAAACTCGGTCTCGGAGATCTGTCCAGCCAGAAAACGCACCGTCTGGTCGCGGAACTGAGCGACCCGCTGGTCGATGATTTTCTGGTCATACTGGTCGTAAATGTACATCTACATATCCTGCACTTGCGCTGAGCCAAGGCTGCATGGGTAAGAAAAGGGCGCTACCATACCAGAAAAATGGCATGAACAAATAGTCATAATATTCATAAGCTTAGATCCGCACGGGCTGTTTCTGGCAATTGTTCACAGGAGTCCGGCAGTGCTTTTGATTACGCCGGATATTGCTATAATGCAGCGCCACTACCCGCTCAAATCCTGGAGTTAGAAATGTCCGATCAACCGAATCAAGAACGCGCCTCTGACGGCGCTGCCGACGCCGTCGCCAGTGTGATGATCATCGCTATCGTGGTGACCGCGATGTACGTCTGGTTGTCCGGCATGCCAAGCTGAACCTGCCGGCGGGGGAGAGGGCCACTGCGTCACTCTCCCGCACCCTTGACAACCATCTGTACGACAAACATTACCGCACCGATAAACAGCAGCGTAAAAATAATCCCCGCTGCAATAAACACACCGATGCGGCCCTGCTTGAAATCCCGCTCCCGGTTCTTGCTGCTCTGGACACCCAGCCCAGCGGCGAACACACTGGCGACCACCTGAAACGGGTTGAGCTTGCCGGGCTTGCTTTTGCTCTCGCTCGGGTTCTGTTCTGAATCAGCCATTGGGGTACCTCGCTTAATAGCTCAAATTGGGTCGCAGCCAGCGCTCGAGTTCCTCGACGGGCTCACCCTTGCGTTTCGCCAGGTCTTCTATCTGGTCCCGGCCTACTTTCCCGACCGCAAAGTAGCGCGATTCGGGGTGGGAGTAATAAAAACCGCTCACTGACGATGGCGGCGTCATCGCAAAGCTCTCCGAGAGGGTGACGCCACAGGCGTTGGTGGCGTCCAGCAACTGGAAGAGCGTCGCTTTCTCGGTGTGATCCGGACAGGCGGGATACCCGGGGGCCGGGCGAATGCCGCGATACTTTTCGCGGATCAGGTCTTCCGTGCCCAGTGACTCATCGGGATCGTAGCCCCACAACTCCCTGCGCACCTGGCGGTGGAGATACTCGGCGAAGGCCTCTGCCAGGCGATCTGCCAGTGACTTTAGCAGTATGCTGTTGTAGTCGTCGTGCTGCGCCATATAGTGTGCCGCCAACTCCTCTGCACCGTGGCCGGTGGTCACGCAGAACCCGCCGATGTAATCGCAGTTCGGTGATTCCAGCGGTGAGATGAAATCGGCCAGGCTGGCATTGGGTTTACCGTCGGGCTTTTCCGTCTGCTGACGCAGGTGGTGCAGGGTAGCGATTGGCTCGCTGCGCGACTCATCGGCATAGACGGCAATATCGTCGCTGCCGATTCGTGCCGCGGGCCAGAACCCGATGACGGCCTTCGCCGTCAGCAGCTTTTCATCCACGATGCGCTTCAACATCGCCTGGGCATCGCGAAACAGCTCCTTGGCCTGCGGACCGACCACCTCATCCTCGAGAATTTTCGGGTATTTCCCGGCGAGTTCCCAGGTGATGAAAAACGGTGTCCAGTCGATGATGTCCACCAGCTCTGCAAGCGGGAAATCGTCGAAGACACGGGTGCCGGTAAAACTGGGGCGGGGCGGCTGGTAACTGTCCCAGTCGAACTGCGGCGCATTGGCTACAGCGGCTGCGTAGTCCAACTCCTTCTCGCGCGGCTTGCGATTTGCCACGCGCTCCCGCACCTGCACATACTCGTCGCGCAGTTCGCGAACAAACTTTTCCTTGCCGACGCCTACCAGTTGGGTGGCCACAGCGACACTGCGCGAGGCATCCGGGACGTACACCACGACATCACCGTCGTACTGGGGGTCAATTTTTACTGCGGTATGGGCCTTGGAGGTGGTGGCGCCGCCTATCATCAGCGGCACCTGGAATTTCAGCCGTTGCATTTCTGCGGCGACATTGGCCATTTCGTCGAGCGAGGGTGTGATCAACCCGCTGAGACCGATGACATCGACATTCTCATCTCTTGCCACCTGCAGGATTTTCTCACAGTGCACCATGACGCCGAGATCGATGACCTCGAAGTTATTGCACTGCAACACAATGCCGACGATATTTTTACCGATGTCATGGACATCGCCCTTCACCGTGGCCATCAGGATCTTGCCGTTGGTGGAATTGCCGCCGACCTTGTCCAGCTCGATATACGGCTGCAGGTGCGCCACCGCCTGTTTCATCACACGGGCGCTCTTCACAACCTGGGGCAGGAACATCTTGCCGCTGCCGAACAGGTCACCGACGATATTCATACCGTCCATCAGCGGCCCTTCAATCACTTCGATGGGGCGATCAAACTTCAGCCGGGCCTCTTCTGCATCCTCGACAATCCAGGTGTTGATGCCCTTGACCAGCGCGTGCGCGAGGCGTTTCTCCACATCCTGTTCACGCCAGCTCAGGTCCTCCACACGCGCCTCGGCACCGCCTGTGTCACGGTAGCGCTCGGCCAGCTCCAGCAGCCGCTCGGACGCGTCGTCGCTGCGATTGAGGATGACATCCTCGACGACATCGCGCAGGTCGGTGGGCAGCTCGTCGTACACGGCCAACTGGCCGGCGTTCACAATGCCCATATCCATGCCGGCTTTGATCGCGTGATAGAGGAATACCGAGTGTATCGCCTCGCGCACGGCGTCGTTGCCGCGGAATGAAAACGACACATTGGAGACACCGCCTGACACCAGCGCACCGGGAAGCTCAGCCTTGATATACCGCGTCGCCTCTATGAACTCCACGGCGTAGTTGTTGTGCTCTTCGATGCCGGTGGCGATGGCGAAAATATTGGGGTCGAAGATAATGTCGTGGGGGTTGAAGTCGAGCTCTCCGACCAGCAGGTCATAGCAGCGCTTGCAGATGTCCTTGCGTCGCTGCAGGTTGTCGGCCTGGCCTTCCTCGTCGAACGCCATCACGACGACAGCGGCGCCGTAGCGCTGGCACAGTCTCGCCTGGGTGAGGAATTCCTCCTCCCCGGCCTTCAGGCTGATCGAGTTGACGATCGCCTTGCCCTGTATGCACTTCAGGCCGGCCTCAATCACATTCCACTTGGAGGAGTCGACCATGATGGGCACCCGGCAGATATCGGGCTCCGAGGCGATCAGGTTGAGGAAGGTCACCATAGCGGCTTCGGAATCCAGCATGCCCTCGTCCATATTGACGTCTATGATCTGGGCGCCGTCCTCCACCTGGGCGCGGGCCACGGCCAGAGCCTCGTCAAACCTGCCGTCCATGATCAGGCGCTTGAATTTCGCGGAGCCGGTGACGTTACAGCGCTCGCCCACGTTCACGAACAGGCTGTCCCCGGTAATATTGAACGCCTCCAGGCCGCTCAGGCGGCAGGCCGGCTCGTGTGTCGGCAGCGGCCGCGGTGGCACGCCTTCGCAGGCGTGCGCGATCGCCCGGATGTGGGCGGGCGTGGTGCCACAACAGCCACCGGCGAGGTTCAGGAAGCCGCGACCGGCGAACTCCCGGTAATCCTGCTCCATGATCTCGGGCGTTTCATCAAACTCGCCGAATGCGTTCGGCAGCCCCGCGTTCAGGTGGGCGCTGAAATAGCAATCGGCGGCCTTGGAGAGCTCCTCGACGAAGGGGCGGATCTCGCGGTAGGGGCGACCACAGTTACTGCCGACGATCAGCGGCCTGGCGTGTGCGATGGCATTCCAGAAAGCCTCCGGGTTCTGCCCGGAGAGCACCCGACCGCTGATATCGGGAAAGGTCACCGAGATCATGATCGGCAATTCCTGTCCCAGCTCCTCAAAGACATCCTTGACCGCGAAAATTGCAGCTTTGGCATTGAGGGTATCGAAAATGGTCTCGATCATGATGAGGTCGACGCCGCCGGCGATCAGGGCGCGGGTGGCATTGGCGTAGTCTTCCCTGAGGGTGTCAAAGCTGATACTGCGCGCGCCCGGATCGTTGACGTCGGGAGAGATTGAGGCGGTTTTCGGTGTCGGCCCGAGCACACCCGCGACGAAACGGGGTTTATCCGGTGTTTTTGCCGTCATTTCGTCGGCCACCTCACGGGCAATCCTGGCGGCGGCGAGATTCTGCTCCACGGCGAGATCGCTCAGGTCGTAGTCGGCCTGCGCCACAGACGAGCTGCCGAAGGTGTTGGTCTCGATGATGTCAGCGCCGGCCTCGAGAAACGCGCGGTGTATTTTGCGGATAACCTCTGGCTTGGTCAGGCTCAGGAGTTCGTTGTTCCCCTTCAGGTCAGAGGGGTGGTCGGCGAAGCGCTCGCCACGAAAATCCGCCTCTGTCAGGTGCTCGGCCTGTATCATGGTGCCCATGGCGCCATCGATGATAAGAATACGCTGCTCGAGGGCCTGCTCCAGACGCCCGGGATTGTTTTTGACACTCGCCATTGAAAAAGCCTTAGGGTGTGATGTGCAGGGAACGGTCCCCGCGCTCTAAAAGGGCGACAATCTTAACAGATTGTGGGCTTCAATGAAGATCAGTTCCCGGTAACGTTCACACTCGGCAGGCAAGTTTGTTACAATACCCGACTAATTTACTCGGAATGGATCGCACCATGGTCACAATTACTGAATCGGCTCAGGAATACCTGGCTGAACTGCTCTCCAAACAGGAGGGTGCGCTGGGCGTGAGGGTCTTTATCAACCAGCCGGGAACACCGCGGGCAGAAACCTGCATCGCCTATTGCAGGGAGGGTGACGTGCAGGAGGGCGACCAGCAGGAGGTGCTGCCCAGCCTGAGTGTCTGGTATGAGGCGAAAAGCCTGCCGTTCCTGGAGGACGCGCTGGTTGACTACGCCAAGGACCGTATGGGTGGGCAGCTGACGATCAAGGCGCCCAATGCCAAGTTGCCTCGGGTGGACGACAACAGCTCGCTGGAAGACCGTGTCAATTACGTGCTCTACAACGAGGTGAACCCCGCGCTGGCGGCGCATGGTGGTGAAGTCAGCCTGGTGGAAATCACCGAGGCAAATGTGGCAATTCTGCAGTTCGGCGGCGGTTGCCAGGGCTGTAGCGCGGTGGACCAGACCCTGAAAGGCGGCGTGGAGAAAACCCTGTTGGAACAGATTCCACAGCTGACCGGCGTCAGGGACACCACCGATCACAGCGATACCTCACAGGCCTACTACTAGGTTTACGCCGGGGCCTGCGCTGCCCCGGTGGATCACGCTACGCGGCGCTGCCGGCCCGCCAGCGTGCCCTTGATCCGCTCCCGCATCTCGCGCAGGCAGCGCTCGGTAGTCTCCCAGTCGATGCATCCATCGGTCACCGACACCCCGTATTCCAGCTCATCCAGGTTGTCGGGGATGGACTGGTTGCCGGCTTTCAGATTGCTCTCGATCATCAGGCCGATGATAGAGGTATTGCCTTCTACGATCTGGTTGGCGACGTTTTCAACGACCAGGGGCTGCAACTCAGGTTGCTTATTGGAGTTGGCATGGCTGCAGTCGACCATGATATTGCCGGAGACACCGGCTTTTTCCAGCGCGTCCTCACACAGCTTGATGTGTACCGAGTCGTAGTTCGGCCCGGCGGAACCACCGCGCAGCACGATATGTCCGTAGCGATTGCCCCTGGTAGTGAATACCGAGACCTGCCCCTGGCCGTTGATGCCGAGGAACCGATGCGGGTTCGCGACGGAATTCAGCGCATTGGTGGCGACCGTCAGCCCGCCGTCGGTACCGTTTTTGAAACCCACGGCACTGGACAGGCCACTGGCCATTTCCCGGTGCGTCTGTGACTCTGTGGTGCGGGCGCCGATGGCGGTCCAACTCACCAGGTCCTGCAGGTACTGCGGGGAGATGGGATCCAGCGCTTCCGTGGAGGTGGGCAGTCCCAGATCCAGGATGTCCAGCAACAGTCTCCTGGCAATATGCAGGCCATCCTCAATATTGAACGAGTCGTCCAGATAGGGGTCATTGACCAGGCCCTTCCAGCCGACGGTAGTGCGCGGCTTTTCAAAATACACGCGCATGACGATGTAGAGGGTATCGTCCAGTTCATCCGCGAGTGCCTTCAGGCGCTTCGCGTATTCAATGGCGGCCACGGGGTCGTGGATAGAGCAGGGGCCGACGACGACAAACAGGCGCGGATCCCGCCTGTCCAGGATATTTTCAATCACCTGTCGACTGCCCGCGAGTGTGGCTTCGATCGAGTCCGACATCGGCAGGCTGGACTTGAGCTGGTCAGGGGTAATCAGCAGTTCCTGCGAGGCGACGTTAACATTGTGTACTTTCATGTTGCTCATGATTTGCTACCTGATAAAGTATTTTCCGCCTGTTGCTGTGACAATGCCGCGCTCACGAGCCGGTACAGACCCTGACGGGGCGCAGGATTCTATAGCAGTCGCCGCATTTTGTGTAGGCGTGCCGAAACATCACCATTAATTCAGGAGAAGCCGTTTGGCGCACAGCCTGTATGACATCCGCCCGCTCGAAACGCTGATTGAGCAGGGCTATACGCTGCTGACGCCGAATTTCCGCCTGGCCAGACGCATCAAGGCGGAGTGGGATGCCGGGCAGGCCGCCGCAGGTGCGAGGGTGTGGCAGGCAATATCGGTTCTGCCACTGGAGGCCTGGCTGCAGCAACAGTGGGAGCACGCGGTGCGCGCGAACGCCGTGCCACCGATGACCCCGCTCTCCACGCACCAGTCGCTGGAAGTCTGGCGCCAGGTAATCAGCGAACAGCAGCACGCCGCCGCCGATTTCCAGTTACTGCGCCCGGCGGCAGCCGCGGAACTCGCGGCCCAGGCCCGCGATACGCTGCTGCGCTGGTGCCTCGATCCACAGTCGCGGCAATTGCGGCCCCTGTTTGAAATGGACGCGGACTGCAGTGCGTTCCTGCGCTGGCTGACGGCCTTTGAGCAGCGGCTGGCGGAGTGTCACCAGTGTACAGCGATTGACTGCCTGGCACGGTTGCCGCAGCTTGACGCGGTGCTGCCGTCCTCACGCGTGGTGCTGGTCGAGATTGAGCAGCTGACGCCACTGCAGGAGGCCGCGCTGCAGGCCCTGTGCGCTGATATTCGCCACACCAGGGCTGAGCACCGGGGTGAACAGCGGCTGCTGCATCCGTTTGCGGACAAGCGCGCGGAGCTGCAAGCAGTCGCGCGCTGGGCGGCCGGGCTGCACCGCGACGCCCCGCACACAACCATAGGTATCGTATTGAGCGATATGGCCAATGACCGAGTCGCCCTGGAGTACCTGTTGCGCCGTGAATTCGACTGCCTGGGACGCAACTATGCCAGTCTGCCTGTCAATTTCTCCACCGGCATCAGTCTCGACCAGGCGCCGCTGGTGCGCGATGCGTTGGCGGCGCTCGCGATGGGGTTGCGCCAGACAACACTCACAGCGGTGGAGAAGCTGCTG
This sequence comes from Halioglobus sp., assembly GCA_020443425.1. Classification (GTDB taxonomy): domain Bacteria; phylum Pseudomonadota; class Gammaproteobacteria; order Pseudomonadales; family Halieaceae; genus Marimicrobium. The sequence continues at coordinate 211,451 of JAGRIE010000001.1, forward strand.
GGATCGCGCTTCCTCGACCTGCCGGATGCCCAAAGCGCGGTAGCACAGCGCCTGGTTCGCCGGCTGTACGCGCAGGGCAGGGCAGACCTTGTCGTCTCCGATTTGCGCGACCAGGCGATGGCGATACAGTGGGGCGAAGCAACGGGCACGACATTGGGACGCCGTCTGGATGCGCTGCTGGCAATGCCTGTGCTGCGGCGCAAGGCCCTGCCCAGTGTATGGGCCTCGCGGTTCTGTGACATGCTCGGCATCTGGGGCTGGCCCGGCACGCAACCGCTGGATTCGCTGGAGTTCCAGCAGTTGACGCGATGGCAGGACACGCTTGCGGAATTTGCCGCGTTTGACGCTGTCAGCAAGTCCCTGTCGCTCAGCGAAGCGCTGGCGCTGCTGCGCGATTGCTGTCGCCGTCAGGTGTCACAGCCGCTGACCGCCGACAGCACTGTACAGGTGCTGGGGCCGCTGGAGGCCGCCGGGTTGTCATTTGACCAACTCTGGGTGTGTGGTATGCAGGGTGGTGGCTGGCCGGCATCAGCGAACCCGAATCCCTTCATTCCCATCGCGCTGCAGCGCCAACAGCTGATGCCGCATGCAAGCCCGGAGCGAGAGTGGGCGTTCTCAGACGCCCTGCTGCAGCAGTACGCCCGCGCCAACCGGGTGTTTCATGCGAGCTACAGCCGGGAGGTCGACGGTGTCCCGGAACCCCCCAGTGCGCTATTGCGGGACTTTACCTTGCACGAGATGAGTGACCCCCCGGCGATACCGGATGGGTGGCTTGAGCGCCACTGCCGGCGATCTGTTGAAGCCGTGCCGGACGACCGCGCCACCCCGCTGGGCCTGGACAGTGAGTCTGCCGTGAGGGGAGGCAGCGGCTTGCTCGAGGACCAGTCACAGTGTCCGTTTCGCGCATTTGCCCGTCACCGTTTGCAGGTCGAACCGCTGGGCACCATCAGTGTGGCGCTGCCTCCCGGTGAGCGCGGCGCACTGTTACACGAGGCGTTGAATATGCTCTGGGGCGAGTTGGGAAACTCAGAAAGCCTGCTCGCACTGGACGACACTGCGCAGGCGCGCATCGTAGAAAATGCAGCGCGTGCGGCCATCGCCTCCATCCCCCGGCGGCAACAGCGCCGATTGGGTCGCGCCTACTGGCGACTGGAACAGCAGCGCATCATCGCATTGCTTGACGAGTGGTTGGGTGTGGAGCGCCAGCGCAGCGCTTTTGTCGTGGCCGGGCGTGAGTGCGAGATGTCGCTGGAACTGGGGCAGTTGCACGTGCGGCTGCGGCTGGACCGTATCGACCAGTTGAGTGACGGCTCACATGTGATCATCGACTACAAATCGGGTCAGTGCAGTGTGCAGGACTGGATGGGGCACAGGCCGGCACAGCCGCAACTGCTGCTCTACAGCATGGTTGAGCCGGACACCCTGGCAGGGCTGGCGTTTGCCAGTATCCGGCCCCGCGAGTGTCGCTTTGTCGGGCTGGGGCGTGCGGGTATCGCACCCGGTATCCGGGATGACCTGGATCGCGTAGTGGATTCTGCGATGGCTGTGTCAGGCTGGCCCCAGTTGCAGCGGTACTGGGAAAATACCCTGCAGCGGCTGGCCCACGAGTTTGTCACCGGCTATGCCCCGGTCGATCCGGTCACTGCCGCCAGCTGCACATGGTGTGGCCTGCAGGCGCTGTGCCGCATCGGCGAGGCCGCCGCACCCGCGCCGGAATCCCGCGCGTGACCGGCATCGTCGACGCCGCTGAGCGCAGCGCCGCTGTCAATCCGCTGGCCAGTGTCTGTGTCAGTGCGCCGGCCGGTTCCGGCAAAACAGAATTGCTGATACAGCGCTACCTGCGACTATTGTCGCGTGTGCAGCGCCCGGAACAGATCCTGGCGATCACCTTCACTCGCAAAGCCGCTGCCGAGATGCGCGAGCGGGTGATACAGGCGCTGCAGGCAGCCCGGGACAACACACCCTGCGACAGCCCGCACCAGCGCGTGACACGTGCATTGGCGGCCCGCGCACTGTCAGCGGATCACCAGCATGGTTGGCAGTTGGTGGAGAATATCTCCCGCTTCAATATCAAAACCATCGACAGCTTCTGCGCCGGTTTGACGCGCCAGATGCCGGTGCTCAGCCAGTTTGGCGGGGCGGTCGCGATTCACGACGACGTCAGCCCACTGTACGCAGAGGCGGTGCAGGCCCTGTATACACTGCTGGATGAAGAGCATCCGGTGGCGAGGGATCTGGAAGCGCTGCTGCTGCACTTCGATAATAACTGGGAGCGCCTGCAGGCGCTGCTGGTCTCCATGCTCGCCCGCCGCGAGCAGTGGCGCGACTATGTGGGGCTGCACCACGCACCGCAGGAAGCGGAATCCTATCTGATGGCGACAGTCGGCACGCTGGTCAGCGACGATCTCCGGGCGCTGTCACAGGTGCTGGCGCCCTACAGTGAGGAACTGTTGGCGCTGGCCCGGTTCTCGGCTGGGAACCTGGGCGAGCCGGTGCCATCGCAGTTGCCCGGCACGGACGCCGAAGACCTCGCATCGTGGCAGAAACTACGCGCATTGCTCGTCACCAAAAAGGGCGATTGGCGGCGCAAAATCACCAAATCCGAGGGCTTCCCGGCTGGGCGGGGTGAGGCGCAGCAGCGCAAACTGCAGTGGCAGGAACTGTTGGTGCAGCTGCAGGAAATCGACACCCTGCAACAGCGTCTCAACGGCCTGCAGTCACTGCCGGTGATCCAGGCCGACGATGTATCCTGGCAGCTGGTGCTGCACCTGTCGCGACTGCTGCCAATACTGGCGGCGCAGCTGCTGCTGGTGTTCCAGCAGCACGCTGCGGTCGACCACAGCCAGGTCGCACAGTCGGCGCTGCTGGCACTGGGCGAGGACGATGCGCCCACCGAATTGGCGCTGCGGCTGGACTACCAGATCGAGCACATCCTGGTTGACGAGTTCCAGGATACCGCGATCACGCAGTATGAACTCCTGCACAAACTGACGCGCGGTTGGGGCGAACATAACGAATTACATCCAGAGGCCCCGCGCACGCTGATGATTGTGGGTGATGGCATGCAATCCATCTACGGTTTTCGCGGTGCCAATGTCGGTCTTTTTCTCAGGGCCCGGCAGGAGGGTTTCAACGGCGTGGCATTGCAGTTCCTGGAGTTGCGCTGCAATTTCCGCTCAGACAAAGGTATTGTCGACTGGGTCAACGAGGCGTTCACGCTGGCCTTTCCCGCCGCCGATGATGTGTACCGGTCGCAGGTCCGCTACAGTCCGGCCACTGCGGTGCGACCTGCGCAGCGCTCACCCGCTGTCACGGCCTGCGCGTTTCACGGCGACAGCGCGAGGGAGCGGGAGATTGTCTTCATCGGCGAGCAACTCGCCGCCTGCCTGGACGACGGCAACGAGACAATCGCGGTACTGGGCCGCAGCCGCAGCCATCTGCAACCGGTGATTAAGCATCTGAAACAACGGGGTATACCCTATAACGCGCCAGACCTGGACAGCCTCGCCGAGTCCCCGGTGGTGGTCGACCTGTTGAACCTGTGCCGGGCGCTGGCCAGCGATGCCGATCGACTGGCCTGGATGGCACTGCTGCGCGCGCCCTGGTGCGGCTTGACCCTGGATGACCTGTTATGTGTTGCCGTCGCCGGGGAGTCACCTCCCTACACACCGATATGGTCTGCGATGCAACAAGCCGACTTGCACCACAACCTCAGCGATGATGGCAGGGCGCGCCTGTCGTCTATCCTGCCGGTATTGCGGCAGGCGCGGGAAAAACGCGACCGGCTCGGCCTGCGCGCCTGGATCGAGCAGGCCTGGCTGGGCCTCGGCGGCCCGCAGTGCGCGCCGGCGGTGGAGAGCCTGCACGATGTGGAGAGTTTTCTGCAGCTGTTGGAACAGGCGGAGGCGGAAGGGGCCGGGTTGGATTTCGAGTGGTTACAGCGGCGTCTGCAGAAGTGCTTCATGAACACCGGCAGTGCCGGCGGCGCCGTGCAACTGCTGACCTTGCACAAGGCCAAGGGACTGGAGTTTGACAGGGTGATCATTCCGCAGCTGGATCGCGCACCGCGCAGCGACGGCCGGGACATCCTGCTGTGGGACGAGCACAGCAGCGCCGGGGGCGTGCGTTCATTCCTGCTGGCCGCGGATGATCACAGCGCTGCGGACAGCCCTACGCTCTACAACTACCTGCGACTGCAGCGGCGGCAGAAACAGCAACTGGAGGCGACGCGCCTGCTCTACGTGGGGGCCACACGCGCGGTGCGACAGCTGGTGCTGACGGCGTCGGTGAGTCTCGACGCTACCTCGGGGCTGCCCCGGGCACCGTCTTCGCAGTGCCTGCTGCACCCGGTATGGCAGACCTTTTGCCGGCAGATGACGCTGGTCGACCCACTGCCACTGCCGCCGTCAGCGGTGGCAGTGCAGGCGGCGCGGCCACTGCTGCGGCTCTCGCGCAGCTCGCAAGCGGAGCCGCCAGCCGCGCAGGCGCAGGCGCAGGAGGCGGTCGGGCAGCCACCTCCACCGGCCATCAACAACCGGGAACGCATCACCGGCAGGGTGGTGCACAGGGCGCTGGAGGAACTGGCACTGATGCGCGCGCTTCCGACGGCGGCAGGCACCACGGAAAGGCGGCGATGGCGCATGGCTCTGCAGCGCGAAGGCCTGTACGGAGCGGCGCTGGAGACAGCCCTGGCCACTGTGCTCCAGTGTGTCGATATGGCCCTGCAGGCCGGCAGCAGCGGGCGCTGGGTACTGGATTCCGGCCATGTCGAGGCCCATTGCGAGTGGCCGCTGACGACGGTGGATAGCACCGGCAGCATCCGCGATATTGTCATTGATCGCTGTTTCATCGATCGCGCCACGGGCCTGCGCTGGGTGATCGACTACAAGAGCAGCCGACCGGCTGAGGGTGAGTCGTTTGAGGATTTTGCCACGCGTGAGAGCGCGCTGTACGCAGGACAGTTGCAGGTGTATCGGGACGCGGTGCGCTGCCTGGGCAACCAGCCGGTGCGGTGTGCACTGTTTTTCACTGCCCTCGGTCGCCTGTATATTGTGAACACGCTCGACCTGCCCGAACTGAAGCCTGGAGAGAAGTGATGATAGCTGGCGTTGACTACCCTGTGGAGCGGATTGTCCTGCTGACGGGGGCGGGGGTTTCGGCCGAGTCCGGGCTCTCGACATTCAGGGATTCGGGCGGCCTGTGGGAAAACCATGATCCGATGGAGATCGCCACACCCGAGGCCTTTGCCCGGGACCCGGCGCTGGTGTACCGGTTCTACAACGCCCGCAGGAACCAGCTTCAGCAGGTTGCGCCGAATGCCGCTCACTGTGATATCGCGCGTCTGCAGGCGGAATTTCCCGGCGAGGTCTTCCTGGTCACACAAAACGTGGACGACTTGCACGAGCGCGGCGGCAGCCCACAGGTCTGCCATATGCACGGGGAGTTACAGCGAATGCTGTGCCTGGCGTGTCGCGAATCCTTCACCGCGCGGCAGGATTACGACAGCAGCAGCCGCTGTCCCGGTTGCAGGGCGCCGGGAGCCCTGCGCCCCGATATCGTCTGGTTCGGTGAAATCCCCTACCAGATGGACACGATCGAATCGCAGTTGCGCAACTGTGATCTGTTCATCGCGGTCGGCACCTCGGGGGTTGTCTACCCGGCGGCAGGCTTCGTGCGGCAGGCGCGGGCCGCCGGCGCGATGACTATCGAGATCAATCGCGAGGCCAGTGAAGTGAGCAGTTTTTTCCAGCAGCAGCGCTGTGGCTGTGCGACCAGTGAGGTCAGGTCGCTGGTGGAGGAGCTGCTGGCGGACTGAGTCGCCGCCGCCAGCAGCCAATGGGCCTGCCTGGGTATCAGGCCTTTTTCTCGATGCTGACAACCATCGATTCGGTAAACACCACGACCAGCTGCTGGGCGACAGCGACATCCGCCAGCTTCTCAGGCTCCACATCCCCGATGAAATGCATGAAGCCACGTGAGTCGGTGACCACAACCAGGCCTTTGGCCTTGTCCAGCGCAGCAACAGTGACCACTGCGCGCACCAGCCGCGCAGTTTCGACCGAGCGGTTGCCGGCGTCACCGGTGACCGCACCCTCTGCCAGTACTTCCCATGGGCTCGCCAGCTCTGCCTCAGTGGGGGCTCGCAACTCCACTTCGACCGCCGCGGAATAGGTACCGACCACGCGGTCGCCGACGCTGATAGCGGCCAGGTCGACGACGCCCTCCGGCGCGTAGACGGTAAAACTGAACATACCGGAACTGAGCGTTATCTCGCGCGTGGTGGTGTCAATGGCACTCACCTCGGCTTCCAGTTCCGCACCCACAGCGCGACCCAGGCTTTCGGAGTCCGCTGCGGATTGCTGGGCAGTGGCGGGCAGTGCCGCCACCAGCAGGGTGAGCATGGCGATGTGCATACAGCGTGCAATGAACGGCTTTAGGGTACTCATGGTCGATCTCCTGTGACTTCAGATGACACTCTGGGCGCTAATATGGAACAGCGCTGATAACATACTACCAAGCCCGCTGCGAAAGCAACGTGCCCGAGCTCAGCGCTTGAGCGCCATAAAAACCGTAAATTTTGCGTTGCTCGCGCACTTCTCCACCGTTGAAAAGCGCTGCCGCAGCAGTGACAGGTAATCTAGGTGCCTGTTTGCCACCAGCAACAAGCGGCCGCCGGGCGCCAGTTCACGGGCGCACTGATCGAGTAGACGGCGTCCGGCAAAATCATTCACCGTGTGCTCCTGGTGGAACGGCGGGTTGCACAGGATTAACTGTGGCGCGGGTCCCGCGTAGTCGGCCAGTCCATCACCGTGGTGGAACTCCAGCGCTGGCGCCATTGTGGAAAGAACCTGTCTCGCATTCTCCCTGGCCGACGCGATGGCCATGGCGGATTCATCACAGAAGACCAGCCGTTCCGCCAGCCCCTGTTTCGCTGCGACCAGCCCCAGCACACCATTGCCGCAGGCGAGGTCGACGACGGTCTCCGCCGCCGCCACACCCGCCAGCTGCGCCAACAGGAAACGGGTGCCGATGTCCAGCCTGTCGCGACTGAACACATTGGGCAGGGCGCTCAACCGGGCGTTGAGTTGGGGGCAATGGTAGGAGGCCTTGGGCTGTGGCGACGCAGTCCCGCAACGGTCATCCCTGGTCGCAGTGAACAAACGCGCCTTGCGCTGTCCGGGATGGCGCTGCGTGGGGCCGATGTAGCGCTCAAGGATCTGGGCTGTGTGCCGCGACAGGTGCTTGTCCATGCCGGCCGCCAGCACCACCGTCCCCGGTGCCACACAGCGCGCAATCTCCGCCAGTTGGTATTCGAGGTAAGCGAGCTGCTTCGGGATGCGAATGACCACTGTTTCGACATCGCCCGGCGGTGCCGCGGTGCTCCAGACTACCGCTGTTGCAGGCCGGTTGTTGGCCTCTTCATTGCGGCGCAGGGCGTGCACAGACAAGGCCGAATCAGTCCAGAGTGCCCTGGGCTGCAGGGCGACACACAGCGCGCCAAACGCATCATTGGCTACTGTGATGCTGCCGCCGGGGGTGCCGCGCCGGTGTATCTCCTCCAGTGCAAGCTGGTCGGCACTGCACCAGGCGAGCAGTGTTTCGCCGGCACGCGCCGGATAGCGCGCGAGGTCGAGGTCGCCGTAGGGTGATTCAAACCGCTGCTGGACAGGTGTCACCGCGATTGGCCGTTACACAGCATATCGGCGCTAGCCCCCTTTGACGTAGAGCTTGAGTTCCTGGCCGGGTTTTAGATGGGCCTTCGGGTCGAGCGAGTTCCAGGCGATGATGTCGTCGACAGAGACCTTGAACTTGCCGGCAATGCGGTAGAGGGAGTCGCCCTCGCGCACCATATAGCCCTGCGGTGGATGCTCTCCCGCCGCCAGCAGTTCACCGATACCGGTGTCCGGGATTTTCAGCACTTCCCCGGCCTGGATGGTACTGCCCTCGATGCTGTTGATGTCCTGCAGAATCTCGACCTCGATGTCGAATTTCTGTGCGATCAGGTTGAGGCTGTCGCCGGGCTTGATGCGGTAGGTTTTCCACTGCACCAGTTCCTCGGGGCTGAGCTTGGCGATGTTGTATTCAAAGCGATCGGCGCTGCCCACCGGCACCAGCATCTCCAGCGGACGCCCGGGCAGGATGGTTTCACGCAGCTGTCCCGGGTTGAGCGCGCGCAGGGTGTCCAGGTCGACACCGGCCAACTCCGCGGCCCGTGACATCTGCAGCAGGCCGCCGGTTTCCACGACCTCAAACGAGGGCGCGTTCTGCACCTCAGGGATTTCTACATCGAAGCGCTCGGGTTCGGCGACAATCTGTGACAGGGCGATCAGCTTGGGGACGTAGTTGGTGGCTTGTCTGGGCAACTTCAGCGACCAGTAGTCCGTACCCAGCCCCTTGGCCTCATTGGCTTTGCGGGCGCGTTCCACATTGCCGGCACCGGAGTTGTAGGCGGCGAGGGCGAGAAACCAGTCGCGGTCAAACTGCTCGTACAGGGATTCCAGGTAATCCAGCGCCACGGTGGTTGAATCGCGCAGCGCCACACGGCCGTCGTACCAGGAATCCTGCTCAAGCCCGAGGTGGGCACCTGTCGCAGGCATGATCTGCCACAGGCCCGCCGCCCCCGAAGGGGAGGCCGCAAACGGATCCCAGTCGCTCTCCAACATGGGGATCAGCGCGATCTCCACCGGCATATTGCGCTTCTGTACCTCCTCGACGATGTAGTACAGGTAGTGATCGGCCCGGCCGGCCACTTCGGGGACATGGGTGGAATGGCGCAGGTAGCCCTCGCGGGCCTTGTCGATTCTCACACTCTGGGTCTCCTGCCAGCGCAGGTCCTGCCGGATACGCTCCCAGAGATCCGAGGGCTGGTCCGGCGGCGATGCCGCATCTGGCTGGGCGGGTGTCGCAGCTGCGGCCGTTTTCGCGGGTTTCGAGGGCGCCGCCGGGGCTGCAGTTACCGCCGGCACTGGCACCTTCGCGGCGGGTGCGCCCCCAGGCTCTTCCGCTACTGCTGGTGGCTCCGCTGGGGGTTCCGGCACTGTCGCGGTGTCGACATCCGGTGTCGCCCCTGCCGGGATGTCTGGCTGCACCACTGTGGCAGCGCCTGCGTCACCGGCTCCCACCTGCGGCAGCGGCGTTTCACATGCCGCCAGCAGTACGAGCATAGAAATGGCTACAAGTACTCCAGCTATGTGTTTGAAATATATTATTTTACGTTCCTTTTCATGCCGCGATCAGTGGCTGCTGGAGCCACTGCATACGCGGTGCTAGCGTAAAATGAACACACAGGCGGTTGGCCCGCCCTGAGCTACGTTTCGGGCAGGTATAGACCCTGGCCCGAAGTGGTAGTTCCGCCGAAACATGCGCTTCACCGAGACAGTAAACCCGGGCGGAGCAGCCGCTATTTGCACGGAAGCGAAGGGCTTCAGCGCGTCTTGGCGTTCCAATCAGGTGAAAATACAGTAGTATGGCTCCCTTGAGTATGGGTCTGAACGCGGAGCCCCCCGAGACCTTGCGCAGGGAAACCAACTGTTAATGCGGCGAGATTGTAGCGACATTTTGACGGAACTGGAATGCTGGTACGCGCTTGACAGTGGCCAGTACCTGCTGGACGCGACCCGGCGCGCGATACAGGATCTGCTCGACACCTCTTTTGGCTACCATATCCTGCAATTGGGAGTCAGTGGCGGGCAGCAGCCACTGTGCCAGGGCAGCCCGATCAACCATCGCCTGTTCTGTGCCAGCAGCCCGGCGCAGGGCGTTAACCTGGTCGCCGACGCCGCGGAGTTGCCACTGGAAAGTGACAGTGTTGACGCAATCATCGCCCATCACTGCCTCGAGTTTGCCGCCAGGCCTCACCAGGTACTGCGCGAGATCCAGCGCGTGCTGACACCGCAGGGCCAGCTGCTGGTGGTGGGCTTCAACCCGTACAGCCTGATGGGCTGTAACACCCGCGTGCGCGGTCTGCTGCGCGATCCGCTATGGGCTGCGCACCAGCCGGTGAGCGAGCATCGCCTCACCGACTGGCTGCACCTGCTGGGCTGCGAGGTGCTGGACACACGCTGGCTGTACGCGCTGCCGCCAGTGGGGCACGGGCGCCTTCGCCGCCTCATGAGTCACGGTGATCGCTGGGCGGCCCGGCACAACCTGCCGGTCGGCGGTGTGTATGTGCTGCATGCCACCAAGCAGGTGGCCGGCCTCAATCGCCCACGCCAGCCGCTGCTTGTGCGCGGCAAACGCCTGATCGGCCTGGTGCCAAAACCCGCACCGGTGCCAACGCCGACCCCCAGGGGCGGCTACCTCTCGACAGATATACCCCCCGACGAAGGAAGTCTTGCAGCTTGAAAAAAGTGGAAATTTTTACCGATGGTGCCTGCCGCGGCAATCCGGGGCCGGGAGGTTGGGGCGCTCTGCTGCGCTACGGCGAGGTGGAGCGCGAACTGTTCGGCGGCGAGGCCCTGACCACCAACAACAGAATGGAGCTGATGGCCGCCATCGAGGCGTTGAAGGCGCTGTCTGTGCCCTGCAGCGTCGATCTCACCACCGATTCGGTCTATGTCAGGAACGGCATCACCAGCTGGCTGGACGGCTGGAAGAAGAATGGCTGGAAAACAGCGGCGCGAAAACCGGTCAAGAATGTCGACCTGTGGCAGGCGCTGGATGAACAGAACCAGCGGCATGAGGTGAGGTGGCACTGGGTGAAAGGGCACAGCGGGCACGCCGAGAACGAGCGCGCCGACGAACTGGCCAACCGGGGGATCGATGCGTTACCACGGTAACCGGCCCCGCGACCGCGAGGAGGCCGCAACGCAATGAGACAAATCGTACTCGACACTGAGACCACCGGGCTGGAAGTGTCACAGGGACACCGCATCATTGAGATCGGGTGTGTCGAACTGGTCAACCGTAAGTTGACGGGGAACCACTACCATCAATACGTCAACCCGCATCGAGAGATCGATCAGGGGGCGATAGAAGTGCACGGGATCACCAATGAGTTCCTGGCCGATAAACCTGCATTTGAAGTGGTCGCGCGGGCGTTCCTGGAGTTTGTACAGGGCGCTGAACTGGTCATACACAACGCTCCATTCGATATCGGCTTTCTCAACGCCGAACTGCAGCGCGCGGTAGGGCCCGACACCCGGCTGGACGAGCTCTGCGCGGTGACCGACACACTTGTCATGGCGCGCTCGAAACACCCCGGCCAGCGCAATAACCTGGATGCGCTCTGCCAGCGCTATATGGTCGACAACTCGCAGCGCGACCTGCACGGCGCCTTGCTGGACGCGGAGATCCTGGCGGACGTGTACCTGGCGATGACCGGCGGCCAGACCGCGCTGCAGCTGTCGGAATCGGGCGCGGATAACGACGGCCAGACGCGCGCAGAACACCTTGTGCGACTGCCGGCCGGGCGCAGCCCGCTGCCGGTCATCGCGGCGACGCCAGAGGAGATTGTCGCCCACGAGGCGCAGTTGCAGGCCATCGCTGCGGCCAGCGGCGGCCGCCTGCTATGGCGGGAGAAGCCGTAACTGTATCGGGTACACGGCCGGGCAAATGCCCCGGCCGTTAGAAAAACAGCGCCACGCAGGCCAGGCCGACACCACCCATTACCACGGTATAGGGCAGTGCCATGATGACCATACGGCCATAGGAGAGCCGGATCAGCGGCGCCAGCGCCGATGTCAGCAGGAACAGGAAGGCGGCCTGGCCGTTCGGTGTCGCCACGCTGGGCAGGTTGGTGCCGGTGTTGATGGCAACAGCGAGATGGTCAAACTCTTCGCGGCTGATTGTCCCTGCATCCAGCGCCGCTTTCACCTCGTTGATGTACACGGTCGCGACGAACACATTATCGCTGATCATCGACAGGATACCGTTGGCCACGAAGAACATGGAGGGCCGCACATCCGAACTCATGTGCAGTACGGTATCGATGACGGGTGTGAACAGGTGCTGGTCATGAATGACCGCAACGACGGCGAAAAACACCACCAGCAGGGCTGTAAATGGCAGCGCCTCCTCAAAAGCCTTGCCCAGTTGATGCTCTTCCGTCACGCCATTGAAGGACGTCAACAGCACGATCACCATCAGGCCGATCAGGCCGACCGCTGCCCAGTGCATGGCCAGGCCCATAATCAGTATCACAGCGACCAGGCCCTGGACCAGCAGTCGCGCATTGCTGCGGGTATTGCGCTTGCTCTCTTCCTTTTCCTCGTACTCCAGTAGCACCAGACGCACATTGTCGGACAGTTTCGCGCCGTAGCCGAAAAAGCCGGTCAGCTCCAGCAGGGCGCAGGTCATCAACCCGGCTACCAGCACCGGCGCGCTGACGGGCGCCATGATGGTGGCGAACTCAAGGAAGTCCCACCCCGCGACGGTGGCTATCAGCAGGTTCTGGGGCTCGCCCACCATGGTGCAGACCCCGCCCAGCGCCGTGCCGACGGCACCGTGCATCAGCAGGCTGCGCAGGAATGCACGGAACTGCTCGAGATCCTCCCGGTGTAATTCCCCGACAGCGTCGTCAACGGAGCTGTCGTGAGCGTCGTCATTGTGTTTCTGGCCGGACGCCACCTTGTGATACACCGAGTAGAAGCCGACGCCGACGCTGATGAGAACAGCGGTGACGGTCAGCGCATCGAGAAAGGCAGACAGGAAGGCCGCCACCAGGGAGAACAGCAGGGACAAGACAATCTTCGAGCGCACCCCCAGCAGGATTTTCGTGAACACGAACAGCAGCAACTCCTTCATGAAGTAGATGCCGGCCACCATGAACATCAACAGCAGAATCACTTCGAAATTGGCGACTGTCTCGTGGTAGACCATTTCCGGCGAGGTCATGCCCAGCAATACCGCCTCAATCGCCAGCAGGCCACCGGGCTGCAGTGGATAGCAGCGCAGGGCCAGTGCCAGCGTAAAAATAAACTCCGCGATCAGGACCCAGCCGGTGACGAAGCTGCCGAGGGTCACCAAAATCAGGGGATTCAGCAGCAGGAACGCTACCAGAGTGCGCTTGTACCATTCTGGGGACGGGCCCAGGAAATTCTTCCACAGGCCGCGGGGCAGGCTTTCAATCATGGGGACTATCCGTAGGTCAACGCGCGCATTCTACGATATTCCGCCTTAATTTCCTAAATTTTGATGAGAATCCGGGTGTCGCGCCCACAGCGGACGGCTGTGACCTGCCATCGTCCTTGCCCCCGTGCGTGTGCAGTCATACTATAGCCGGTCCTTGCTTCGATCCCAGTGGAGAGCCGATGTTTCGACCCGACAACACGCCGCCAGAGACCAGTGATTACGAACTGCATATCGTGTTCCAGAGCGGGCAGCTGCTCAGCGATATGCGCTCCAGAACCGGCTGCCTGATCGGCGCCGAACAGGTGCAGCGCAGCGGCTGGACGGAAATACGGCGGCAGTTCCTCGGCTACTGGGGCGACCAGCCCTGCTATGTGCTGGAGATCGACGAAGTCGACCAACCGGACCCGCTGCAGTACCAGAAGGGCAGCCTTTACCATATTCTCGGGCGGGTTGATGAACAGTTGTTCGCACTGGCCGGCAGGGCCTCGCAGCTGCTGGACTGGGAGCGGGATCATCGCTTCTGCGGCCGCTGCGGCCAGCAGATGCGGGTGGACACGCGGGAGCGGGCGATGTGCTGCGACACCTGCAGGGTGATCAACTACCCGCGTATCGCACCCTGCGTCATCGTGCTGGTGACCCGCGGCGAGGAACTGCTGCTGGCGCGCAACGCCAATTTCCCGCAGCCCATGTACAGCACGCTGGCCGGCTTTATCGAGGCCGGCGAAACCGCTGAGGAGACCCTGCAGCGCGAGGTTCGCGAGGAGGTCGGCGTGGAGGTGACCAACCTGCGCTACTTCCAGTCGCAGTCCTGGCCCTTCCCGAATCAGCTGATGCTGGGGTTTTTCGCCGACTACGCCGGTGGCGATATCGTCTGCCAGGCGTCTGAAATCGCCGATGCCGACTGGTTCCACTACAGCGATCTGCCGATGATTCCGCCCGCATCCTCTATTTCCGGGCAACTGATTCAGCACTACATCGACTCTTTACAGTAACCTCTGGAGTACACCTTGGAATTTATCTATGAGTACGGGCTGTTCCTTGCCCAGGCGATCACGCTGGTAGCCGCAGTCCTGATTCTCGTCGCCAGCCTGGTGTCGATCGGCCAGCGCCAGCGCGCCGACCAGCACGAGGGCCATATCGAGATTCGCGACCTGAACGAGAAATACAAGCATATCAGCGACACCGTCCGCGATGTCATTGACGACCCCGAGGTGCTGAAGCTGGAACGTAAAAACGCCAGGAAGGACGAGAAAGCGAAGTCGAAAAGCACGCGTAAAAAGCTCAAGAAGGGCGACACGGCCACTGCAGATGAGCATCGTAAGCGGCTGTATGTCATGAATTTTGACGGCGATATCCGCGCCAGTGCCACCGAGAACCTGCGCGAGGAGATATCGGCCATCCTGCCGCAGGTGAGGCCCGGCGATGAGGTGCTGGTCAACCTGGAGAGCCCGGGCGGGCTGGTACACAGTTACGGACTCGCCGCCAGCCAGTTGCAGCGCATCAAATCTGCCGGTGTCCCCCTGGTTGTCGCGGTCGACAAAGTGGCCGCCAGCGGAGGCTATATGATGGCCTGTGTCGCCGACCGCATCATCGCGGCGCCGTTCGCGGTGCTCGGCTCCATCGGTGTGCTGGCGCAACTGCCCAACTTCCACCGCCTGCTGAAAAAACATGATATCGATTTTGAACTGCTCACCGCCGGCGAATACAAGCGCACGCTGACCATGTTCGGGGAAAACACCGACAGGGGACGGGAGAAATTCGTCGAGGAACTGGAGGAGACGCACGACCTGTTCAAGGGGTTTGTCAGTGCCAACCGCCCATCCCTGGATATCTCCAAAGTTGCCACCGGCGAAGTCTGGTATGGACAGAATGCATTGAGCGAGGGGCTGGTAGATGAACTGCAGACCAGTGACGCGTTCATCCAGTCCCGCCTGGCCGACTGGGATGTCTTCGATGTGCGTTTTGTGCACAAGAAGAACTGGCAGGAGAAACTGGGACTGGCCGCCGAGGGCACGCTGGAGCGCAGTTTCCTGAAGATCTGGCAGCGCGGCCAGGGGGGTAACACCTACTGAGCCGGCACCCGCTAGCCATCCATTTCGCGGCAGGTGCGCATCCAGAACTCGACTGACTCGAGGCGGTAGCGGTCTCTGGGCAGCGCGAAATAGAAAGTCCGCCGCATATTGCGGCGGGGCAGGGCCAGCGGCACCAGGTCACCGTTGGCAAAGTTCTTCTGCAATACAATTTCCGACAGGCAGCCGATCCCCAGGCCCGACTCCACCGCGTTCTTGATCGCCTCGTTGTGTTTGAACTCCAGATAGATGTTGAGATCGGGGAGCAGGCCCGCGAGGGCGCGATCGAAGGTCTGGCGCGCCCCCGAGTCGGGTTCCCGCAGTATCCACAGCGCCTCCCGGATATCCTTGTTGGTCAGGGATTTCTTGCCCGCCAGCGGGTGATCGGCTGCGCAGAATACAACCAGTTCGTCCTCCCGCCACGGTATCAGCTCCAGTTCCCGGTGGTGGACCTCGCCTTCGACCATACCGATGTCGACATCAAAATTGAGCACCCTGGCCACGACATCCGGCGTGTTGGCGATATCCAGCTGCACATCGGCCTCCGGGTAGTTCGCCAGATACCCGGCCAGATACCGTGTGGCGAGGTGGTTGCCGATGGTGAAGCTGGCGCCGACTTTGATATGGCCGACTTCGGTGTGATCCTGCAGTGTCTGCTCAAAACTCTCGCAGTGGGCCAGCAGGTTTTCCGCCTCCTTGCGCAGGGTGCGACCGATTGCGTTCAGCGACAGCTTGTTGCTGACCCGGTCGAACAGGCGCACCTCATAGCTGTGCTCCAGGTTCAACAGCGCCTCACTGGCGGCGGATTGCGACATGTGGAGGCTCTGTGCTGCCCTGGAGATATTTTCGTATTTAGCTACCGCGAGGAATATCTGTAATTGTCTGATGGTAAATTTCACGGGGCCTCCACTATACGCGCCAGGCGCTACACAGGCATCGGGAAAACCGGTAGCCGTATCCATAATATCCTGTTTTACATGCTGCTGATATGGCATTACCCTTACGCGCCGACAAATTCTGCGGCCCTGCCCAGCGCGAGGCTGCAAGCGACAACCATTGATGGAGACAATACGTATGGCCGAACAAAAAGCGACAAATGTACACTGGCATGAGGGCGATATCACTCGCGAGCACCGCGGCAAGTTGCTCGGGCACAAGGGTGCCACACTGTGGTTTACCGGCCTGTCAGGCAGCGGAAAAAGCACCGTAGCCGTTGAACTGGAGGGGACCCTCAACGAACTGGGCGTATTGTCCTACCGTCTGGACGGCGACAATGTGCGCATGGGCATCAACAAGAACCTGGGTTTTTCAGCCGAGGATCGCACCGAGAATATCCGCCGTATCGGCGAGGTCGCCAAACTGTTTGTCGACAGCGGCGTCATCGCCCTGAGCAGTTTTATCAGCCCCTACAAGGCCGACCGCGACCAGGTACGCGCCCTGCACGAAGAGGCTGGCATGGATTTCATCGAGGTGTTCGTAGACTGTTCACTGGCGGCGGCGGAAGAGCGCGATCCGAAAGGGCTGTACAAGAAAGCGCGAGCCGGCGAGATCAAGAACTTCACCGGTATCGACGATCCCTATGAGGCGCCGGACAAACCTGAAATCCACCTGCACTCTGACAAGCAGACCCTGCAGGAAGAAGTAGAAATCATACTCAGCGCGCTGCGTGACCGCGGCATCATCAGCAAGTAACCAGGAGAACACGATGATCAAGCCACACGGCTCAGACGAACTCAACCCGCTCTTTGTCTACGATACCGCCCGTCACGAAGCACTGTCGGCAGAGGCTGAGACACTGCCGTCACTGCTGTTGAATTCTGCAGCGGCAGCCAATGCAGTAATGCTGGGCGGCGGGTACTTCAACCCGCTGACAGGGTATATGAACCTCGCGGACTCGCTCAGCGTCGCCGAGAAAATGCACACCGTCGACGGGCTCTTTTTTCCAGTACCCATCGTCAACCTGACCTCCGACACCAGTGTCAAAGCCGGCACCCGGATTGCGTTGCGGGATCCCAACGTCAAGGGCAACCCGGTGTTGGCCGTCATGGATGTGGAAGCCGTGGAGCAGGTCAGTGACGACCAGATGGCATTCATGTCGGAAAAGATTTTCCGCACCACGGACCCCAAGCATCCCGGTGTTGCGACCTTTGACAGCCTCGGGCGCACCATGGTGTCCGGTCCCATCCAGGTACTGAATTTCTCTTACTTCCAGACCGACTTCCCCGACACCTTCCGCACAGCGGTTGAGATTCGCAATGAAATTGCCGAACACGGCTGGGAAAAAGTGGTGGCCTTCCAGACCCGCAACCCCATGCACCGGGCTCACGAAGAACTGTGTCGCATGGCGATGGAGCAACTGGACGCCGACGGCGTGCTGATACATATGCTGCTCGGCAAGCTGAAGCCAGGTGATATCCCGGCTGATGTGCGCGACGCGGCGATCCGCAAAATGGTTGAACTGTACTTCCCAGCCAACACGGTGATGGTGACCGGCTACGGCTTTGATATGTTGTACGCCGGTCCGCGCGAAGCGGTACTGCACGCGGTATTCCGCCAGAACTGTGGCTGTACCCACCTCATTGTCGGTCGGGACCACGCCGGGGTAGGGGACTACTATGGCGGGTTTGACGCGCAGACGATCTTCGATGAAGAGGTGCCCGAGGGGGCGCTGGAGCTGGAGATCTTCAAGGCGGATCACACGGCCTACAGCAAGAAATTGAATAAAGTCGTGATGATGCGGGATGTACCCGATCACACCAATGAGGACTTTGTGTTGCTGTCAGGGACCAAGGTGCGTGAAATGCTGGGCCAGGGTATTGCGCCTCCGCCGGAGTTCTCGCGCCCCGAAGTGGCGAAAATCCTGTCGGATTATTACCAGACCCTGGACAATTAATTTCCAACCCGGCGCCAGGTCTGCATTTGCCTGGCGCCCATCCATTTGGTGACTTTATGAATTACGACCTCTTCAACGGAGATGCGGACGGCATCTGCGCCCTGCTGCAATTACGCAAGGCTGAACCGCGCGATGCAACACTGGTGACCGGCGTAAAACGCGACATCAACCTGCTGGGCAAAGTCGACGCCGCGGCCGGTGACCAGATCACGGTGCTGGATGTATCGATGGACAAGAACCGCGCGGCACTGGACAAAGTGCTGGAGGCGGGCGCCTCCGTCTTTTACGTGGATCACCACTTCCCCGGTGACATTCCCTCGCATGCGAACCTGACCGCCATTATCAACGAGTCAGCCGATGTCTGCACCGCCGCACTGGTGAATGGCCACCTCAACGGCGCCCACCTCGACTGGGCGGTTACCGGGGCGTTCGGTGACAACCTGCACGCCACCGCCAGGGCCCTGGCCAAGGGCCTCGATATTTCAGCGGAGGATCTCGCGTCACTTGAGAACCTCGGCACCTATATCAATTACAACGGCTACGGTCCGGCGATCGACGACCTGCATTTTGATCCCAAGGAACTCTACCTGCGTCTGTACGCCGCGGAAGGTCCGCTGGATTTCGTGCATAACTCGCCGGACTTTGAAAAGCTGAGCACCGGCTATCGCGAGGACATGGCGATGGCCGAGGCACTGCAGCCACTGCACGCCAAGCCAGGCAGTGCGGTGTTCCTGTTGCCGGATGAGGCCTGGGCCCGACGCGTCAGCGGTGTCTACAGTAACGACCTGGCCACCCAGAACCCGGCGCGGGCACACGCGGTGCTGACCCTCAACGCCAAAGGCAATTACCTGGTCAGTGTCAGGGCGCCGATGGAGAACAAGCAGGGTGCGGCGGAGTTGTGTATGCAGTTTCCCACCGGCGGCGGTCGCGCGGGAGCAGCCGGCATCAACGACCTGCCTGAGGAAAGCCTGCAAGACTTCGTCGATGCGTTCGAGCAGGCCTACAAGGGCTGATCGACTGCGCGGGCGCGCCGGTCAGCACTCGGCGCATGGCCGAACTTGCGGATAAATGCGCGGGTGAAGTGACTGTGGTCGGCAAAGCCGGTCTCCAGCGCAATGGTACCGATGGGCTTGTCGGTCTCGCGCAGCAGGCGGCGCGCGTTGTCCAGGCGCACATCGTTAATGTACTGGTGGGGTGTCTTCTGCAAGTGTTTTTTGAAGCGCCGCTCCAGTGCACTCACGGAAATATTGCAGGCACCTGCCAGTGACGCCACCGAGATACTGCTGCCATAGTGCTGGTAGATGTACTCAATGGGGGCGCGCAACTCGCGAAACGGTACCGCATCGCCCTCGGTATTGTTCAGGTGCCGGCTGATACCGAAACTGCCGATCACCTGCTCCTGTAAATTGTACACCGGCCATTTCGAGGTCAGGAACCAGTCGCCCGATTGACCCTCGGCTGTGATCAACTCCAGCCTGTCGTTGACGACGGCCCCGTTCAGTACCTGCACATCGTCATTGCAGTAGCGCTCTGCGAGTTCCGCCGGCGCCAGGTCGTAGTCGGTTTTCCCCAACAGGCCGTGCAGCGATGCAAAGCCGAAGCGCTGGTAGAACAGGCGATTGCCGTAGACAAAGCAGCCGTGTACATCCTTTATCCACGCGTGTGTATCGGGAATGAGGTCCAGCATTGCAAAATTCTGTTCCGCGCCCTGCAGCGAGGGATAGACAAGTTTTGTCAATTTTTGTCGCTCTAGCTGAATTTGTACAAATTATAGGTGATTATATTCAAGACTTCGCTCCGCTTTGAGAGGAATATCACCACGTTTTAAGCCAAGCATCGCGGCGCAAGCCAAATTCGGGCTCGCCGGCCGTAGCGGGGGAGACACGCAGTTGTCCAGAATAAGAATGGGTATGGTAGGTGGCGGGGAGGGCGCATTCATAGGTGCAGTGCACCGTATGGCCGCCGCGCTCGACAGTGACATCGAACTGGTGTGCGGCGCCTTCAGCAGTGACCCGGAGCGCTCGCGTCGCTCCGGTGCTGCGCTGTATCTGCCTGCGGGCAGGGTCTACGACGACTACCGTGCAATGATGACGGCAGAGGCCGGACTGCCCGCAGACCAGCGGATGCAATTTGTTGCAATCGTCACACCCAATCACCAGCACTTCCCGGTTGCCGAGGCCGCCCTGCGCGCCGGTTTCCACGTCCTGTCCGACAAGCCGGCCACGCTGAACCTCGACGAGGCGCTGCGCCTGCGCGAGCTGGTGTCGGAAACCGGCTTGCTGTACGGGCTGACCCATACCTACACCGGCTATCCGCTGGTAAAAGAGGCGCGCCTGCGCATCGCCGCCGGTGACTTGGGCAATATCCGCAAAATCGTGGTGGAGTATTCGCAGGGCTGGCTGGCCGATCGACAGGAGGAGGCCGACAACAAACAGGCGGCATGGCGACTGGACCCGGCACAGGCCGGGATCAGCAGCTGTATGGGCGACATCGGCGTCCATGCGGCCAATCTCGCCGAGTATGTCAGCGGCCGGCAGATTCGCGAGATCTGTGCAGACCTGTGCGCGGTGGTCCCCGGCAGGACCCTCGATGACGACGGTACAGTCCTGATGCGTTTTGACAACGGTGCACGGGGGGTGCTGTGTGCCAGCCAGGTCAGTGTCGGCGAGGAGAACGCCCTCGGTATCCGCGTCTATGGCGACAGGGGGGCACTGGAGTGGCGGCAGCAGGAGCCGAATACGCTGTGGCTGAAGTGGCCGGACCGGCCCACCGAGATGCTGCGCACCGGCGCGCCTTACCTGTCCGAGTTGGCCGCCGCCAACACCCGCACACCTATGGGACACCCCGAGGGCTACCTGGAGGCGTTTGCCAATATCTACCAGGCCTTCGCCGGCAGTATCCGGGCGCGCGAGACCGGCTGTCCCCCCGACGCGCGTGCCAGTGACTGCCCGGGCATCGAATCGGCCATTCGCGGCATGACGTTCATCGAGCTGGCCGTCGCCGCCAGCGACAGCGACGTCAAGTGGCACCCGTTTGTCCAGTATTAGATAACCACAGAGAGGTTCACACCATGTCCCGCATGCAAGGCCCGGCGATTTTCCTCGCCCAGTTCGCCGGCGCGGAAGCGCCCTTTGATTCGCTGCAGAACATCAGCCGCTGGGCAGGCGACCTCGGTTACCAGGGGGTACAGATCCCGACCTGGGAGTCGGGCCTGATCGACCTGGAAAAAGCGGCCGAGAGCAGGGATTACTGCGACGAGATAAAGGGCATTTGCGCGGACAACGGCGTCGCGATCTCCGAGCTCTCCACACATCTGCAGGGCCAATTGGTGGCCGTACACCCCGCCTATAACGCGCAGTTTGACGGCTTTGCCCCGGCGGCGGTACACGGTAATCCCGCCGCGCGCCAGCAGTGGGCGGTACAACAACTGCTGCTGGCGGCCCGCGCCAGCCGGAACCTCGGCCTGAATGCGCATGCAACATTTTCCGGGGCGCTGTTGTGGCACACTTTCTACCCCTGGCCGCAGCGGCCACCGGGACTGGTCGAAACCGGGTTCCGTGAACTGGCCGATCGCTGGCTGCCGATCCTGAATGCGTTTGACGACGCCGGTGTGAACCTGTGCTACGAGATCCACCCGGGCGAAGACCTCCACGACGGGGTCACATTCGAGCGCTTCCTGGAGGCGACAGGTAACCATTCGCGCTGCCATATCCTGTACGACCCCAGCCATTTCATGCTGCAACAGCTCGACTACATCCAGTTCATTGACTTCTACCACGAACGTATCAAGATGTTTCATGTCAAGGATGCCGAGTTCAACCCCAACGGGCGCAGCGGCGTCTACGGCGGCTATCAGGACTGGGTCGACAGGCCTGGCCGGTTCCGCTCGCTGGGCGACGGACAGGTGGACTTTAATGGTATCTTCAGCCAGTTGGCACGCTACGGCTATGATGGCTGGGCCGTGCTGGAGTGGGAGTGCTGCCTGAAACACCCGGAAGACGGGGCGCGGGAGGGCGTAGAGTTCATCAAGCAACACATCATCCGCACCACCGACCGCGCCTTTGACGACTTCGCCGGTGGCGCGGCAGACGAGGCCGGCAACCGGCGCATCCTGGGGCTGGACTGAACCGGGCAACAGAACAATAACACTGGAGTAAACAGTATGACTCAGCAACCGCTGAACCGGAAACGCCTGTACTACGTCGGCAACCTGTCCATTTTCATGATCGGGCTGGGCTTTGCCGTGCGGGCAAATATCGCCTCCAACCTGCAGGATGATATCTACAACCAGATCGACCTCGCCAATTCCGCGGCGCTGGTCGGCGAGGCGCTTGGCGCCACGTTCACCGGGTTTGCACTGACGTTGCTGTTCGGCAGCGCACTGGTCGACCTTATCGGCATGAAACGCATGCTGTTGCTCGCCGCGCTGGGTTATGTGCTCGGGGCCGCCGGGTTACTGCTGGCGACCACCATGCCGGTAGACGCTGCGGTGGAGACCGTGGTGCTGGTCAGCCTGCTGCTCACAGGCCTTGGCTGGGGTGCCGTGGAGGCCGCGTCCAACCCGATGGTGGCCGCGCTGTATCCGGAAGAGAAGGCGCACCGGCTGAATATTCTGCACGCCTGGTGGCCGGCGGGCATCGTGGTCGGTGGCTTGCTCGGCGTGGGGATCACCAGCATGAGCCTGCCCTGGGAGCTGAATATGCTGGTGCTGATGGTTCCGTCGCTGGTGCTGGCCTGGATGGTCGCCACCTCGACCTTTCCCGTTACCGAGCGGGTCGCCGCCGGCGTCAGCTACGGCGATATGTTTTCCGAGCTGTTGAAGCGCCCGCTGTTCTGGGTGTTCTGGGTGTGTATGTTCCTCACCGCCGCGGCGGAACTTGCGCCGGGTCAGTGGGTCAATATCTCACTGTCGAATATTGTCGGGATGCAGGGCATCCTGCTGCTGGTCTACGTCAGCGCCCTGATGTTTGTGATGCGCCATTTTGCCGGACCCATCGTCGCCCGTATTTCCTCTGTCGGGCTGATGTTCGTCAGTTGCCTGCTGGCCGGCATCGGCCTGTACCTGCTCAGCCTCGCCGACTCACCGGCGCTGGCGTTCGCGGCGGCGACAGTCTGGGGCATCGGGGTCTGCTACCTGTGGCCGACCATGCTGGCTATCGTCGCTGAGCGATTCCCGCGTGGTGGCGCGGTGGCGATGGGGCTGATGGGTTTTGCCGGCGGCATGTCGATCCAGTTCGTGCTGCCGAAAATGGGAGCCATTTTCGACTCAGCCAAGGCCCAGGCGGCGGGCGGGGTCGATAAACTGGCAACGCTGTCACCGGAGGCGATGCAGGAAGTGGTGCGCTACGCATCCGTGGAGTCCTTCCAGTCGGTGGCGTATGTGCCGCTGTTACTGCTGCCCGTATTCGGGGTGATCTGGCTGGCCGACCGCAGTAAGGGCGGCCACCGTCCGGAGACGATGGGCGCGGCGGGAAGTAATCACCAGCCCTAACAGGAGTGCTGGCATGAATGTCAGAATTGGTATGAACATGTTGCTGTGGGGGATTGAGATAAGCCCCCGGCATATTCCGGTTTTCGAGGAGTTGGCCGCCGCCGGCTACGACGGCGTGGAAATTCCGGTGGTCGGCCAGACCAGCGCCGACCTCAAAACCATGGCGGCAGCCTGTGATGACCTCGGGCTGGCGCGCACCGCGTCGGCCTTCGTCGGCGCCGATACCAATCCTGTCTCACCCGACTCCCGCGTGCGCGCCGCTGCGGTGGACAACCTCAAGAAGGGCATAGACGACTGCTGTGTCATCGGTGCCGACCGCCTGATCGGCGGCCTCTACCAGGCCCACAAATACTTCACCGGCAGCGCCGCCACCGAGCAGGAGTGGCAGTGGTCTGCGGAGTATCTGCGCACCTGTGGTGAGTACGCACAGCGAGCCGGGATCCAGCTTGGCCTGGAGTGTCTCAACCGTTTCGAGGCGTTCCTGATCAACAGCTCTGCACAGTGTCGACAGATGGTGGAGCAGGTAGGCCTGCCCAATGTGGGAGTGCACTACGACACCCACCACGCCAATATTGAAGATCCCGAGCCTCGCCAGGCGCTGTTCGAGATTCGGAATGTGGTGAATCATATCCATCTCAGCGAAAGCCATCGCGGCACCCTGGGCACCGGGCAGGTGGACTGGGACGCCAACTTTGCCGGCTTGCGGGAGATCGGTTACGAGGGCTGGCTGGTGATCGAGGCATTCGGTACCGGCGATCCGGCGCTGGCGGCCGCTGCCAATGTCTGGCGCAACGCCTTTGCATCGCGCGAGGAGGTGTACCGCTCGGGCATTGAGTTTATTCGGGCCAGGTTATAAGCGGTAGCACCGCCACGGCCCGCAAAGGCACTAATAACGAAGAGAACGCAAAAATGCTGATATCAACACGCCAATGGCTGGTCGCGACAGGGATTGCCCTGTATCTGTACTTTGCACTGCCGGCCACGGCGGTCCTGTTCTACGAGCTGTACCACCTGACAAAAATTGACGCCATCTACTGGGGTTACAGCGGGTTCAAGGCAGCGGGCTACTATCTGGGTGTCTACGAGTATCGCCTGCTGGTGTGCCTGGGTATCCCGGCCGCCGTAATCCTTGTTTCGGTCCTTTTCAAAATGCTACGCAGACGCTGAGAGGCAATCATGAATCGACGCGAGTTTTTACAGTGCGCCACGCTGCTGATCACCGGCGCCAGTGCCAGCCAGTTGGGTTTCAGCCTGAGCGTGGAACAGACGACGTACCTGGCCAAGGCCCCGGACTACAATACGCTGGAAGTGGATTACTTCACGCCGGCACAGCGCCGGATTGTGGCGGCTATGTCCGATATCATCCTGCCCCGCACCGATACACCGGGCGCCATCGATGCCGGTGTGCCGCAGTACATCGAGCTGATGGCGGCGAACTGGCTGGATGCCGGCGAAAGCGCCATTTTTACTGCCGGCCTGCAGGACATGGAAACGCGCATACCCGCCGAATTCGGCGCGCCCTTTGACCAGTTGAGTCACGCCCAGCAGTTGCAGATCATGGAGGCGATGGAGGCCGATGCGGAAGACTCCTCATGGTATGAGTTTGCCAATGTGCTGCGTGAATTCATCAGCGATGCGCCGTTTATCTGCCAGATCAAGGAGCTGACGATCTGGGGATTTTTCACCTCACAGGAAGGCGCTTCCCAGGTGCTGCGATACGACCCCATGCCGATGTACTTTGACGGCGATATCCCGCTTAACAGGGATGACAGCAGCTGGTCATCCCCCCTCTGACACGGTGACAGATAATAATGATTGCAACCAAACAGTATGATTTTGACGCCATTGTGGTCGGCTCTGGCATCTCCGGCGGCTGGGCCGCAAAGGAGCTCACGGAGAAAGGGCTGAAGGTGCTGGTGCTGGAGCGCGGCAAGCCGCTGCAGGCGGGCAGCGGCTATCTCGGCGAGCACGCCCCCAACTGGAAGCTCCCCTACCAGGGTAAAAAACCCCGGCAGCTCTATGCCGAGGACTACCCGGTACAGAGCAAAGTCACGCACTCCTTCAATGAGGCAACGCGGCAGTTCTGGAACAACGACAGGGAGAACCCCTATGCCATGGACGAGGGAAAGCCGTTCATGTGGGCGCGGGCCGATGTGGTCGGCGGCCGCTCCCTGATCTGGGGGCGCCAAACCTACCGCTTCAGTGAAATGGATTTCAAGGCCAATGCCACCGATGGACACGGCATCCCCTGGCCCGTGGGGTATGAAGACATTGCGCCCTGGTACAGCTATGTTGAGAAGTTCGTCGGTATCAACGGCAAAAGCGAGGGCCTGCCGCAACTGCCCGACAGCGAAATGCAAAAGCCCATGCCCTGGTTTGCGCTGGAGGAGACCATCAATGAGCGGCTTAAAAAGAAAGCGCCGGATGTCACACTCACCAATGCCCGCGTTGCCATACTGACCGAGGACCTGCCCGGACGCAGCGCCTGCCACTACTGCGGCCCCTGTCCGCGAGGCTGTTCCACCGGCAGCTATTTCAGCTCGCAAAGTTCGACACTGCCGGCGGCGCGGGCGACAGGCAACCTGACACTGCGGCCCAATTCCGTGGTCGAGCGTCTGGAGTATGACAAAGACAGCAATGCCATCTCCCGTGTCCATGTCATTGACGCTGAGACAAAAGAACGGTTGGCGTTCAGCGCCCGTGTTGTTTTCCTCTGCGCCTCCACTGTCGGCAGCACACAGATCCTGATGAATTCCGCCACCGATGAGTTCCCGAACGGCCTCGCCAACAGCAGCGGGGTGCTCGGCCGCTATATGATGGATCACACGCTGGGGGTCAGCGGCGCCGGACTGTTCCTCGATAATATGGACAGTTACTACCACGGCAACAGGCCTACGGGACTTTACATTCCCCGTTTCAGGAACCTGGACGGTCAGGATGATGATGCGGACTTCATCCGTGGCTACGGCTACCAGACGGCGACGTTTCGCATGGACTGGCAGATGGGTATCAATACCAAGGGCTTTGGCGCAGAACTGAAGGACTCGCTGCGCAAGCCAGGGCCGTGGGTCTTTGCACTGATGGGATTTACCGAGTGCCTGCCGAACGCCTCCAACCGCATGTACCTGAGCAAGGACAAGGTGGATCGCTACGGCATTCCGCAGGTGGTGTTTGATTTCGAGTGGGGTGAGAACGAGGTGAAACTGCGCCGCGACGCGAAAATCCAGGCAGACCGGCTGATGAAAGCGGCGGGCGCCACCGTGCTGCTGGCGGGCGACGACGCGATGTCCATGCCGGGAGAGGGCATTCACGAAATGGGGACCGCACGCATGGGCGCAGACCCGCGGGAATCCGTATTGAATGCGTATAACCAATCGCACGATATCCCCAACCTGTTTGTGACCGACGGCTCCTTCATGACCTCCGCCTCGTGTGTGAATCCGTCGCTCACCTATATGGCATTCACGGCACGAGCCTGTGACTACGCCGTACAACAGATGGCGGAGGGTGTGATTTGAGCGCGTCAGACAAACAGGCTCGGGTAGACGAGTTGCTGCAGGCCCTGAGCCTCGATGAAAAGCTGTCACTGTGTGCCGGCCAGAGCCTGTGGAAGACCAAGGCGGTGGAAAGACTGGGGATTCCGCAGTTCCGGTTGACCGACGGACCCCGCGGGGTGGGGTTCCATTCCAGCGGCAAGCGCTGCACCGCCTTTCCCTCCGGCATCGCGCAGGCGGCCAGCTGGGATGTGGAACTGATGGCGCGGTTCGGCGCAGCCCTGGGTCGGGAGTGCAGGGCCGCCGGGGGGCGGACTATTCTCGGGCCCGCGATCAATATCACCCGCACACCACTGAACGGTCGCACCTTCGAGTACCTCAGCGAGGACCCGTACCTGAACAGCCGTCTGGTTGTCCCGATAGTGAAGGCCGCACAGGAGCAGGGCGTGGCTGCCTGCGTCAAGCATTTTGCCGCCAATAACCAGGAGACCAACCGGGTGCGTGTAAGCGCAGAAGTCAGCGAGCGGGCACTGCAGGAAATCTACCTGCCGGCATTCAAGGCGGCGGTCGAGGAGGGTGACGCATGGTCAATCATGGCGGCGTACAATTCGGTCAACGGCGTACCGGCCTGCGAGAACGCAGACCTGTTAAAAACCAGGTTGCGCAAGGAGTGGGGCTTCAAGGGCTTTGTGGTGACTGACTGGTTCGCCGCGCGCGGCACCACCAGCACAGCCGCCTGCGTCAAGGGGGGACTCAGTCTCGACATGCCGGGCAAGGGCTCGCGCTACCGTTTCAAAACACTGAAAGCCAGCTTCGAGCGCGGCGAGTTCAGTGAGAGTGAAGTGGATGAAAACCTGCGTGGGCTGCTGTACGCGATGGTTGCAACCGGCCATCTCGACCCGGCGCCGCTGCGCGGGCAGCGCAATACCAAAGCGCACCAGTTACTGGCGCGGGAAATGGCAGAGGCGGGCATCACGCTGCTGAAAAATGCCGGTGGGTTACTACCGCTGGACCAGCGCCGGGTTCGCAAGATCGCCGCTGTCGGCCCCAAACTGAAAAAACGCAACTGCCTGCCGCTGTGGGGCGGCAGTGCAGGGGTGTGGCCGCCCTACGAGGTGACGCCCTGGCAGGGCCTGCGGCAGGAGAACCGCGGGCGTTTTGAATGGGTGCCAGAGCCGGCAGAGGCCGATGCGGTACTGGTGTTTGTCGGCCTCAGCCATCGGCCCGGACAGGACTCCGAGGTGAAGGATCGCAAGCAACTGGAGTTGGCCGCAGAACAGGAGCAGCTCATCCGCGAGACCGTCGCGGTGAACCCCAATACTATCGTCGTACTGATCAACGGCAGTCCGGTCGCAATGCCCTGGGTCAACGATGTGCCGGCGATTCTCGAGTGCTGGTACCCCGGCATGGAGGGCGGGGCCGCGATTGCCAGGACACTGTTTGGTGATAACAATCCCTCCGGTAAACTGCCTGTGACCTTTCCGCGTTCACTCCGCGATTGCTCGGCGCACCGCACCCCAAAGACCTTCCCCGGTACCCGTCAAACTGTTGTGTACGAAGAGGAGTTGATGGTCGGCTACCGTCATTTTGACAAGCGTGACATCGAACCGCTGTTTCCGTTCGGACACGGCCTGTCCTATACCACGTTTGCCTACAGTGAGTTTGCAGCCAGCGCTGAACGGCTGTCACCGACAGATACGCTGACGCTGTCGCTGACCGTGACCAATACCGGTGCCGTTAGTGGCGCGGAAGTGGTGCAGTTGTACGTGGCGGATCACGACCCCGGTGACGACAGGCCGCCCCAGAGCCTGAAGGGCTTTGCCAAAGTGCAGCTCGAACCGGGAGAGTCGCGCCCACTCACCCTGCAATTGCCGATGGCTGACCTCAATGTGTTCTGCCCCGACACTAACGCGTGGCGGGCGAAACCCGGCGCCTACAGTGTCCGGGTCGGCAGTTCCTCCCGCGACATTCGCCTCGCCGCCGATTTCGAGCTGAGCGGCCCGGCCTGATCGCCGCAATCACTGCGGTTCAAAGTCGTAGACCCGTCCGGCCCTAAGTAGCGCCCACGGCGCTGCAGCCGGTGTTGCGCTTGCGTGATTGCAGGCCGTTTGGTATCACTGTCGCAGCAAATATTTCCATAACTCAAAAGAGAAATTATATGTCTACGAACGATGCCGAGAAGAAAGTGCTCGATGGGGCTGCCTGGGATGAATTCTGTGATGCGCTGAAAGAGGCCGGGAACATTGTCCGCAGCCCCGCTGCGCCGCAGGATGCATTTAACCAGGCGGAGGGCTACCGTTACCTCGCGCGCCTGTTGCGAGGCGGCCTGGAGAGCTTCCTGGAATTCCGCGACCCCTTGTTCCCGCAGCTGCGCTGCGGTGCTCACGAGACCATTAAACTCGGCGCCGACAACCCTGACAACCGCTATGAAAGTGCGCCACTGAGCCCGAAACACGATTACCGGATTACCGGTAACCGGGGCACAGTCGACTACCTCGGCTTCAGCACCATCATCAACAAGTACGCCTCTGGCGGCACCATGGAAGTGACTGGCCACATCGATACGCGGCAGATGGAGATCGGGCCCAATGGCGAACTCGAGCTCATTATCAGCCGCAACAAACAGCCGGGGAACTGGCTGCCGATGGGGCCTGAGACCAACTCCATCAATGTGCGCCAGACCTTCCAGGATCGCGTCAATGAAAAAGCTGCCGATTTGAAGATCGAGCGTATCGGCGCCAGCGATGAGCGACCCGAACCGTTCTCCGCCGAGAAACTGCTGCGCGGGCTGCAGGGTGCGGTTGGCTTTGTGAAAGGTTCGGCCACCATGTTTGAAAACTGGTCGGAGAGTTTCCTGCCCACCATGAACCAACTGCCCCCGGCGGACCAGGCCTACTGCCAGCTGATCGGTGGCGACCCCAATATCTTCTATTTCCACAGCGCCTGGCAGTTGGCCGACGATGAGGTGTTCATTATCGATGCACCCGAAATACCAGAGTGCCAGACCTGGAACTTCCAGCTGGACAACTGGTGGATGGAATCGCTCGATTACCGCCATCACAGAATCCATGTCAACAAACACACCGCCCACTACAACAGCGATGGCAGTGTGCGGGTGGTGGTGTCCCACACTGATCCGGGCGTTCCCAACTGGATAGAGACCGCCGGTCACAATATGGGGACGATGTGCTGGCGCTGGATCGGTGCCAAGCATCACCCGGAACTCAAGACCCGGGTGGCGAAACTGGCGGACCTGAAATGACTGACAGCAGCGTGAGCTACGATGCCGATGCATTGATCGCCGAGGCCAAACAGCAGACCGGCTTCGACGATTTCGGCGACCTGCCCTTCAGGGAGGGGCTGGAGGTCCTGCTGGAAACCTACGACCGCAATGTGAAAGACCCCGAGGGCCGCCAGCGCTGTCGCGACCGGGCAGTGATGCTGCTGGCG
This sequence comes from Halioglobus sp., assembly GCA_020443425.1. Taxonomy (GTDB): domain Bacteria; phylum Pseudomonadota; class Gammaproteobacteria; order Pseudomonadales; family Halieaceae; genus Marimicrobium. The sequence continues at coordinate 241,919 of JAGRIE010000001.1, forward strand.
ACCCGGCTGAAATGCGAAAATGCCTTCAAGACGATACCGGAGATTGCCGAGCAGAAGATCGAGGCGCCGGTGTTCGTCACCGGTTTACCGCGCTCCGGCACCTCGGCGCTGTTGAACCTGCTCGTGGCGGCCCCCGACAATCGCGGCCTGCTGCAGTGGGAGGTGCAGTTCCCCGACCCGTGGCCGGACAGCGTTCCCGGACAGGAGGATCCGCGCTATCCCTATCTGGTGAAAGCGCTGGAGCAGACGCGCAACTCGGATTTCGCCAAGATCCACTACATTGACGCCGATACGCCGGAGGAGTGTGTGCTGTTGCACGCGTATGCGTTCGACGGTGTACAGCTGGGTTTCGAGATCATGCTGGAGCCATACCGCAGCTGGTTGTTGCAGCGCGACCTGGAGCCGCTCTACGCCTACCAGAAGCGCCTGATGCAGATGCTCAACTGGCGCAACCCCGGCAAGCAGTGGATGCTGAAAGCCCCGGCGCATATGTGGGGTATCGATGCGATTCTGAAGGTATTCCCGGATGCACGGTTCGTCTGGTGCCACCGGGATCCGCAGCTGGTCGTGCCCAGTATCAACAGCATGAACAAGGTCGTCATGGGGATGTACGCGGGCGATATCAGTCACCTGGATGCCGGCGAGATCGGCAGGGCAGTGATGGAGTGGTATGCGATGTCACTGGAGCAGGGCCTGGCGCAACGTGAGAAGTTGCCGCCCGAGCTCTTCGTGGACTGCTCACAGCGCGAGTTTGTCGAGCAGCCCATGGCCGTAGTCGAAAAGGTGTACAAGGCGTTTGGGCTCGCGCTCAGCGACGAGTCGCGCGCCGCCATGCAGGCGCATGTGGATGCCAATCCCAAGGGCAAGCACGGCAAGCACGAGTACAACCTGGCGGAGTACGGCCTGACGGAAGCGATGATAGCGGAACGCTTTGCGTTCTACACAGGGGATGCGCGCTGGCCCATTTCGGATTAAAGCCAGCGTATTTTCCTGAACAGTACAACCATTGCCACAGCGACGGCGAGGATAACACCGAGTACGAAAAAGTAGCCGTGCTCGTGGTGCAACTCGGGCATATTGTCAAAGTTCATCCCGTACAGACCGGCGATAAACGTGATTGGAACGAATATCGCCGTGATGATCGTCAGTATCTTCATGGTGTTGTTGAGCTGGTGTGAACTCAGGGATATATAGCCGTCGATGAGGTCACCACACAGTTCGTAGTACAGGGTACAGAGGCTGAGTACGCGCTCGCAGCGGTCATACAGATCGCGCCGGACATGGTAGGAATCGCCCTCGCCGACCCCGAGGACGGGGGCGCCGTCGTTCAGGATGGTCTCCGCGATGCGCTGGTGGTAGTTGAACGTGCGGCGCAACTTGCGCAGGCGCGTGCGATAGGCCACCAACTCCTTCAAGGCCTCGTTGGGGTTGTCACCCAGCAGTTGGTCTTCGAGGTCGCCAATTCGCTCCTCCGCCGCCATCAACTTGGCGAGGTAGCGACCCGAGGCGTAGTGGAGCAGGCCCAGCGCCATGACCGCGGGGGACTGCAGCAGGTTTTGCTCACTGACGCGCTCCTGCAGGTTCTCGATACTGACCGACGGGCCGCGGTGCAGGGTAATCATGTAATCCCTGCCCACCCAGATGGCCAGTTGCTGCGGCACGTGGGTGAGCGCCTCATCGAGTTCACTGATGCCGCGGAACAGGATGAAACAGTTGGTATCGAAATTTTCTACCTTCGGCGGGTGTCGCACTCTCCCGGCATCGAGCAGCGCGAGTTCATTGCAGTCAAAGCCCTGCAGCAGGCTGCGCACCTGCGGTGTCATCTCACTCTGGATGTCCAGCCACAGCTTGCTGCCGGGGTCTTCCCGCCATTGCTGCAGAAGTTCCTCGCTGCCATTGCGGTAGCGGCCGTCTGCCGATAGTAATAGCGACCTGATCATGTGTTATATTCCCGACTGTTCCCTTGCGGCTGTATGAATGTGGATCCGAGCACAGATTGCCCCTAGCCTAGTTAGTTGCCGGGTGGTGCGCAAGGGAATAGTCCGGGATGAACTGCCACTGGCGTCGCCACGCATCGCGTGGCGCCAGTTGAGATGCCCGCGGTGCAACCGGCAGCAATATACGCCGCCAGAGAGTGATTGAGTATCAGGGAATCCTTGGACTGCCAATGAGAAGAGACGCGCCATGTCCGTAATATTGGACCTCACACGTATTGTCCAGGCCGCAGCCGAGGCGGATTCACCCTCGGAACAGGTGGCCGTAATCGTCGATTCCATCCAGCAGTATATGGGACTGGATGTCTGCAGCCTCTACCTCGCGGACGAGCGGGGCGATATGGCGCTGCTTGCCAGTCGCGGCCTCGACCCCGTGGCAGTGGGCAGCGTCCGCATTCCCGCCGGCATGGGACTGGTGGGACTGGTCGCGCAATCCAGGCACCCGATCAATATCGCGGACGCCGCCCGGCACCCGGCTTTTTACGGCATCCGCGAAACACACGAGGAGCTCTACAGCAGCTTTTTCGGCGTGCCTATCGTCCGCGCGGGTGTCGTCATCGGGGTGCTGGTCGCCCAGAGCAGGGAAGCGCGCGTGCTGTCGGCTGAAGAGTCCGCAGTGCTGGTCACCCTGGGTAGCCAGCTGGCGCTGGTGGTGGCGACAGAATCGATCTGGCAGGAGATCAACAAGAGCAGTGCGCGCAGCCTGACCGGGATAAAAGGCGCACCCGGAATCGGTATTGGCCAGGTGAGACTGTGTGATGACGTCGACCTGTACTCGGTCAACGATGGCGAGTGTGACGACATTGACGCAACACTTGCCGAGTGGCATGACCTGGTGAAGTCCGTACTGGCAGACGTCAAGAAAGAGCAGGCGGGGCTGGGTGACATGCTGTCGCAGGATGTCGCCACTGTGTTCGATGCCTACTGCCTGCTGTTATCTGATCCCTCGCTGATAAACGGTGTCGCCCAGCTGATACAGGACGGGCACCACCTCCCCGGCGCGCTGAAGCGCGTCATACACCACCACGCCGATGTTTTTCTCGCGATGGAAGACCCCTACCTGCGGGCCCGTCACGAGGATATCCGGCATCTGGGCAATAAACTCTACAGTGCATGGCGCGGACTGAGGAATGCGCGGGAGGAGGATCTCCCCAGCGCGCAGACGGTTCTGGTCGGCGCAGTGGTCAGTGTTTCCGATATCGCTCGGGTGCCGATAGAACTGCTCGCCGGAATCGTCTGTTTCCAGGGCTCGAACCTGTCACACACGGCGGTGCTGGCCAACGCGCTGGGCGTACCGGCGGTGATGGGCGTGGGTGAGATCAAGGGGCTCCAGAACAGGGACGCACTGGTCGTCGATGGCAACTCCGGGCGGGTTATCATCCGCCCCAGTGCCTCGGTGCTCACCGAGTACGAACACCTGTTGAACGCCGAGCGGCAGATGAAGGGTGAGCTGCGGGCGCTGCGCGACCTGCCGGCAGAGACGGTGGACGGCACGATCGTCAAACTGTATGCCAACAGCGGCCTGCTGGCCGATATCTCTCCGGGGTTACAGGCGGGCGCAGAGGGCCTGGGGCTGTATCGCACAGAGATCCCGTTCATGGTCAGCGATACCTTTCCCTCCGAAGACGAACAGGTGGCCGTGTACCTGCAGATTTTGCAGGCCTATGGCGCCAAACCTGTGCATATGCGAGTACTGGATATTGGCGGCGACAAGCCGCTGCCGTATTTCCCGATCAAGGAAGACAATCCTGCGCTGGGCTGGCGCGGCATCCGTTTCTGCCTGGACAACAGTTCACTGTTTTTGAGCCAGATTCGCGCCATGCTGAGGGCCGCGGAAGGTCGCGATAATTTGCGCATAATGTTGCCCATGGTCGGCAGCACCTCCGAGTTGACAGGCTTTCATGCACTGCTGAACGATGCACTGCAGCAACTGCTGGAAGAGGGCTTCAATGTGCGGCGACCACCGGTCGGTATCATGGTGGAAGTGCCGTCCGCGATTTCCCAGCTGGCATCGTGGCGTGACCAGCTCGACTTCATCTCCATCGGCTCCAACGACCTGAGCCAGTACCTGCTGGCGCTGGATCGCAACAACCCCAGGGTTGCGGCTTCCTACGACCATGTGCACCCGGCTGTGTTGCATGAAATCGCGCGCGTCATCAAGATTGCGGGGGAGACCGGACTGCCGCTCAGTATCTGCGGCGAAATGTCATCTGACCCGATCGCGGTGATGTTACTGCTGGGTATGGGCGTGCGCACACTGAGTATGAGTGCGGCGCAACTGCCGAAAATCAAATGGCTGTTGCGGCGGATCGCACTCGAGAATGCAACTGACGTCGTGGAGGAGGCACTGCGCCTGAATGACGCCAGGCAGATCAGGAAACTGGTGGCAGACAGGCTGTATGTGCTGGGAGCAGGGGAGATTTTGTGGTGACAACACAACGCAATGGCGTCCGGAGCGAAGCCTTATGAGTAAGAAGAAGCCACTCGGCTGGCGGGAGTGGATCGGATTCCCTGACCTCGGTATTCCCAGGGTCAAAGCCAAGATTGACACCGGTGCCCGCACCAGCGCGCTGCACGCTTTCATGGTGGAACCGTTCGAGCGAGACAGCCAGCAGTGGGTGCGGTTTGCCATCCACCCTGTGCAGGGTGATACCGACACCGTGATTGAAGCCGAGGCGCCCCTCAAGGATCGTCGCGTGGTGCGCGACTCCGGTGGGCATGAGGAATTGCGCTATGTCATCGAGACCCGTATCACTATAGGGGAGGACGTTTTTGACGCCGAAGTCACCCTCACGGATCGCGACAGCATGCGGTTTCGGGCGCTGCTGGGGCGCACCGCACTCAAGGCGCACTATGTTATCCACCCGGGCAAATCCTACATACAGAGCAAGCGCGCCGAAAAGCGGCAGAGACTGGAGCCATGACACGTAAAAAGCAGCCCGAGGTGGTGATCGGCGGGGTCAGTATCGCCCCGGGTGAGCGCACCGTGGTCGAGATACCGGTGGCACCGATGTACACCCATGACGACCTGTCGATTTCGGTGCAGGTCATCCGTGGCAAACTGCCGGGACCGACGCTGTTCATCAGCGCTGCGATTCACGGCGATGAAATCAACGGCGTCGAAATCATCAGGCGCCTGCTGCAGCACAAGGCATTGAAGAACGTGCGGGGAACCATACTGGCCATTCCCATTGTCAACGTCTACGGCTTCCTGCACCACACCCGCTACCTGCCGGACGGTCGCGACCTCAACCGGTCCTTCCCGGGCTCTGCCAAAGGTTCATTGACAGGCCGGGTCGCGCACACCTTCCACAAGGAGATAGTGCGCAAATCCACGCACGGTATCGACCTGCACACCGGCTCACGCCATCGCTCGAATTTCCCGCAGATCCGCGCCGACCTCGACAACCCGGTCAGCCTGGCGATGACCGAGGCCTTTGGCGTGCCGCTGGCGCTGGATGCAAAGCTGCGCGACGGCTCGCTCCGGGAAACGGCGGAGGAGGCCGGTGTGCCGGTGATTCTCTACGAGGCCGGCGAAGCGCTGCGCTTTGAGGAGTTGTACATTCGCGCAGGCCTCAAGGGCATTATCAATGTGATGCGCTGTATCGGCATGCTGAGCCAGTCACAGCGCAGGAAAACACCCGCACCGCCGGTGATCAGCTACCAGACCAGCTGGCTGCGGGCACCGGAGAGCGGGGTGCTGCGCACGCTGGTGCCGCTGGGGGCCAAGGTATCGGCCGGTCAGGTCATCGCCATGGTCGCCGATCCGCTGGGCAGCAGCGAGGTCCCCATGACCGCCCCCAGCGACGGTATCGTCATCGGGCGCACGAACCTGCCACTGGTGTACGAGGGGGACGCCGCCTTTCATATCGCACTGTACGGCCCGGATGTGTCGGAAGTGGAGAAGGAAGTCGAGCAATTCCAGGAGGAGCTGCAACCTGACACCTATTTGTCCGCGGATACAGATGTCAGCAATGCACCCATCATTTAATCTTGTTACCATGGCCAGTTGATGGCTACAGGTTAGTATTCAGTGACATTTGTTCTACTGGTTTCAGGTTTGGTATTACTGCTGCTCGGCGGCACCGGGCTGGTGCGGGGGGCATCCGGCATCGCCAGCCGCCACGGCGTTTCCCCCCTGCTGGTCGGCCTGACGGTGGTGGCGTTCGGCACCAGCGCCCCCGAGTTGGTGGTGAACATCATCGGTGCTTTGAGCGACGAGACGGAGCTGGCCTTCGGCAATGTCGTGGGGTCCAATCTTGCGAATCTCGGGCTGGTGCTATGTGTGGCGGCGCTGATCAAACCGATGAAAATCGAGGGCCAGATTGTACGCCGCGAGCTGCCACTGCTGCTGTTGGGCTCCACCGTGCTGCTGGTGATGACACTGGACAAGCCTCTGGTCGGTACCGCAGCGCAGATATCGCGTTCCGACGGTGTCATCCTGCTGCTGTTGTTCGGTATTTTTGTCTACCTCACGATCAGCGATGTGCTGCGCCAGCGCGAAGACCCCCTGATCGACAATATGAACCAGATGAACACCATGATACCGCCGCGGCTGGTAGCGAACATCCAGACTGACTGGTTGTTCACCCTGTTCGGGATTATCGCGCTGGCCGCGGGCGGGCAGCTGACCATTTCCCAGGGCGCAGAATTGGCCGAAATGCTGGGCCTGCCCCCGGTGGTCATCGGCATGATGGTCGTGGCGATCGGCACCAGCCTGCCGGAGCTGGTGACCTCGGTGATCGCAGCGCTCAACAATGAGTCCGACCTCTGTGTCGGCAACGTGATCGGGTCCAATATTTTCAACTGCCTGTTTGTGCTCCCCATCAGTGCATTGATCAACCCGCTACCCATCCCCGCCGGCGGCGTGGTTGATATCCTGTTGACGCTGGCGTTCTCCGCGGTACTGCTGTTTGTATTCCTGTACGGACGTGCGACCATGAACCGGACAATCGCAGCCGTTCTGCTGGCCAGCTACCTGGGGTATATGGCCCTGCGAGCATTCTCGTAGAATATTGACGGGGCTTCTGTCACTATGCGCCCGCAGTGATGCGGTCGCCGCAGTGACTCCGTCCGCTAGCAGATATACGCGTCAATGTTCCCATCCGCATCCGTCCAGAGGACTCTGTAATGAAGCTCGCCATTCTGTCTTGCTCGCCCAACGCCTACAGCACCCGCCGGCTCAAGGAAGCGGCCCTGCAGCGGAATCAGGAGGTCGATGTGCTCAACACACTGCGCTTCGCCATCGACCTGGACCGTGGTTCACCCGACCTCTACTACCGCCAGAAACACCTGAAACTCTATGACGCGGTACTGCCACGCATCGGCGCCTCCATCACCTACTACGGCACTGCCGTTGTCCGCCAGTTCCAGGAGATGGACGTATTTTGCGCCAATACCGCGCACGGCATCACCAACTCCCGCGATAAACTGCGCAGCCTGCAAATTCTCAGTCGACACCATGTGGGCATCCCCCGCACTACGTTTGTGCGCGACCGCAAGGATGTGCTGCCGGCGATCGAAAGGGTGGGCGGGGCGCCTGTGGTCATCAAACTGATAGAGGGCACGCAGGGCATCGGCGTGCTGCTGGCAGAATCGGTGAAAACCGCCGAGGGCATTGTGGAGTTGCTGCAAAGCCAGAAACAGAACGTGCTGATCCAGAAGTTTGTCGCAGAGAGCAAGGGCCGGGATATCCGCGCCTTCGTGGTGGGTGATCGGGTCGTCGCCGCGATGCGGCGGGTCGCACAGGGCCAGGAGTTTCGCAGCAATGTGCATCGCGGCGGCATCGCCGAACCGGTTGAACTCAGCGAGGAATACCGCGAGACCGCCGTGCGCTGTACGCAGATACTGGGCTTGCAGGTGGCGGGTGTCGATATGCTCGAGGGCAAGGACGGCCCGCAGGTGATGGAAGTGAACTCCTCGCCCGGGCTGGAAGGCATCGAGACAGCCACCGGCCTGGATGTGGCGGGCGCGGTGATCGAATACATCGCCGCCCAGGTGGATTTCCCCGAGATCGATGTCAGGCAGCGGCTCACCGTCAGCAAGGGCTACGGTGTCAGTGAGATCTACGTACCCGACGGCTCCAAATTTGTCGGCCAGAAGATTATCGAAACAGGCCTGGCAGAAAGTGATGTCAATGTTTTGACGCTGTATCGCGGTGCCAAGGTCATCCCCAACCCGCGCGCGGACCGGCTGCTGGAAGCCGGGGATAAACTGCTGTGTTTCGGCAAGCTCGAAGCGATGCGCAGTATGATTCCCGCCAGAACCCGGCGCAGGCGCCGTCCCGATGTGCAGGAACTGGACGCCTCGGCGCACGATACACCGCAGGGCTAGCGCCATCGGCGCCAGTGCAGGTTTTGTGAAAATGCGACGCTGGGGCTATACTGCACCCGTCGATGTGCGGCGCGAAACCCTATGCAGAATCGGTATTTGACAGTTTTCATGATGGTGTTGGCACTGCTGCAGCCGGTGGCGTCACTGGCGTCTGTCTGCGGGATGTCTGCCGCCGGGATGCAGGGTGCCGCACCGACTGGCAGCACCGGGGACGCTGCGGCCGCGATCGTCGACCAGCGCCCGAAGGCATCGCTGCCTGCCTGCCACCAGGAGCCCATACCGACCCCGGTCGATACCTCGCACTGTGATGCCTGTAGCGGCGGTGGCGACTGCACCACAGCCTGCTCAATGCTTTCTCCCGTTGTCACAGCCGCCGTCTTCAGTCCGACGCTGGCGCCCGATGATGTGCGCTACCAGAGCGTCACGCCGGCTGTTTCAACATCCCCCCCCTCTGAGCTTTATCGTCCTCCCCGGCTGAGCTAGGCCAGGGCGGCCTTGCGGCCGCCAGTTCGACAATTCCCTACGATGTGTTGGCCCGACTTCGCCTGTTGCTGCGGCGTCCGGCCATGACTGGAAGAGACGGTGAACATTTTGAAAACTGCAATCACAGCTGCCGCTGACGGCAGCAACAGGCGTGTATTCGTGGCCCGGCTGCTCACGCCACTCAAACGCGTGCCCCGCACTGTGTTGCTGGCGGCCTCGGCGCTGTTCGGCAGCGGCCCCTGCGCGCTCGCCCAGATCGACGCCCAGGCCAATTCTGTGCTGCCGTTACACGAGGCCCGGGCGCGGGCGGTGGCCGGGAATCCCGGTCTTGCGATGTTGCGTGAGCGTTACCAGGCACTCACGCATATAGCACCGCAGGTATCCAGCCTGCCTGATCCCGTGGTCAGCCTGAACGCGATGAACCTCCCATGGGACAATTTCGACCTGAACCAGGAACCGATGACGCAAATCCAGATAGGCATCAGCCAGGTATTTCCATTCCCGGGCAAGCGCTCGCTGAATGAGGAGATCGCTGTATTTGAAGCCGAAGCGGCGGCCTATTCCGTCGAGGAGATGCGGCTGAACCTCGCCATGAATGTCGCGCAAACCTGGTGGGATATCTTCTACCTGGATCGCGCAGTGGAAACCGTGCACAACAACCAGGCAGTGTTCCGCCAGTTGGTAGAGGTGGCCAATGCCAGGTACCGGGTGGGGGAGGGCCTGCAACAGGACGTCTTGCAGGCACAACTGGAACTGTCAAAGCTGCTGGACACCGAACTGCAACTCCAGGGGATCAGGCAGCAGCGCGCCATTCGCCTGAATGTGCTGATGGGCGCTGCGCCGGACACCCCGGTAGCGCTGCCAGCAGACATGCCGCCGTCAGCCGGGGTTGTCGCACCCGCCGCTGCGCTGTACCGACGGGCTGAGGCGGTGCGACCATTACTGCAGGGCGAACAGGCAAGTATTGAGGCATCGGCATCCCGGTTGGCGCTGGCGGAAAAATCCTACTATCCCGATTTCAAGCTGGGCGTCGCCTACGGTAACCGGGAGCATGACCCGCAGGGCCAGTCCCGCCAGGATTTCGTCTCGGTGATGCTGAGCGTCAACATCCCGCTGTACGCAGGCACACGGCAGTCGCAGTCCGTGCAGCAGCACCGCCGCGAGCTGTCGCGCTCACGCTACTCGCTGATAGACCAGAAAAATCTCGTATTTTCGAGCATCGCGTCGGCGAGTTCAGACTACCGCCAGGCGAGCGAGCAAATGCGACTCTACGATACCGGTATCGTGCCGCAGTCCAGGCAGGCGGTGGCGTCCATGTTGGCGGGTTACCGGGTCAACCAGGTGGACTTTCTCAGTCTGGCGCGCAGCCAGAGCACCTTGTTCAATGCGGAATTGCTGTACTGGAAAGCGTTCGCCGAGGCACACCAGTCCATTGCGCGACTGACAGCCGCGGTAGGGGAGGACAATATCTATGAATAAGCTGATCGCAGTGACAGCAATACTGTGCCTGGCCGTGGGCGCAGCTCTGGGCTATTACCTCAGCGACAGCGCAGTCGTCGAAACGGCAGCGCCGGCACCGGAGGAGCCGCTGTTCTACCGGCATCCAATGAACCCGAGCGTGACATCGCCCGTACCGGCCAAGGACTCGATGGGCATGGACTATATCCCGGTGTACGCAGAGGATGAAACCACCGGTGACAGTGGCACAGTCCGTATCGACCCCGTGCTGCGCAACAATATCAGTGTGCGAACCGCGACGGCTGAGGCAAGGACGATTTCGCGTACTGTACGCGCTGTCGGTCGTGTGGAATACGCCGAGGACGCCGTGGTAAAGCTGCACCCCAAAGTCGAAGGCTGGATCAGGGATCTGCGCGTTGATAAAACCGGGCAGGCGGTCAGTGACGACGACATCCTGCTGGAGATTTACTCGCCGACGCTGGTGGCCACCCAACAGGAGTACCTGCTGGCGCTCGACAATCGCGCGGCGCTGCAGGACAGCCCGTTTCAGGATATCCGGGAGGGCGCTGCGGCACTGGCGGCAAGCTCCCGCGCGAGACTGGCCCTGCTGGACGTGCCGGACCACCAGATCCGGGAGCTTGAACAGCGCCGTGCGGTGCAAGAGCAGCTGCACATCCACGCCCCCGTCGCCGGGATTGTCACCGAGATCGGCGCCCGCCCGGGGCAGTATGTGACGCCGTCGACAGAGCTTCTGCGTATTGTGAACCTCGATGCCGTGTGGGTCTATGCCGATATCTATGAGTACGAATTGCCCTGGGTCGCAGTCGGGGACAGCGTGCACATGACCCTGGCCAGCCTGCCGGGGCGAGTGCTCAAGGGCAGGGTGGCTTTCATATACCCGTACGCGCAGGGGGCCACGCGCACCACTCGGGTGCGTGTGGTTTTTGATAACAGCGACGGCCTGTTGCGCCCCGATACACTGGTGAACGTGGCCATACAGTCCCGCGAGACGACGGCGCTGGTGGTGCCGAGTGAGGCCGTGGTGCGCTCCGGCACACAGGAGCGGGTATTCGTCGAGACCGCAGCCGGCACCTTTGAACCACGGCGCGTTGCACTGGGCATCGAGTCGGACGGTTATGTGGAGGTACAGGGCGGCGTGCAGGCCGGTGAGCGCGTGGTGGTGTCAGCGCAATTCCTGATCGATTCCGAGTCGCAACTACGTGAGGCCGCAGCCAAGATGACGGATGCAGGAGTGGCACAATGATCGGGGCTATTATCAGCGCGTCTATCCGGGAGCGCCTGCTTGTGCTTCTCACCGCAGCGGTGATCGCCGCTGCCGGCCTGTACTCCTACCTTGGCAGCCCACTGGATGCCATTCCGGACTTGTCGGATGTGCAGGTGATTGTGCTGACCAAGTATCCCGGGCAGGCCCCGCAGGTGGTCGAGGACCAGGTTACCTACCCGCTCACCACAGCGATGCTGTCGGTGCCGCAGACCAGGGTCGTGCGTGGTTACTCGTTTTTCGGACTGTCGTTTGTCTACATCATATTTGACGACGACGTCGACCTGTACTGGGCGCGTTCGCGGGTGCTGGAGGCATTGAATACTGCCAGCAGCCGGCTGCCACCCGGCGTGACACCCGCACTGGGCCCGGATGCGACCGGTGTCGGCTGGATCTATGAATACGCGCTGGTCGACACCACCGGCAAACACGATCTCGCCGAGCTGCGCTCACTGCAGGACTGGTATCTGCGCTATCCCCTGCAAACCGTACCCGGCGTATCGGAAGTCGCGTCCGTGGGTGGCTTCGTGCGCCAGTACCAGATCGAAATCGATCCCAATGCCATGCTGCGCTACGGCATCAGCCTGGAGACCGTGAAACGAGCCGTCAAGCAGTCCAACAATGACGTCGGCGGCCGCCTGGTCGAACACGCCGAGACCGAATATATGGTGCGTGCACAGGGATACATCACATCACTCGAGGATATCAACACCATTGCCCTTAGCGTCGATGAGGACGGCACCCCCGTGCGCATTCGCGATGTGGCCCATGTCCAGACCGGGCCCGAACTGCGGCGAGGCCTGGCTGAGCTCAACGGCGAGGGGGAGGTCGCCGGCGGTGTGGTGATCATGCGCTATGGCGAGAACGCGCTCGCCACTATCAGGGCCGTGCGGGCAAAACTGGAGGAACTCGAAAAGGGGCTGCCACCCGGTGTCGAGATCGTGCCTGTCTACGACCGCGGCGACCTGATCGAGCGTGCCGCGGCCAGCCTGACCACATCGCTGCTGGAGGAATTGCTGATCGTCAGCCTGGTGGTGATCCTGTTCCTGTTGCACGCCCGCTCGGCATTCGTCGCCATCATCACGCTGCCGCTGGGCATACTGATGGCCTTCATCGTCATGCGACTGCAGGGCCTGAACGCCAACATCATGTCGCTGGGCGGGATTGCCATCGCGATAGGCACGATGGTCGACGGGGCCATCGTAATGATAGAGAACGGTCACCGGCGTCTGGCCCAGGCCGCGGACGCGAAGGGCAGGGCGCTGGATAACGAGGAGCGGTGGGAGACGATAGAAAAAGCCTGCAGGGAAGTCGGGCCGGCACTGTTTTTCTCGCTACTGGTGATCACTGTCTCGTTCGTACCCATCTTCACACTGCAATCGCAGGAGGGCCGGCTGTTCAGTCCGCTGGCATTCACCAAAACCTACTCGATGGCCGCCGCCGCGATACTGGCCGTCACACTGGTGCCGGTACTGATGGGGTATTTCCTGCGGGGGACGATGGTGTCCGAGCGCGCCAACCCCATCAGCCGGGTGATGCGGGCTGTGCACACCCCCATACTGGCGCTGATGATGCGTTTCCGCGGTGTCACCATCCTGTGTGCGCTGCTGCTATTGGCGCTGACGGCCTGGCCCTACAGCAAACTCGGCAGTGAGTTCATGCCGCCGCTGGACGAGGGCGACATCCTGTATATGCCGACGACATTTCCCGGCATTTCCATCACCAAGGCCAGAGAACTGTTGCAGCAGACGGATCGCATACTGGCGACATTTCCGGAAGTTGAATCGGTGTTTGGCAAAGTGGGGCGGGCGGATACTGCCACGGACTCGGCACCGCTGTCGATGATAGAGACCACAGTGCGCCTGAAACCCCGTTTGCAATGGCCCGAACCGCAAAAGACCACGCGGGAACTGATGGACGAAATGGACCGCGAACTGCAGTTTCCCGGCCTGTCCAACGCCTGGACCATGCCGATAAAAACGCGCCTCGACATGCTGTCCACCGGTATCAAGACCCCCGTCGGCATCAAGGTCGCCGGCCCCGACCTCGATGTGCTGCAGGACATTGCCGCGCAGATTGAACAGGCGCTGAAAACGCTGCCGGACACCCTGTCCGCATTCGGGGACCGGGCTGTCGGCGGGTACTATCTCGATATCGATATAGACCGCGAGGCCGCCGCCCGCTATGGCCTCACAGTGGGGCAGGTGCAGGACGTGATCATGAGCGCGATAGGCGGGATGAATATCACCGAGGTGGTGTCGGGGATTGAGCGCTACCCATTGAGCGTCCGCTTTCCGAGGGCACTGAGGTCCGACAGGGAAGCGCTGGAGCGGGTGCTGATACCCACCGCTGCCGGGGAAGCTGTGCCGCTGGCAATGGTCGCCGACATCCGCTTCACGCGCGGCGCACCGGTGATTAAATCGGAAGATGCCCGGCCCAATGCCTGGGTCTACGTGGATATCGCCTCTACGGATATCGGTGGCTATGTGGCGCGGGCACAGGCACTGGTCGACAGTGAGGTGAGACTGCCACCGGGTTACACCCTGAAATGGTCCGGGCAGTTCGAGCATATGGAACGCGCCTCGGCGCGGCTGGCAATTGTCGCACCGCTGACGCTGGTGGTGATTTTCCTGCTGCTCTACCTGCACTTCAGGAGTCCGGTGGAGCCAATGGTGGTGATGCTATCGATCCCGTTCGGACTGATTGGCGGTGTCTGGCTCATCTACCTCAACGGTTTCAATGTGTCGGTGGCGGTGGCGGTGGGGTTTATCGCATTGGCCGGGCTGGCGGCGGAGATAGGCGTGCTGGTATTGAGTTTCATCGATCAGGAAATATCCAGCCTGCGCCTGCGGAAGCGGGGGAGGTTGAGCCTTCTGGATATCCAGAACGCGACCCAAACCGCGACGTCGGACCGTGTCAGGGCAGTGGTGATGACAGCGGTATCCACGATGGCAGGGCTGGTACCCATTGCGCTGAGTACGGATACGGGATCCGATGTAACCCAGCGCATCGCCGCGCCGATGCTTGGGGGGATGTTCACGGTGATGGTACTCAATTTGTTGGTGCTGCCGGTGATCTACACCGTCGTGCTGCAGTGGCGTGAGCGTCGCCGCGCCGAGCACCAGCACTGAGCAGTGCGCAGTGTGAAGTCTGCGCACTGCGCACAGTCGATATCGGCAGACAATCACTTTGCAGATGTTTGCATAGCACGCCAATACACCTGTATTTAACATAATATATTTATTAAATGCGGATTCGGGGCAGCGGGGGCGGTGCCTGACGGATGCTACGTCGACGCCGTACGCTAACGGTCGCAACAACCAGGACCAAACAGAGCGGCATGACTGACACGCGATGTGTGATTGTCTTCACAATGGCCACGACACCGGTTCATCCCGGCCAATCCCAAGCTGGCAAGCCGCCTGGATTCACTGACACCGATACCTGAGCACAAAAGGGCGCACAGCCGTTACGTATGGCACCAAGGGTGGTGAACCGCGCACACTACTAAACCTGCACCCCCGGGTTCAAATCGATGGAAATCACGAAACCCCGTAAACGCGTGATCAGGCTACAAATACCAGAACCGCTCGCCATTCCTTGGAAAGGTATCAGGAAGCGTCAAAATAATTTACAAAAAGCATGCAAACGAATGCACAGAATAAACCTAACTCTATGTATTTGTTACTTAATATCTGTATTGGAACAATTAATGCTTAATCAGTAATCAACCACCTGAGAGTGGGTTTTCGATGGATTAGTCTCTCATAATGGAGCTCGCGATGAACACAATGAAATACAGTTTAATAGCCGCAACGTGCTTTGCATTCCCAACACTTGCAAATGCTGTTCCGGTGGATTTAAGCGGGTGGACCGCTCAAGGCGGTAGTTCTTCCTGGAACGTACAACCCGGTAACGATACCGTGCTCCAGACAGTGAATGGAGCCCCGACAATTTTTTTCGATCCCACAGTAACCAGTACGCAGGGTACAGCACTCAGTGGCAGGATCAGTGTGCAGGAATCAGGTGACGATGACTTCATTGGTTTCGTTCTGGGTTACGACTCGGGCGAGGTGTTCTCCAACAGCGCAAACTTCTTCCTGATTGACTGGAAGCAGGGCGACCAGGCCGGCTGGACACAAGGACTGGCCATATCACACGTCACCAACGGCTCCAATGGCAATACGTCAGGTACTAGTGGGTCGTACTGGCAGCACACACCCGGCCAGGTCAACCTGATCACCAGGGCGACCGGTGGACTGGGCAACACGGGCTGGGTTGATTTTACCGAGTACGCTTTCAACATTTTGTTCACCAGTAGCCAGATCACGGTGAGTGTGAATAACGTCGAGCAGATAAATATCACCCCCAGTGATGTTCCTGGCCTGACTTCATTTAGCGATGGTTCGTTTGGTTTCTACAACTACTCGCAGCCGCGGGTCTTGTACGCGGGAATCACACAGGTTGACTGTAGCGTGACGCCAGATGCCCCCGAATGCCAGAGCGGCAGTGTGCCAGCACCGGCAACACTGGTGCTGTTTGGACTGGGTCTTGCCGGTCTGGGCTGGTCACGCCGCAAAGCGTAAGCCGTCCCACTGGCAACAACAGCCCCGCATAGCGGGGCTTTTTTTTTGCTGACTGATTAGCAGCCATTCTCTCCGCAACCGGTTGATCTGGATACCATCTCACCACGGGCTAAAGCCAGGGAGCACAGTCTTGCTCAGTGCTTTGAAACTCACAGGGGGCCGTTCCAGCTACACCTGAAAACCTGCACGCTCATTCTGGCGCTGTACAACGCCGATTCATCAGATATCTCGTAACGCGCGTGCTGGCATTCTGTCAGCGATTTACCGACGGAAGATGCCTGTACATCTACAAAAACCCCTATAAACGTAGACTCCAGGCAACATATCCACAACCGCACCTGACTTATTACACATACGCATAATATATATTATGTTAAATGTAGTATTAGGGCACACAGTTACCCACAGGCTTGGACTGACTGTTAAAGTGGTGAACAAAGCGGAATCCGGGAATAGAAGCAAACAGGCTCACCGGCCCCCTATCCACTTTGGACCAGCTTGTGACTGTGCGGATATGAGTTGCTGACTCACGATGGCTAGCCGGACGATACTGCCAACATTGTCGACCGGCACCTCGCAGACGGCTTTGCGGTCAAAGGCGCACGCTGCGAGCGTAAAGACTTCACCTTGAGCACTTTCGTCAATGTGACCGTTCACGACGACGGTTCCGCCGTGCAGGGGAGATGTTGAAGCCGACGCTGGTCCGGCAACGGGTTGGCATGGGCTCCAGGGCCAGGGATTGCTACGCGGGGTTCATCAGGCGCATGCGTTTCGAGGAGGATGTAGAGCGTATCCAGGCCCTGCCCCTATCGGGCAAGTAGGAAGCGGCCGCGCACGCGGTGCCGCTGGATCTTGTCGATTGCACCAACCTGATCTGCCCGCCGGCGCGAACCAGGCAGCACCTGGCCAGTCGGAACGCCGCCTAGCAGCGTGGCTCACTGGATGGGTTGTTGCTGACCACACAACTGCCCGAGGCTTTGGCACTCACGGCGAAAGGGTTGCTTTGAGCCAGGCGATGCCCCGCTATTGCCGCGGCCACATCGAGACAATCTGGCCGCTTTTTGCATCGGACTGCCCCGCCAGCACGGACTGGTAGGTCTCCTCCACCGCGTCCACGCCATAACTGTGCTCAAGTGCCAGCCAGTTGTCACTGCCTGCGCGGAACTGCGCATAGTCCGCACCCAGCGCCTGCATCAGTGTTGCCGCACCCAACTCGGCGCTGCGCGATTGTATATGCGACGGCGCAAAGAAGAATTCGGGTTTCGCGCCCGGCAGGTTATCGACCGCCCCCATCTCCTCATAGTGTGTTGCACCGATCTGGCAGGAGTGCTTCAGGTTGTCACGGTAGTGATGGTGAAGAGCGCTCAGTACTGCGGCGCTGCCTGCCATATCCACAATCACAGCCGGCTGTGATGCATCCAGCGACTCGACGGCATCATAGGTCAGTACCCGGTCGTAATACCCCAGGCTTTCGCAGAAGGCGACGTTGCCCGGTGATGTAATCCCGATGCTCGCCATCTCCCCGCGTTTGCTGAGGCAGTGCGCCAGCGCGATACTGGTCTTGCTGGAGGCGCTGGTGACCAGGCACGCCGCCGCGCCAAATGAGTCGTTCACATGCATGAAATCCTCCACCAGCCAGGATGTCATGAACAGTCCGCGCAGCAGGCAGTCCTGGTCTTCCCGGGCGGCTTCGTAAACAGGATTGGCGGACGCCCGGTCAAATCGCGCATACACCGGCGCGTACTGTGCGCGGTGCTCTGACACATCCTGGAAGTGCTCCGGACCCGCCCTCCCCGCGACGATCTTCAAATGTGTGCTGAACGGGAAAAAACCCCAGACCCGCTCGCCGGCCTGCACCGCCGGGTGTGCGGAGGCGATGACATCGCCCCAACCCATCGCCGGGATGCGCCCCCAGCCCTCCTCCGCCGGAAAAAAAACCCAGTAACCGAGCAGGTCGCCGGCGCCTGCGTAGGAGATATTGTTGGCCGTCAGCGCAAACTTGTCGACGCGGAGCAGGACCTCATTGTCCCCCAGGTCGACGGGAAGCGTACTTTCAACCACCCGCGTATCGCTCCAGTTGTCCTTGCGGACCTCCAGCGTTCTCACTGTTGTAGTGTCACTCATGATGGCTGCTCTCCCGGGCTGGATAGGGTTGCTACGATCGCCGACCGCCTTGCCACAGCGGCCTGGCATTATATTGACATACTATATGTCACCATGTCACTCTGGCGCGCATTCACGCCACCGTGTGCGCAGGCAGTGTATCGAGAGTTATCATGCCGGTCGGTGCTGGTAACAACAACACTATTCATATCGCAGGGGAACAGAGCAATGCAGCTTCAGGACAAGACAGTCGTCGTGACCGGCGCCGGCAGCGGTATCGGTAAAGCCCTGGTGAAGAAGTTCCTCGCCGAGGGTGCCAACGCCGTGGTTGCCGTCGATATCAACGCCGATACAGCGGCACAGACAGCCGAGGAGTTGGGCTGCGTCGGCATGGCCGCCGATGTCACGAAGGAAGATGACATCATCCGCGTGATTGAAGACACCGAGGCGAATATCGGGCCCATTGACCTGTTCTGCAGCAACGCCGGTTTGGCAATCGGCGCCAGTGAGCAGTCGCCGAACGATGAGTGGCAGCTTATCTGGGAAGTCAATGTGATGTCCCATGTCTACGCGGCGCGGCATCTGGTACCGCGCATGGTACAGCGCGGCGGTGGCTACTTTCTCAACACCGCTTCCGCAGCGGGCCTGCTGAACCAGATCGGCGGCGCCGCCTATGGCACCACCAAACACGCGGCCGTCGGTTTTGCCGAATGGCTGGCTCTCACCTACGCTCACCAGGGCATCAAGGTCTCACTGCTCTGCCCACAGGCCGTGCGCACAGCGATGACGGCCAATATGGACGACGATGCCACCAAAGCCGCCAGTGGCGACGGTATGATGGAGCCGGAGCAACTGGCTGACATCGTGGTGGAACACCTGGGGCGAGAGAGCTTCCTGATCCTCACTCATGAGGAGGTTAAAGTGTATATGCAGCGCAAGGCCTCCGACTACGACCGCTGGATCGGCGGCATGAACAGGTTGTTACAGAAACTGACCGGCCAACAAAAATGAACCCATCAGTTCCAGCGAAAAATCACCCGATGCGGGATGTGAAAACGCACAGGTGAGCGCATCGCAGGCTTTGATCCCAGCAGGAGAGTTGTCATGAAAAAATCCCTCATTGTTATACTGGTTCTCATTGTGCTGGGTGCAATTGCCTATACACAGCGGGCCGATATCGCCATGCGTATCATGTCCAAAGGCGCCGAGATCAATATCACCACAGACGCGACCGAGGCCTTCGATGACGGCCTGCATGTGGCCCTGTGCGGGGCCGGCGGCCCACTGCCCGATCCCAAACGCTCAGGCCCCTGTGTGGCAGTCGTCGCCGGGCAGCAACTTTTCGTCGTTGATGCCGGCACCAACGGCCTGCGCAACCTGCTCAGGATGCGCTACCCGGTCGGTGCCATCCAGGCCGTGCTGCTCACCCATTTTCATTCCGACCACCTCGATGGCCTCGGCGAAATGGCAACCATCCGCTGGGTGAACGCGTCCAACACCAAACCCCTGCCGGTGATAGGCCCGCAGGGTGTGCAGCAGATCGTCAACGGTTTCAACACCGTGTACAAGCAGGATTCGATTGGTCGCAACAAGCACCACGGTGATGCTGTCGCTCCGCCCTCCGGCTTTGGCATGGTCGCGCGCCCCTTCCAGATACCCGCTGCCGGGCAACTGGAAACCGTCTACGACCAGGACGGCTTGACCATCCAGGCGCTGCTGGCGGATCACGGCCCCGTGAAACCCGCGGTGGCCTACCTGTTCACCTACAAGGAGCGCACAGTACTCGTCAGTGGCGACACCTCGAAATCCCCCAATGTCGAGCACTTTGCCAGCGGCGTGGATCTTCTGGTACACGAGGCGCTGTCACGCGAGCTGGTGGGTGTGATGGAGGATACCGCGACGAGAGTGGGCGCCGACGGCCTGGCGAAAATCATGTTCGATATCCAGGACTATCACGCCTCACCGGTGGAGACGGCTGAAATTGCCAGAGACGCCGGTGTCGGACACCTGCTCTACTACCACATCGTGCCACCGCTGATCCTGCCGGGCATGGAGGCGGCGTTTCTGGAGGGTGTCGATGAGGTCTATCCGGACTATACCCTGGGTGAAGACGGCACCACGATCTCCCTGCCGGCCGGTTCCAAAGACATCATTGTGGTAAGCGAGGGACTCTGAGCGCTGCGCAGCGGTGACGCGGGCATGACAGAACGCCATTGCGACCACCTGCCATGTCCCTCTTTTTGATTTGATCAATACGCCTGCGAATGGCGACGGCGGAACTGGCAACGGGCAAGACAGCCCCGCATACCAGTCCGCCGCCCGCTGTCAGGCAGCTGCCGAACCCGCTTGCGGTGCTGCGTTCACCAGCTGCGCAAACAGCTGCTGGGTGTAGTCCGCATCACCGAACAGGGTATTGATAATCATCAGGTGCTTCACGTAGAAGCCGACCGAGAGCTCGTCAGTCATACCCATCCCGCCATGCAGCTGGATGGCCTCACCGCCGATGAGTTTACCGGCGCGCCCGACCATCACTTTCAGTGCCAGCAGGCTGCGCTGGGCATCCTCAGTGCCGTCCTGCACGGCGCATACCGCACGGTACAGCAGCGACTTCACGTTCTCACAGGCACCGAACATATCCACCAGGCGATGTTGCAATGCCTGGAAGGAACCAATCGCCACGCCGAACTGCTCGCGGGTTTTGCAGTAGTCAAGCGTCTGGGCGTTGAGGCTCTCCAGCGCTCCCAGCGCATTGGCACACAAGGCCAGGCGCGCCTCGTCGACAATCGATGCCATCAGGCCATAGCCCTCACCGGGGCTGCCGATCACCGCTTTGGCCTCGACGTTGGACAGCGTGATATTGGCTGCCTCCTGCCCGTCGGTCATGCGGTACAGGGTACGTTCCAAACCGGCGCTACCGGCATCGACCAGCAGCAGCGTAATGCCACTTTCGTCGGCCTGTTCACCGGCGCTGCGTGCAGCGACGATAATCTTCTGCGCCGCCCCGCCGTTCAACACCACGGTTTTCTCGCCATTCACTATCCACTTGCCGTCCTTCTGCTCGGCGGTAGTGGTGATATCGGTTAGCGCATAACGGCTCTGGCGCTCCAGGTAGGCGAAAGCCCCCTGCAACTCACCACCGATGATGGCGGGAATGTACTCGCCCTGTATGGCCTCGCTGGCACCGGCCTGCAACAGGCCGCCGAACAACAGCACCGTGGCAAGATACGGTTCCGCCACCAAGCCGCGGCCAAACTCCTGCATCAGCACCATGGTGTCCACCGGGCCGCCGCCGAAACCGCCCTGCTCTTCGGCAAACGGGATTGAGAGCCAACCCAGTTCCGCAAACTGTTGCCAGTGCTGTTCGCTGAAACCGTGCTCCAGCGCCACCACTGCGTTGCGTTGGTCAAAGGCGTAGTTCTCCTGCACGAAGCGGGCGATGCTGTCGCGGATCTGGTTCTGTTCTTCACTCAAATTGAAATTCATTGTTGCTGTCTCCTACAGGCCGAGCACATATTTGGCGGTGATATTCTTCTGCACTTCATTGGAGCCGCCATAGATGGACGAGGCGCGCCCCCTGAAATACGATTTCTGGGCGGTGTCGGCATAGTCGTGGCCGAGTTGCTCCGCGCTGAGATCCCCCTGCAGGGTGCCACTGTAGTAGGCGGCGACATCCATGCGCAGTTCCTGGATGGCCTGCTGGACCTCGGTGCCCTGCAGCTTCAACAGTGAGGATTCGGGGCCCGGCTCCTTGCCCTCGGCAATCGATGCCAGGGCCCGCAACTCCGTGTACTCCAGCGCCATCAGCCTGATCTCGATATCCGTCAGGCGTTTGGCAAACAGCGGATCCTCCAGCAGCGATACCCCGCCGTTGACTTCCGCACGCGCCTCTTCACGCACCTCGGTCAAGGCGCGTTTGGAATCCGCCACCTCGGCAATGGAGAGCCGCTCCTGCACCAGCAGGGATTTCGCGTACGTCCAACCCTTGCCCTCCTCACCGATACGGTTCTCGACCGGGACGCGCACGTTGTCGAAGAACACTTCGTTGAGATGGTGGAAACCGTCGATGGTCTGGATAGGCCGCACCGTGATACCGGGCGTGTTCATATCGATCAACAGGAAGGTGATGCCCTCCTGCTTGCGACCTGAACTGTCGGTGCGCACCAGGCAGAAAATCCAGTTGGCGTACTGTGCATACGTCGTCCAGATCTTGCTGCCATTAATGATATATTCGTCGCCGTCGAGGTCAGCGCGCGTCTTCAGCGACGCCAGGTCAGAACCTGCACCGGGCTCAGAGTAGCCCTGGCACCACCAGTCCTCACTTTTCAGGATCCGCGGCAGGAACCGGGCTTTCTGCGCGTCATTGCCGTAGGCGATGATCACAGATGCCACCATGGTGACACCGAACGGCATCACCTCGGGCGCACCGGCAGCGGCGCGCTCGGAGTTGTAGATAAATGTCTGCGTCACTGTCCAGTCTGTACCGCCGTGCTCCACCGGCCAGTGCGGCGCGACCCAGCCCTGCTTATAGAGTCTTCGCTGCCACTCCTCAATGCCTTCTTTCATGGTGGCGCGATTGGCGCAGGTAGCGGCCAGTTCGCTGGTCCAGTTTTCCCTGAGGAATTGCCTGACCTCTGCCTGAAACGCCAGGTCCTCTTCGCTAAAACGTGTGTGCATCTGTTCACTCCTCTTCAAGGTAGACGTATTTCGCAAAAACAGTATCCGGGCTTGCCCTTTTCGCTGTCAGCGCAAACTGCCCGGCACCAAAACCGGCAGACATCAGGTTATCGAAATGTAATGGCATATTGTATGTCCTAACATGGCAAACAACAACAATATCAGCCTCGCGCCGGGGCACAGGGTTTTTCCGGTCTGGTGACGCGGCGGGCATATCGGGCTCACGGGTGGCAAATACCCGCCGGGGCCGGTCGGCACTGCGGGTCGACGCCCCATTTACCCCGCGAATTCGCGCTATTCACGCCTGCAATTTTCACCACGGAGGCTGTGGCTACAGGTATTGCGGCCGGACCTCCCAACCGTCGCCGCCCTCTAGCCGACAGCGCATTCAACGGGGATATTCGCTATAATCACGCCGCGACAAGACCCCACCTACCTGACACAGGACACCGATATGATTTACGAGAGTGATCAGCTCACGCTAAAACGTCTGGACGGCGATATCGCCGAGCTCAACTTTGATCTGCAGGGCGAATCCGTCAATAAATTCGACAATGCCACAGTCACCAGCCTCACGGCGGCACTGGACGCACTCGATGCGGAGAAGGGTATCAAGGGGCTGCTGGTGACCAGCGCCAAGCCCGTTTTCATCGTCGGAGCGGATATCACCGAGTTCACCAGCCTGTTCGGCGCCAGCAAGGAAGAGATCAAACCGTTTACCGGTGTCAACAACAAGAACTTCAACCGTATCGCAGCCCTGCCCTACCCGAGTGCAGTAGCCATTAACGGCTTTGCCATGGGCGGCGGGTTGGAGTGCTGCCTGGCCTGCGATTTCCGCGTGATGAGCACGGCGGCCAAGGTCGGCCTGCCTGAAACCAAGCTGGGAATCCTGCCCGGCTGGGGTGGCACCGTGCGGCTGCCGCGAATCATCGGCGTCGATGAAGCTGTCATGTGGATGGCCACAGGCGCCGAGAAACGACCCGCCGACGCCCTCAAGGCCGGCGCCGTCGACGCCATTGCAGAGCCCGATCAATTGCGCGCGGTGACCCTCGCTACCCTGCAGAGCGCCATCGATGGCGACCTCGACTATGCCCAGCGCCGTACCCGCAAGCACAGCCCCCTGCCGCTGAACGATATCGAGGCCATGATGTCCTTCTTCACCATCAAGGCCATGGTCAGCCAGCAGGCCGGCAGGAACTACCCCGCGCCGGTCAAGGTCGTCGATGTGATAGAGGCGGCTCGCAATATGGGTCTGGAAGACGCTCTCGACGTCGAGGCCGATGCGTTTGCTGAACTGGCCACCACCCCGGTGGCGGCCGCGCTGGTGGGTGTGTTCCTGAACGACCAGCTGCTGGGCAAGAAAGCCAAGGGCTGGGAGAAGCAGGCGGACAAGAAGATTGAACGCGCGGCAGTACTGGGCGCGGGCATCATGGGCGGCGGCATCGCCTACCAGAGCGCGTACAAGGGCACCCCGATACGAATGAAGGATATCGCCCAGGCCGGTCTCGACCTCGGCCTGTCAGAAGCCACCAAACTGCTCGCCAAGCGGGTCGATCGCGGCCGTATGAGCGCCACGGAAATGGGCACCATCCTCAGCAGCATCGAACCCACGCTGTCCTATGCCGGCTTTGGGGATGTGGATATTGTCGTTGAAGCGGTAGTCGAGAATGAAAAGGTAAAAGGGATTGTGCTCGCCGAAGTGGAGCAGGAAATCAGCGAGGACACCATACTGGCGTCCAACACCTCGACCATCTCCATCACCCGCCTGGCGAAGAACCTGAAACGCCCACAAAACTTCTGTGGCATGCACTTCTTCAATCCGGTGCACGCGATGCCACTGGTTGAGGTCATCCGCGGCGAACAGACATCCGATGCCGCCGTCGCCCGCACCGTCGCCTATGCGAACAAGATGGGCAAAAAAGCCGTCGTCGTCAACGACTGCCCCGGATTCCTTGTCAATCGCGTGCTGTTCCCCTACTTCGGCGGCTTCAATATGCTGCTGCGCGACGGCGCCGATTTCCAGGCCGTAGACAAGGTAATGGAGCGTTGGGGCTGGCCCATGGGCCCCGCCTACCTGATGGATGTGGTGGGCATCGACACCGGTGTGCACGCCGCCGGTGTGATGGCCGAGGGTTTTCCCGATCGCATGGCGCCCGATTTCAAGAGCGCGACCGAGGTGATGTTCGAACTGGGCCGCTACGGCCAGAAAAACGGCAAGGGTTTCTTTGAGTACAGTGAAGACAAACGCGGCAAACCACAGAAGAGTGTCAATCCGGAGGTGTATGACATGATCGCTGGTGTCGTGGGTGAGCGCGTGGAGTTCGAGCGCGAGGACATCATCGCCCGCATGATGCTGCCGATGGCGATCGAGATGGCCCGCTGTGTGGAGGAAGGCATCGTCGGCTCCCCGGCGGAGGCAGATCTTGCACTCCTCTTCGGTGTCGGCTTCCCTCCGTTCCGCGGCGGCATCTTCCGCTGGATGGACACCGTGGGTATGGCCCATCTGGCAGAGGCATCCGCAAAGTTCGCTCATCTGGGCAAAGCCTATGAGCTGACGGAACGCATGCAGGAAATGCTCGCCAATGGCGAAACCTACTACTGAGTTACGGGCTAATTTAAGGAGAAGTACTGTGAGTTTGAATCCAAGAGATGCAGTGATTGTAGACTACGCCCGCTCAGCGATGGGGCGCTCGAAGAACGGTTGCTTTCGCAATGTGCGCGCCGACGACCTGTCTGCCGCGGTGATAAAAGGCCTGCTGGCGCGCAACCAGGCGCTGGACCCGGCGGAGATCGATGACCTGATCTGGGGCTGTGTCATACAGCGCGGTGAACAGGGCATGAACCTGGCCCGGCTGATCGTACTGAATGCAGAACTGCCGCACACGATACCGGCACAAACCGTGAACCGCCTGTGCGGTTCATCCATGTCGGCCCTGCACACCGCGGCGGCCAATATCATGGCTGGCATCGGTGATGTCTACCTGGTGGGCGGCGTGGAGCACCTGGGCCATCTGCCGATGATGGACGAGGCAAATATCGACATCAACCCGCGTATGGGGCGATCCGTCGCCAAGGCCGCCGGCATGATGGGCATGACAGCTGAGATGCTGGCGATGATTCACGGCATCAGCCGCGAAGACCAGGACAAGCTCGGCCTGCGCTCACACCAGTTGGCGCACAAAGCCACTGTCGACGGAAAATTCAAGCGCGAGATTATCGCCATCGACGGGCACGACGCCAATGGTGCGCTGATCTCGGTCACCGCCGATGAAACTATCCGTCCGGAGACGACACTGGAAGACCTGGCCGCACTGAAGCCCTCCTTCAACCCACAGGGCACGGTCACCGCGGGACAATCCTCACAGATATCCGACGGCGCCTCCGCGATGCTGATGATGTCGGCCGAGCGGGCACAGGCACTGGGCCTGACCCCGATCGCCAGGGTGAAGGGCATGGCACTGGCCGGTGTCGATCCTTCCATTATGGGCTATGGACCGGTACCTTCGACACAGAAAGCGCTGAAAAAGCTCGGCCTGACTATCGAGGATATCGATATGGTGGAGCTGAATGAAGCGTTCGCTGCCCAGGCACTGCCGGTACTGAAGGACCTCGGACTGCTGGACAAGATGGACGACAAGGTCAATGTGCACGGCGGCGCCATTGCACTGGGCCACCCGTTCGGCTGCTCCGGAACCCGCATTACCGGTTCCCTGCTGAATGTGATGGAAGACCGCGACCTCAGCCTGGGGGTATCCACCATGTGTATCGGCCTCGGCCAGGGCATCACCACCGTCGTGGAGCGCGTGTAACGCCTAGCGCTGCAGTGCGTGCTCGCTGATGAGGTCGACAAACCTCGGCAGCAACGGTGTCGGCAGGTCGTGGCCCATACCGTCAATCAGCTCCAGGCGCGCACCCCTCACCAGGCGGGCGGTATCTATACCGCCCGCCACCGGCACCAGGGGATCATCCTTGCCGTGTATCACCAGGGTCGGGGCTACGACCTTCTTCAATACATTGACGCGATCTCCGCTGGCCATGATTGCCGCCATGTGGCGCGCATGACCTATCGGGTAGTGTGAACGCTGTGCACTGCGCGAAATTTTTTCACGCAGCGCTGCATCGCTGGGTTGATACGCCGGGCTGCCGATCAGGCGCCAGGTGCGCATCGCGTGTTCCTCTAATACCCCGGGATCTGCACTGACCGGCCTGCGCAACATATGCAACGCCACGTTGCGCTTGACGCCCGGCAGTGAGCGGCGGCCGCTACTCGACATGATCGATGTCAGCGATAGCACCCGGAAGGGGTAATGCCCTGCCATCAACTGTGCAATCATGCCACCCATGGACGCACCGACAATATGCGCGGACTCGATGTCCAGTGCATCGAGCAGGCCAATCGCATCCTGCGCCATATCGTGCAGCGTATAGGGGACATCCAGCGGCAGGTTCAAGCGTGAGAAAGCGGCCAGTTTCAGCATATGCGGCAGTCGGCCTGCCGCCACTTTCTCTGACAGGCCGATGTCGCGATTGTCGAATCGTATGACGCGAAAGCCTCGCGCCGCCAAACCATTGCAGAAGTCCTCGGGCCAGGCGATCATCTGTGTGCCCAGGCCCATAATCAGCAGTATGACCGGATCGCTGGCAACGCCAAACTCGTCGTAGGCCAACTCAACTCCGTTGGCGCGGATGTAACGCTCTGACATGGGTATTTCCTGAATGAATCGGGTTGATGCACGCCACCCGGAGTGAGGCCACAGTCGTGTGGAGAGACGCAGGGCGTGCCGAAGGCGCTGACTGCTGATTCTATGCCGTTCAATTTCTGCCAGCAACCGCGCTCTGCCGCAGCCTGGCCTCCCCGCTGTCGTATTGCACGCGCAGCTTGTCGTGGGCGCATCAATACACCTATCATGAATCAGTGCATGCTATGCCGCATCACCCTCCACTACTGTGAACTGGATGCCAACGTTGCCGTTATGAAACTGTCCGTTATCGTCATCGCCTATAACATGGCGCGTGAAATCCCCCGCACACTGCAGGGACTGGCCCGCTCCTACCAACAGGACGCGCTGTCGCTGGACTACGAAGTGATCCTGGTCGATAACGGTTCAACGGTACCGCTGGACCCCTCCACCTGGTCGCATGTCGATGTGCCGGTGACCCTGATCCACATCCGGAACGCCTCTCACTCGCCGGCCCATGCAATCAATGTCGCGCTGGACGCCGCGTGCGGGGAAATCATCTGCCTGATGATTGATGGCGCGCACCTGCTGACCCCCGGTGTTTTCCGTCTCGCGCTGGGCGGTATCGGCATGTTCGGCCAGGCGCTGATCGCCACCCGGTATTTCTGGCTCGGGCCCGATGAACAGAACGCGTCTATTCACCGCGGGTATAGCCAGCCGGTAGAGGACGAGCTGCTGCACCATATCAACTGGCCCGAGGACGGTTATCGACTGTATGAAATTGGCGTTGCACTCACGGCAGGCGCCGAGAAAATCACCTGGTTCAACCGCATGTTTGAGTCCAACTGCCTGTTTATGACCCGAGCCATGTTCGATGCCATTGGCGGGGCCGACGAGCGTTTCGTACTGCCCGGTGGCGGGATGATCAATTCCGATATCTACAAACGCGCATCAGACCTGCCCGGTGTCACCCCGGTACAGTTGATCGGCGAGGGCAGTTTTCACCAGTTGCACGGCGGTACCACCACCAATGTCACACCCCAGGAGCGCGACGCCAGGGTGGAACGTTTTATGGAGGAATACCGGGATATCACCGGACAGGGAGAATTGATGAGTGACAAGCCCTACCACTATATCGGCCACCTGCCGACAGAGGCATCGAAAATCCATCGACAGGGGCGGCCGGACTTCACCGCCGCGATGAGACGGGTTGGCCTATGACGGGAGCGGCGCCCGCCGCCATTGAACGGTTCGCTCCAGCACATCACCGGCGCGCGCCAAGCTGCCGCTGAATCTCTCTCGCGACCAGCCACAGGCGATCCTGCCCCCACAGGGCCAGTAACTCTTTGCCGGACGGGTCCAGCAAGCGAAAACTGGGCACACCCCAGAGGCCGGCCTCGTACATGGCCAGCCGGTTGCTTTCCAGTGCCGCTTCCCAGCCAGGTTGGCCGACGATGTCCCGGGCGACCGCCCAGTCCAGCCCGGCCTGCTCCACGACCGTCTGCAGCCCCTTGTCCCGATTGGTATTGACGCCCTCTACAAAGGCGCAGCGCAAAAATGCGCTGATCAGCTCAACGCCCCGACCCTGCTGGCACGCC
The DNA here is from genome assembly GCA_020443425.1 of Halioglobus sp. Taxonomy (GTDB): domain Bacteria; phylum Pseudomonadota; class Gammaproteobacteria; order Pseudomonadales; family Halieaceae; genus Marimicrobium. The sequence goes on from JAGRIE010000001.1 coordinate 271,109, forward strand.
CAGGCATACAGTGAGTAGCCACGCCTGGCGGGATCGCCGATAGGATCGTAGAAATTGCCGAAAGGCACGCCAGCTGCACGCGCCTCGCGCGCAGTGTCCCAGAAAATATACATGCCTTTTTGCCGCGTCGCGGGGACACCGCGCATGACCATGGGCAACACCGGTCGCACGGCAAGGGTGACACCGGACTCGCGCGCGAGACTGACCGCCCGGTCAAAGCTGATGGCAGTGTAGGGGCTGCGCAGCGATGGGTAGACCTCCAGTGTGAGGCTGCCGTTATCCCTGAGCACCGGGGCCTCGATGTCAGGTCTTGGCACCAGCAGCGGAGACGCGGGCTCCCGGTCAGCGCCCAGGGAGTGCAGCCGCTGCTCCAGGTGGTAGAGGCGATCGACCCCCCAGTACCACTCACCGCCGTAGTAAAACATCGCCCCGGAGTAATGCTTGAGGGTATCGCGCCGCGCGTTGCCGGCCGCTGTGCGTTCGCGCACGGTGGCGGACGTCGCCACGCCGTGATTGCGGGCGAGCTGTGCCAGCGCCTCTTCATCCTCCGCCCACAGGGCCTGTCCGACCGCGGTGGCCACCCTGGCAAATGTCTCGTTATCCTGCGCCGCGAGAATCGCCGCCGCCTGCTGCACAAGAGGTTGCTGTGGTGCAGCATCGTGCCTGGGAAACGCCAGCCCGTATTCACCGGCAACATGGAAGGCGTCGTAGCGGGAGAGGCGCAATAGCAACTCGGGTTCCGCGGCGTTTGCACCCTGCGGCCCTGTCACCAGATGGCAGACCAGGTCGATGTCATAGCGGGCGGCCAGTGGTTGCAGCACCTGTGCTGCCAGGTGGCTGTAGCCGTCGTCCACCTGGTGAAAGTACTCAACCGTGTGCGGCGCACCGGATTTGATGCGCGCCCGCTCGACCTTTGCCCGCAGCCGCGCCTGCCGCTGTGGCCGACACAGGCGCGTCATCAATGTCGAGGTCGCCCAGCGCAGGACTACCCCGGGGTCCATCGTTGCGGCGCCGCCCTGCTCCCTGAACTGTTCCGACATAGCCTGTGCTCCCGGGATAGATCTTGTCGCTGTACTGAGGAAGTCGTCCGCGGCAATCAATCAACGCTGAACGATTTTCCCGGCATTATGTGCAAACTGCCTCGCGGCTTCCTCGTCCTCCAGGATGCTGTCGATCTTCACCGGCACCTGGACCCCCCGGCGCAACCCGGGTTTCTCCTTCATTGCCGACAGCCATCGATCGAGGTTGTCCAGGCCGTCCCTGGACACGCCGGACCATCTGTAGGTCCTCACCCAACACCAGTTGGCGATATCCGCAATGGAGTAGTCATCTGCGAGCCACTCGCTCTCACCCAGCCTGCGGTCCAGCACCTCGAACAAGCGCCGGCACTCATTCTGGTACCGATCTATCGCCGGCTGGATCTTCTCCGGGAAGTAGCGGTAGAACACGTTCGCCTGGCCCATCATGGGCCCGATGCCCCCCATCTGGAACATCAGCCACTGCAGGACCCGCGCGCGACCTGCAGCGTCAGTCGGCAGCAGCCGGCCGGCTTTCTCAGCGAGATAGATCATGATCGCGCCGGATTCAAAGACTGAGAGATTGTCGGCGTCCCGGTCCACAATGGCCGGTATCCTGCCGTTGGGGTTGATCGCCAGGAAATCGTCACTGCGCTGCTCCCCGGTGGACAAGTCGACCGCATGGACTTCATACGGCAGCCCCAGTTCCTCCAGTGTGCAGGAGGCTTTGTGACCATTGGGGGTAGAGGCGGTGTAAAGCTCGATCATGGTATAGCCCTCTCATGCGGCGCACAGTAAACACCCGGGTCGGCCCGGCTCCGGGCTGGCAATACATGGCCCAGCGCCTGACCCGGGCAGTCAGTTGTTCAGGCGGGTAAAATAATTTTATTCAACAGCGTCGTGGTCAACCTGATACTCGTTTTCTTACTCAGGCCCTGCTGTTCACGCAGGCGATGCCAGTGCTCAAAAGACGCAACCGCATCCACCATCTCGCGGTCATCGTCGGGCAGGCTTTCCAGTTCAGGCAACCAGTCGTCGAGATCCTTGCGCAGTTGACGCTGCGCACGCGCATACTGCTCGTGCAGTATCGGGTAGCGCCACATCTGCGCCTTGGTGGTGAGGAAATGATTGCCGATCGCTTCATAGGCCAGGGCGTGTTGCTCCACCGCGTGCAGCACGCGCTCCCGCAGCGAACCCTCGCGATCGCCACCACCGAACAAACCCTGGTACTGCTCCCGGATCACGGTATCGGCGGTGGCGAACAGGCTTTCCATATCGGAAAAATGCCTGAAAACCGAGCGAATGCCGACGCCCGCGCGCTCCGATACCTGCTGCGCGGTCGGCACCAGCACGCCCTCCTCCACCAGGTTCAACATCGCATCTATAATGGCCTGTCGACTGCGCTCACTGCGCATGCGACGCCCATCGGGCACATTTTTTTTATCCTGCATAACCCCAGTAACCGTTTACGCGATGAGTGTTTGCGTGTCGCCGACTGCTCACGCGACCTCGCCATTAATGACACCATATATGCCATTAGTTTGCAAGACCGGCACCGCCATCAGGCAGTGCCGCAAACAAGGTGTTTGCTCGCAAGGACCCACTGGCGGTGCCGTACACACCGCTGGGGGAAATGATCGCTCAGGCTCCCTGGCGCGGCATCTGGCCTTGCACCAGTTCCAGCTGCCCGGGCCGACGCTGTACCCAGTGTCGCAGTTCGACATTCATCGCCGCCAGCCCCCCGACGTTCTCCAACAGGGCATCGGCGGCAGCCCTGTCAGCCCCCGCGAGTGACTGGTAGTGTCGCCACGCGCGCTGGAATAACCACTGCGCGTAGCTGCTTACGATACGCTCCCCTGTCGCTGCCCCGAAGGTAAACCGGTGCATGCCGAGAAACCGTGGAATACTGCCGCCCGGATTCGCATCCAGCCACTGGCTGTTCTGCTCGATGGCATCCAGCACATCGGGAAACTGGTCCCGGCAGACAGTGGCCAGCACAGGCAACAAGGTCTCGGGAATGACATCGTCAGCCAGATACTCACCCGCCAGCGGTTGCGGGTTGTTCATCCGCGCCACCCAGGCTGCGACGTGCGGTGCGCGCGCCTCCATCAGGGCTTTCGGAACCGGATCGCGCCCCAGGTGTGCGTAAAGCGGGCCGATCAAACCGTAGTCGCCTATACTCGGGCGGGAGCCGAGCAGGAAGTCAAAGCGGGAAAAGTGGCTGTCCAGTTGATCCAGCAAAGCGAGATAGGCCGCCTCAATCCCCGGAATGGTCTCAGCGGTAATCCCCAGTGCCGGGACCATACCGCTGAACGCGCGGGAGGTCTTCGCACCGAGGGCAATCTGCTCCTCGTAGCTCGCGGTCGGATCGCTGAGCTTGCCAAATTCAGACATAATAAAATCATGTTGTTGGTCGAGCACACTCCAGCGGTAGTGCATCGCCGGGATCACCAGCCATTCATCGCCGTAGAGCTCCAACAGGAGCGCCACCAGCCGCTGTACCGGCTGTTCAGGGTAAACCGTCCCCTGCGGGTGACGCGCCTCGAGGAAATCAATGATATCCGTCGTGTCCTGCACGTACTCGCCCGCGGCAGTCTCCAGCACGGGGATGATGGGCGCACCGATATTGGGAACAATGGTGTTGAGATAGACCTCGCGGGTGGCGAGTCTCTCCTCCCAGTTCAAATGTTTGTAACGCAGGTAAGCCCGCGCCTTGCCGGTAAACAGCGAGTGTTCGCTGCCGTACAAGATATAGTCCACTGCCACGGGCGACTCCTCCAGGTATAGCGACGGAACGGTTGCGGCCTGGCTACCAGGCCATTATTTTATTGGCATCAATGGTGTCATTATTGGCATCGCCGAGCAATCCATCTGTGACAAAAGCCATGTTTTTCCACGAATGAGGTGGCTATATATTTGACATTCGCTATAACCTATAATCCACGGGCGGCTTGTTAATAAGGATGTTAGTCGGTTGAGTACTGAGAACAGTCTGGTCCCGCCCCAAGTGAACTTTATGCGAAATCAACACTCCATAGTTTCTATATTGAACGCGCAATGTGCGGTGCCTGAACAGCCCGCCGCGCCAAGATCAGGTGCTCATATTTTGAATTCATTACGTGACATGAAAGGCGCAGTGAGATTGCTCCTCACCTCGGTACTGCTGGGCGCGCTGGCGCTGCCCGCATGGAGTCTGGTCGAGTATTCGGACGCCGAGCGAGAGACCATAGTGGAGCTCGTCCAACAACTACAGGAACGCCACTACGCCAAGCTGGACTATGACGATGAACTGTCCTCCCAGCACCTGGACAACTATATCGACAGCCTCGACAGTGGGAAAATGTTCTTCCTGGCGTCAGACATTGCCGAGTTCGAGCAGTATCGCACCGTCATGGACGATGAGATCCGCGAGGGAAACCTCGATGCCGGATTTGCCATCTTCAACCGCTTTCACCAGCGCCTGCAGGATCGGCTTGAACAGACAGTAAATACGCTGCCGGACGCAGTGGCGGCGATGGATTTCGAGATCGACGAGACGATCTCGCTGGATATCGAGAATCGCCAGTGGGCGAAGGACAAGGCGGAACTGGATGACCGCTGGCGCAAACAGTTGAAAAACCAGGTGCTGAGCCTGAGGCTGGCGGACAAACCGGAGGACGAGATCGTCCCCACGCTGGAGAAACGCTACAAGCGTCAGCTCAAAAGTGTCAAGCAGTACAACAACCAGGATGTCTTCCAGATCTACGCCAACGCGCTGACTGAGCTGTACGACCCCCACACCAACTATCTGTCGCCGCGCTCTACTGAGAACTTCAACATCAACATGAGCCTGTCGCTGGAGGGCATCGGCGCCGTACTGCAGATGGAAGACGAGTACACCAAGGTGAGCAGCCTGGTCGCCAAAGGGCCGGCAGACAAGCAGGGCGAACTGCACCCGGCCGACCGTATCGTCGCTGTCGGCCAGGGTGAGGAAGGCCCCCTCGAGGATGTGGTGGGCTGGCGCCTCGATGAGGTCGTGGAGCTGATACGCGGCCCGAAGGACACCGTAGTGCGACTGGAGGTTATTCCGGCCAAATCCAAGTCCACCGACGAGCGCAAGGTCATCACCATCGTGCGCAACAAGGTAAAACTGGAAGAGCAGTCAGCGCAGAAAAAAATCCTTGAACTGCCCAGCGGTGACGAGACCGTCAAGGTCGGGGTGATTGATATCCCGGCGTTTTATATTGATTTCGACGCGATGCGGCGCGGTGAAAAGGACTACAAGAGCACCACCAGGGATGTCAAAAAACTGCTGGAAGAGCTGCAGGAAGAAGGTGTCGACGGCATCGTCATTGACCTGCGCAACAACGGCGGCGGCTCGCTACAGGAGGCCAATGAACTCACCGGCCTGTTCATCGAATACGGCCCGACAGTGCAGATACGCCACTCGTCACGGCGCGTCTGGCGCGACGGCAAACGGCTGAAAAGCCCCTATTACGACGGGCCGCTGGTGGTACTGGTCAACCGCCTCAGCGCCTCGGCCTCGGAAATTTTTGCCGGCGCCATGCAGGACTACCAGCGCGCCATCATCGTGGGCGACCGCTCATTCGGCAAGGGAACCGTGCAGACACTGATTCCCCTGACCGAAGGCCAACTCAAGATCACCGAGAGCAAGTTCTACCGTATCTCTGGTGAGAGCACCCAGCACCGCGGTGTGCTGCCGGATATCGAGTTCCCCTCGATGTACGATACCGAGGAAATTGGCGAGAGCTCACTGGACCACGCCCTGAGCTGGGACAATATCAGCCCGATACGGCACAGCAACTACGGTGACCTGGCACCCTTCCTGCCCGCCATCCAGTCGCAGTTCCAGGAGCGCAGCGGCCACAATCCGGACTTTATCTATCTGGAAGACCAGGTGGCACTCGCGCAGCAGACGCGTGAGATCAAGGAGTTACCGCTGAAGGAGTCGGCCCGAATCGCGCTGCGCGACAGCCAGGAAGCCAAGGCACTGAGCATAGAGAACAAGCGGCGCAAGGCCGTCGGAGAGGAACTGCTGACTTCACTGGAACGCGACGACGAGGAATCCGGGGAAGAGAACGAGCAGGCCGGTATCGACGGTGACGAAGCTGACGCTGAAGCCAGGGAAGAGGAAGAAGCCGACGACGTGCTGCTTGAAGAGGCCGGTTATGTTCTTATCGACGCCCTGTTGCTGAAGCGGCAGGGCCTGGCACTGGCCCAGGACAAGAAGGCGGCGAACTGATCACGCCGCCCTCAGCGCGATGCCGCAGCGCCGAACCAGGCCAGGCTCTGATGTAATCGCACCACGTCGCCGACAATGATCAAGGTCGGCGCTGCTGGCTGGGCACGCGCGACCACGTCGACCATGGTCGCCAGCGTACCGACCAGGATATTCTGCTCCAGCGTGGTGCCCCGCTCAACCAGGGCGACGGGCGTGTCCGCAGCCCGCCCATGGGCCTGCAATTGCTCACAAATCACCGGCAGGCCCATCAGCCCCATATAAAACACCAGCGTCTCCGTGGTCGACCTGAATGTACTCCAATCGTGATCCACGGTACCGTTTTTGAGGTAGCCCGCGACAAAGCGCACAGACTGGGCGTAGTCCCGGTGAGTCAGCGGGATTCCCGCATAACAGGCAGCGCCGTTGGCCGCGGTGATGCCGGGTATCACCTGGAAAGCGATACCGTGTTCGGCCAGCAGTTCAATCTCCTCTCCCCCGCGGCCGAACACAAAGGGATCGCCACCCTTGAGCCGCACAACCCGTTTACCCTGCAGGGCGAGATCAACCAGCAGTTGATTGATCTCAGTCTGCGGGACACTGTGATCGGCGCGGCGTTTTCCGACATAGACCCGCTGCGCGTCACGCCGCGCCATGTCCACAATCGACGGTGCGACCAGACGGTCGTAGAGCACCACATCGGCACTCTGCAGCAACCTTGCCGCCTTGAAGGTCAACAAATCAGGGTCACCCGGGCCAGCACCGACCAGATAGACTTCGCCCACCGGCAGCGCACGGGTGTCCAGCAAGCGCTGGCGCAGCAGCCGCTCGCCCTCTGCCTCCTGACCGGCCATAACCTGTTCTGCCACAGTGCCGTCCAGCACTTGCTCCCAGAACAAACGCCGCGCAGAGTCCTGGCGGATACTGTCCTTCACCAGTTGCCGCAGGCGGCCGGCAAAACCCGCCAGTCGCCCGTAGGCGGCCGGCACCATCGCCTCGATCTTGCGTCGCAGTATTCTCGTCAACACAGGGCTGCGACCACTGCTGCTGATCGCAATCAACAGCGGGTCACGATCGACAATGGCCGGAAATATGAATGTGCACAGCTGTGGTGAATCAACCACATTGACCGGCATCGACTGCCGCCGGGCGTCAGTGAAAACCTGCCGGTTGACGGCCGCGTCGGGCGTCGCGGCGACCACCAGCGCCTGGCCGTCAAGATCGGATGGTGCATAACGCGCTTTCTTCCAGCAGCCGTTGTGCGCGGCCAGCAGCGCCTCCAGCTCCGCAGTGATCTCCGGGGACACTACAGTGAGTGCGGCTCCAGCACGCACCAGCAGCCGCGCCTTGCGCGTGGCCACCTCACCCCCGCCCACCAGCAGCACAGGCGACTCGGTGAGTCTCAGGCAGACGGGAAGGAATTCCAAGGGTCTATCCTCTCAACTCGCTGGCGCCACCCATATAAGGCTGCAATGCCTCCGGCACGGCAATACTGCCGTCCTCGCGCTGGCAATTCTCCATGATAGCGACCAGTGTGCGCCCGACGGCGAGACCGGAGCCGTTCAAGGTGTGCAGCAGCTCCGGCTTGCCGGTCTCCGGGTTGCGCCACCGCGCCTGCATCCTTCGCGCCTGGTAATCACCAAAACTACTGCACGAGGAAATCTCGCGGTACGTGTCCTGCGCTGGCAGCCAGACCTCCAGGTCATAGGTTTTCTGCGAGGAAAACCCGAGATCGCCACCGCACAGTATCACCTTGCGATACGGCAGTTCCAGGCGCTGCAACACCGTCTCCGCATGGCCAACCAACCGCTCCAGCGCCTGCAGGGACTGCTGTGGACGGACAAACTGCACCAGTTCCACCTTCTCAAACTGGTGCTGGCGGATCATACCGCGCGTATCGCGACCGTAACTGCCGGCTTCGCTGCGGAAACAGGGGGTATGACAGGCGAACCTGATACCGTGCTCCCCGAGTTCGGCATCTTCAAAGATGCGGTCCCTGGCGATATTGGTCACCGGGACTTCCGCCGTGGGAATCAGGTAGAGATCCTGGTCGGCACGCAGTTTGAACAGGTCCGCCTCAAATTTGGGCAGGTTTCCGGTGCCCAGCAGTGACTCGCGATTGACGATATACGGCACATAAATTTCAGCGTAGCCGTGCTCCTGTATATGCAGGTCCAGCATGAACTGGATAAGGGCGCGATGGAGCCTGGCGAGAGAGCCGTACATCACGGTGAATCGTGAGCCGGTGATCTTTCCCGCCATGTCGCCATCCAGCAGCTGCAGTCCCTCGCCGAGCTCGACATGATCCTTCACCTCGAAAGCGAATTGCCGGGGTTCACCCCAGCGCAACACCTCGACGTTATCCGCTTCGCTGCTGCCGGGCGGCACCTCGGACAGCGGCACATTGGGAACGCCCAGCAGCAGGTCCTCCAGAGCGCCCTGCGCCTGTCTGGCCTCATCGGTCAGCGCCTCCAGCTGTGCAGCGATTTTCTCCAGTGTGGCATTCACCTGTGCCTTGGCGTCGTCCACACTCATGCCCTGCCCGACCAGCGCCCCGATCTTTTTCGACGCGCTCTTGCGCTCGGCCAACAGGTTCTGGCTGTCAATGTCCGCCTGTTTCCGCCGGGCGTCCAGCGCGCTGAACTGCGCTACGTCGAAATGGTAGCCGCGCGCTGATAACGCGTCGGCGATGCGCTGCGGATCCTGTCTGACCGCCTTGATATCCAACATCCTGATGGTTCCTGTACTAGTGTCCAAAAGTAAACGGGCCTGACGACCCGGGGCTCTACAGCAGTGCCCGTGTCAGCTGCATGGCCAGTCCCGCCATCAGCACACACACCACGGCGCTGCCGATCATGTATGCGGCGGCCTGCAGCGCATGGCCGGATTCCAGCAGCGTGATGGTCTCCAGGGAAAACGTCGCGAAGGTGGTAAACGCTCCCAGAAACCCCACCATCAGCACGCTGCGCCAGTCGGCGTGGATCAACTGCCGCTCCACCAGCAATACATAGACTATACCGATGGCGAAAGACCCCAGGACATTCACGACCAGCGTGCCGAGCGGAAAGCGCCCCAGCCACAGGCTGTGCACCCAGTTGGCCAGCAGATACCGCGATACTGCGCCCGTGGCTCCTCCCAAGGCAATGAACAGAAGGTATTTCATGGGCGCAAAACCGGTTCAATCGTAGCGGCGTATTGTACTGTTTTTGTCCCGTTCCCGCAGGTATTTGAGCTTTTCCTGGATTTTCTGCTCCAGCCCGCGATCCACGGGGAAATAGTACTGCCTGTCCCGCAGCGATTCCGGAAAATAATTTTCACCGGCGGCATAGCCACCGATTTCATCGTGTGCATAGCGATACTCTGCTCCATGCTCCATGGACTTCATCAGCGCGGTCGGCGCATTGCGCAGATGCAGCGGCACCTCATCCGAGCCCCGTTGTTCCACATCGGCCCGGGCGGCCTTGTAGGCGGTGTAGACCGCATTGCTCTTGGCGGCACAGGCCAGGTAGACGATAGCCTGCGCAATCGCCAGCTCACCCTCCGGGCTGCCCAGCCGCTCCTGCACCTGCCACGCCTCCAGCGACAGCGTCAGCGCGCGCGGATCGGCATTGCCGATATCCTCACTGGCCATACGCACAACGCGGCGGGCGATGTACAGCGGGTCGCAGCCGCCGTCCAGCATGCGGCAGAACCAGTACAGGGCGGCGTCCGGGGCACTGCCCCGCACCGCCTTGTGCAATGCGCTGATCTGGTCGTAGAACAGGTCTCCGCCCTTGTCGAACCGCCGCAGCGATGCCTGCAACACCTCTTCCAGTGTGTTGGCGGTGATGCACCCCTCCTCCGCGAGATCCGCCGCAAGCTCCAGCAGATTGAGCGCCTTTCGGGCATCCCCGTCGGCCTGGGCGGCGATCAGTGACAGGCAGCTGTCATCCACCGTCACCGCCTGTTCCAGCGCCGACACACCCCGGTGTAACACCGCCTCGATATCCGCGACGTCCAGGGGGCGCAGTTTATAGACGCGGGCGCGCGACAGCAGTGCGTTGTTCAGCTCGAACGAGGGGTTTTCTGTGGTCGCCCCGATAAAAATGACCGTGCCATCCTCGACGTAGGGCAGGAACGCATCCTGCTGTGACTTGTTGAAACGGTGGACCTCATCGACAAACAGGACGGTATCGCGGCCCTGCGTCTTGTGCAGACGCGCGCGCTCAATCGCTTCACGGATATCCTTGACCCCACTCAGGACCGCTGACAGCTGCAGGAACTGGGCGTTTGCCTGGCCAGCGGCAATCCTCGCCAGCGTTGTTTTGCCCACACCGGGCGGGCCCCAGAAAATCATCGAGTGCAACTGGCGGGAATCTATCGCCTGCCGCAGCGGTTTGCCGGTGCCGAGGATATGGCACTGGCCGGCGTAGTCAGCGAGTGTGCGCGGCCGCAACCGCGCGGCGAGTGGCTGGTAGCCACCGTCACCCTCAGGCACCCCGTCAGCAGGTGCCCCGCCCGTCGTTCCAAACAGGTCACTCGTCATAGTAGAAGAGATCGGCTCCCGGTGGTGGCGTGAAGGCGAAGTCTCCGCTGTTCAACTCACTCTCGCTGTCGAGATCGCTGAACGTGATCACCGCGGTCTGGCCGAGGTTGTCCTCGATCTCCATCCCGGTGAGCTGCGCGCCCTGCAGATTCAGCAGCAGTTGCCTGAAGCCGACGCCCTGTGTCAGCGGCGTCAGTTGGAAGCTGCCCTCGGACAGGCGCTGCACCCGGAACTTCTCTCTCAACGCGGATTCATCACCACCCAGTATCTGCAGCGGTGTCATATCGGCATCGGTCGTGACCGGACGGCGGGTGACGGTTTCGAGATCGCGATCGTAGTGCCAGATAAACTCGGGGCCTGCAATGATCAACTGCTCGTCGGGGCTGAGGATCTCCCAGGCGAAATAACCCGGGCGCAGGAGCCGGAAGCGGCCACTGGATTCGGCCAGCATGAGTTTGTCCTGTCCGTACTGCTGCTGCGTGAAACTACCCTGCAACCGCTTGACAGGGGCCAGCGCGGCGAGCAATTCATCGACATCGCTGTCCGCCTGGGCGAATGCCGTCAGCGACAGGGCGACCAGCCACAGGGTCAGTAGATATTTCTTCATTGTCGTATCCAGTTGCGAGTTCAAGCTTCTCGAGGGGGTGGCGCCAGCACTTCGCGCTGGCCGTTGGTGCCCATTTCAGAAACGACGCCGGCCGTTTCCATCGCTTCAATCAGGCGCGCTGCGCGATTGTAGCCAATTCGCAGCTTGCGCTGCACAGACGATATCGAGGCGCGACGACTCTGCGTGACGTAATACACGGCCTCGTCATACAGCGCGTCGTTTTCATCGTCCTGCTCGGATGCCTCCGATTGCAACTCACCGGGGGTGACCGCAGTGTTGCTGCCCTCGTCCAGCAGGCCTTCGATATACAGCGGCTCACCGCGTTTTTTCCAGTCCTCGACCACACGGTGGACCTCATCGTCACTGCAGAAGGCACCGTGCACCCGGTTGGGGACGCCACTGCCCGGCGGCAGGTACAACATATCGCCGTGCCCCAGCAACTGCTCGGCACCGCCCTGGTCGAGAATGGTGCGGGAATCGATCTTGGAGGACACCTGGAACGCGATACGGGTGGGCACGTTGGCCTTGATCAGACCGGTGATGACATCGACCGAGGGACGCTGCGTGGCCAGAACCAGGTGGATACCGGCGGCCCGCGCTTTCTGTGCGATACGGGCGATCAGCTGCTCGACCTTCTTCCCCACCACCATCATCATGTCTGCGAACTCGTCGATCACCACGACGATGCTCGGGAGTTTTTCCAGATGGGGCGGTACCTGCTCCTCGTCGGTGGCGGCAAACAGGGGGTCGGGTTTCCAGGTCGGGTCAGGGATAGGGGTGCCCGCCTTGTGGGCGTCCTCGACCTTGCGGTTGTAGCCGGCGAGATTGCGCACACCCATCGACGCCATCAACTGGTAGCGGCGCTCCATTTCCGCGACACACCAGCGCAGGCCGTTCGCGGCATCCTTCATGTCGGTGATGACGGGAGTCAACAGGTGCGGAATACCGTCGTAGACGGACAGTTCGAGCATCTTGGGGTCTACCAGGATCAGCCGCACATCTGCCGGCCCGGACTTGAACAACAGGCTCAGCAGCATCGAGTTCACACCTACCGACTTACCTGAACCGGTGGTGCCGGCCACCAGCAAGTGCGGCATCTTGGCCAGGTCTGCGACCACGGGCTGTCCCGATATGTCGTGGCCCAGCGCCAGCGTCAGCGGTGACTTGGACTGCTCGAACGCCTTCGAGGACAGCACCTCCCTGAAATTGACTATCTCCCTGTCCTCATTGGGGATCTCGATGCCGACCACGGATTTGCCCGGTATCACTTCCACCACGCGGACACTGATCACCGCCAGTGAGCGGGCCAGGTCCTTGGCGAGGTTGGAGATACGCGATACCTTCACGCCCGCTGCGGGCTGCAGTTCAAACCGGGTGACGACAGGGCCGGGGTAAACGGCAACAACCTCTGCGGAGACGCCGAAGTCCAGCAGCTTGAGCTCCAGCAGCTTGGACATCCCCTCAAGCGCCTCCTTGGAGAAACCTTTATCGGGGTCCTTCACCGACTCATCCAGTAATTCCAGATGGGGCAGGTCACCGGTGGCCGGCGCCTCGAACAGCTTCTGCTGCTTCTCCCGCTCGATACGGTCACTTTTCTCGACCGGGGCCTTCAGGGACTTGATCTTGGGCGGCTGGCGCTGCTTGGTTTTTTCCACATGTTCGGTGATCACAATCTTGCGCGCTTCCACCGCCTTCTCGCGCCTGCGCGCATCTTTGAACTCGTCCAGTGCCCGCTCAGCGCGGGCCCGAACAGTGGTGAAGGCGGAGATACTCCACGCGCCGATCTTCTCCAGCAGGGCCAACCAGCTGAGGTCGGTAAAAATGGTCATGCCGAAGAGGAAGATTGCCAGCAGGATAAGGCGGCTGCCGACCGCGCTGAAGGCCACCGTGAAGCCACTGCTGATAGATTGCCCGAGGATACCTCCGGCCCCCTGGGGCAAGGGAGAGGCCCCTGAGTCATTCATTGCGGCGAGTGAGGTTCCCGCTATCATCACCAGTACCAACCCCAGTGCCCGGATGCCGAACGTGGTCCAGTCGAACTCCCTGCCGGCCTGGCGTTGCAACAGCAGCACCACGGCACGATAGGCCAGTAACAGCGGAAACAGGTAGGCCGCGTAACCGACCAGTGAGAAAAACACATCGGCCAGCCAGGCACCTGTCGGCCCGCCGAGGTTGTGAATGGGGGCGCCGCTGCCCGTCCCCGACCAACCGGGGTCGCGGGCACTGTAGGTCAGCAGCGCCATCAGCAGGTAGACACACACGGCGGTCACACCGATGAATGCGCCCTCGCGAAACCGCGAGCCGAGGTAGCTTTCTGTGTTAGAACTGTTGGGCACGGCCTTGATCGTCCTTGCGGTGGATAGGAAGCGGGAATTTGTCTGTACCAGACGCCGCTATCGCGCTCATAGCAAGAAGTAATTGTGCACTCATTTATGTTCTATTTCAAAAGGTTATGCGGTTTATTTAAAATGCCCCTGATCTTTGTCCGGAGCCGGCCTTTAAAGTACCATAGTCCGGCCCAATACAGAATGAATTGGCTGGCCCCACGCCAGACCAGATTGACAACCCTGAGCAGGAAGCAATGTAATGAGTGACACGACACACCACCGCCTGATAATCCTTGGCAGCGGCCCCGCTGGCTATACCGCGGCAGTCTACGCCGCGCGCGCCAACCTCAAACCGGTGGTGATCACCGGTATCCAGCAGGGCGGCCAACTGACCACCACCACCGAGGTGGAAAACTGGCCCGGCGGCGCTGCCGACCTGCAGGGGCCACAGTTGATGCAGCAGATGCAGGAACACGTGGAGCGCTTCGACGCCCAGGTGGTGTTTGATCACATTGACTCGGTTGACCTCAATGTCCGTCCCTTCATCCTCAAGGGCACCGCCACCTATACCTGTGATGCACTGATCATCGCCACCGGGGCGTCCGCGCAGTACCTCGGCCTGCCCAGTGAGGAGGCCTTTGCCGGCAAGGGTGTCAGCGCCTGCGCGACCTGCGACGGTTTCTTTTACCGCAACCAGAAGGTGGCCGTGATCGGCGGTGGTAATACGGCCGTGGAAGAGGCACTGTACCTCGCCAATATCGCCTCTGAGGTCGTACTGGTGCATCGACGCGACGCCCTGCGGTCGGAGAAAGTGCTGCAGGACAGGCTGTTTGCCCGCGAAAAAGAGGGCAAGGTGAAAATACTCTGGAATCACACACTGGACGAGGTGGTCGGCGACGCGACCGGCGTCACCGGCATGCGCGTGAAATCGGTGCAGGACAATAGCGTGAGCCAGGTGGATCTGTCCGGCGTGTTTATTGCAATTGGGCACAAGCCCAACACCGATATCTTCGCCGGGCAACTGGACATGAAGGACGGCTACCTCACGATACACAGCGGTACCGAAGGCAACGCGACAGCGACCAGCGTGCCCGGCGTGTTCGCCGCCGGAGACGTCGCCGACCATATCTACCGCCAGGCAGTCACCTCGGCCGGCTTCGGTTGCATGGCAGCACTGGATGCGGAGAAGTACCTGGACGGCCTCTGATCGCCCTGGCACATGCCCAGTATCCCACAGCTGCATGAGGGCAGCGCATTCCCGCCGACAGCGCAGGCGCTGCAGTGGCCTAACGGCCTGCTCGCGATGGGCGGCGGGCTCTCGTGCGCGCGCCTGCTGGACGCATACAGTCGCGGCATATTCCCCTGGTATGAAGCCCCGCAACCCGTGCTCTGGTGGACGCCGGACCCTCGCTCCGTGCTGTTTCCGGACGCGTTACATATCTCTCGTTCACTGCGCAAGACGCTGCGTTCCAACCGCTTCAGGCTGGCCGTCGACAGCCACTTTGGCGCCGTGATGCGGGCGTGCGCCGACGTGCGACGCGACACCGTCGGCACGTGGATTGACGAGGACATGGTGACGGCCTATGAGGAACTGCATGCCCTGGGTTTCGCACACGCTGTGGAAGTGTTTGACGACAACGGCGCCCTGGTCGGCGGCCTCTACGGGGTGTCACTGGGGCGCGTGTTCTTCGGTGAGTCCATGTTCAGCCGCGCCACAGATGCCTCCAAGGTGGCGCTGGTGGCACTGGTGGACATCGCCAAACGCGGCGACATACAACTGATCGATTGCCAGGTGGAAAACCCGCACTTGAACTCACTGGGCGCCACCAACATCAACAGGCTGGACTTCGAACAGTGTCTTGAGCAAAATGTCAGTGTCGCGATTGAGCGCGATATTTGGCATCTACCCGCCACTTGTGGAGATTTGCTGTGACTTCATCCCTGCGGGATCTCAAGGTTTACACCACCTACCCCCACAGCTGTAGCTACCTGCAGGACCAGGAGGCCACCACGCTGTTTGTCGACCCGCGCCAGCCGGTCGACCAGAAACTGTACAGCAAACTCTCCGTGCTGGGTTTTCGGCGCAGCGGCAGCCATATCTATCGGCCCCACTGCGCACAGTGCAATGCCTGCATCCCCGCCAGGATACCGGTGCAGGAGTTCACCCCGCGCAGGGGACAGGCGCGAATATGGCAGCGCAACCGCGACCTGAGAGTAGCCTGTACCGAAACCATCAATGACGACGAGGCTTTCGATCTCTACCACCGCTATATCAGCCTGCGCCACCGTGACGGCGATATGTACCCGCCCGACCGCGAGCAGTACGAGGCGTTTTTGAGCAGCGTCTGGGGCTGTACCTGCTACTTCCGCTTTTACGACGGCGGCACACTGGTGGCGGTGGCGGTGGTTGATACGCTGGAAGACGGGCTGTCGGCGATCTACACGTTCTTCGACCCCGCCGCCACCCGGCGCAGTCTCGGGGTCCACGCAATACTCTGGCAGGTGGAACTGGCCCGCGACATGGGGCTGGAGCATGTCTATCTCGGGTACTGGATCCAGCAATGCCAGAAAATGTCCTACAAGTCTGATTACCGCCCGCTGCAGATTTATCAAAACAGCCGCTGGACAACGCTGATCTGATCCCGGTGCCCGTGCGCCGGCTGCGCAAACACCCATCAGGGGCGATCGCGCCTGCGGTATATTACGCTAGCACTGAGGCCCGGATTAAGGCAAAATGCGCCCTCTTTTAAACCGAGGATTGCCGCCTGATGGCAAAAGAAGACCAGATTGAAATGGAAGGCGAGGTTATCGACACCCTGCCGAACACAACCTTCAGAGTGAAGCTGGAAAACGGTCATGTGGTGACCGCCCATATCTCAGGGAAGATGCGCAAAAACTATATCCGCATACTGACGGGTGACAAGGTGCGCGTAGAGCTGACGCCCTACGACCTCACCAAGGGACGTATCACCTACCGCGAACGATAAGCCCGGCTAGCTCTTCTGGAGCTCAGCCTCCTCTTCATCCACTGTCACTTCCAGCCTGTCCTCGGCCGCATTCAGGCGCACTGATGCCGTGCCGCCGGACTGCGACAGCGCCCCAAACAACACCATCTCCGCCAGCGGCTTCTTGATGTGTTCCTGTATCACCCTCTCCATGGGGCGGGCACCCATGTGGATGTCGTAGCCCTTCTCCACCAGCCACAGTCGCGCCTCGACATCGACATCGAGCGTCACGCGCTTCTCATCGAGTTGGCACTGCAGTTCCGTCAGGAACTTGTCGACGACGGTCAGGATGACATCCTCGGCCAGCGGCTGGAACTGCACGATGGCGTCCAGTCGGTTGCGGAACTCAGGCGTGAACATGCGATTGATCGCCTCCATGCCGTCGGAACTGTGATCCTGGGTGGTGAACCCGATGGTACGGCGGCTGATACTCTCCGCGCCCGCGTTGGTGGTCATGATCAGTATCACATGGCGGAAATCGGTCTTGCGGCCGTTGTTATCGGTCAGCGTGCCGTGGTCCATCACCTGCAACAGCAGGTTGAACACGTCCGGGTGTGCCTTCTCTATCTCGTCGAGCAACACCACCGCATGGGGGTGCTGGGTCACTGCGTCCGTCAGCAGCCCGCCCTGGTCAAAACCGACGTAGCCGGGAGGTGCACCGATGAGACGCGACACTGTATGCCTCTCCATGTACTCCGACATATCAAAGCGCACCAGTTCCAGCCCCAGCAATCGCGCCAACTGGCGGGTGACCTCGGTCTTGCCGACGCCGGTGGGCCCGGCCAGCAAAAACGAGCCGATGGGCTTCTCGCCGGCGCGCAGCCCCGCTCGCGCCAGTTTGATGGAGGTCGCCAGGCTGGTGATCGCCTCGTCCTGGCCGAACACCACCATCTGCAGGTTCTGCTCCAGCTTCTGCAGGGTTTCCTTGTCATCCGAGCTGACGGCTTTCGGCGGTATCCGCGCCATCTTGGCGATAACGGCCTCGATATCGCCCACCCCGATCACTTTTTTGCGCTTGGAGGGCGGCAGCAGTTGCTGGTAGGCACCGGCTTCATCGATCACGTCGATCGCCTTGTCCGGCAGGAACCGGTCCGTGATATAGCGATCCGCGAGGTCGGTAGCCACACGCAGTGCCTTGTCGGTATACCGCAGCCCGTGGTGCTCCTCAAACCGTGTTTTCAGCCCCTTCAGTATCTTGTAGGCGTCGTCTGCACTCGGCTCGGAGACATCAATTTTCTGGAAGCGTCGGCTCAGCGCCTTGTCCTTGTCAAAAATACCGCGGTATTCCTGGAACGTGGTGGAGCCGATACAGCGCAGCTTTCCTGAGCTGAGCAGGGGCTTCAGCAGGTTGCTGGCGTCCATTACGCCACCGGAGGCGGCGCCGGCGCCGATAATCGTATGCACTTCATCGATAAACAGGATCGCGTTGTCGCGCTTCTTCAACTCCGCCAACATGCCCTTGAAGCGCTTTTCGAAATCACCGCGGTACTTGGTGCCGGCCAACAGTGAACCCAGGTCCAGCGAGTACACAACACTGTCCTTGAGAATATCGGGCACATCGCCATCGACGATTTTCTTGGCAAGGCCTTCCACAATCGCGGTTTTGCCAACGCCGGACTCGCCGACCAGCAAGGGGTTGTTCTTGCGCCGACGGGCCAGTATCTGCGCGACCCGCTCCACCTCCTCCAGGCGCCCGATCAGCGGGTCGATCTGCCCTGCCCCGGCCTCGGCATTGAGATTGGTGGTGAAACTGTCCAGGGGGTTGGCCTCCCCCTCCTCGGTGCGGATTTCGTCGCTGCCTATCTGCCCGGGTTCAGCGGAATCGCCGTCGTTGGCCACTTTGGAAATACCGTGCGTCATATAATTGACAACGTCCAGACGCGCCACGTTCTGGGTTTTCAGGAAATACACGGCCTGGCTTTCCTGTTCACTGAAGATCGCCACCAGCACATTGGCACCGGTCACTTCACTCTTGCCAGACGACTGCACGTGAAAGACCGCGCGCTGTAACACGCGCTGAAAACCGAGTGTCGGCTGTGTATCGCGCTGCTCCTCGTCCTCGGGGATCAGTGGGGTGGTGGCGTCGACAAACTCCACCAGGTCGCCGCGCATGCTGCCGATATCGGCGCCGCAGGCTTTCAGTACCCGGATTGCGTCATTGTTGTCCAACAGCGCCAACAGCAAGTGCTCGACCGTCATAAACTCATGACGCTTGGCTCTCGCGCCCCTGAAGGCCTCGTTCAGCGTGTGTTCCAGATCTTTGCTCAGCATAGTTGACGCTCCGGGGGCCTACCCCTCCACGGCTTCGATTTCGCACAACAGGGGATGTTCATTCTCCCTGGCATACTGGTTCACCTGGGCTGCCTTCGTTTCGGCGATGTCCTGGGTATAGATACCGCAGACGCCTTTACCCTGGGTGTGCACAGTCAGCATAACATGGGTGGCCTGTTCGCGGTTCATTCGGAAGAACACTTCCAGCACCTCGACGACAAACTCCATGGGCGTGTAGTCGTCGTTGATCAATACCACTTTGAACAGAGACGGACGTTTAAGTTCCGGCTTGGATTCCTCGAGTGCGACTCCACTGGAGGAATCTTCTTTCTCTTTGTTCATACGCCATTGACCTGAAGGATGGATCACTTTTACTGACACGCTCTCGCTGGATATGGATTCAATCATTACAGTCTATGGCAACCATTATACGATTTTTCAAGTGATGGGGAACAAGCATCACACCCGGTGCTGGAATTCGGCGCACAGTTCCAGCGATAAAATGCGTGGTGACTCCCCGCCGGCAAGAGCGCGGCGGACCCGACCAGTTCGCGACAGGAACAGGAGAGCGCGCGCTGGATTGCGCGCAAAAAAAAGGGCCTGTGTCACCACAAGCCCCTGCTTGGCGGAGACCTTACCGCTACATGGAATCGACTATCGCCTGCCCGAATTCCGAACAGCTCAGGAGTGTCGCACCCTCCATCAGGCGTTCAAAATCATAGGTCACGGTGCGCTTTTGGATGGCGCCATTCATGCCGTCGATGATCAGGTCCGCCGCTTCATTCCAGCCCAGGTGTCGCAGCATCATCTCTGCCGACAGGATCAGTGAACCCGGGTTGACCTTGTCCTGCCCCGCATATTTGGGCGCAGTGCCGTGTGTGGCCTCGAACAGGGCAATGGTATCAGACAGGTTGGCACCGGGCGCGATACCGATACCGCCCACCTGGGCCGCAAGCGCATCGGACAGGTAATCGCCGTTGAGGTTCAGCGTGGCGACCACACTGTACTCTTTCGGTCGTGTCAGGATCTGCTGCAACATGGCGTCGGCAATCACATCCTTGATCACGATCTCATTGCCGGTATTCGGGTTCTTGATGGATACCCAGGGGCCGCCGTCAATCAGCTCACCGCCGAATTCCTGTTGTGCCAGCTCGTAGCCCCAGTCGCGGAACGCACCTTCCGTGAACTTCATGATATTGCCTTTATGCACCAGGGTAACGGAGGGCAGGTCCTGGTCGATAGCATACTGGATCGCTTTGCGCACCAGCCGCTTGGTGCCCTCTTCAGAGACCGGCTTGATACCGATGCCCACGTTCTGCGGGAAACGGATCTTGGTGGCGCCCATTTCCTTGATCAGGAAGTCAACCATCTTTTGCGCTTCGGGGCTCCCGGGCTGGTACTCGATACCGGCATAGATGTCCTCGGAGTTCTCGCGGAAAATCACCATATTGCAATCGCCGGGGCTTTTGACCGGCGACGGCACACCTTCAAACCAGCGCACCGGGCGCAGGCAGGTGTACAGGTCCAACTCCTGGCGCAGGGCCACGTTCAGCGAGCGGAAACCGCCGCCGACGGGGGTTGTC
Organism: Halioglobus sp.; assembly: GCA_020443425.1. Classification (GTDB taxonomy): domain Bacteria; phylum Pseudomonadota; class Gammaproteobacteria; order Pseudomonadales; family Halieaceae; genus Marimicrobium. The sequence continues at coordinate 291,661 of JAGRIE010000001.1, forward strand.
AGCGGGCCCTTGATGCCGACGTAGTACTCCTTGATGGCGTCCAGCGTCTCCTCCGGAAACCAGTCTCCGTCGTACAGGTCGGCCGCTTTCTCGCCTGTGTATATCTCCATCCAGGAAATTTTCTTCTCACCGCCATAGGCCTTGTCAACAGCGGCGTTGACCACATCGATCATGACCGGGGTGATATCGATACCGATACCGTCTCCCTCGATATAGGGAATGATTGGATTGTTTGGGACGTTCAGGCTGTAATCTTCATTGACAGTGATTTTGTCACCTTGTGAGGGAACCTGAATATGCTTGTAGCCCATAGTATGCTCCGTTGCTGCGGGGTTCGTGGAACTCAGGAGGATGGTATGCTGCGCCTCGTGAGAAAACGGCAGCGATTGTAGCATGTGTACCCCCATCTGCTGTCACTGCGCACCGAAATTTTTTAAACCGGCGATAGCTTTCCCATGGCGCAACTGATCCTGTTCAATAAACCCTTCAATGTGCTCAGCCAGTTTACCGACGACCAGGGTCGCGCAACGCTGGCGGACTACCTCTCGGCACCGGGGTGTCGCGTTGCCGGACGCCTGGATTTCGACTCCGAAGGCCTGTTGCTGCTGACCGATGATGGCCACCTGCAACAGCTGATCGCAAACCCCAGCCACAAGCAGTGGAAAACCTATCTGGTACAGGTCGAGGGCACGGTGACAGACGACGCCATCGCTGCGCTGGCCGGGGGCATCGCGCTCAAGGACGGTCCGACACTGCCCGCCCGCGCCCGCCGCATACCCGCTCCTGAACTGTGGCAGCGCACGCCGCCGGTACGGACACGTAAAACCGTGCCCGACAGCTGGCTGGAGCTGTCGATTCGGGAGGGCCGCAATCGCCAGGTGCGCCGCATGACAGCCCATGTCGGCCTGCCTACCCTGCGGCTGGTGCGCACGGCCATCGGCGACTGGTCGCTTGAAGATTTACTGCCGGGGCAGTACCGTGCTCTGAGTGTCAATATGCCCGCCAGGACCGCGGCCCCCAAAACAACCCACTCCCCCCGATCACGTCAGAGGAGACGCTAGATGGACCGATGGGCTCCCCACGTCACTGTCGCCTGTGTTATCGAGCGCGACGGCCGCTACCTGATGGTTGAAGAGCGCGACAAGTTCAGTGGCGAGATGGTATTCAACCAGCCGGCCGGTCACCTCGAGGACGGCGAAACGCTGATGCAGGCCGCACTTCGCGAGACACTGGAAGAGACCGGCTGGCGCGTGCAACTGACCGGGGTACTGGGGATCGCGGTACACCGGGCTCCCACCAACAACAATACCTACTGCCGCACCACGTTCCTGGCGACACCGTTGGCACGGGTGGACGGCGCCGTGCTGGATCCGGACATCCACGCCGTGCACTGGCTGGACTACGATGAAATCCTCGCCCGATCTGCTAGAATGCGCAGCCCTATCGCCCTGGCCGTCATTGAGCGCCATCGCCGGGGCATTTGTCATCCGCTGGACCTGATACATAACACATGAGCCTGAGCACCACACCCAAAGTCATTGTCGGCATGTCCGGCGGCGTCGATTCCTCGGTCGCGGCCCTGTTGCTGCAACAGCAGGGCTACCGCGTGGAAGGCCTGTTCATGAAAAACTGGGAGGAGGACGACGGCACCGAGTACTGCACCGCCAGGGAGGATTTCGCAGATGCCCAGGCGGTCGCCGACAAACTGGGCATCACCCTGCACGGTGCCAACTTTGCCGCCGAGTACTGGGATAATGTATTTGAGCACTTTCTGGCCGAGTACAAGGCCGGCCGCACGCCCAACCCGGACATCCTGTGCAATCGCGAAATCAAGTTCAAGGCCTTTCTTGACTACGCCCTGCTCCTCGGGGCCGACTATATCGCGACCGGGCACTATACCCGCACCGGCACCGACGACGGCAAGACCACACTGCTGAAAGGGCTGGATGAGAATAAGGACCAGAGCTATTTCCTGCACGCCGTAGGCCACACCGAACTCGCCAGGACACTGTTCCCGGTCGGTGAGATTGAAAAGCCCCGCGTGCGCGAACTGGCGCTGGAACACAATCTGGCGACGGCGCGGAAAAAGGACTCGACGGGCATCTGCTTTATCGGCGAGCGACGCTTCAAGGATTTCCTGCAGCAGTACCTGCCGGCGCAACCGGGCGCCATCCACAGCCTGGAGGGCGAGGTGCTGGGCCGGCACCAGGGTCTGATGTACCACACCATCGGGCAGCGCCAGGGCCTGGGCATCGGGGGACACGCCAGTCACGGTGAGGCTCCGTGGTACGTGGTGGAGAAAGACCTGGCCGACAACATCCTCTATGTCGCGCAGGGCAATGACCACCCTGCCCTGTTCAAATCGCATCTGTACACGCGCGACGTCTACTGGGTCGCTGGCGAGGCACCCGCGCTGCCACTGCGCTGCAAGGCCAAGGTCCGCTACCGCCAGCAGGACCAGGCCTGCACACTCACCGCCGCTCCCGACGGCGGCTATCGGGTCGAGTTCGACACGCCACAGCGCGCGGTTACGCCGGGCCAGTCAGCGGTGTTTTACCTGCAGGATCGCTGCCTCGGCGGTGGCGTCATTGCGCAGACGGGGTAGCTGAATGAGTACTGCGACACTTTCCAACCTGGAGCAACAGGCCATTGCACTCGCCGGTGTGGCGCAGGCCGCACGACTGGTCGACCAGGTATCGAAAACCGGCAGCTACCCGATCGAGTTTCTGCAGCCGTCGATCAACAGCGTGTTTGTGTTTGAGCCGGACAGCGCAGAGGATATCTACGGCGGTGTGGCCGGGGTCAAGCTGGGCCTGCACAACCTGAGCAACCTGCTGGCCGACAAGAACGCCCGTGAAAACCACGACCTGGTGCGCTATGTCTTCAGCCTGCTCTACCTGGAGCGGAAGTTTGCCGCGAATCCCGACATGATGGCGATTGTGCGCTCCCGCTTGCAACACACGAGTTTTCGCGCCGAGCATTTTTCCAGCAACGTCAATGAGCTGTGCCACAGCATTTCCGGTATTTACCAGGACACATTGAGCCACGAGAAATTCCGCATCAAGGTCTCGGGTAGCGCACAGCACCTGCAGAATACGCAGAACGCCGATATCATTCGCGCGCTGTTGCTGGCCGGCATCCGCGCCGCCTTCCTGTGGCGACAGCTCGGCGGGCACCGCTGGCGGCTGCTGCTGCAGCGCAAAAAATTACTCCAGGCCTCGCAGAACCTGTCACGCGGTCTGGGCGTGGTGTAAAATCGCGCACGACAAAACTGGAGAAAAGCATGGAATTATCAGCACTAACCGCGGTGTCACCCATCGATGGGCGTTACGGCAGCAAAACAGCAGCCCTGCGCGGGATTTTCAGTGAGTACGGGCTGATCCAGCGCCGCGTGCTGGTCGAAGTGCGCTGGCTGCAGTGCCTTGCGGCACACCCGGGTATCGCCGAAGTGCCCGCGCTGTCCGCACAGGCGAACAGCCACCTGGAAACCCTGCTCGCTGACTTCTGCGAGGCGGACGCCGCCCGTATCAAGGACATCGAGCGCACCACCAACCACGATGTCAAAGCCGTCGAGTACTTCATCAAGGAAAAGTTCGCCGGCGTGGATGAACTGGAGTCCGTCGCCGAGTTTGTCCACTTCGCGTGCACCTCGGAAGACATCAACAACCTGTCCCACGCACTGATGCTGCGTGACGGCGTGCAAACGGCGCTGCAGCCGCTGATGCAGGACATCATCGCCGCCCTGAACACACTGGCGCTGGACACCGCTGCCGCCCCCATGCTGTCGCGGACCCACGGGCAGACAGCCAGCCCGACCACCATGGGCAAAGAAGTGGCCAATGTGGTCGCACGGCTGCAACGTCAGCTGGCACAGCTGGACGCCGTGCCCTATCTGGGCAAGATCAACGGTGCCGTGGGCAACTACAATGCGCACCTGTCTGCCTATCCCGCGATTGACTGGCAGGCCAATGCCGAGGCTTTTGTCACCGGGCTCGGTCTCAGCTGGAACGCCTACACCACCCAGATCGAACCGCACGATTACATGGCTGAGCTGTTCGACTGCATCGCCCGTTTCAACACCGTACTGATCGATTTCAACCGCGATATCTGGGGCTATATTTCACTGGGTTATTTCAAGCAGCAGACCATCGCCGGCGAAGTGGGTTCCTCCACCATGCCACACAAGGTCAACCCTATCGACTTTGAGAACTCGGAGGGCAACCTCGGGCTCGCCAACGCGGTACTGGCGCATCTGGGCGCAAAACTACCCGTGAGCCGCTGGCAGCGCGACCTGACCGACAGCACTGTGCTGCGCAATATGGGTGTCGGCTTCGGCTACAGCCTGATCGCCTACCAGTCCAGCCTCAAGGGCATCGGCAAGCTGCAGCTCAACGAGGCGCGCCTGGCGGAAGACCTCGACCACAGCTGGGAAGTGCTGGCGGAACCGATACAGACGGTGATGCGCCGTTACGGCATCGAGAAGCCCTACGAAAAGCTCAAGGAACTGACGCGGGGGCAGGATATGAGCCGCGAAGTGATACAGGCCTTTGTCGCCACCCTGGACCTGCCCGATGAAGCCCGCGAATCACTGCTGGCGCTGACACCGGCGAACTACATCGGCAACGCCATTGACCAGGCGCGGGCCATCAAATAGGCGCCGGCATGAGCGGCAACTGGCAGCTCAACCTGGATCACACGGCATTCCTGCGGGACCACTGGCAGCGCAAGCCCCTGCTCATCCGCAACACAGGCGCAGGCTTCTCCCCCCCGATCAGCAGTGACCACCTGGCCGGGCTGGCGTTTGAGGCATCCGTGGAGTCACGCCTGGTTGAACAGTGCGGCGACAACTGGCGATTGCAGCACGGGCCGTTCTGCGCAGCTGACTTTGAACGCGCGCAGCCCTGGACCCTGCTGGTGCAGGCGGTAGACCACTTCAGTGCAGCCGTGGGAGAGCTGCAGCGCCAATTCGACTTCATACCCCGGTGGCGTATGGACGATGTGATGGTGAGCTACGCCGTGAATGGCGGCAGTGTCGGGCCACATTACGACAACTACGACGTGTTCCTGCTGCAGGGAGAGGGCCAGCGGCTGTGGCGGCTGGGCCAGGCCTGTGACGAGCACAGCGCGCTGTTGCCCCACGACGAGTTGCGCATCCTGCAGGATTTTCACTGTGTCGAGGAGTACCTGCTGGGCCCCGGTGACCTGCTGTATGTGCCTCCGGGTATTGCGCACTGGGGTGTTGCCCAGGGCGAGTGCACGACATTTTCAATCGGCTTCCGGGCACCGCAGCTGAGTGAGATGATAGCGCGCTGGAGCGATCAGCTGCTGTTACAGATGACGCAGGAGCTGTTCTACAGCGACGCCGGTCGCGCGGCGGCCACCCGACCCGGTGAAATACACGCGGGGGATGTCAACGAGGCACTGGCGCAGCTGCAGCGGGCCCTGCAGCAGCCGGTGCGGAACCAGTGGTTTGGTGAACTGGTAACGGAGCCGCATTACGACATCGACCTCGATGCCGGCGACATCGATGCCGCACGCGAGGCACTGTACAGCGGCGGCGCTACAATATCCCTGCCCCGCGCTGCCAAGCTGGCCTGGCAACAGGATAGCGACGGGATCACAGTGTTCGCTAACGGAGAGAGCCATACCTGTGGGGCATCGGTCCTGCCCTGCCTGCTGATACTGTGTGACAGGCGCGATCTGTTCGGACCGCAACTGGACAGCGCGCTGGCCGACACCGATACTGCCAGGCTGTTGGAGAATTTATTGCAAAGCGGGTGTCTCGATGTCGAATAACGATGCAGGCGCCGGGCCAGTGAACGAGTTTATAACCGGCGTCGCCTATCCCGAACCCTTTGCGCGCTTCGCAGTAGCGCTGTGCGCAAGCGCCTCGCGCCAGATCTGTATCCAGAGCCCGGCGCTGGATTACGCAGCGTTTGACAGCGCCGACCTCGTCACCGCACTGGCCGCGCTGGCGCGCAGCACCCGACAGGCGCAGGTACGGATACTGATCAGCGACTCGCGCGCGCTGCGGGGCCGTCGCCACCAGTTACTGCAGCTGGCCCGCCGCGTACCCAGTGTGGTGCATATTCGCAAACTCGCGGAACACCCGCAGTGGAACAGCGAGACGGTCGTGATACGGGACCGGGATGGCGTGCTTTACAAACCGGGCGGCAGTGAGCACGACGCCTTCTACGAGCCGGACTCGCGGGCCTCCACCGCGCGACACCTTGAGCTGTTTGACGAACTCTGGCGCTACAGCGTCGAGGACCCGGAGCTGCGCTCACTGCACCTCTAGGTCAGGCGCCCAGTGCAGCGATCGCCTCAGCCAGTGCAAGTTGCCGCTTGGCCTCTTCGACATGCAGGTTTTCTACCAGCCGGCCATTCACCACCACCACACCCTTGCCGAGTGCCATCGCCTCTTCAAAGCCGGCGATAATATCCCGGGCGGCAGCGATTTCCTGTTCATCCGGCGCAAACACGGCATTGGCGGCCGCTATCTGTTTCGGGTGAATCAGGCTCTTGCCGTCGAAGCCCAGGTCGCGACCCTGTTCGCAGGACTGGCGCAACAAGTCTTCGTTCTCCAGATCCAGCTGCACACCGTCGATAATCGTGAGGCCGTGCGCGCGACCGGCGTAGACACAGAGGTTGAGCGCGGTGATGAAGCCGAGGCGATCCGGTGTATGCCGCACGCGGGTGTCTTTGGAAAGATCGGACGTGCCCATTACGATGCCGGCGAGTCGCGGGTGCGCCGCCGCCACTTCGGCAATGTTCAGGATGCACAGCGGTGTTTCAGCCATGATCCACATTGCCACACTGTCGGGACAACCGGCCTTCTCAAACGCGGTGATCGCCTCCACCACATCCGCCGCGGTGTCGATCTTGGGGATCAGTACAGCATCCGGCGTGTTGGCAAACGCGCAAATCGCCTCGATATCAGCCGCCCCCCACTCTGTGGACAGCGCATTGATGCGGACAATCAGCTCACGATGACCGTAGCCGCCCTCCGCCAGTGCCGCGCCGATCTGTTCCCGGGCGAGGGCCTTGGCATCCGGAGCGACAGAATCCTCCATATCCAGGATCAGGCCATCCGCGGGCAGGGATCGCGCCTTGTCCAGTGCCCGGGGGTTTGAGCCTGGCATATACAGCAATGAGCGACGTGGCCTGATGGTCATATTGGGATTCCTCGTTTGGGTGATTCTGCAGTGCCGGGTGGCAGCCGCCAAGGATACCCAAGGGGACAGTGCCTGAGCAAGTACAGCGGGGCTGATCCGCTGGCCCTGGTCTGCGTATAACCCGCTATTTAACAGGTTGTCTAATACGCCCTGAACCATTAAAATTCGCGGTTTGAATGATTAAACCGCTACAGGCGTTGCGGGTTCCCGCGATATCCCGTTCCGGCACATTTAATACCACAGAGTAGGATCAATCATGTCAGACGTTTCCCTGAATGACGGGCAGCAGCTCGAGCACGCCGTTGCTGTGCTAGCTGCCGCAACTCAACTCATCGACCGGTCACTGTCCGCGCTCAAGGCGCGGACGGCCCAGGACGGGCGCGTGCTGCCGGCGCGGCTGGACGAACACCAGCTGGCCTGCGTTGACCTGTCGGTCAGCTGGTCCGAGTGCACGGCCGCGAAGTTCCTGCTCGCACATGCCCAACGGCTGATCGCCGAATCCTCCGCGAGCAACACTTTCACCACGCAATTGGCCACACTGTTCTGCGCCGATGCCGTCACCAACACCGTGAATCGCCTGCGCACCCGGCCGGCAGATTTCGGGCTCTCGCTGGCGGATATCAGCGCCATCGAGGCGGACGCCGCCACCGCCGGCTTCCTGCAACAGCAACTCGCGGCCCAGAACATCGCCGCCATTGGCCAGATGGTGCTGGAGCGCGACGGCGACCTCGGGCCCGACCTGCTGAGCGAACACCACACGATGATGCGCGACACCTTCCGCCGCTTCGCAGACGACGTGGTCGCACCGCTGGCGGAGGAAATCCACCGCCAGGACCTGATCATCCCCGACGAGATACTCGAACCGCTGAAAGAGATGGGCATGTTCGGGCTCTCCATACCCGCCAGTTACGGTGGCCTGCAGGAGGACGATCAAGAGGACACACTCGGGATGATCGTGGTCACAGAGGAGTTATCGCGCGGCTCGCTGGGCGCCGCCGGCAGCCTGATCACGCGGCCTGAAATCCTCTCCCGGGCCCTGCTCAAAGGCGGTACTGAAGAGCAGAAACAGCACTGGCTGCCGCAGATCGCCGTCGGCGAACCACTGTGCGCAGTGGCCGTGACCGAGCCCAATTACGGCTCCGATGTCGCCGGGGTGCGCCTGCGGGCCACGCCTACCGAAGGCGGCTGGCTGCTGAACGGCGCCAAAACCTGGTGTACCTTCGGCGGCAAGGCTGGCCTGCTGCTGGTACTGGCGCGCACCAGTGCCGACATGGAGCTGGGCCACCGCGGCCTGTCCATGTTCCTGGTCGAGAAACCCTCCAGCGACGGGCATGATTTCGAGGTGACCCCCGAGGCCGGCGGTAAACTGACGGGCCGCGCGATCGCCACCATGGGCTATCGCGGTATGCATTCATTCGAGCTGTTCTTTGACGACTTCTTCGTGCCGGCGGAGAACATGCTGGGCGACGCCGACGGCGAGGGCAAAGGCTTCTACTACGCGATGGCGGGGTTCGCGGGCGGACGTATCCAGACAGCCGCTCGGGCTGTCGGCGTGATGCGGGCGGCATTTGAGAAAGCGATCTCCTACGCCAAGGACCGCGTGGTGTTCGCACAGCCGATCGCGCAGTACCAGCTGACCCAGGTCAAACTGGCGCGCATGGCGGCCCTGCTGCTGGCCTGCCGGCAGATCACCTACGATGTAGCGGAACTGATGGATACCGGTGCCGGTGATATGGAGGCCAGTGCCGCGAAAATATTTGCCAGTAAAACCGCTGAATGGCTGACGCGCGAAGCGCTGCAAATTCACGGCGGCATGGGCTATGCTGAGGAGACGCCGGTGAGCCGCTACTTTGCGGATGCGCGCGTGCTGTCTATTTTTGAAGGTGCGGAGGAAACACTGGCCCTCAAGGTGATCGCCAGGTCCCTGGTCGAGAACGCGGGAGGCGCTGCCTGACGATGAGTATTTCACTGCCACTGTCACCCCAGGCCGAGATATCCGCCGATATTCCCGTCGACGTCGACAAGGCGCGCCACCCGCAATACGGGCGCTATCTCGATGAACTGGAACCCGGGCAGGTGTTTGAACACCCGCGCGGCTTCACCTTCACCGCCAGCAATATGCTGGACTTCGCACGCACCTTCATGCAGGCCAATCCGCTGTACCTGAATGCGCAGTACGCGCGGGCGCACGGCTTTGCAGACCTGCTCGCCAGCCCACAGATGGTGTTCAACGTGACGCTGTCACTGGGTGTGCAGAACGACTCGGAAAAAGCCATCGCCAACCTCGGCTACTACCAGGTACAGTTTCTGCGTCCGGTCTACCCCGGCGACACCGTGCGCAGTTTCACCAAAGTGCTTGAGCGCAGGGACCGGGGGCCCGACAAACCGGGTATCACCCGTATCCGCACTGTCGGGGTGAACCAGCACAATGCCGTGGTGCTGCAATACGAGCGCAAGATCCTGGTCGGCTGGCGCGGCGACCGCCCCGCCACCACCCCGGCACCGGAGGTCACCGTCGATTTTCCGGGCGAGGAGGCACCGGTGCTGGAACTGCCGCTGACGGCGGCACCTGCCGGCGCCGGACTGACCGGGCCCAATACCTACTTTGAAGACTTTACGCCCGGCGATATTATCGTGCACGCCAACGGCCGCACCATCACTGACGAGCATATGGCGCTGACCTATATGGTGGGCAACAGCCATCCCCTGCACTTCGACCGCCTCTTCTCCAGCTCGCTGTCGGGCAAAATGAGCGGCGAGCCCATCGTGTACGGCGGACTGGTGTTCGCGTGGCTGGACGGACTGGCCAGCCGCGATGTCAGCGAACACGCGGTGTGGGAGCTCGGCTTTACCGAGGGCTATCACACACAGCCGGCATTTGCCGGCGATACCATAGGCGCATTGTCGCGCGTGCTGTCGACAGAGCCACTGGCGGACTGTGATGACTACGGCGTGCTCACACTGCAACTGGTTGGCGTGAAGAATATTCGCGCCGCAGCGGCACTGGAAGCCCACGGCGCCGACCTGTTCGTCAAGGAAGATAGCAAACGCGCAGTCGGCAAAGAAAAAATCGCCGACAAGATTTTCGAAATTGAGCGGCGCCTGCTGGTCAAGCGCCGCCCCCGCTGAGGAGTCTCACTGTGAGTCAGGACACTGAAAAACGCGATCGCCCCTGGTTGATGCGCACCTACTCCGGGCACTCCTCGGCCAAGGCCTCCAACGAGCTCTACCGCACCAACCTGAGCCGGGGGCAGACCGGGCTGTCAGTCGCTTTCGACCTCCCGACACAGACCGGCTACGACTCCGATCACCCGCTGGCGCGCGGTGAGGTCGGCAAGGTCGGTGTACCGATCAACCACATCGGTGACATGGAGGCGCTGTTCGACCAGATCCCACTGGGACAGATGAACACCTCCATGACGATCAATGCGACTGCGCCCTGGCTGCTGGCTCTGTACGTCGCGGTGGCCGAGCGCCAGGGAGTCGACCCCGCGCAGTTACAGGGCACCACGCAGAACGATGTGCTGAAGGAATACCTGTCCCGCGGCACCTATATTTTCCCGCCCGCGCCGTCGGTACGCCTGACCACGGACCTGATCGCCTACACCGTGCAGAATATTCCCAAGTGGAACCCGACGAATATCTGCAGCTACCACCTGCAGGAGGCCGGTGCCACGCCCACCCAGGAACTGGCCTACGCCCTGTCCACGGCCACCGCCATCCTCGATGCGGTGCAGGCCAGCGGCCAGATTCCGCCCGATCGCTTCACCGATGTCGTCGGGCGCATCTCGTTCTTCGTCAACGCCGGCATCCGCTTTGTCGAGGAGACCTGCAAGCTGCGCGCGTTCGGCCGTATGTGGGACACACTCACGCGCGAGCGCTACGGGGTCACTGACGAGAAGCAGCGCCGCTTCCGCTACGGCGTACAGGTCAACTCACTGGGCCTGACCGAGTCGCAACCGGAGAACAACGTACAGCGTATCGTGCTGGAAATGTTGTCGGTGACACTGTCGAAAAATGCCCGCGCCCGCGCCATACAGTTGCCGGCGTGGAACGAGGCGCTGGGACTTCCCCGCCCCTGGGACCAGCAGTGGGCCCTGCGTATGCAACAGGTGCTGGCGCTGGAAACGGACCTGCTCGAATACGGCGACCTGCTCGATGGTTCCCCCGTGGTGGAGGCCAAAGTGCAGGCGCTGATCGACGGTGCCCACGAGGAGATGGCGCGGGTCGAGGCGCACGGCGGCATGGTGGCCTGCATTGACAACGGCTACGTGAAGCGCGAACTGGTGCAGAGCCACACCCGCCGCATGCGCAGTATCGAGAGCGGCGACCTGAAGATCGTCGGCGTCAACTGCTACCAGGAATCCGCCGAATCACCGCTAACGGCCGGTGAGGAGTCTGGCATCATGCGGGTCGACGAGCGCGCGGAGCGCGACCAGATCGCCTCGCTGCAGGCATTCCGCGACACCCGCGACAACAGCCAGGTGCAGCAGGCCCTGCAGGCCCTGCGCGACGCCGCATCCGATGGCAGCAACATCATGCCACCCTCCATCCAGTGCGCGCGAGTCGGCGTCACTACCGGCGAGTGGAGCGAGGTCCTGCGCGAGGTGTTCGGGGAGTACCGGGCGCCTACCGGTATCGATATCAGCCCGGTGGAGGGCAGCGATTCCGACGCCCTCGAAGGCGTGCGCAACCGGGTCCGCAGAACCGGTGAAGAACTCGGCCGCCCACTGCGCTTGCTGATCGGCAAGCCCGGTCTCGACGGCCACAGCAACGGCGCCGAACAGATCGCCGTGAAAGGCCGCGATGCGGGCTTTGAAATTGTCTATGAGGGCATACGCCTCACGCCGGCGCAAATCGCGCGCGCGGCCCAGGAGGAAGGTGTCCACCTGATCGGGCTCTCGGTGCTGTCCGGCAGCCATCTCGAACTGGTTGAGGATATCAACAGGGAACTGGACAGGATCGGCGCCACCGGCATACCACTGGTGATCGGCGGTATCATTCCCGAAGAGGATGCCAGGCAGCTGCAGCAGCAGGGCTTGAAAGCCGTGTTCACACCCAAGGATGTGGATATGAACACCATCATGAATACGATGGTCACCATCATTCGCGAGGCCAATGGCCTGGAGCCTGCGGCCTGAATTGCGGCGCAATGAACGCACCCGACACTGACAGCACGGCCGCACTCGCCGCTGCCATTGCCGCCGCCGACCGCGCCGCGATCGCACAGGCATTGAACCTGCTGGATGACAGGCGCCCCGTCGCACGGGAGCAGGCGGCGGCGTTGCTGGGCCTTCTGCAGCGCGACCAGGACCGAGCCGGCGGTCACCTGATCGGCATTACCGGCCCGCCCGGCGCCGGCAAATCCACATTGAGTGCCGCGCTGATACGTGTGTGGCGGCGCCGCGGTTTACGCGTTGCGGTGCTGGCGGTGGATCCATCCAGCCCGCTCAGCGGCGGCGCCCTGCTCGGTGATCGCCTGCGGATGCAGACCAGCGCGGAGGACGACGGTGTATTCGTCCGCTCGCTGTCCAACCGCGGCCAGTTCGGCGGCTTGAGCGCCGAGGTCTGGCCGATGAGCGTCGTGATGCTCGCCGGTTTTGACATCGTGCTGATCGAGACTGTCGGTGTCGGACAGCGCGAGGTGGATGTCTCGCGCCTGTGTGACACCACCTGTTACGTGGCGCAACCCGGTTCCGGCGACAGTGTGCAGTTCCTGAAAGCCGGTATTCTCGAGGTGCCGCATATCCTGGTGGTCAACAAGGCGGATATGGGCGCCGTCGCCACCCGCACCCTGTCAGAACTCAGTTCCGCGCTCAAACGCACCCATCCCGACGGCGACTGGCAGGTGCCAGTACTGGCCACCAGCGCCGCCAGTGATGATGGCGTCGAAGCACTGGCCGACGCCCTGGAACAGCACTACCAGTTGCTGCTGTCACAGCAGCGGCTGTCGCAGCGACGCAGGCACTACCAGTCCTACTGGCTGCACAAGCGGCTGCTGGAGGAATTCGGCAGCTTCGGTATAGAACGACTCGGCGGCGAACAGCAGTTGCTCGCGCAGATAGAGTCACAGCCGATGAACCTGTACCACCAGTACCAGACGCTGCGCCAGCGCCTGTATACTGCTTTCCATGACATCAACAGTTAAGCCGCTCCTTCGGAGGTAAACATGCGCAGTCCCCGTGATTTTTTTCGTCCCCTCGCCCTCGGTGCTCCCCAGCCGGTGCACGATATTCCGGTGCGTCCCTCGCGCATGATCCACTTCTTCGATCCCAGCAATCCCAAAATGGTGGAAAAAGCACCGGGGATCGCCAAGCGGGTTGATATCCTGCTGGGCAACCTGGAGGACGCAATCGCCATCGACAACAAGGAGGCGGCACGCGAAGGCTTTATCAAAATCGCGCAGGACAACGACTTCGGTGACACCCAGCTGTGGACCCGCATCAACAGCCTCGACAGCCCGTGGTTCCTCGATGATATTACGCGAATCGTCACCGAGGCTGGCGACAAGGTCGATGTGATCATGCTGCCGAAAATCCAGGGCGCATGGGATATCCATTTCGTCGACCAGCTGCTGGCCCAACTGGAGGCGCGCGCGGGGTTGAAAAAACCGATTCTGCTGCACTGCCTGCTGGAGACGGCACTCGGGGTGGCAAATGTGGAAGAGATCGCCAACGCCAGTCCCCGCATCCAGGGCATGAGTCTCGGGCCGGCCGACCTGGCTGCATCGCGGCGCATGAAAACCACTCGCATCGGCGGCGGCCACCCCGGCTATGTGGTCCGCGATGATCCGGATGAAAGCAACCCGGACGCCCCGCGCGCCACCCACCAGCAGGATTTGTGGCACTACACCATGGGCCGCATGGTAGACGCCTGTGTCGCAGTCGGCGCCCTGCCCTTCTACGGTCCTTTCGGCGCGATCGACGATCCCGTGGCCTGTGAAGACCAGTTCCGCAATGCCTTCCTGATGGGCTGCGTCGGGGCCTGGTCACTGCATCCCAGCCAGATAGACATCGCCAAAAAGGTGTTCAGCCCACCGCCCGCCGAGGTGGTGTGGGCCAAGCGTGTACTGGACGCCCTGCCCGACGGCAGCGGCGCGGTGATGGTAGACGGCAAAATGCAGGACGATGCCTCGTGGAAACAGTGCAAGGTGATGGTCGACCTCGCGCGCCTGATCTCCGAGAAGGACCCGGAGCTGAAAGCCCAGTACGGTTTCTGAGTGGGCGGCCTGATGCCGGGGCTAGTCCTCCAGCATCAGGCCCAGTTCATTGCCCTGGTATATCACAGGGTAGAGACGCAGGCCGCGGCACCGCTCTTCGGTGGCGTGCAGCAGGCGGCCATCGGCGAGGGAGAACTCGTACTGGTGCAGTGGGCAGCGCAGCACACCCCCATCGATATCAGCCGTACCCAGGGGATGTGAGCGGTGCGGACAGTTCGCCTCAAGCAGGTGCACCTCACCCTGGCGCTGCGTCAACAGCAGCTGCAGGTTATCGATCTTGAATTGTCGCGAGTAGCCGTCACGCAGGTTGATCAGCTTTTCGAGCGGTTGAAAGCGCATGGTGGCGACCGTGTTACAGATGTTCCATGATTTGTTTGACCGCGGCAAAGGCTGTGATCTCCTGGCGTTCTACCGCGCGCTCAAGATCCGGCAGCAGTGACTTCACGGTGGCATTCTGCGACAGCTTCAGCAACAGCATCTCGTTCAGCAGCTGGCGCATCCAGTCCAGATTCTGCTGGTTGCGTTTGCTGATGAACGCATTGCACGCCAGCGCCTCGTAGTAGTACTCCAGCAACATCGCCCAAACGGCGTCGATATTGTGCGAGGTCAGTGCGGAACAGGTCATCACCCGCGGCGTCCAGAAGCTGTTGTGGCGCAGCAGGCTCATGGCGCTGGTGTACTGGCGCTGTGTCATGCCGGCGAGTTTTTCGCTGTCGCCGTCCGCCTTGTTGATCACCAGCGCATCCGCCAGCTCCATAATGCCTTTCTTGATCCCCTGTAACTCGTCACCGCCGCCCGGCAGCATGAGGACCATGAAGAAATCGACCATACCGGCGACCTGGTACTCGGACTGCCCGACACCGACAGTCTCGACCAGGATGACATCGTAGCCGGCGGCTTCACAGAGCAGCATGGTTTCGCGCGTTTTCTGCGCGACACCACCGAGCGCGCCTGCCGCCGGCGTCGGCCGTATAAAGGCCTCCTCGCGCCGCGAGAGTTCCTCCATCCGCGTCTTGTCGCCCAGTATGGAGCCGCCGGCAATCGGCGAGCTGGGATCGACCGCGAGCACGGCAACGCGCTTGCCCTGCTCGATCAGGTAGAGGCCAAACGCCTCGATAAAGGTGGACTTGCCGACCCCCGGCACGCCGGTGATACCGACACGGATGCTGTTGCCGCTGTGCGGCAACACCTCCTCGAGGATGGTTTGCGCCTGCTCCCGGTGCGCGTCAAGCGAACTCTCGATCACCGTGATGGCCTTGGCGAGGGCGCGGCGGTTGCCGCCCAGCAGTTGCTGCAGGTCGAACTGGCTCATGTCACGTTAACCGTGTTGCGGACGTGGTGGCATGCTCAACCCTGGACCGATTTCACCGCTTCCAGCACTTCTCGCGCGCACTGGGGAATAGGCGTGCCGGGGCCGAAAATGCATTTCACACCGGCCTCGTAAAGGAAGTCGTAGTCCTGCCGCGGAATCACCCCGCCTGCAATGACAACGATATCCTCAGCGCCCTGCTTCTTCAGTTCCGCGACCAGCTCAGGCACCAGCGTTTTATGGCCCGCTGCCAGCGAGGACGCGCCGACCACGTGCACATCGTTCTCAATCGCCTGCCGCGCGACTTCTTCCGGGGTGGAAAACATCGGTGACAGGTCGATGTCGAAACCGACATCAGCAAAGGCCGTGGCGATTACCTTGGCACCGCGATCGTGTCCGTCCTGGCCCATTTTGCACACCAGCATACGCGGGCGACGGCCGTGTTCAGCGACAAAACTATCGATGTCCTTGCTGATATCCTGCCAGGTCTGGTCGGTTTCAAATGCAGCGCCATAGACACCGGATACGGTTTGCGCCTGTGCCTTGAAGCGGCCGAATTCGCGTTCCATGGCAAATGAGATCTCCCCGACGGTCGCGCGTCGACGCGTGGCCTCAATGGCCAGTTCCAACAGGTTCCCCTCACCGCTCACCGCACACTGGTAGATGGCTTCCAGTGCCGCTTCGACCGCGCTTTCATCGCGGCTTTCACGAATGCTGGCGAGCCGCGCCAACTGCGATTTCCGCACCGCCGCGTTATCGATGTCGAGGATATCGACATTGCCCTCTTCCTTGACGCGGTACTTGTTCACGCCGACGATCACATCCTCACCGCGATCGATACGCGCCTGCTTCTTGGCGGCAGCCTCCTCAATACGCATTTTCGGCATACCGGTTTCAATCGCCTTGGCCATGCCGCCGGCGGCCTCCACTTCCTCGATCAACTCCCAGGCTTTGTCGGCGATGTCCTGCGTCAGGTTCTCCATCATGTAGGAGCCACCCCAGGGATCGACCACTCGCGTGATACCGGTCTCCTCCTGGATGATCAGCTGCGTGTTGCGGGCGATGCGTGCGGAGAACTCGGTCGGCAGTGCGATCGCCTCATCCAGCGCATTGGTGTGCAGCGACTGGGTGCCGCCGAAGACGGCGGCCATGGCTTCTATCGTGGTGCGCACCACATTGTTGTAAGG